>NZ_JBFBOP010000008.1:0-146532 GCF_040686395.1 Microbacterium sp. NPDC080220
GCCACCCGCTACGACAAACTCGCGATCACCTACCGGGCCGCTGTCATCCTCAACGCCGTCATCGCCTGGACCCGGCAATTGTCAGACATGCCCTAACTGCGATCCGCCTCGTCAGTGCTGCACCCACAACGAGGTAAGTCCCATGGGATCAGAGTGACGACGTCACGCTGGTCTTCCTCACATTCGGCACGCCCGGCCCGGCGGCTCTCCTCCCGCGGCCGGACTGAGACCAGTAGCTTCGTTCCGACCCGTGCAGCAGAAGATGCTGCCCGTGGCGCCGGCGGGCCGGACTTGAGATGTAGACAGGTACGCAACTGTTCAGATACCTCGAGATCTCTCCAAGACCGCCCGGATCCGTCGAAGCCCGGTCGCGTATGCTGGCTATCACCACCACCGGAGTGAAGCCGAATTCTGGGCATCCGCGAGACCATCCGCGCGATCCGCACGAGCCGGGGCGGGCGGCATCCTCTCTCGAGTTGCTTTTCGATCTCGTGTTCGTCGTCGCGGTGAGCATCTCGGCGGATCAGCTCCACCTCACGCTCGCGGAGGATCGCGTCCTCGACGGCGTGATCAGCTACTCAGCCGTGTTCTTCAGCATCATCCCCGTCCCGATCGCGTTGACCGCCGTCATCCTGGCAGGGGTCGTCGCCGTGCTGCTCTGGCGTACGCCCGTCGCGTCGAGCCGGGAGGTATCAGAGCCCGTCGTCTGAGTCCGGGTCGTCCTGCGCGAGCTGCGCGTCGACGCTGAGGTCACCGTCCTCGGGGACGTGGAACCGCTCGTCGGGGTCGACGGCCGCCCTGTTGTCGGATGCGCCCTCGGGGGCGGGCGGGAGGCCCTCCTGTTCACCGCCGATGAAGCGGTCGAGCTCGGGGGAGTGCGAGGTGCTGTCAGCGCTCACGATGATCCTTTCGACTCCGCCAGTCTCGCGGCGCAGGCGACGAGGGTCGAGGGCTTGACGTCGGCGTCGATGCCGACCGCGTGCCCTCTGACGTTCGACGCTCGCGGTGAGTAACCTCGTGCCCGGCTCCGGCCTCGCGGACCTGAGAGCGGAGAAACGATGAAGTTCTTCCAGAGGCTCGGCCGGTCGCTCATGCTGCCGGTGGCCGTCCTTCCCGTCGCCGCGATCCTGTCCGGCATCGGCTATTGGATCAAGAACGCCAACGGCGGCGCCGACAACATCGGCTCCGCGTTCCTGAGCGCGGCCGGCGGCGCGCTCCTGGACAACCTGGCGCTGCTGTTCGCCGTCGGTGTCTCGATCGGGATGGCGAAGAAGTCCGACGGCACCTCCGCCCTCGCCGGCCTCGTCTCGTGGCTCACCGTGACGACCATGCTGAGCCCGGCCACGATGGCGGCCCTCACCGGAGCCGCGGTCGAGGACGTCGACCCCGCGTTCACGAAGATCCAGAACGTGTTCGTCGGCATCATCTGCGGCCTGATCGGGGCGTGGTGCTACAACCGATTCAAGGACACGAAGCTGCCGGACGCGCTGTCGTTCTTCTCGGGCAAGCGCTCGGTCGCCATCGTCACCGCGGGGCTCTCGCTGGTCCTCGCGATCGTGCTCGTGTTCGTGTGGCCGTTCGTCTACGGGGGCCTGGTCGGCTTCGGCGAGTGGATCGTCACCCTCGGACCGGTGGGCGCGGGCATCTACGGATTCTTCAACCGGCTGCTCATCCCGCTCGGGTTGCACCACGCGCTCAACTCCGTGTTCTGGTTCGACGTCGCGGGCATCAACGACCTCAACAACTTCCTGCAGGGCTCCGGCGGGGACGGTGTCTATGGCGTCACCGGGCAGTACATGACGGGCTTCTTCCCCATCATGATGTTCGGCCTGCCCGGCGCGGCGCTCGCGATGTACGTGACCGCCAAGACGACCCGGCGCAAGGTGGCCGCTGGCATCCTGCTCTCGGGAGCCATCTCGTCGTTCTTCGTCGGCGTCACCGAGCCGCTCGAGTTCTCGTTCATGTTCCTCGCGCCTTGGCTGTACCTCATCCACGCGGTGTTCATGGGCATCTCGCTGTTCGTCTCGGCGATCCTCCCGGTGCGCATGGGCTTCGGCTTCTCGGGCGGATTCATCGACCTCGTCCTGGGGTGGGCGAACCCGCTCGCCGAGAACCCCTGGATCATCCTGATCATGGGACCGATCTGGTTCGCGATCTACTTCGTGGTCTTCCGCTGGATCATCCGGCGGTTCGATCTCAAGACGCCCGGTCGCGAGGACGACGACGCGCTGGAGGACGAGGGGACGGATGCCGCGCCGCGCGGCGAATTCCATGCGACGGCGGAGCGGTTCGTCTCGGCCCTGGGCGGTCGCGAGAACATCGTCGAGCTCGACAATTGCGCGACGCGTCTGCGCATGGAGATCGCCGACGTCGCGCGGGTCGACGACGCCGCCCTCAAGCGTGCCGGTGCGGCGGGGACGATCAAGCCGGGTGGGCACTCCGTCCAGGTCGTCTACGGATTGAATGTGCAGTTCGTGAAGGACGCGATGGAGGACGTTTTGGCGGGTCGCGCCGTGTCGGCGGCGCCCGCACCCTCGACCGGCACCGCTGTCGCACAGGCGACGCAGGCTCCGGATCTCGTCCGGCTGCGCCCGCCGGTGGCCGGGCGCGTGCTGGCGCTGTCGGAGGTCCCCGATGAGATGTTCGCCGACGGCACGATAGGGCCGGGAGTCGCGATCGACCCGACGGGCGACGTGATCTCGGCGCCCGCTGATGGCCGCGTCGAGAGCGTATTCCCGACCGGGCACGCGATCGGTCTGCGCCTCGACGACAGGACGGAGCTGCTGATCCACGTCGGGATCGACACCGTCGCGATGAAGGGCGACGGATTCGAGACACTCGTGACCGCCGGTCAGCGCGTGACGGCGGGTGAGCCGCTGGTGCGCTTCGACCGGGCGGGGATCGTGGCCGCGGGGCACTCGCCGATCACGCCGATCGTCGTCCTCAACAACCCGGCGGCGCGCGTAGAGCTCGGGTGAGACCGGGGTCAGCCGATCCGTGCGAGGAGCGCCGCACGGATCGGCTGCGCCCTCGCCGTGAACTCGCGCTGGGCGGCGACGTAGGCCGCCTTCCCTTCGGGTGTCTCGACGGGGACCGCGCTGTACCCCCACCCGGTCAGATCGTAGGGCGACGCACGCATGTCGAGTTCCCGGATGTCGCGCGCGAGCTCGAACGCATCGAGCATCAACTCGCCGGGCACGAGCGGCCCCAGTTTCACGGCCCACTTGTAGAGATCCATGCCTGCGTGCAGACATCCCGGCTGTTCCATCTGCGGCTGCGTCTCCCGCGTCGGGGCGAAGCGGTTGCGGGCACGGCGTCGGGCGTGAAGAACCGGAACGCGTCGATGTGCGTGCACCGCACATCGTGCGCCTCGACGACGGCATCCGTCCCTTCCGCGCCGAGTCGGAGGGGGACCGGATGCCGCGTGTCCCGGTCGCGGTACACCATCGCCCACTCGTGCATGCCGAAGCAGCCATACGATGCCGTGCGTCCCAGGGCGCCCGCGAGGATGCCGCGGATCGCTCGGACGAGCGGGCGTTTCTCGGTGAGGAACGCCTCGGTGTCCGCGCCGACGACGCCGCCCTCGGCGCGGTACCACCGCCAGGCCGCGTGGGGTGCGTCGGCCGCGTCGTCGAGCGCGACGTCCCGCCCGGGATGCCACCGCCGCAGCAGGGCGGGTTTGTACGAGTAGTACGTGTACAGGAAGTCGTCGACGGGATGCGTCTCGCCGCGCGCCGCCCGCTGACGGCGCCGGGCGGTGAGCGCATCCGCGCGGGCGGCGTGCGCCCGCATCCGCTCGGTCCAATCGGACCGGTCGAGCACGGTCGCGGTGGCGGTCGTCACGAGCGGGTCAGACGGGCTCGATGAGGTCGGGCGAGTCGTTGCGGACGTTCCCGACGGCGTTCGAGACGACGTGGTCGGTCAGTCCCGCGACCACCTGCGGCGCGGCGTCGACCGCGGCGTCCAGCAGGTCGCCGACGTTGTCGACCTCGGTGTCGAGCCAGGCGTCGGCGAAGTCGGCGTCGAGGAACAGCGGCATCCGATCGTGGATGGAGCCGAGCGGATCGATGGCGGCGCGCGTGAGGATGGTGAACGAGAGCAGCCAGCGGCTCGGATCGTCCTCGGTCTTCGCGGGATCCTTCCACCACTCGTAGAGCCCGGCGAACAGCAGGGGCGAGCCGTCGGCGGGGTGGATGAAGTAGGGCGTCTTGCCCTCGTCGGTGGTCTGCCACTCGTAGTAGCCCGTCGCGGGCACTATCGCGCGGCGCTTGATGAGGGCCTGTCGGAACATCGGCTTGTCCTCGAGTTCCTCGGACCGCGCGTTGAACGCCCGTGCACCCACCTTGACGTCCTTCGCCCACGACGGCACGAGACCCCACCGCGCCGGCTCGAGGCGCCGCGTAGGCGGATCGGTCTTGGCCGAGTCGAGGACGATCGCGACCTGCGACGTGGGAGCGATGTTGTAGGACGGCGCCGGGAGGTGGTCGCTCTCGACGTCGACGCGCAGCACGCCGACGAGCTCGGAAGCGACATTCGCGACGACGAAGCGACCACACATGTCGGACAGCCTAGGAGGAGGGGGGGACATCGCGGACGATGTCGACGTCCGTCAACCGTTCCAGCAGTTCCGCCCCGTCATCGCCGGTCACCCACGGCACCCCGGCGGCGCTGTGGTCGTCGACCGCCGTGCGGCCGCCCGCGAGAACCGCTTCCGCCGGTGTCAGCCGCCGGATCGCGACCGCCGCGACCTGTTCGGGATGCTCGATCGTGAACTGCGTATAGATCTCATCGTCGTGCTGCCCGTCGTCGCCGATGAGGAGCCAGTCGATGTCGGGGAACTCGTCGGCCAATCGGCGAAGGCTCTCCTGCTTGTGCAGCTTGCCGCTGCGGAACCAGCGGTCGTGCGTCGGCCCCCAGTCGGTGAGGAGCATCGCGCCCATCGGGAACAAGTGCCGCCGCTGGAACCGGACGAGCGTCGGCGCGACGTTCCAGGCTCCCGTCGACAGGTACAGGACCGGCGATCCGGGGTTCTCGCGGGCGAGCCGCTCGAGCAGCACGGCCATGCCGGGCACCGGCTGCCGGGCGTGCTCGTTGAGGACGAAGGAGTTCCACGCCGCCACGAAGGGGCGGGGGAGAGCCGTCACCATGACGGTGTCGTCCACGTCCGAGATGATGCCGAATCGGATGTCGTCCCCGACCACGAACACGCGCGCCTCGACGGGCTCGGCCTCCTCGACCCGCATCGTGACCGTCTGCCATCCGGGCGGCAGCGTGGCGGGCAGGACGGCGTCGATCACGCCGCCGCGGTCGGCGGTGACCTCGTGCGGCACACCGTTCACGGTGACGGTGACCGTCGCGTGTGCGACCGGGACCGATGCGAAGCTGCGCCATCCGCGCACGCCCGCGTAATCGCCGCGTTCGCGCCTCTTGTCCTTCGGGGGGATGAGGACCCTGCCGAGCACCCGGACCCACTGGGTGCTCCCGTACCCCGGGAACGCGGCGACGGTCGCCGTCCGCCCGCGTGCGCGGGCGCGCTTCTCGCGCCACGCGTGGAACCTGTACTCCAAGCGCGCGAGCCAGAGCACCTTCATCGGGGGCGAAGCGGGGGAAGCCATCGCTTCAGTCTTTCACGTCGTCGGCGTCGAGCCCGGCGGGCTCCTCCTCGGCGAGGTGACGGGCTTCGCGCGCACTGATGACACGCTTCGCGACGTAGACCAGCAGGAGGAACGCCGCGATCACGCCGACGAACAGGTATCCCGCGTAGTGCAGGTTGTCGGAGAGCTCGCGGTATCCCTCGGCGGCGGCCGCCGCCACCGACACGTAGGCGACGGACCACACGGCGCACGCGGGCACGGTCCAGGCGAGGAACCGCCGGTAGGCGAAGCCGCTCATCCCGACCGTCAGCGGCACCAGGGAGTGCAGGACCGGCAGGAACCGCGACAGGAAGATCGCCGGCCCGCCCCGCCGCCGCAGGTACAGCTCGGCGCGCGCCCAGTTGCGCTCACCGATGAGCCGGCCGACGCGGGAGAAGCGGATGCGGGGGCCCAGCCAACGGCCCAGGGCGAAGCCGATGCTCTCGCCCGCCAACGCTCCGATGAGAACCGCCGCGACGAGCCACGCGCCCTCGGGGAAGGTGTCGACCGCCGTGCCAGCGACGATCACGATCGAGTCGCCGGGGACGATCAGGCCGACCAGCACGCTCGTCTCGAGCATCATGGCGACTCCGGCGACGATCGTCCGCACGACCGGGTCGACAGCCTGAACGGTGCCGAGCAACCAGTCGAGGATCTCGTTCACGACCTCAGATTATCCGCCGTCTACCCTGAAGGGATGTCGAGTGACCTGCCGCACCGCGTCCTCGCGGGGTGGGTCGATCCTGCGGTCGCGTTCACGGGGCTGTTCGCCGCGGGCGACGCCTTCTGGCTCGACGCCGGCCCGGAGGCGTCCGACGGATGGAGCTGGGTGGGCAGCGGCATCCCGTCGTCCTCTCCACGCGACGTGACCGCCGCGGGCAGCGGTGACCGTACCGCGGGGCCGTTCCGCGGCGGCTGGGTCGGATGGGCCGCGTACGACGCCGCGGCGGCCCGAGCGGGTGCGCCGGCCGCGATCGACCCGGGCCCGGAAGAACTCTGGCTGCGCGTCGAGCGGATGCTGGGGTTCGACCACTCCTCGCGTCGTGTCCTCGCCTTCGCCCCGGCCGATCGGTTGGCCGGGTTCGTCTCCGAAGTCGAATCGGTCGCCGCGTCGCCGCTGCCGTCGGTCGTTCCTGCTCCACAGGTCGAGGCCACCGCGCGCCACGAGCCGGGGGAGTACGCGGAACTCATCGAACAGTGCCGGGACGAGATCCGCGAGGGGCGCGCGTATCAACTGTGCCTGACGACGCGGTTCGAGACGGCGGCATCCGTCGATCCCGTGCAGACCTACCTGCGGCTGCGCGCCGCGACGCCCGCCCACCACGGCGGGTTCATCCGCAGCGGCGGGTGGGCGCTCGCGAGCGCGTCGCCGGAGCAGTTCCTCGCCGTGGACGACGGGATCGTCCGCACTCGCCCCATCAAGGGCACGCGCCCGCGATCCGCGGAGGCGGAGCGCGACGCGGCTCTCGCGGCGGACCTGCGCGCCAGCGTCAAGGAGCAGGCCGAGAACGTGATGATCGTCGACCTGATGCGCAACGACCTGCAGCGGGTCTGCGTCCCCGGGTCGGTGGCGGCGGAACGGCTGCTCGAGGTGGAGTCGTACCCGGCGGTGCATCAACTGGTGAGCACGGTGGCGGGTCGGCTGCGCCCCGGGACGACCGTCGGCCAGCTGTGGGATGCCGCCTTCCCGGCGGGGAGCATGACGGGAGCGCCGAAGCTGTCGGCCATGCAGATCCTGCACCGGCTCGAGGCCGCGCCGCGCGGGGTGTTCTCGGGATGCTTCGGGTGGATCGGCGACGACGGCGGGGTGGACCTCGCCATGATCATCCGCTCGATCGTCGTCCATCCGGACGGCGCGTACGTCGGCGCCGGAGGGGGGATCACCTGGGGGTCCGTCGCCGCGGACGAGGTCGCGGAGGTGGGGATCAAGGCCCGGGCACCGCTCCGCGCCCTGGGGGCGGACCTGCCCCCGGGCTGGTGAAAGTCCCGGTCCGCTAGGCTGAAACGGCGCTTTCGCGCGCCCTCCCGACTTTGCACGATTGGTTCACCGTGTCCTCCAGCACCTCCCACGACGCATCGACTCCCGAGCAGACGAGCTTCGACTCCCGCGCCATCCAGACCAAGTGGCAGACCCGATGGGCGGAGGCCGACCCCTTCAAGGCGGGCGGCGACGAGGACACCCGACCGCGCAAGTACGTGCTCGGCATGTTCCCCTACCCCTCGGGCGACCTGCACATGGGGCACGCTGAGAACTACGCCTACGTCGACGCGGTCGCGCGGTTCTGGCGCCATCGCGGCTACAACGTCCTGAACCCGATCGGCTGGGACTCCTTCGGCCTGCCCGCCGAGAACGCGGCCATCAAGGGCGGTGCGGGCTCGGATCCCCGCGAGTGGACGTACAACAACATCGCCCAGCACAAGGTCAGCTTCCGCGCGTTCGGGTCGTCCTACGACTGGAGCCGCGTGCTTCACACGAGCGACCCCGAGTACTACCGCTGGAATCAGTGGCTCTTCCAGCGCCTCTTCGAGCGCGGTCTCGCGTACCGCAAGCAGAGTGCCGTCAACTGGTGCCCCAACGACCAGACGGTGCTCGCCAACGAGCAGGTCGTCGACGGTCACTGCGAGCGGTGCGGCTACGAGGTCGTCAAGAAGAAGCTGACGCAGTGGTACTTCAAGATCACCGAGTACGCCGATCGCCTGCTGGATGACCTCAACCAGCTCGAGGGCTTCTGGCCGCACAAGGTGCTGCAGATGCAGCGCAACTGGATCGGCCGTTCGGTCGGTGCGGACATCGACTTCGAGATCGAGGGGCGCGACGAGAAGATCACCGTCTTCTCCACTCGTCCCGACACGCTGCACGGCGCGACCTTCATGGTCGTCGCGCCGGACTCCGACCTGGCTGCCGAACTGGCCGCGGGATCGTCGCCGGAGGTGCGGATGCGGTTCCAGGACTACCTGGAGACCGTGCAGAAGACGAGCGAGATCGAACGGCAGACCGCGGACCGCCCCAAGACGGGCGTGTTCCTCGACCGCTTCGCCATCAACCCGATCAATGGCGAGCGCCTGCCGATCTGGGCGGCGGACTACGTCCTCGCCGACTACGGTCACGGCGCCGTCATGGCGGTGCCCGCTCACGACCAGCGCGACCTGGACTTCGCCCGCGCGTTCGACCTGCCGGTGAAGGTCGTCGTCGACACGACGGCGCCGGTCACGGGCGCCATCCCGGTCATCGAGGTCGACGAGGACGGTGTGCCGATCGGTGAGGACCTCGAGTCGATCGACCCCGCCCGTACCGGCACCGCGCTGACGGGCGACGGGCGCCTCATCAACTCGGGTTCGCTCAACGGTCTCTCCAAGCGCAACGCGATCGCGCGCGCGATCGAGGAGCTCACCGCGGCGGGCACCGGTCGGGCCGCGAAGACCTACCGCCTGCGCGACTGGCTGATCTCGCGCCAGCGCTTCTGGGGCACGCCCATTCCGATGATCCACACCGAGGACGGCCGCATCGTGCCCGTCCCCGACGAGCAGCTGCCGGTCGTGCTGCCCGACGCGAAGGGTCTCGACCTGAAGCCGAAGGGCACGTCGCCGCTGGGCGGCGCGACCGAGTGGATGACGACGGTCGACCCCGAGACGGGGGAGCCGGCCCTCCGCGACCCGGACACGATGGACACGTTCGTCGACAGCTCGTGGTACTTCCTCCGCTTCCTGGCCCCGAACGGGGCGACGGAGCCGTTCCCGACGGCCGAGGCATCCAAGTGGGCCCCGGTCGACTCGTACATCGGCGGCGTCGAGCATGCGATCCTGCACCTGCTCTACGCCCGGTTCATCACGAAGGTCCTCTTCGACATGGGCCTCGTCGACTTCACCGAGCCCTTCACGAGCCTCATCAACCAGGGCATGGTGCTGCTCGACGGCTCGAAGATGTCGAAGTCGAAGGGCAACCTCGTCGAGTTCGCGTCGAGCATGGACGACCCGGGTGCGGATGCCGTGCGTGTCGCGATCGCGTTCGCCGGGCCCGTGGAGGACGACATCAACTGGGAGGACGTCTCGACGACGGGTGCCCAGAAGTTCCTCGCGCGCGCCCTGCGGATCGCCGCGGACGTCGCGAGCCCCACGGATGTCGTCTGGGCCGAGGGCGATGCCGCTCTGCGCCGCGTCACGCATCGCCTGTGGGCCGATGTCGTCGGCCTCGTCGAGCAGTCGAAGTTCAACGTCGTCGTCGCGCGCCTCATGGAGCTCGTCAACGCGACCCGCAAGACGATCGACTCGGGCGCCGGTGCGGCCGACCCGGCGGTGCGCGAGGCCGCCGAGGCCGTGGCGATGGTCCTGGACCTGTTCGCCCCGCACACCGCGGAGGAGATGTGGGAGATCCTCGGCTACGAGCCGTTCGTCGGTGTGGTGCCGTGGCGTCAGGCCGACCCGACGCTCCTCGTCGAGGAGTCCGTCACGGCGGTCGTCCAGGTCAACGGCAAGGTGCGCGGCACGCTCACCGTCCCCGCCAAGATCTCGGGCGAGGAGCTCGAGCAGCTCGCGCGCGCCGACGAGAAGGTCCGCCGTGCGATCGGCGACAAGGAGATCACGCGCGCCGTGGTGCGGGCGCCGAAGGTCGTCAGCTTCACCGTCGCGTGAGTCCGGCCGCGGCTGATCGCGGCGCGATGCGCAGATTCGGATATCGTTCGCGGATTCGGAGTGGGCCGGCCCGAGGCATCCGAATCCGGTGACATTCTCCGAATCCACGGTCGGGACCGGTCGGCGGATCGAGAGGTCGCGCTCGCGGTGCCCTGGCCCGACTGCGGTTCTCTGAGCGGGACCTCATCCGACTGCGACGGTTCCTCCACGACACGCGATCCGTGGTAGCCGTCCACGGCTGACGGGCGGCGGATGATCGCGCGCGTGGCCGCGGGCGATCCTCGACGCATGGGTGCGCAGACGGTGCCGGTGTCGCGTCGCCGGCTGGGGATCGGTGCCGCCGTCGCCCTCGTGGTCGTGGTCGCGGCGGTCACGATCGCGATCGGCATCGTCCGGACCGGGGCGGAGGCTGCGGTCGAGACGGTGCCGGATGCCGTGTCCGAGACCGTGGCCCCCGCGACCGTTTACGTGCACGTGTCGGGCGAGGTCGCCGAGCCCGGGTTGTACCGGCTCGACGAGGGCGCGCGTGTCGTGGATGCGGTCGCCGCCGCCGGGGGATTCACCGATGCGGCATCCCGCGAAGGCGTCAACTTGGCGCGACCCGTCAGCGACGGCGAACAGCTCGTGGTTCCCGCCGCGGGGGAGGAGGGATCGGATGCCGCGGGTGCGACGGCGCCCGAGGGCGACGGTCGCGTGAACCTCAACACCGCGGACCTCGCGGCCCTCGACACGCTGCCGCGGGTGGGTCCCGCGATCGCGCAGCGGATCCTCGACTGGCGCGAGGACAACGGCCGCTTCACGAGCGTGGACGATCTGCTCGCGGTCCCCGGCATCGGCGAGAAGATGCTCGCTTCGCTCCGCGACCTGGTCACGGTGTGAGTGTCCGGACGGCGCGGCGCCGTGACCTGCGTCTGCTCCCGGTGGCGGGCACGGCGTGGGCGGGTGCGGGGGCGGCGATCACGTTCCCGGAGCACGCGGGCGTGTGGGCGGTCGTCCTGTGGGCCGCTGCCGTCGCGTTTCTCGGTGTCGCGCTGCGGCGCGCGAGACCCACCGTGCTCGCGCTCGTCGCGGTCTCCTTCGCCGTGGCGGCGGCTGCGGCATCCCACGTCGCGCTCGCGCAGCCGGCGCGGGACGCGGTGGCCGGTCTCGAGGTCGACGGGGGCCGCAGCGTCACGTTCGAGGTCGACGTCGTCGGCAAGGTGGAGCGCTCCGCCACGGGGTACCGCTTCGACGCGATCACGCGGTCCGCGACCGTCGGCGATGACGCCCGGCCTGTGTCGGCACCCGTCGTCGTCCGCACGCCCGAGCGAGCACCGGGTCTCGACCTGGGTGCTCGCGCGACGGTCACGGGCACGGCGTTCCGGGCGGACCCCGGCGACCGTGCGGTGCTCGTCATCGAGGCATCCGCCCTCGTCGTCGACCGGCCTCCCTCGGGCCCGCTGGGCGTGGCTGCGACGCTCCGCACCGGTCTCGTGGCGGCCGTGGCCGGGCTGCCGGAGCCCGGCGCTGGCCTCGTCCCCGGACTCGCCGTCGGCGATACCTCGGCCGTGAGCGACGAGCTCGACCAGCAGATGAAGGCGTCGTCGCTGTCCCACCTGACGGCGGTCTCCGGAGCGAATTGCGCGCTCGTGGTCGGGATCGCGTTCGGTATCGCAGCGCTCTGCGGGGCGCGGCGCGGCATCCGCGTCGCAGCCGGGCTCGTGACGCTCGTCGCGTTCGTCGTCCTCGTCTCGCCGGAGCCGAGTGTCGTCCGAGCGGGCGCGATGGCCGCGATCGCGATGCTCGGCCTGCTGCTCGGACGGATCGGCGCGGGCGTCTCGGTGCTGTCGGCCTCGGTGTGTCTGCTTCTCGTGCTCGATCCGTGGCTCGCGGCATCCCTCGGGTTCGCACTCTCGGCCGTTGCGACCGGATCCTTGCTGCTGTTGGCTGGCCCGCTCGCCGACGGACTGTCGAGGTGGATGCCGTCGCCCGCCGCACTCGCGCTGTCGGTGCCGCTCGCCGCGCAGCTGGCCTGCGGGCCGCTGCTCGTGCTCATCGAGCCGACGGTTCCCCTCGTCGGGGTGCTCGCGAACCTCCTGGCGGGTCCCGCCGCGCCCGCGGCCACGGTGCTCGGCTTGCTCGCCTGCCTCGCGTTGCCGGTTCCGGTGCTCGCACAGGGGCTCGCGGCGATCGCCTGGCTGCCCGCGGCCTGGATCGCGGGGACGGCGGACCTCGCCGCGCGCCTGCCCGGGGCATCCCTGCCCTGGCTGGAGGGGATGCCGGGACTCCTCGCACTCGCCGCGACAGGGGCGGCGATCGGGGCGGTGATCGCGGCGCGGCATCCCGGTCTGCGGCGCGTGGCGGCGTGGAGTCTCGCCTGCGTCGTCCTCGTGATCGCCGCCGCCGGCCCGGTGCGGACGCTGCTGGACCGCACCCGCGTGCCGGACGCGTGGGCGATCGCGGCGTGCGAGGTCGGGCAGGGCGACGCGGTCCTGGTGCGCGACGCCGCTTCCGTCATGCTCATCGACACGGGCCCCGAGCCTGCGGCGTTGGCCGGATGCCTCGACCGGTTCGCGATCGATCGTGTCGACATCCTCGTGTTGACCCACTTCGACATGGACCACCGCGGCGGCGCCGGCGCTGTGCTCGGGCGCGCCGATCTCGTCGTGCACGGTCCGGTCCCCGATGCGGAGGCCGCGGACCTGCTCGCGCGGTTTACCGCGCGCGGCGCCCGGACGCAGCAGGTGTCCGCCGGCCAGAGCGGCGCGTTGGGGCAGTGCAACTGGCGCACGCTGTGGCCGAAGCCGCGCGATCCGGTCTATCCCGCCGGGAACGACGCGAGCGTCATCATCGACGTGACCGGATGCCGCGTCCCCGACGCGATCTTCCTCGGTGACCTGTCGGCTCAGCCGCAGCGCTCCCTCGCGGCGACGGGCGCCGTCGATCGCCGCTATTCCGTCGTCAAGGTCGCCCACCACGGCAGCGCCGACCAGGACGTCGGCCTGTACCGCGATCTCGACGCTCGCGTCGCCCTCGTCACCGTGGGAGAGAACACATATGGCCATCCACGGGACGAGATCCTCGATCTCCTGCACGAGGAACAGGCGACCGTCGCGCGCACCGACACCTCCGGCGACCTCGCTGTCTGGCGCGACGACGGCGGCCTGCGCCTCTGGCGCTCGCGCGAGCGCTGACGCACCCGTCACCGTCCGCCGCCCTCGCTAGGCTGGACATCATGCCGAGCCCCCGTCGTCCCGCCGCGAAGACGACGAAGTCGGCGATCCCGCAGATCTCCTGGCGGGCGCCGCAGCCGGCACCGGTCGTGCTCGTCTCCGGTCCTGAAGAGGTCTGCGCTGAGCGGGCGACCGCCGGCATCCGCGACTACCTCCGCGCCGAGGATCCGAGTCTCGAGGTCACCGACGTCCGTGCCGACGACTACGCGCCCGGCACGCTGCTGGCCGTCTCGTCGCCGTCGCTGTTCGGTGAACCGCGGCTCGTCCGGGTGTCGGGCGTCGAGAAGTGTTCCGACGCGTTCCTCGCCGAGGCGCTCCGCTACCTCGAGGCGCCGCAGGACGGTGCGACGATCGTGCTCCGCCACACCGGTGCGAGCGTCCGCGGCAAGAAGCTGCTCGACACGATCCGCTCGGGTGTCGGCGGCGGCATCGAGATCGCCTGCCCCGCCGTCAAGCGCGACTCCGACAGGTTCGACTTCGCGGCGGGGGAGTTCCAGGCCGCGAAGCGTCGCATCGCGCCACCCGCCCTCCGCGCCCTCGTGTCGGCGTTCTCCGACGATCTCACCGAGCTCGCGGCCGCCTGCCAGCAGCTCATCTCGGACGTCGAGGGTGACATCACCGAGCAGGTCGTCACCCGCTACTACGGCGGTCGCGTCGAGACCACCGCGTTCGCTGTCGCCGACACGGCCATCGCGGGTCGCTACGGCGACGCCCTCATCACCCTCCGGCACGCCCTCGCCTCGGGCGCCGACCCGGTCCCGATGGTCGCCGCCATCGCGTCGAAGCTGCGCACCATGGCCCGCGTGGCCGGATCCCGCGAACCGTCCGGCGCCCTCGCCGCGCGCATCGGCATGAAGGACTGGCAGGTCGACCGGGCCCGCCGCGACCTCGCCGGCTGGACGGAATCGTCGCTCGGCATCGCCATCCAGGCGGCCGCGCGAGCGGATGCCGAGGTGAAGGGCGCGTCCCGCGACGCCGTCTTCGCGGTCGAGCGGCTCGTCACCGTCGTCGCGACGCGCGCGCCCTACGGCGCCTGAGACCACATCCGGGAACGACGAAGGCCCGCCCCCAGGAGGACGGGCCTTCGGGAGAGTTGCGGCTCAGAGAGCGGCGACCTGCTTGGCGATCGAGGACTTGCGGTTGGCCGCCTGGTTCTCGTGGATGACGCCCTTGCTGACGGCCTTGTCGAGCTTCTTGGTGGCCTTGAGCAGCGCCTTCTCGGCAGCGGCCTTGTCGCCGGCCGAGATGGCCTCACGGGTCTGACGGACGACGGTCCGCAGCTCGCTCTTCACGGCCTTGTTGCGCTCGCGGGCCTTCTCGTTGGTCTTGTTGCGCTTGATCTGCGACTTGATGTTCGCCACGTTCGACGTATCTTTCGTTCGGAGTTATCGGTTGGAAGTGCCGGCGACAGAAGAGGGCTGTCACGCAGCGGTCGTGTGAGGGAGGAACCCACACGCAAGCCAAAAACCGATTCTATCAGGTGCGCGCCTCATCCCGAAGTCGGCCGGTCCCGCGCCATCGTCGCCAGCGCCAGGTCCACGATCGCGTTGAACACACGGGGCCGCATCGCGGTGACGAGATGGGATGTCCGGGGCACGACGATGAGCTCCGCCTCGGGCTTGAGCTTCGTGAACAGGCGCTCGTTGAGCCGCAGCTGGTCCCACTGCCCGTTCACGAACCACAGGGGAACGGAGATCCGCTGCAGCGCGACGACGAGGTCGAGGACCGACAGGCTGCGCAGAGCGACGTCCTGCGTGTCGTACGCGTAGCCGCCGGCGCCGAAGTCCGCCCGTGTCTCGGGTGGGAGCGTCCGGTCGAGCACGAGGTCGGCGAGCGGCTGACCGCGTCGGGGCAGGCGATCGAACCCCCGCGCCAGTGCCCGATAGATCGCGAGGCCGGCGCCGCGGGGGATCGACGTGCAGCCGGCGGCGATGAACGCATCCACGGGCGGGGGCTCCTCACGGCCCATGTACTCGATCGCCACCAGCCCACCCATCGAGTGCGCGACCAACAGCACGGGGCCGCGGGCCGCGGCATCCCTCACCGCGGTGTCGATCGTCTCGAACGCGCCGGCCAGCGTGAACGTCTCGCTCATCCGGCGACCGTGCCCTGGCAGGTCGACGGCGATCGCGCCGACGCCCGCCGCGGTGAGATGCTCCACCTGCGCGCGCCACATCGTCGCGGAGGTCCGGATGCCGTGCACGAACACCACCTGAGGCGTCATCCCCTCAGCCTACGAATCCGGCGCCCCTTCGACGCGGAAACGGGGGCGGATCCATGGATCCGCCCCCGTTCCGGATGCGTCCGATCAGAAGAGGACGCGCACCTTCACAGCCTTGCTCTCCGATCCCTCGGCGACGGTCGGGTCGTCGGGGACGAAGGTCGCCGTGTAGGTGTGCGTCCCGCGGGACAGCCGGCCGAGCGTCGTCGACGCGGTGCCGCGGCGGACCTCCGCCGTCGCGATCACGGTGTCGCCCTCGCGGAACTCGACGACGCCCTCGGCGCGGCCGCCCTCCTGCGTGACGATCGCGACGAGCGTCGTCGGCAGGAACCGGTTGATGTGGACCGGCGTCACGGCCACCAGCCGCGTCCTCGTCACCGCGGCGGGCTCCGCCGCCTCCTCGACGGTGACGGGCACCTGCACGACCGTGCCGCTGGGGGCGGCGGTCACGGTCAGCTGCGCGGCGCCGGCGGGCGTTCCGGCGGGCAGGGTGACGCTGACGGATGCCGCGCCCTCCGACACCGGCGCCGTGCCGAGCACCTGCTCGCCCAGGCTCACCGAGACCTCGGCGTTGGCGGGGGCGCCCTTGCTGGTCAGGTCGAGCCCGGCCACCTGGAACGACACCGTCTCGCCCGCGGCGACCGTCTCGGGCACGCCCGAGACCTGCACACCGTGCTTCGCGAACGACGGGGCGACGGGCGACCCCTCGGCGAGGTAGTCGACCCACGCCTCGTAGTCGAGCAGACCTGTGTCGACGTAGTCCTCGCCCTCCGTGAAGGCGCGGAAGTTGTCGCCGCCGGCCGCGAGGAACGAGAACGTGCCGATGCGGTAGGTCCCTTCGGGATCGATCGGAGCCCCGTCGACCGTCACGGACGTGATGCGCTCACCCTCCGGCAGTGCCGGGTCGTAGGTGTACGAGACGTTGTCCGAGAGTCCCAGCTGCAGGTAGGGGCGCTGGGGGACGTTGCCCGCGGCATCCCGCTGCCACTGCTGCTCGAGCATCGTCGTGAACTCCTCACCCGTGAGGGTGACCAGCGCGAGCGTGTTGTTGAACGGGAGCACCGCGTTCGCCTGGCTGAACGAGATCGATCCGTCCGCGAGACCCGCGACCGCACCGGCGCCGAACTCGGCCTGCGTGTCGAACAGATCGGCGCGCAGACCACCCGGGTTGGTGACGCCGATGACGGCGCCGTTCGGCAGGTCCGCGAGGCTGTCGCGGAGCATGTTGGCGACGGTGTTGCCGAGCGTCGACTCCGCCGCCCGGTTGTCGCGCGATCCGCCGGTGTAGACACCGTCGACGTACGATCCGCCGCTGTAGGCGGTCGTGATGTCGCCCGAGACCTGACCGACTTCGGTGTTGCCGACCGCGGCGGCGTTCGCCAGCGCGGCCTTCGTGATGCGGTCGACCTCCGCGACCCGCGGGTAGGCGGCGACGAGGTCGGCGGCGGGGGTTGTCGTCCGGGCGACGTTGCGCTCGGTGTGCGCCGAGACCTCACCTGTGGCGGCATCCACCGTCAAGGTGATCTCACCGATCTTGGCGCCGTACGAGCCGGTCTGCACGACGGGACGCGTCCGGTCCGTGCCGGGAATCGGTGCCGACCACGCGTACTCCTTGTGCGTGTGACCGGTGAAGATGGCGTCGACCTCGGGGGAGGTGTCCTCGATGATCGCTCCGAAGGCGCCGCCCGCGGCGACCTCCTCCTCGAGGGTCGCGCCGTCCGGCGTGCCGGCTCCGGCGCCCTCGTGGTAGAGCGCGACGATGACGTCCGCCTCGCCGTTGGAGGCGTCGCCGTCGGTCAGCTGCGCGGCGACGCGGTTGACCGCCTCGACCGGGTCGCCGAAGTCCACCGACTCGATGCCGGTCGGCGTGACGAGCGTCGGGGTCTCCTCCGTGACGGCGCCGATGACGCCGACCGTCAGTCCGTCGGCCTCCAGCAGCGCGTACTCGTCGAGCGCCGGGGTCGTCGTGCCCTTCTCGTAGACGTTCGCACCCAGTTGCGGCGCGTCGAACGCGTCCGACACCCGACCCGACAGGTCGGCGAAGCCGCGGTCGAACTCGTGGTTGCCGACCGCGCTCGCGTGCAGACCCAGGGCGTTCAGGACGTCGATCGTGGGCTCGTCCTGCGCCACGGACGACGCGAACAGCGAGGCGCCGATGTTGTCGCCGGCCGACAGGAACAGCGTGGGGCCGGATGCGGCCTTCCGCAGCTCTTCGACGGTCCCCGCGAACGCGACGGTGTTGCCGTCGATGCGTCCGTGGAAGTCGTTGATCCCGAGAAGGGTCAGCTGCACGGGTGCGGCATCCGCATCCATTCCGACGATGACCGGATCGTGATCGCTCGAACGGAACGGGTCGGCCGAGTAGAACTCGGTGCCGTGGGTGCGGAAGCGGCTGTACTCGAGGGCGATCGACTCTCCGGAGTTGATGTTCCAGATGTCCGCTTCGGTGGAGCGGGCGAGCGCCGCCTCGTTCAGCAGGACGTGGTCGAGCGAGCCCGCGAGCCCCGAGAAGCTGTACGACGACGAGTCGAGGTCGAACGCCTGCTCGGCATCCACGTACCCGGCCTCGTAGAGCACCTGCAGCGGGTCCTCCTGGCTGTACGAGTTGAAGTCGCCGGCGAGGGCCACCGCATCCACGTCGCCCTGGATCTCCGCGACCCAGTCGCGCAGCGCCGTCGCCTGGCGCACGCGCGACTCGTTCGACGTTCCCTGGCCGTCGCCGGTGTCGGCGTCGCCCGGCCAGGGGCCGACCGATCCCTTCGACTTGAAGTGGTTCACGACGAACAGGAACGGGTCGCCGCCGGCGGCCGGCTCGAACACCTGCGCGAGGGGCTCCCGCGCGTTGCCGAACGCCTCGCCGTCGGCGCTCTGGTCGCCCAGGGCGCGCGCGGCGCCCACGGGGGAGACGAGGGCGGGCTGGTAGATGATCGCGTTGGTGATGACGTCCTGCTCGGATGCCGGGGGGAGATCTGCTGACGAAGGGACGAAGGCCCAGGTGTCGGCACCCGCCTCCGCGTTCAGCGCGTCGACGAGCGTGGCGGTCGCCTCGTCCTTCTCCTCGCCGAGGGCGGCGGAGTTCTCGATCTCCATGAGACCGATCACGGCGGCGTCCACCGAGGTGATGGCCTCGACGAGCTTGGCCTGCTGACGCTCCAGGTCGGCGGCGTCCCACGCGCCGCGCTGGGCGCAGCCGTCGCGGACGGTGACTCCATCGCCGAACCGGTCGGGGTAGGCCTCGCAGCTCGCCGAGTCCGTGCCGAGGGTCGTGAAGTAGTTGAGGACGTTGAACGACGCGATCGACAGGTCCCCGCCGACGTCCTCCGGCGCGTCGGTGCGGACGTTCTCGAAGACGACCTCGTCGGCTCCCGTGCCGTCGCCGACGAGCGGCTCGGTCGGGTTCAGCTTCCACGTGCCGTTGCGGTAATCGACGATCAACGGCGCGGTGAAGGACACCCCGGCACCCACGGTGACGGGCTCGGTGAGCGAGACGTACGCCGGGGTCAGCGCGCGGTTGGCCCCCGACGTGTAGTCGATCCCGGCGCCGTCGTCGAGGCGCACACCGCGCGCGGCGTTGTCGGCGGCCACCGCGGCCGCGGCGTCAGTGCCCGGGCGGGCGGCGTCGGTGGGCTGTCGCAGGGGGGTGTCGCCCGCGGCCAGACCCACCTCGCCGAAGCGGTTCGTGCTGTAGGTGTCACTGACGGTGAACGCGCCTTCCGGGGCGACGAGCATCGACTCGAGCGACTCGCGCTGCGCCGCCGTCGTCGGCCAGCCGATCGTCGCGGGCGTGGGCGCCGCGGCGTCGTCGATGACGTCGGCGCCGCCCGGCTCCACGGTGATCTCGGTCAGCCCGTCGAACTCCGACACGACGCCGGTGACCGACACGGTGTCGCCGAGCGCGACCTCGCGGACGGCGCCGGGCGCGTAGACGAAGACGGCGTCGGAGGCGGTGTGCGCGTCGAGATCGAGTGCGCCGCCCGTGCCGGGCGTCTGGATGACGTAGCCGTTGTAGCCGCCGGTGGGGTAGTGCGCCGTGACCACGCCGGTCGTGGTGACGGTGCGGCCCGCGAGCGGGGAGGCATCCGTCTCGCCCTGAATCTCGGCGATCGTCGCGACCTGCGGCTCGGGTTCGGGTTCCGGTTCCGGCTCGGGGTCGACGTCCGCGCCGAGCCCGGTGGGCGTGGGTGTGCCGGCGGTGAAGTCCGCCGCGTTGTCAGCCGTGTTCGAGGCGTCCTCGTCGCGGGAGATGCTCGTCGCGTTCGAGGTCCCGGGCGCCGGCGCGGAGCCGGCGAAGGCCGAGGCGGTGCTGCCCCAGCCGACCAGGTCGACGACCTGGTCCAGATCGGCGATCCCGGTGCTGCCGGTCAGTGCCGCCTCGGTGGAGACCAGGGCGACCTTCGCGCCGCTGCCGCTCATCGCGATCGAGCCGTCGACGTCGGCCTCGAACGCGGGGAGCGACGTGTTGCTCCCGAAGGCCTGACCGATGAGCAGGTTCTCGCCCGCAGGGAGGTCGATGTCGCCGAGCTTCGTGACCTGCCACGTGGCTCCCGTCGCGGAGGCGTACTGCACGCTGAAGCCGCTCAGGTCGATCGCCGCGTCGCCGGTGTTGGCGAGCTCCACGAAGTCCCGGTTGACGGCGGCGCCGCTGTTGCCGCCGCCGCCGTACACCTCCGAGATGACGACGGGCGCGTCGGCCGACACGGCGGCGTTCGCCGCGCTCGGCACGAGGGCGAGACCCGCGGTCGTCACGGCGGTGACCGTGAGCAGGGCGCTGGTGCGACGGAAAGCGGACGGTGACGCGTGCGCAGGAACGGGTGGGTTCGACACGTGGGATCTCCCGAAGCGGCACGGGCGCGGGGCTTATCGCGCAGGAACCGACCGCCACATTGAGCATTCGGTCGGTCTCGCGGCCCCGCAAGTGTCAGATCGGTTAACTCTTTCTCATGCGGCGGGCCACTGGCGTGTCGTCGACGCGGCGGCTATCGTGCCGGATCTCGGGCCGGCCGCGCGGCCGTGCGCCGGTAGACTCGGCTGGTCATGTCACCCCGCGCCCTCCAGCCCCTGCAGCCCGCGGCCACGCCGCCCGCGCAGCTCCGCAACTTCTGCATCATCGCCCACATCGACCACGGCAAGTCCACCCTGGCCGACCGCATGCTGCAGATCACCGGCGTGGTCGCCGACCGCGACATGCGTGCCCAGTACCTCGACCGCATGGACATCGAGCGCGAGCGCGGCATCACCATCAAGAGCCAGGCGGTCCGGATGCCGTGGGCCACCGCCGACGGCACGTTCGCCCTCAACATGATCGACACGCCCGGCCACGTGGACTTCACCTACGAGGTCAGCCGGTCGCTCGCCGCCTGCGAGGGAGCGATCCTCCTCGTCGACGCGGCGCAGGGCATCGAGGCGCAGACCCTCGCCAACCTCTACCTCGCCCTCGAGAACGACCTGGAGATCATCCCGGTCCTCAACAAGATCGACCTGCCCGCGGCGGACCCGGAGAAGTACGCCGCCGAGCTCGCGAACCTCATCGGCGGCGACCCGGCCGACGTGCTCAAGGTGAGCGGCAAGACCGGCATGGGGGTCGAGGCCCTCCTCGACCGCATCGTCGAGCGCATCCCCGCACCCGTCGGGGATGCCGACGCCCCCGCCCGGGCCATGATCTTCGACTCGGTCTACGACGCCTACCGTGGCGTCGTGACGTACGTGCGGATGGTCGACGGCAAGCTCGAGCCGCGCGAGCGGATCCAGATGATGTCGTCGAAGGCGGCCCACGACCTCCTCGAGATCGGGGTGTCGAGCCCCGAGCCCGTGCCCACCAAGGGTCTCGGCGTCGGCGAGGTGGGCTACCTCATCACCGGTGTGAAGGACGTCCGCCAGTCCAAGGTCGGCGACACGATCACCAACCACCGCAAGCCCGCATCCGAGGCGCTCGCGGGGTACACCGACCCGAAGCCCATGGTCTTCTCGGGCATCTACCCGATCGACGGCAGCGACTACGCCGAGCTCCGTGAGGCGCTCGACAAGCTGAAGCTGTCGGATGCCTCGCTGCAGTACGAGCCGGAGACCTCGGTCGCCCTCGGGTTCGGATTCCGCTGCGGCTTCCTCGGTCTGCTGCACCTCGAGATCATCACCGAGCGCCTCGCGCGCGAGTTCGGACTCGACCTCATCACGACCGCGCCGTCCGTGACGTACGAGGTGATGACCGACACCGGCGAGACCGTGACGGTGACGAACCCGTCCGAGTACCCCGACGGCCGCGTCGCCGAGGTCTCCGAGCCGGTCGTGAAGGTCGGCATCCTCCTGCCGAAGGACTACGTCGGCACCGTCATGGAGCTCTGCCAGTCCCGCCGCGGCACCCTGCTCGGCATGGACTACCTCAGCGAGGACCGCGTCGAGCTGCGCTACAACATGCCCCTCGGCGAGATCGTCTTCGACTTCTTCGACCACCTGAAGTCCAAGACGCAGGGCTACGCGAGCCTCGACTACGAGCCGGCCGGTTCTCAGACCGCCGACCTCGTCAAGGTCGACATCCTGCTGCAGGGCGAGAAGGTCGACGCGTTCAGCTCGATCGTCCACCGTGAGAAGGCCTACGCCTACGGGACGATGATGACCGAGCGGCTGCGCAAGCTCATCCCGCGTCAGCAGTTCGAGGTCCCCATCCAGGCCGCGATCGGCGCCCGCATCATCGCCCGCGAGAACATCCGCGCGATCCGCAAGGACGTCCTCGCGAAGTGCTACGGCGGTGACATCACCCGTAAGCGCAAGCTGCTGGAGAAGCAGAAGGAGGGCAAGAAGCGCATGAAGATGGTCGGCCGCGTCGAGGTCCCCCAGGAGGCGTTCATCGCCGCGCTCTCGGGAGACGTCGAGGGCAAGGACAAGAAGTAGGCTGGCACGATGCGCCGCGGGAGTTTCCAGGCAGGGACCGTCGACTACGCCGCCGTCGGGGCCACGCAGGCCCCCGATCTCATGGGCTATCCGCCGAAGGGCACGACCCCGGCGGAGGCGTCGTGGCGTCTCGGCAGCGGTGAGAGCCGTTTCGTCACCTCGACCGAATCGCTCCTCGGGTGGGGAGCGCAGCGGGGGGCGGGTCTCCAGGTGACCGATGTGCGCCCGGCATCCGGTCCGATGTACTCCGGTGTCGGCTTCGACGCCGACGGCAACGCCATCCAGCCCAGCCGTCTCGACGACGACCAGCGTTTCGACGCCGACGGCGTGCCGTTCGCGAGCGCCGGGACGACCGTGCACCTTCGAGGGCGCGTCGGCGGGATGCGGGCGGATGCCGAACTCCGGGTCATCTCGGTCGTCGACGAGCCGCGTCGGGTCGGGTTCTCGCTCGGCACCGTCGGTGGATCCGTCGTCAGCGGCGAGGAGTCCTTCCTGCTCGAATGGCGCGACGACGACGAGGTCTGGTTCACGGTCCGCGCCTTCGACAAGCCGACCGGCGTGCTCTACCGCCTCTGGCGTCCGCTGGTGAAGCGTCGGCGTCGCGCCCTGTTCCAGGGGTACCTGCAGGCGATGTCGCCGATGTACGCCACCGGCTCCTGATGGGCTCGGCCCTTCCCCTCGGCGATCCCGCTCCTCTCGACGGCGCACTGCCCGCCGACGTGCGCGTGTCGGACGACGTCGACTTCGGCGTCTACCTGCACGTCCCGTTCTGCCGCGTCCGCTGCGGCTACTGCGACTTCAACACCTACACGGCGACCGAACTGCGCGGCGCCCGACAGGACGCGTACGCCGACGAGGTCCTGCGCGAGATCGCGATCTCCCGGCGCGTGCTGGCCGAACGCGGACCGCTCCGCCCCGCGCAGACGGTGTTCTTCGGCGGCGGCACCCCGACGCTCCTGCCGCCCGGCGACCTGGCGCGCATGCTCGACGGCGTCCGGGAGGCCTTCGGTCTGGCGGACGGTGCCGAGGTGACGGTCGAGGCGAACCCCGACACGATGACGGACGCCGTGGCCGAGACCCTCGCGGCCGCCGGTGTGACACGCCTGTCGATCGGCATGCAGTCGGCTGTCCCGCACGTCCTCGCCGCCCTCGACCGCACCCACGACCCCGCGAACATCGCCACCGCGGTCGCCGCGGCACGGAACGCGGGGCTGGCGGTCAGCCTCGACCTCATCTACGGCGCTCCGGGGGAGTCGCTGGAGGACTGGCGGACCTCGCTCGAGACGGCGACGGCCCTCGCACCCGATCACGTCTCGGCCTACGCGCTCATCGTCGAGGACGGCACGAAACTCGAGCGGCAGATCCGCCGCGGCGAGGTGCCCGCTCCCGATGACGATCTGCAGGCCGACATGTACGAGCTGGCCGACGAACTGCTCGCCGCGGCGGGATACGGGTGGTACGAGGTCTCGAACTGGGCGACGAACCGCGCGCAGCGGTCCCGCCACAACCTGTCGTACTGGCGCGGCCAGGACTGGTGGGGGTACGGCCCGGGCGCCCACAGTCACATCGGCGGACTCCGGTGGTGGAACGTGAAGCACCCCGCGGCGTACGCGCAGCGCCTCGCGGCGGGACAGTCGCCGGCGGCCGGACGGGAGCGACCGGATGCCGAGGCCCGCCGCCTCGAGGACATCCTGCTGCGCTCGCGCATCGTCGACGGGGTGGCCGTGGACGAGGCGACGGCCGCCGGGCGGCGGAACGTGGCATCCCTCATCGCCGACGGGCTCGTCGACGGCGCGGCGGCGGTCCACGGCACGATCGTGCTGACCCGCCGCGGGCGGCTTCTCGCCGACGCCGTCGTGCGGGCGCTCACCGAGTGATCCGAGCAGAACGCTCCGCGCGCGGTAGAATTGGCACTCCAAGATCGAGAGTGCCAGCGGAGGAGGGATGATGGTTTCGGAACGCGGTCTTCAGGTGTTGCGCGCGATCGTCCAGGACTACGTGGACACGCGGGAACCCGTCGGCAGCAAGGCGATCGTCGACCGCCACCAGTTCGGTGTGTCCGCCGCCACGATCCGCAACGACATGGCTCTCCTCGAGGACGAGGAACTCATCATCGCGCCGCACACGTCGTCGGGCCGTGTGCCCACCGACAAGGGGTACCGGGTCTTCGTCGACCATCTCGCCGAGGTCCGTCCGCTGACCTCCGCGCAGCGCTCCGCGATCGGCGCGTTCCTGGAGGACACCGGCGACCTCGACGACCTGCTCGTCCGCACGGTCCGCACGCTCACCCGCCTCACCGGACAGGTCGCGATCGTGCAGTACCCGTCGTTCGCCCGGGCGAACGTCTCGCACGTCGAGGTCGTCCACCTCGGCGGCACCCGCATCGTCATCATCGTCGTGACCGACACCGGCCGGGTCTCGCAGCGGGTCGCGTTCCTCGCGACCGAGCCGTCCGCCGAGGAGGCCGAGCAGCTCAAGCTCGCGATGGCCGCGCTGCTGACCGGCAAGAGCGTCCGCGACGGTGCCGCGGCGATCGCCCGCATCCTCGAGGAGGAGGCTCCGGCCCCCCGCGAGGAGAACCGGCGGATCGTCCTGCGCGCGATCGGCGAGGAGCTCGACGAGTTCCGCTCGGACCGCATGGTCATGGCCGGGTCCGCGACCCTCGCCCGTCGCGAAGCGGACTTCCGCGGCAGCATCTACCCGCTGCTCGAGGCGATCGAGGAGCAGGTGACGCTCCTGCGCCTCATGGGCGAGATGGTCGCGGACGACCGGGGACTGGCGACCAGCATCGGCCGCGAGAACGAGCCGTTCGGGCTCGCCGAGGCATCCGTCGTCGCGGGGGACTACGACGCCGGCGGCTCGCAGGCGCGCGTGGGCGTGCTGGGTCCGACCCGCATGGACTACCCCACCAATCTCGCGGCGGTCCGTGCCGTCGCGCACTATCTGACGCGTCTGCTCGAAGAAGACGAGAAGTCGCGCTGAACGAATCGGCCTCCGGGCCGGAGAGGTGATTGTGGCTGACCACTACGAGGTCCTGGGTGTCGCGCGCGACGCGAGCCCCGAGGAGATCAAGAAGGCGTACCGCCGACTGGCGCGACAGCTCCACCCCGATGTGAACCCGGGAGAGGATGCGTCCGAGCAGTTCAAGCTCGTGACGCACGCGTACGACGTGCTGAGCGACCCCGACCAGCGCCAGCGGTACGACCTCGGTGGCGACTCCGGGGCGTTCGGCGGCGCCGGGGCCGGGTTCGGCGGCTTCAGCGACATCTTCGAGACGTTCTTCGGCGGAGGCGGCGGGGGCACGCGTGCCGGACGCCCGCGCTCGCGTCGCGAGCGGGGCCAAGACGCCCTCGTGCGCGTCGACCTCACCCTCGGCGACGTCGTCTTCGGCGTGCACCGCGACATCGAGGTCGACACGGCGGTGCTGTGCGAGACCTGCCAGGGCTCGTGCTGCCAGCCCGGCACCCAGCCGGTGACCTGCGACATCTGCCACGGCTCGGGGCAGATCCAGCGGACCGTGCGGAGCCTGCTCGGCAACGTCGTCACGTCGCAGCCCTGCACGACCTGCCAGGGCTACGGCACGACCATCCCCTACCCGTGTTCCACGTGTCAGGGCCAGGGCCGTGTGCGCGCGCGCCGCACCGTGTCGATCGACATCCCCGCCGGCGTCGAGACGGGACTGCGCCTGCAGCTGCCCGGATCGGGCGAGGTCGGCCCCGCCGGCGGTCCGAACGGCGACCTGTACCTCGAGGTGACGGTCGCTCCGCACGACGTTTTCAGCCGTGACGGCGACGATCTGCTCGCGACCCTCGAGGTGTCGATGATCGACGCGATCCTCGGCACGAGTGTGACGATCGATTCGCTCGACGGCCCCGTCGACCTCGAGATCCGCCAGGGTGTCCAGGCGGGCGACGAGGTGACCATCCGCGGGCGCGGCATCACCCCGCTCCGCGGCGAGCAGCGCGGCGACCTCCGCGTCGCCGTGCAGGTGGTCACCCCGTCGCACCTCGACCCCAAGTCGCGGGCCCTCGTCCAGGAGCTCGCCAAGCGCACGCGCCCCGCGCCGCCGCACCTCGCCGAGTTCCACCCGGGCCTGTTCTCCAAGCTCCGCGGCAAGTTCAAGCGCTGACCGTGGCCCTGCACTTCCTGATCGAGGATGCCGGTGCCGCCCGCCCGGGCGACGTCGTCCGGCTGACGGGCGCCGAGGCGCACCACGCGGCCGCCGTGCGCCGCATCCGGGTCGGGGAGGGGGTGACCGTGGGCGACGGCCGCGGCCTCTGGCTCACGGGAACCGTCGCCTCGGTCGCACCGAAGGAGGTCGTCGTCGAGGTCGTCGAGCGGCGGGAGCACCCGGCGCCGTCGCCGCGCACGGTGCTCGTGCAGGCGCTCGCGAAGGGTGATCGCGACGAGCTCGCGGTGCAGGCCGCGACCGAACTCGGCGTCGACGCGATCCTCCCGTGGCAGGCAGCCCGGTCCGTCTCGCGGTGGGACGGCGCGAAGGTCGCCAAGGGCGTCGCACGCTGGGAGTCGATCGCCCGCGAGGCGGCCAAGCAGGCCCACCGTGCCTGGCTGCCCGAGGTGGGCGACCCGGTGACGACGCGGCAACTCGTCTCGCAGGCCGAGTCGGCACGGATGCTGGTGCTCGAACCCACGGCATCCGCTGCGCTCTCCGCGGTCGACCTCGACGCCGCAGACACCCGTGACGTGCTGCTCGTCGTCGGGCCCGAGGGCGGGATCTCGCCCGACGAGCTCGACGCGTTGCAGGCCGCCGGCGCGACCCTCGTGCGGCTCGGCGACACGGTTCTGCGCACCTCGACCGCCGGTCCCGCGGCGCTCGCGCTGGTCAACCGGGCGCTCGGCCGCTGGTGAGTCGGCACCGGCCGACGCCGGGAGCCGCTGACTAGACTGGGAGGATGAGCGAGTCGTCGGTGTTCACCCGCATCCTCCGGGGTGAGATCCCCTCCGAGATCATCGCGGAGACCGAGAACGCGTTCGCGATCCGCGACATCGCCCCGCAGGCTCCCGTGCACCTGCTCGTGATCCCCAAGAGCGAGCAGTACCGCGACGTCGTCGAGCTCGCCGCGGGCGACCCTGCCCTGCTCGCCGAGCTGGTGGGGCTCGCGAACAGCCTGGCCGCCGAGCACGCCGACGGCGACTTCCGATTGATCTTCAACACCGGCCCCGGCGCCGGTCAGACCGTCTTCCACGTCCACGCCCACGTGCTGGGCGGCGGGCTCAGCGAAGGGAGCCTCGGTGGCTGACAGCACCGAACCCACCGTCGACCGTATCTACGCGGACGGCGTCGCGATGGTGCAGCTGCTGGGTCCTCAGGACCGCCTGCTGCGCACCGTCGAACGCGAACACCCCGACGTGCAGGTGCACGTCCGCGGCAACGAGATCACGCTCACCGGCGAGGGCGACGCCGTGGCGCGTGCCCGCGAACTCGTCGACGAACTCATCGGCATGGCGCGGGCGGGGCAGGGCCTCGACCCGAGCGACGTCACCCAGTCGAGCCGCATCCTGCGGGACAACGGCGGGATGCGTCCCTCCGAGGTCCTCGGCGAAGCCATCCTCTCCTCGCGCGGCAAGGTCATCCGTCCCAAGACGCTCGGCCAGAAGGAGTACGTCGACGCGATCGAGGAGAACACGATCGTCTTCGGCATCGGCCCCGCCGGCACCGGTAAGACCTACCTCGCGATGGCCAAGGCCGTCCAGGCGCTGCAGCGCAAGGAGGTCAGCCGCATCATCCTGACCCGTCCCGCCGTCGAAGCGGGGGAGCGTCTCGGATTCCTGCCGGGCACGCTGACCGACAAGATCGACCCGTACCTGCGGCCGCTCTACGACGCGCTGAACGAGATGATGGACCCCGAGCTCGTCCCGAAGCTCATGGCGTCGGGAACGATCGAGGTCGCCCCCCTCGCCTACATGCGCGGGCGCACCCTGAACGACTCCTTCGTCGTCCTCGACGAGGCGCAGAACACGACGCCCGAGCAGATGAAGATGTTCCTCACCCGTCTCGGGTTCGGCACGCGAATGGTCGTCACGGGCGACATCACGCAGGTCGACCTGCCGCAGGGCGCGTCGGGCCTCCGGCTCGTCACGCGGGTGCTCAAGGACATCGACGACATCCACTTCGCGCGCCTGACGAGCGACGACGTCGTGCGCCACACCCTGGTGGGCCGCATCGTCGACGCCTACAGCGCGTACGACGAGGAGAAGCTCGCCGCACGCCGTGAGCGCGACGAGGCGAGCGAGTTCGCCAACCGCGCCGAGCGCCGGACGGGGCTGCGCCCCGCCGGCCCCCGAGATCGACAGCCCAAGCGAGGACGATCATGACCATCGAGATCACCAACGAGTCCGGTGTGGAAGTCGACGAGACCGTCCTGCTGCGCCTCACCGAGCACAACTTCGCCGAACTGCACGTCAGCCCCGACGCGGACGTCGCGATCCTCCTCGTCGACGAGGGCGCGATGGAGGCGCTGCACGTGCAATGGATGGACGAGCCCGGTCCGACCGACGTGCTGAGCTTCCCCATGGACGAGCTGCGACCCGGGACCGAGGAGGCGCCCACTCCTCCCGGGCTCCTCGGCGACATCGTGCTGTGCCCGCAGGTCGCCGAGACCCAGGCGCAGGCGGCGAAGCACTCCACGATGGACGAGCTCATCCTCCTGACGACGCACGGACTGCTCCACCTGCTCGGCTTCGACCACGCCGAGCCCGAGGAGGAGCGCGAGATGTTCGGACTCCAGAAGGAGCTCATCGGCGCGTTCCACTCCAGCGAGCGCCGCCGGCGCGCATGACCGAGATCCTCCTCCTCGTCGCGGCGGGCCTGCTCGTCGCGCTCGGCGGGCTGATGGCCTCGCTCGAGGCCGCGCTCGACGTGACGGGTCGCGCCGACCTCGCCGACCTCGCCGACGAGGCGCGCTCGGGAACGGCCCTGCGGCGGATCGCCGCCGACCCCGACGCCCACCGCACGGCGGTCGTGTTCATCCGCATCCTCGTCGAGACGGCGGCCGCGGTGCTCGTGACGGTCGCGTTCACGCTGATCTTCGACAACATCTGGTGGGCGATGCTCGCCGCCGTCGTCCTCATGACGATCGCCTCCTTCGTCCTCGTCGGCGCCTCGCCGCGCGCCGTCGGGCGTCAGCACGCGAAGGGCTTCCTGCGGGCCTGTGCCCCGCTCATCCGCGGCGCACGCATCGTGCTCGGGCCCCTCGCGCACCTCCTCGTCCTCGTAGGGGACCGGCTGACCCCCGGCATCCACCGGGGTGCTTCGTTCGCCTCCGAGGAGCAGCTCCTCAGCATGGTCGACGAGGCCGCCTCGCAGGACCTCATCGAGGCGGACGACCGCGACCTCATCCACTCCGTGTTCGACTTCACCGACCGGTTCGTGCGCGCCGTCATGGTGCCGCGCACCGACATGGTGACGATGGATGCCGCGGCCACGACGCAGCAGGCGATGACGCTCTTCCTCGACAAGGGCGTCTCGCGGATCCCGATCGCCGACGGCGAGGCCGACGACATCACCGGTGTCGTGTACCTGAAGGACCTCGTCCAGTTCGCCTACCGCGACGAGACCGCGTGGCGCGGCGTGCCGGTCGCGCAGATCGCCCGACCGGCGGTCTTCGTGCCCGAGTCGATGCGCGCCGAGACGCTGCTGCAGCAGATGAAACGCGAAGCCGTGCACGTCTGCCTCGTCGTCGACGAGTACGGCGGGGTGTCGGGGCTCGTCACCCTCGAAGACCTCATCGAGGAGCTCGTCGGGGAGATCGCCGACGAGTACGACCTGCGCACGAGCGAGGTCACGGACCTCGGCGACGGCCGCTTCCGCGTGAGCACGCGCCTCGGGCTCGACGAGGTCGGCGACCTCTTCGGCATCGAGCTCGAGGACGACGACGTCGACTCGATCGGCGGCCTGTTCGGCAAGGCGCTCGGCAGCGTCCCGGTGCCCGGCGCCCGCGTCGAGCACAGCGGCCTGATCCTGACCGGCGGCACCTCCCTCGGTCGCGGCCGCGGTCTCGCCACCGTGTTCGTCGAGCGCGCCGAGAGCCTGGAGGCCGCCGAGAGCGCCTTCGCACCCACCACCGGAGAGATCCGCGTCTCGCGGGGATCGGAGTGACCGTGACCGACCGTTCCGGTTTCGTGACGTTCGTCGGACGCCCCAATGTGGGCAAGTCGACGCTGACCAACGCCCTCGTCGGCGAGAAGGTCGCGATCACGAGCGACAAGCCGCAGACGACCCGAAAGGCGATCCGCGGCATCCTGAACCGCCCGAGCGGACAGCTCGTCATCGTCGACACCCCCGGCATCCACAAGCCGCGGACGCTGCTGGGTCAGCGCCTCAACGACCTCGTCGAGCAGGTGCTCGGCGACGTCGACGCCATCGGATTCCTCGTGCCGGCCACCGAGAAGGTCGGGCCCGGCGACCGGCGGATCGCGGCATCCCTCGACGGGTACGGTCGCGCGAAGAAGGTGGCCATCGTCACGAAGGTCGACATCGCGACCCGCGAGGAGATCACCGAGCGCCTCATGGAGGTCGACGCGCTGCGCGAGGACTGGGCCGCCGTCATCCCGCTCTCGGCCGTCACCGACGACCAGCTCGACGTGCTCGCCGACGAACTGCTGAAGCTCATGCCCGAGGGCCCCGCGCTCTACCCCGAAGGGGTCGTCACCGACGAGAGCGTCGAGGATCGGATCGCCGAGATCATCCGCGAGGCGGCGCTCGACGGCGTCCGCGACGAGCTGCCCCACTCCATCGCCGTGACGGTGGAGGACATCTCGGCGCGCGAGGACAGTGATCTGACCGACGTGTACGCGAACATCGTCGTCGAGCGCGACAGCCAGAAGGCCATCATCATCGGCCGCGGCGGGTCCCGTCTGAAGGAGGTCGGGGCGCGGTCGCGAGCGGGCATCGAGCCGCTCGTCGGCGGCCGCGTGTTCCTGTCGCTGCGCGTCCGGGTGGCCAAGGAGTGGCAGCGCGACCCCAAGCAACTGGGGCGCCTCGGATTCTGACCGGCGACGGCGCCGGCATCTCACGGAAGGACGACGGCATGGCACAGGCATGGTTCGCGACGGGGCCGGAGGGTCTGTCGCAGTGGGAGCTCCGCGAGGTCGAGGTGCCGGCACCGGGCCCCGGCGAGGTGACCATCCGGGTGCACGCCGCCGGGATGAACCCCGCGGATGTGAAGTACCCCACTCGTCCTGGCGCGTCGTTCCCCTTCCCGATCGGGTACGAGGTGGCCGGCGAGATCACCGCGCTCGGTGCCGACACGCGGATCGGCTCGGGCACGGCGACGGTCGGCGACGAGGTGCTCGCGTTCCGCGTCAGCGGCGGGTACGCGACCGAGGTGACGGTCCCCGCCGAGAAGGTCTTCGCGAAGCCGTCGAGCCTCACGCATCCCGAAGCCGCGAACCTGCTCCTGGCCGGGGCGACGGCCGCCGAACTGCTCGAGCTCAGCGGTGCGCGAAGCGGCGACACGGTGCTGTTCCACGCCGCCTCCGGCGCGGTCGGCGTGAGCTTCCTGCAGCAGGCGGCGATCCGCGGTGTCCGCGTGGTCGGGACGGCGAGCGAGCGGAACGCCGACGTCGTGCGGCGCTACGGCGGCATCCCGATCGCGTACGGCCCGGGTCTCGTCGACCGGGCGAAGGATGCCGCGGCGGGCGCCTCCTTCGTCGCGTCGCTCGACGGGGTGGGGACCGACGAGGCGATCGAGGCCTCGCTCGCGCTCGTCGAGGACCGGACCCGCATCATCACGATCGTCCGTCGCGACCTCGAGTCCGAGGGCATCGTCGCGATCGGCGGCATGCTGCGCGCGAGCGCGGCCTTCCGTGACGCCGTCCGCGGCGAGCTCGTCGACCTCGCGCAGCGCGGACTGCTCGAGGTGCCGGTCGCCCGCACCTTCCCGTTCGCCGACGCGGTCGAGGCGGCGCGTTTCCTCATGGAGGGGCACCCGGGCGGCAAGCTCGCGTTGCTGCCCTGACGGAGAGCGACGCCGCTCAGTCGACGGAGCGCAGCGCGGACCGGACGATCACCTTGCCGGGACCGAAGTCCTCGTTCGCCGCGCGCTGCCAGGTGCCGTCGTCCCAGATCACGTCGACGTACACCCAGCCGTCCTGTTCGTACGAACCGAGGTAGCCCGAGCCGAGGGCATCGGGCACGATCGACTGGATCGTCGCGGCGTCCTGAGCGGATGCGGCGCCCGCCTTCCCGCCGGTGGGGTCGGGCAGTGCGATCGGGTCGAACAGTGCGAGGGGGACGGGTGTGTCGCGGACGGTGAAGCTCTCGCCGTCGTAGACACCGCGCACCGCGTACGTCCCCCAGGTCGTGCCGCCGGCAGAAGCCGCGTCCGTGAGGCCCTCCCAGGACCATCCGACGAGGGGGATGCCGCTGCACTGCGGCGGCGCGGACTCGGCGACGGCCCCCAGGCACAGCTTCGCCGTCGTCCCGTCGTCGAGGACGGTTCCCTGTGCGAGCACCTCGCCGGTCGGGTTCTCCGGTGTCAGCGCGGCGAGGGCAGCCCCGGGAGGCGCAGCGGAGCCGCCCGCATCAGCCGCGGCGGCGCAGGAGGTGAGCAGCAGGGTGGCGCCGGCGAGCAGGACGGCGGCGGATCGGCGGAGCGTCATACCGGGAGAGTGTCGGGGCCGCGGCATCCGTCTCGGATGTCGGCGCTTCGGATCGGGGTGTAACGTGTCAGTATGCGCTTCTGCGGCCTCCTTCTTCGTCGCCGCGACGAGTCCTCGATCTAGGACCAACTCGTCGCGGAGGTTGTCGTGGGTCCGCACCAGTGACGAGAGAAGAAGCACCCATCATGCGAAACACCCAGAAGCCCTCCGGCGCCCCGATCCACAAGTACCGCCCGTTCCACGAGCAGATCCGCGTCGAGCTGCCCGATCGCACGTGGCCGGGCAAGCGCATTGAGGTCGCGCCCCGCTGGTGCGCCGTCGACCTGCGCGACGGCAACCAGGCGCTCATCGACCCGATGAGCCCCGAGCGCAAGCGGATCATGTTCGAGCTGCTCGTGAAGATGGGCTACAAGGAGATCGAGGTCGGCTTCCCGAGCGCGAGCCAGACCGACTTCGACTTCGTGCGCCAGCTGATCGAAGAGGACCTCATCCCCGAGGACGTCACGATCCAGGTGCTGACGCAGGCCCGCGACCACCTCATCAAGCGCACGTACGAGTCGATCGCCGGTGCCAAGCAGGCGATCGTCCACCTGTACAACTCCACGAGCGTGCTGCAGCGCGAGGTCGTCTTCCGCACCGATCAGCAGGGCATCATCGACATCGCCCTCGAGGGCGCCCGCCTGTGCCGCGAGTACGAGAAGACGATCCCCGAGACGACCGTCTACTACGAGTACTCGCCCGAGAGCTACACCGGCACCGAGCTCGAGTTCGCCGTCGACGTCTGCAACCAGGTCATCGAGGTCTTCGAGCCGACCCCTGAGCGCAAGGTCATCATCAACCTGCCGGCGACCGTCGAGATGGCGACGCCCAACGTGTACGCCGACTCGATCGAGTGGATGAGCCGGCACCTGGCGCACCGCGAGAACGTCATCCTGTCGCTGCACCCCCACAATGACCGCGGCACCGCGATCGCCGCGGCGGAGCTCGGCTACATGGCCGGGGCCGATCGCATCGAGGGATGCCTCTTCGGCAACGGCGAGCGCACGGGCAACGTCGACCTGGTCGCCCTGGGGATCAACCTGCTGACGCAGGGCATCGACCCGCAGATCGACTTCAGCGACATCGACCACGTCAAGCGCACCGCCGAGTACTGCAACCAGCTGCCCGTGCCCGAGCGGAGCCCCTGGGCGGGCGACCTGGTCTTCACCGCGTTCAGCGGGTCGCACCAGGACGCCATCAAGAAGGGCTTCGAGGCGATGGAGGCGCGTGCCCAGGCGGCGGGCGTCTCGGTCGACGAGATCGAGTGGGCCGTGCCGTACCTGCCCATCGACCCGAAGGACCTGGGACGCTCGTACGAGGCCGTCATCCGGGTCAACTCGCAGTCCGGCAAGGGCGGTGTCGCCTACCTGCTGAAGACCGACCACGCGCTCGACCTGCCGCGCAAGCTGCAGATCGAGTTCTCGGGGGTCGTCCAGGCGAAGACGGATGCCGAGGGCGGCGAGGTCTCGAGCGGTCAGATCTGGTCGATCTTCTCCGACGAGTATCTGCCCGCTGCCGCCGCCGACGAGAAGTGGGGTCGCTTCGAACTGCTGTCGACCCGTACGCAGAGCGACATGTCCGGGGAGGTCGCGCTCGAGGTGACGCTCCGCGACGGCGAGGAGCGCGTCTCGGCGACGGGCGCCGGCAACGGTCCCATCGCGGCTTTCCTGAAGGTGCTGGGCGAGCGCGGTTTCGAGATCTCCCTCTACGACTACGTCGAGCACACCCTGGGTGCCGGCGGCGACGCGCACGCGGCCGCGTACGTCGAGCTGCAGGTCGGGGACCAGCGCCTCTGGGGCGTCGGCATCGACGGTGACATCTCGACGGCGAGCCTGAAGGCGGTCGTCTCGGCGGTCAACCGGGCGATCCGCAGCCGCGTGTCCGAGAGTGAGCTCGCCGGCGTCTGAGTCCGCGCGGTCGCCGTCGGGACCGGATCACGGTCTGATGATCGGGATGGTCGAGGTCTCAACGGCGACCTTGCGCCGGTAGAGGGCGCGCTGCTCCGGCAGCGAGATGTCGAACGCGACGGCGAGGACCCGGATGACGGCGGTCACCGCGATGCAGGTGATCGCCGCCGGCACCGCCGCGACGCCGACGAGGTCGAGGACGGCCAGGACGGCGCATCCCACCGCTGCAGCGACGGCGTAGAGCGAGCCGACGTGCATCATCGCGACGGGGAGACCCATGAACACGTCGCGCAGGAGGCCCCCGCCGACCGCCGCGCACGCGCCGACGAAGACGGACGGGATGAGGGGGAGGCCGAGCGCCAACGCCTTGGTCGTCCCCAGTGCGCCGAACATGCCGATCGCGACGGCATCGAGCGCCACGATGACGGCGTTGAGCCGCTGGAAGAGGTTCGCCAGCAGCATCCCGACGAGGGCCGCGGCGGTGACGGTGATGAGGTATCCGTCGCTCTGGAGGGCGACCGGTGTCGTGTTCAAGAGCAGATCGCGGATCATGCCGCCGCCGAGGCCCATGACGACGCCGATGATCGCGACCCCGAGCAGATCGAGTCGGCGCTGACCCTGGAACCCCGAGGCGAACAGGGCGCCCTGTACGCCGCCGAGCCCGACGGCGGTCAGGTCGGCCCAGAGGGGGATGAGGAACTGCGGCTCGGTCACGCCTTCATTGTGCCCGGTCGCGGGATAATCGAGGGGTGCCCACTTACCGCGACGAGGTCGTGGTCCTTCGCACCCACAAGCTGGGCGAGGCGGACCGCATCGTGACGATGCTCAGCCGTCGTCACGGCAAGGTGCGCGCCGTCGCGAAGGGTGTCCGGCGGACGTCGTCGAAGTTCGGCGCCCGGCTCGAGCCGTTCATGGTCGCCGACGTCCAGATGTACAAGGGCCGCTCGCTCGACATCGTGCAGCAGGCCGAGTCCCTGGGCGCCTACGGTGCGGACATCGCTACCGATTACGACCGGTACACCGCGGCATCCGCCATGTCCGAGACCGCCGACCGGCTCAACGAGGCCGAGACGACGCCGCAGCAGTACCTCCTCCTCGTCGGCGGGCTCCGCGCCCTCGCCCGCGGCGACCACGCCCCGCGGTCGGTGCTCGACTCGTACCTGCTGAGGGTCATGTCGCTCTCGGGGTGGGCGCCGTCCCTGCGGGAGTGTGCGCGGTGCGGTGCTCCCGGCCCGCACGAGTGGTTCGTCGCGCAGCTGGGTGGCATCGTCTGCGCCGCGTGCGCGCCCACCGGTGCTCCGCGGGTGAGTGTCGAGACCGGCGATCTGCTGCGGGCGCTGCTGGCGGGGGAGTGGGATGTGGTGGATGCCGCCTCGTCCGGCGCCACCGCGGCATCCTCCGGCCTCATCGCCGCCTACGCGCAGTGGCACACCGAGCGCGGCATCCGTTCCCTGTCCCACCTGGAGGCGCCTCGGTGAGTCCCAAGCCGTACACGCATCGCGACGCGGTGCCCTATCGACCGCTCGACTGGACCGGGCTGTACCCGCCGGAGTTCCCGAAGGGGGCGGTGCCGGGCCACGTCGCGATCGTGATGGACGGCAACGGCCGGTGGGCGAACCGCCGCGGGCTGACCCGGATCGAAGGGCATCGCGCCGGCGAGGAGGTGCTGCTCGACGTCGTCGCCGGGGCGATCCAGGCGGGCGTCAGGCACCTCAGCGTCTACGCGTTCTCGACGGAGAATTGGGCGCGTTCGCCCGAGGAGGTGCGCTTCCTCATGGGATACAACCGCGACGTGCTGCACCGTCGCCGGGATCAGCTGAACGAGTGGAACGTGCGCATCCGCTGGGCCGGGCGCAAGCCGCGCCTGTGGGGCTCGGTCATCAAGGAACTGCAGTACGCCGAGCAGCTGACGTCCGGCAACACCGGCCTGACCTTGACGATGTGCATCAACTACGGCGGGCGGCTGGAGATCATCGACGCGATGCGGGCGATGGGTGAGGAGATCGCCCGCGGAAAGCTGAAGCCCTCGGCCATCACCGAGAAGACGCTCCGGCGCCACCTGTACGTCCCCGACATGCCCGACGTCGACCTCTTCGTGCGGTCGAGCGGTGAGCAGCGGACGTCCAACTTCCTGCTGTGGGAGGCGGCGTACGCCGAGATGGTGTTCCTCGACACGCTGTGGCCCGACTTCTCGCGGACCGACCTGTGGGGCGCGATCGAGCTCTATCTGTCGCGCGACCGCCGCTTCGGCGGGGCCAAGGACGCCCCGACGTCCTCCTGAGGTCAGTCCGCGGCTCGCGCGGCGGGGCCCGCGAGCCAGCGCTCGACCTCCCGCGGATGCCGGAGGCGCACGACGGGCACGTCGTACTCGGCGGCGACCCGCGGCATCCGTTCCCGCCAGGTGCCGTGCGTGCGCATCTCCCAGCGCAGGATGTGGTCGGGGTCGCGGAGGACCGTCCACAGGGGAGGCTCGACGTTCCCGTTCCACAGGGGCTGCCGCAGGATGCTGCGCCGCAGGGTGCGTCGCACGAGCCGGGCGCGCGCGATGCGACGGGGGAGGTCGAGCCACACCGCGAGGTCGGCGCGCTCGCCGAGCAACTGCCCACCGCCCGCGCTGAAGTAGTTCCACTCCGACACCCACCGCTCACCGGCGGCGACGCGGCGCACGTCGTCGAGGAACTCGGGCCGGGGCGTCCAGCCCGGTCCGTGGAAGAGCGAGTCAAGCTCGGTGTACTCGAGGTGCCACAGGTCGGCGAGCCGTCGTGCGAGGGTGGATTTGCCCACCCCCGTCGTGCCCGCGATCACGACGCGACGCGGCAGAGCCGGCAGCGGGTCGTCGGCGGAGAGCATCCCGCCAGCCTAGGACGGCGGCGGGAATAGATGCGAGTGCCCGGCGCGTTGCAGGCGATGTGACGGATGCCATCAAGATCGACGTGTGGAGCGACATCGCCTGCCCCTGGTGCTACATCGGCAAGCGCAACCTCGAGACGGGGCTCGCGGCGACGGCGGACGACGCCGACGCCCCCCGCGTGGAGGTGACGTTCCACTCGTACGAGCTGTCCCCGGACACCCCCATCGACTTCGACGGGAACGAGGTCGACTTCCTGTCGCAGCACAAGGGCATGACACCCGAGCAGGTCAAGCCGATGCTCGACCGGGTGACGGGTGTCGCCGCCGAGGCAGGCCTCGAGTACCGGTTCGACCTGCTGAAGCACACGAACACGGTGAAGGCGCACGAGCTGCTCCACTTCGCCAAGGAGCAGGGTCTCCAGAAGGAGATGACCGAGCGGCTCATGTCGGCCTACTTCACCGAAGGCCGTCACGTCGGTCGCATCGACGACCTCGTCGATCTCGCCGCCGAAGCAGGACTCGATCGGGAGGCCGCGCGCGACGCGCTGGAGTCCGGCCGCTACCTCGAGGCGGTGCGGGCCGACCAGGCGCAGGCGCAGGCCTACGGCATCCAGGGTGTGCCGTTCTTCGTCATCGACGGCAAGTACGGCGTCAGCGGGGCGCAGCCCGCCGAGGCGTTCGCGCAGATCGCACGTCAGGTGTGGTCCGAGCGCGCGGAGGCGTCGGCCGCGAGCTGATCAGGCCAGCGCGTCCTCGATCGCCGCGATCACCTCGGGCTCGTTCGGCTTGGTCTGCGGACGGAAGCGGTGCAGCTCGCCGTCCCGGGTCACGAGGAACTTCTCGAAGTTCCACATGACGGGGCCCTTCGCGCGCTCCGCGTTCGGAGTCTTCTTCAGCGCCTTGTAGAGGGGAGCGGCGTGCGAGCCGTTCACCCGGATCTTGTCCATGATGGGGAACGTGATGCCCCAGTTGACGGCGCAGTAGTCGAGGATCTCCTCCATCGACCCGGGCTCCTGCCCCATGAACTGGTTGCACGGGAACCCGATGACCTGCAGGCCGCGCTCGCCATACGTCGTCTGCAGCTCCTCGAGCTGCTCGTACTGCGGGGCCAGACCGCACTTCGACGCGACGTTGACGATGAGGAACGCCTTGTCGCCGAAGTCGCCCAGTGTCGCCTCCCTCCCGTCGGCCGTGGTGAACGGGATGTCGCGGAGGGAGGGGGTTTCGGTCATGTCTCCACGATAAGACGCGCGCCGATGCCGTAAGCGCTCGCCGTCTGGGAGAATGGGAAGGATATGTCCTCGACCCTCGCACCCCCCGCGCCCCTGCGTATCGGGCCGATCACCCTCGACGCTCCCGTCGTCCTGGCACCCATGGCCGGCATCACCAACACGGCCTTCCGCCGCCTGTGCCGCGAGTACGGTGCGGGCCTCTACGTGAGCGAGATGATCACGACGCGCGCTCTGGTCGAGCGCAACGCCACGACGATGCGGCTCATCCGCCATCACGAGTCCGAGACCCCCCGGTCGATCCAGCTGTACGGCGTCGACCCGGCGACCGTCGAGGCCGCGGTCCGGATCATCGTCGAGGAGGATCACGCCGATCACGTCGATCTGAACTTCGGATGCCCCGTGCCCAAGGTGACCCGCAAGGGCGGCGGCGCGGCGCTGCCGTGGAAGACCGAGCTGTTCCGCGAGATCGTCGAACGCGCCGCGAAGGCCGCTGGCGACATCCCGTTGACCGTCAAGATGCGCAAGGGCATCGACTCCGACCACCTGACCTACCTCGAGGCGGGCCGGATCGCTGAAGGCGCCGGCGTCGCCGCCGTCGCGCTCCACGCGCGGACGGCATCGGAGTTCTACTCGGGCCACGCGGACTGGTCCGCGATCGCGAGGCTGAAGGAGACGGTCACGAGCGTCCCCGTGCTCGGCAACGGCGACATCTGGTCGGCGGAGGACGCCCGCCGGATGATGGCCGAGACCGGTTGCGACGGTGTCGTCGTCGGACGCGGATGCCTCGGCCGCCCCTGGCTCTTCGGTGACCTCGCGCGCGAACTCGGCACCGGCCACGCCGCTCCGCCCGTCGATGCGACCCTCGGGTTCGTCGCGGCCGCGTTCCGTCGCCACGCGGAGCTGCTGGTCGAGTTCTTCGAGGACGAGGACCGCGGCTGCCGTGACATCCGCAAGCACGTCGCCTGGTACTTCAAGGGCTACCCCGTCGGGGGTGACCTGCGGGCTCGCCTCGCGACCGCGTCGAGCCTCGCGGAGATCGACGAGCTGCTCGCGACGCTCGACCTCGACGCGCCGTACCCCGGCGCCGCCGCGGAGGGTCAGCGCGGGCGTGCGGGCACGCCGAAGCGGCCGGCCCTGCCCGACGGGTGGCTCGACTCGCGCGAGATCGGACACGCGGCATCCACCGCCCTTGCGGATGCGGAGCTCGACACCAGTGGCGGCTGAGTCGATGATCGGCGCGAGCGTGGGCATCGCCGCCGGACGTCCCACGGGCTACGACGACCACGACGCCGAGCGTTTCCACCCGGAGAAGCATCGTTCCCTGCGCGACGGGTTCGCCCGTGACCGCGCCCGGGTGCTGCACTCCGCGGCGTTCCGGCGGCTCGCGGCCAAGACGCAGGTGCTAAGCCCGGCGAGCCCCGACGACTTCGCCCGCAACCGGCTGACCCACTCGCTCGAGGTGGCGCAGGTGGGACGCGAGCTCGCAATCGCGCTCGAGCTCTCGCCCGACGTGGTCGACACGGCGTGCCTGAGCCATGACCTCGGGCATCCGCCCTTCGGGCACAACGGCGAGCGGGCGCTCAACGAGTGGGCCGAGGACATCGGCGGGTTCGAGGGCAATGCGCAGTCGCTCCGGATCCTCGCCCGTCTCGAGCCGAAGGTCGTCGACGACGACGGCGAGAGCTTCGGGCTGAACCTCACCCGCGCGAGCCTCGACGCGACCTGCAAGTACCCGTGGACGGCGGATCACGCGATCCCGGATCCTGGAGGACGCCAGAAGTTCGGTGTGTACGCCGAGGACGAGGCGATCTTCCGGTGGATGCGGCAGGGCGCGCCCGGTCGGGTGCGGTGCATCGAGGCCGAGGTCATGGACCTCTCCGACGACATCGCCTATTCGGTGCACGACTTCGAGGACGCCGTCCTGAACGGCTACCTCGATCCCCGCCGACTCGCGGATGCCCGGGAGCGCGAGGCGCTGCTGACGGCGATCCAGTCGTGGGTCGGGCTCGGGTTCAGCCGCGATGAACTCGCGGATGCGCTGTACCGACTCGTGCGACTGCCCGAGTGGATGACCGACTTCGACGGCACGCGGGCGTCGGTGGCCCGGCTGAAGAACCTCACGTCCGACTTCATCGGGCGCTTCGCTCGTGCCGCGACGGCGGCGACGCGCGAGCACTACGACACGCCCGCGCTGACCCGCTACCGCGGACGGATGATCGTGCCGCGGGTCATCGAGGCCGAGATGGCGGTGCTGAAGGGCACGATCGGGGCGTTCGTCGTGTCGATCGACGGTCGTAAGGGGCTCTACAAGGAGCAGCGTCGGGTGCTGAAGCGCCTCGCGTCGGCTCTGCTGGAGCGTCCGGAGCACCTCGATCGGGTGCACGCGGTGGACTTCGCGGCGGCATCGAGCGATGCCGAACGCAAGCGCGTCGTGGTCGATCAGGTGGCGACGCTCACCGACCGTTTCGCGATCGAGTGGCACTCGGCTCTGGTCGGGCCCGTGGACCTGCGCGAACTCGGCTTGTGGCCGGCGGGGTCGCGGGTCGTCGCGAACGCGAGCTTCGCCCTTCCCGAGCCGATCGAAGGTCTCTGATGGCCCGCATCCGGCAGTCCGACGTCGACGAGGTGAAGGCCCGGACGAACATCGCGGACATCGTGGGGGAGCGGGTCGCCCTGAAGTCAGCGGGGGTGGGGTCCCTCAAGGGGCTCTGCCCGTTCCACGATGAGCGCAGTCCGAGCTTCAACGTGCGGCCGCAGGCGGGGTACTACCACTGCTTCGGCTGCGGGGAGTCGGGCGACGTCTACTCGTTCCTGCGTGCGATGGACCACCTGTCGTTCACGGAGGCGGTCGAGCGTCTCGCGGCTCGCATCGGGTATCAGCTGCACTACGAGGACGGCGGTGCTGCGCCCGAGACCGGCGGCCGCACGCGGCTCTACCAGGCGAACACGGCCGCGGCCGAGTACTTCCGCGCGCAGCTCGCGACAGCGGAGGCCGACGCGGGTCGCCGGTTCCTCGGCGAACGCGGGTTCGATGCCGGTGCCGCCGCGCACTTCGGTGTCGGATACGCCCCGAAGGGGTGGAACAACATGCGCGACGCCCTGCGCGCGCAGGGCTTCACCGACGAGGAGTTGGCGACGGCGGGGCTCGTGTCGCAGGGGCAGCGCGGCGTGTACGACCGGTTCCGCGGACGGGTGGTGTGGCCGATCCGCGACCTCACGGGCCAGACGATCGGCTTCGGGGCGCGGAAGCTGTACGAGGACGACCAGGGGCCCAAGTACCTGAACACGCCCGAGACGCCGATCTACAAGAAAGCGCAGGTCCTCTACGGTCTCGACCTCGCGAAGAAGGACGTCTCCCGCTCGCACCGTGTCGTCGTCGTGGAGGGGTACACCGACGTGATGGCGTGCCACCTCGCCGGGGTGACCACGGCGATCGCGACGTGCGGCACCGCGTTCGGGTCGGACCACATCACGGTGCTGCGCCGGGTGATGGGTGACGACAGTGCCTCGGGCGAGGTGATCTTCACGTTCGATCCGGATGCCGCGGGGCAGAAGGCGGCGTTGCGGGCGTTCTCGGAGGAGAGGCGGTTCGCGGCGCAGACGTACGTGGCGGTCGCGCCGGACGGTCTCGACCCGTGCGATCTGCGGCTCAATCGCGGCGACGGCGCCGTGCGGGCGTTGATGGACGCGAAGGCGCCGATGTTCGAGTTCGTGATCGACCAGAAGCTGGCCGGGTTCGATCTCGGGAGCGTCGAGGGCCGGGTCGGCGCGTTGCGCGCGGCCGCGCCGATCGTCGCGGAGATCCGCGACTCGTCGCTGCGGCCGGGGTACACGCGGGTGCTGGCGCGCAAGCTCGGGATGGACCTCGGTGAGGTCACTCCGGCGGTGGAGCGCGCGGCGCGCGGGCCGCGCGGCCCGCGGGAGCCGGAGGCGGCTCCGGTCGAGAGGTCCTCGGATGGTGCGGCTCCGTCGTTGCGGGTGACGGTGGCGAGCCTTCCGCGGACGGCGAGCGTGACCCTCGAGCGGGATGCGCTGATGGGTGTGCTGCAGTACGGGCACGTCATCGACCGGGAAGAGGTGGATGCCGCGTTGCAGATCCCGATGGAGCATCCGGCGCTCGACGCGGTGCGCCAGGCGGTGGCGGCGCAGCCGGACCGTTCGCGTGTCGGGTGGTCGACGGCTGCCGTGGATGCGACGCGGGAGCCGTATCGCGGGCTCGCCGCGGAGCTGTTGACGGCGTCGTTCCCGGCGCTGACGGAGGTGGAGGCGATGACGTCGGCGCGTGCGCTGTGCCGTCGACTTCGGCTGCGGGCGATGGATCGGGAGAAGGCGGAGCTGCTCGGCGCCGTTCAGCGCGTGCCGGCGGACTCCGAGGAGGGTCGCGCGGTCCGGGTCGCCCTGCGGGACCTCGACCAGCGGCGCCGGACGCTGGCTGATCTCGTCTGACGCTTTGTGTCGCCGCGCAGAAACGCGGGATGGTGGGATGCGGGGCGTTCTCGCACCGCCGCGCGACGGTGGACTGCGCGGGCGACGCTCTCTCCCCGCCGCGTCACGCTCAGGCGTGTTTGCCGGTCTACGCGAGCGACGCGCTCTGATTGCCGAGTGATACTCAGAAGGGTGCAGGTTCCGCTGGTGCGGTCGGTGGTGGTGGTGCGGCAGGGGTGAAGGCGACGGCCGGTGTCGGTGCGTCTTCGCGGTAGATCCTGCCGAGGGGTGAGGTCCATTCCAGGACGCCACCCTGGAGTTGTCGGACCCTCCACGCGGTGAATTGCTTCATCGAGTGGTGTCGTTGGCACAGATGAGCGAGGTTCGACAGTTCTGTTCGTCCGCCGAGGGCGTGATCGTGCGTGTGGTCCACTTCGCAGCGGATGGCAGCGACCCGGCACCCGGGGAAACGGCAGTGCTGATCGCGGGCTTGCAGAAACCGGCGCATCCCCGACGGAACCCGGTACGAATCTGTCGACACCGTGACACCAGTGGTGGGGTCGTGGAACAGACGTTCCCAGATCTGCGCACCGCCGGCGAGGGTGCGGGCGGTCGCGGGGTCGATGGGGGAGCGCCCGGCGAGGTCGCACGGCCCATCGTCCTCGCCCGTGAGGGCGGCGGCGGGGACCAGCACCTGCACGCGTGCCCGGATCGCACCGAGCGGGCCTGCGGTGGTGTCGCGGGTGTCGTCGAGGGCGGGTGTCCCGGCGAGGAGCAGGTCCGCGAACACGTCGGCCCGGACTTGATCGGTGGAGCGGTTGTCAGTGGCAACGATGGCGGCGGCGTCTTCGCTATCGCTGTCGCTGTGCGTCGTGGCTGCTTCCCCGAAAGCGACACCGACACCTCCGCGCGCAGCGATGCGTTCGTCGCGGGTGTCGATGATCGCCCGTGCCTGCTGCGTGAGCCGGTCGTGGATGCCCTCGGCGATCACCGTGGGGACGGTTGCGACCACGTCGCTCATCCCGTCTCGTCCCGGCACGATCCGCACGCAGCGCCCAGCGGCGGCTTCCTCGTGCCGTTCCGCGAACGAGCGAGGATGCATCCGGTGTGCGAGGATCTCCAACTCGCCCCGCACCCGGTTCGGGGTGTCCTTCTCGCATCGGCTGATCGCGACCTGCTCGAACTCCGCCCACACCTCCGCGGGCAGACTCGTCCCGGTCTCGAGGATCGCGATCGCGTGCCCGCGGACGATCCGACCCTGCTCCCACGCCTCGATCGTCGCGGGGAAGCCCTCGATCAACGTCCGCGCTTCACCGATCCGCCGTTGCACGGTCCGATCGGTGACGCGCATCACGCCCCCGACCTCCGCGGCGATCGATCGCAGGGCCATGTCGTGGATCTGGACGCGCGCGTTGCGCTGCGCGATCTGCGCCTCCGCCAACCGGCCCGCCGCAGCGAGCATACGCAGCTCGTCGATCTGCGCTGCGGCGATCCGTCGAGCCGCGGAATCGACGCCAGCGACGACCCCCGCCAGAGCAGCGAGATAGTCCTCGCCACCGGGGGTTTCCGCCGCATCCGTCATACCTTCACTCTGCCACTGGCCACCGACATCCACCCCGGCAAAACCGGCCCAGAACACACGTTATGCACACCTCGAGAATGAGAGTCTTCTCATCCTCGTCAGCCGGCCGCGAGCGGACGTCGCGACACCTCACGAGCCCACGCTCGAATGCGTGCGCGGATCACGACGACGGCGCCCGCGACGTGCCACGACACCGCGCGCCCCGAACAACGCACCGGACCCGCCGCAATTTCCGCACCGGCCCGGACTGGCGCCCGCGTCCCCGACGGATGAGGATGGAACGCATGCCTCGAGTGACCGAACCGGATGCCGCCATCTACTGCTCCGACCTGTCGATCGCTCGTGTCTCCGCAGACACGCGTGTCGTCGACGGCGTGTCTCTGCGGGTCGCGCCGGGCGAGGTCGTCGCGGTGATGGGCGCGACGGGTTCCGGCAAGTCGAGTCTCGCCTCGTGTCTCGCGGGGGCGGACCACCGCGACCTGCGCATCGTCGGCGGGGTCGGGGAGGTCGCCGGCATCTCCCTTCGTGCACGGGGTCGCGCCCGGCGGGTCCTGACCTATCGCACCGGGCACCTGCGTCAAGGCGCGAACTCGGATCTTCCGGCGCGGCTCACCATCTCGGAGATCGTCGCGGAACCGATCACAGCCCGTGATCGCAAGGTCAACGAGCGCGCCCTCGCGCTGCGGGTCGCCGCGCTGCTCGACGAGTTGCAGCTCCCCATCGGGGCGTCGGAGAAGTACCCCTACGAGCTGAGCTCCGGCATGCGTCAACGCGTCGCAATCGCGCGCAGCCTCGTGCTCGATCCCACGGTCCTCATCGCGGACGAGCCCTATGCGAACCTCGACGTCGACGTCCGGCCCGCCGTCCTCGACGCTCTCCGGCGACGTGTCGACGACGGGATGGCTCTGCTCGTCGTCACGAACGAGCGCGAGCTCGTGGCCGACCTCGAGGCCCAGGTCCTCGTCCTGCGCGCCGGCCACCCGATCGGTGTCGGCCCCACCCTGGACGACGTGCTCTGGACCCCCGACGAAGCGACACGCATCGGCGGCTGATGTCACGAGCACCCCTCGGGCTTTGCTACGATTGTGTGGTTGCCCGGTGGCGGGTGACTGATCCTCGGTAGCTCAATTGGCAGAGCAATCGGCTGTTAACCGATAGGTTCTTGGTTCGAGTCCAAGCCGGGGAGCCATTGAACGAAACCCCCGGTCCCGCCGGGGGTTTTCGCTTTCGCGGCACGGATGCCGGGGCGCGGCGTCCGCACTTCCGAGAAATTTCCTTACGCGGGGCCCACAGCGGCCTCATCCTGGAGCCGTGAACGCCGTCGTCGGAGGCTGGAAGGTGTGGAGCTGGGGCGAGCGCGCGGGCGTGATCGTCCTCGCCGCCTCCGTCCTCCTTCTGGTCTGGGCCGCGTTCCAGTACGGCGGCGGCCAGGACGTCGCCTTCTTCGCCCTTCGGTGCGCTCGTCGCGGGCATCACCGGGCTCGGCGTCCAGGTCGCGTCGCGCGAAGCCCGGTTCCGCCGGCAGTCGCGCCCGCGCCGGCGCTGACCCTCAGCGCAGGACGCTGACGTCGCGCCGTTCGAGAGCGGACAGCGTCGTGGCGCCGGCGGCGTCCTCCGCGTCGACGATCACCCCGTCGACCGCATCCCACGTCAGAACGCGATATCGCGACGCGGCCCCGATCTTCTCCGCAGTCCCGAGGACGAAGGTCTCCGCCGCGCGGCTCGCGAGCGTGCGCTTCATCGCGGCCTCGTCGGCGTCGTCGGTGGTGAGGCCCGCGTCCTCGTGGACACCCGTGACACCGAGCAGGAACCGGTCCGCGGAAACGGTCATCGCCGCCTCCACTGCGGCGGCGCCCGAGGCGACGGCCGAGTGCTTGAACAGGCGGCCCCCGAGGATGATGACCTCGGCGGTGTGGTGCAGCAGCGCGGCCGCCACGGTGGGGCTGTGGGTGATGATCGTGCACTCGCGACCGGGGTCGAGCGCGCGCACGGTCGTCCCGCCGTCGAGGATGACGGTGCTGCCCGGTTCGATCAGCTGGGCCGCGCGCCGCGCGACGCGTGTCTTGCTGTCGGTCGCGACGGTTTCGCGCACCCCGTAGTTCGCGACGGCGGGGGATGCGGGAAGGGCGCCGCCGTACACCCGGACGGCCAGCCCGGCGGCATCCAGTTCGCGAAGATCGCGGCGGATGCTGTCCTCGGAGAGCCCCAGTTCCGCGGCGAGCTCCTTCGCGACGATGCGGCCGTCCGAGCGGAGTCGGTCGAGCAGCAACTGTTTGCGGGTGGCGGCGAGCATTCGCGATCCTTCACGGTTGTGCATGTTTGTGCGTGTTCCATCGACATGACCCCCTCCGACGCACCTCGCCCCCTCCTGATCCTCATCGCCGGCCCGTACGCCTCGGGTACGAACGGGGACCCCGACCTCATGCGGGGCAATCTCGAGCAGGCCGCCTGGCCGATATTCCGAGCCGGCCACATCCCGATGATCGGGGAGTGGGTGGCGTTGCCCGTTCTGCGCAGCGCCGGCGCCGAGGGTCCGCACGACCCCCTGGCCGCGCAGGTCGTGTACCCGACGGCCGAGCGACTGCTGCAGCACTGCGACGCCGGGCTGCGCCTTCCGGGCGAGTCCCGAGGCGCAGACCAGGTCGTGGCGGTCGCGCGGGAGCGCGGCCTCCCGGTGTACACCTCCCTCACCGAGGTGCCGGGCGTCGCCGTCGCGACCTGACGACAGCCTTCCGAGCGGCGTACTCACGATGTTTCTGGTAGACAGATCAGGACGTCAGTCCTCTGGGGGCTCTGAGGAGCAGGGCTGACGGGAGCGAACGGGGATCGCGTGCGCGCGAACAGGGATCTTCTGGCCGGTGCCGTCGACGCGGTCGTCCGCAACGACAACTGCACGGGCTGCGGTGTCTGTGCGCTGGTGTCCGACCGGGTCACGATGGGACTGTCCGCCGACGGATTCATGCGACCCACCGTGGCACCGCGCGGCGGCGACGATGACGCGGCGCAGGCGCGCACCTTCCAGGCATCCTGCCCCGGCGTCCGACTGCGCGCACCCGACTCGGAAGGATCGACGCACTGGCTGTTCGGTCGCGTGGTCGCTGCGTGGGAAGGGCACGCGGTGGACGACTCTGTCAGACGAGCGGGAAGCAGCGGGGGCGTGCTGACGGCGTTGACCGCCTTTCTCCTCGACGTCGGAGAGGCTGCGATCGTCACCGGTGCCGCGCAGGACGCCTCGCGTCCGAAGCGGACGGTGCCCGTCACGATCACCTCCCGGGAGGAAGCGCTGGCGGCTGCGGGCTCGCGATACGCGCCCGTCAGCGTGCCCTCCGCGTGGAACGGCGGCGGGATGGTCGGTAAGCCCTGCGAGCTCGCCGGTCTTCGCCAGTACCTCGACGCCACCTCCGGGGAGGACCCGATCCTGCTCTCGTTCTTCTGCGCCGGCACTCCGAGTCAGCACGCGACCGACGGTCTCGTCCAGAAGCTCGGCGGTGACCCCGAGCAACTCACTTCGCTGCGATACCGGGGGGACGGGTGGCCGGGTCGGTTCGTCTTCACCGGTGCCGCCAGCGGGTCCCAGGATTACAACGAGTCTTGGGGTCACCACCTCGGTCGGCAGCTGCAGTCCCGCTGCAAGATCTGTCCCGACGGCACGGGTGAGCACGCCGACATCGCGGTGGGTGACTTCTGGGCGACGGACGAGCGGGGGTTCCCGACCTTCGACGAGGGTGAGGGGTCGTCGGTGGTGATCGCGCGCACCCGTCGAGGTGCTGCGTTGATCGAGCGCGCCGTCGCGGCGAAAGTCCTGGCGCTCGCGCCGATCGACCTCGACGACGTCGCACGCGTGCAGCCGCTGCAGTCCGAGCGCCGCGCGGTGCAGCTCGGACGATCGCTCGGGCGCCTGCTCGCGGGCTTCCGTGTCCCGCGATTCCGCGGATACGGAGCGCTCGTCCTGGCGCTGAAAAACCCGCAGCGGAACATACGCGCTGCGCGCGGAACGTGGAGTCGGGCCCGGCGCTCACGCCGAGCCTGACCTCACCCGTCGCGGAGCACAGCGCCCGACCACACCCAGCACCGGCGCTCCTGATCGCCGACCCGGAATCGGATCGCCGCGGCCCGGTCGGTCCACATGCACAGATCCGCATCGACGAGCACCGGCTCGGCGCCGAAGCGCACCCACGCCTGCACACGGGCGGGGCGCGGATCGGTCGTCACGGGCCTGCGGTCGAGCTCCAGCTCCTCGTTCGTGAGGGACTGCAGGATGCCGCGCGACGCCACCCGCTGCAGGATGCGGTCGTCCATCCGCGCATCGACGCTCGCCGCGTACCGCCTGTTCGCACCCAACCGGCATCCCTCTCTCCGGCCGACTCCGCGATCGTACGCAGAGCGGCGGACATCGGTGTCAGCCGGTGAGGTGGGCCTGTACGGCCTCGTCGCCCGATCCGGTCACGGCCACCACGCGTCCCGCCGTGATGCGCAGGAACAGGAACTCGGCGACGTTCACGTGCCGACGCGTCGGCGGGATGCCGCGCCACACCCCGGTGTGCGTTCCGCCGGCGCGCAGGTGCGCGGCGATCCGATCGTCCTCGGCGACCACCTGGATCGTCTTCCACCGCCAGTCCGGGAAGCCGTGGAACAGATCGGCCAGGTCATCGATCCAGGCGTCCGCTCCTGCGGGCAGGTGGGCGCGCCGGACACCCGGATCGAGAAGATCCCGGATCGCCGCCAGATCGTGCCGGTTGCAGGTGTCGACGAAGTCGTCGAACCACCCGTGCAGCTCCCACGGTTCCATGGCGGGACGGTCGTTCAAGCGTCGAGGTCGTCGATGCCCGGCATCCAGCTCTGTCCGGGCTTGCCCCAGCCGCGCTTGCGGGCGATCTTCTGGGTGGTCTTCCAGTCGGAGTCCGACAGGCGGTCGATGTAGAGGATGCCGTTGAGGTGGTCGAACTCGTGCTGCATGATGCGGGCGCGCCAGCCCTCGACGCGGATCTCGACCGGAGCCCCGTCGAGGTCCGTGCCCGTCACCAGGACCGCGTCGGCCCGGCGCAGAGCGAACCGCTCGCCCGGGAAGGACAGGCACCCTTCGGACTCGTCGTCGGGGTCGGGGGAGCCGGGCTCGGGTGGCGTCATCCAGAGTTCCGGGTTGATGAGGACACCCCGCCACGGCTGCCCGTCGTCGTCCTGATACGAGTACGTGTAGATACGGAGCCCGACGCCGACCTGCGGGGCGGCGAGGCCGACACCCGGTGCCGTGTCCATCGTCTCGAACATGTCGGCGACGAGCGCGCGGATGTCGTCGGTCACCTCGTCGACGGGAGCGGCGACGGAATGGAGGACAGGATCGCCCATGATGCGAATCGGAAGTACGGCCACGTCAGAAGCCTAACGAGGCTCGCGCCCGGTATCGTCGAGGCGTGATTCTCCCCGGGACGCCGATCGACGACCTCACCGACGAGCTCGTCGGCGTCTTCGGCAACCCGGCGATCCTCATCGGCATCCCGCTCGCGATCATCGGCGCGGTGTTCATGTCGTTCGGTGCGCAGTATCAGCACCGCGGCGTGCAGAAGGTCGAGCAGCTCACCGCGCAGGCGGGTGTCTCCGGCCTGACCGGCGGTCAGCTTCTGCGGTTGCTGCGCCGTCCGTCGTGGGTCCTCGGGACCGTCATGCTGGGCCTCGCGATCCTCTGCCAGCTCGCGGCGCTGTCCTTCGCGCCGCTGATCCTCGTACAGCCGATCGGCGCGATCTCGCTCGTCATCACCACGCTGCTCAACGCGCGGGTCAGCGGACACAAGCCGACGCGACGCTCGATCACCTCGATCGCCCTGTGCGTCGGCGGCATCTTCATCTTCGTGACGGTCGCCGCGCTGTACGCGACCGAGCGCCCGATCAGCGACCCGCAGCTGCTGACGGTCCTCTGGATCCTCCTTGGCGTCGTCGTCGTGCTGGGCGTCCTGTGGGTGACCCTCCGCAAGCGGATGCGGGCCCTTTTCTACATCGTCGCGGCCGGCATCGTCTATGGCTTCGTCGCGACCCTCGCGAAGGTCGTCATCAACCGCATCGCCAACGGCGACTTCGAGTGGCTGACGGTCCTGTGCATCGTCGCGCTGCTCGCCGGAACGGCGATGGGCGCCTACTTCGTCCAGACGGCGTACTCGTCGGGCCCGCCGGACCTCGTCATCGCCGGACTCACGGTGATCGACCCGATCGTCGCGATCGTCATCGGCCTCGCCGTCCTCGACGAGGCGAGCGGTGCCCCGTTCTGGGCGTACATCGGGTTCACCGTGGCGGGCGCGCTCGCGATCGTCGGCGTCTTCCAGCTCGCCCGGCACCACCCGCAGGTGATCAGCGACAGCCAGGAGATCCCGATCTTCCGCGGCAGCACCGAGTTCACCGACGGCAAGAAGCCCACGACGGGATCGATCCGGATCACCGAGACCGTCGCGAAGGTGTGGCCGGATCCGCCCGTCAAGGACGAGGAACGACCGAAACGATAGGCTCGTCCTCACAGGGGGCGGTGGCCAAGCTGGTCAAGGCAGCGGGCTCATAACCCGACGATCGTGGGTTCAAGTCCCACCCGCCCTACCGATCACCGCGTTGCACGGCGTCGTAGGACGGCTGACGCAGCGCCTCTAACCACGCGGGCATCCGCGCGCCGGGGATGAGGCGACGACCGGCATCCGCCCTCATCGCGTCCGGACTGTCGGCTGTCCGCAGGTCGACCAGGGCGAACGGATGCCACGGCCCCGCGGGTGTCGCATGCGAGAGCTCCACCCACCACGCCGTCCGACGCAGCGTGCGGTGCAGCTCGCCCAGCCGTGCGGGCAGACGCGGCCCGAGAGAGCGGGCACGCACCATCACACGGCCCTGATTGCTTTCGTACGGGACGAGCGTGCCGTACACAATCCGCGGGGATGGATCGGGCGTGGATGCCGCACCCGCTGCACGCCGAGGAACACGAGGGCGAATGCGCGGCCGACGACCGCGGATCCTCGCCCCATCAGGGGTGCGTGATCGACGGTCCCTGGGGGAAAGGGTCGTCCTCGCCGTCCGACACCTCGCCGTCCGACACCTCGTCGCCGGCTCGGGCCGCGTCGGCCTTGACCTCGTCGCTCGCGGCGTCGGTCGGCGGCGCGTCGTCGGCGTGGGCGTCGTCGGTGTCACGGTGGTGAGGGGTGTTCTCGCTCATGATCTTCCTTCCGTCGAGCGGCCACTGTGCCTCTGCACAGGGCAGCGTCCTACGGGGTTGACGGATGACCGGAGCCGTGAGTGTTACACGGTTGTGATTCGACGTCGACGTAGGCGATAATGGCGGCACAACCGGATATCCGGCCAGCACTCTCCATCAGGTCGTAGGGGAAGACGTACCTGAACGAAACGGAGAGATCGATGGCCACACCTCAGGCGCGCGGAGTGATCTTCATCCACTCCGCGCCACGCGCGCTGTGCCCCCACCTCGAGTGGGCGGCCGGGCGTGCCCTCGGGCACGCCGTCAACTTCGAGTGGGCGGACCAGCCCGTCCTCGACGGCAGCCGACGCGCGGAGTTCTACTGGGAGGGACCCGCCGGCACCGGCGCCGCCCTCGCGACCGCCATGCGCGGGTGGGAGCACCTGCGTTACGAGGTGAGCGAGGACCCGACGCCGCGCAGCGACGGCGGCCGGTGGCTGCACACGCCGAGCCTCGGCATCCACTACGCCCAGACGGACTCGGCCGGCAACGTCGTCATCGGCGAGGACCGCCTGCGGTACGCCATGGAGATCGCGGCCGGCGACATCACCGAACTCCAGCGAGAGCTCGACGTCGCGCTCGGCGTCGCCTGGGACGACGAACTCGAGCCGTTCCGTCACGCCAGCGACGACGCGCCGGTCGTCTGGCTGCACAAGGTCGGCTGAGACGACCCGTCCCGAGCGGACACTCCACGATCGGACAGGTCTTCAGGCGGGGCAGGAGAGCTTCGACCGGCTTCGGACGGCTTCCCGGAGACCGGGGCGGCCTCGGCCCCGCCTGGATAGAACGACAGACGCCCCCGGTGGCTTCCCGGGGGCGTCTGTCGTGTGTCGGATCAGACCGAGCGGAACGCGACGACGGCGTTGTGACCGCCGAAGCCGAACGAGTTGCTGATCGCCAGCTGGTCACCGTCGCCGAGCGGCACCGCGTCGCCGGACAGGCGGAACGGTACAGCCGGGTCGGGTTCGGTGATGTTGATGGTCGGCGGAGCGACACGGTCGCGCAGGGCGAGCACCGTGAACATCGCCTCGAGGGCGCCCGTACCGCCCAGCAGGTGGCCCGTGGAGGCCTTCGTAGCCGAGACCGGCATCTCCTCGACACGGTCGCCGAAGACGGACTTCAGTGCGACGTATTCGTTCGGGTCGCCGACCGGGGTGGAGGTCGCGTGCGCGTTGACGTGGGTCACGTCGTCCGGCGCGGCATCCGCCATCTCCAGGGCGAGACGGACGGCGCGCGCGGCGCCGGTGCCCTCGGGGTCGTTGGCGGTGATGTGGTATGAATCCGCCGTCACGCCGCCGCCGACGAGCTCGGCGTAGATCTTGGCGCCGCGCGCCTTCGCGTGCTCCTCGGTCTCGAGGATCAGTACGGCCGCCCCCTCGCCCATGACGAAGCCGTCGCGGTCGATGCTGCCGGGACGGGATGCCGTCTCCGGGGAGTCGTTGCGCCGCGAGAGCGCCTGCATCGAGGCGAACGACGAGATCGTGATGGGGTGGATCGCCGATTCGGTACCGCCGGCGATCACGACGTCGGCGAGGCCCGCGCGCATGTGCTCGAGGGCGTTGACGATCGACTCGGTGCTCGACGCGCAGGCGCTCGCGAAGGTGCGGGCGTAGGCGCGGGCACCGAAGTGCAGCGACAGGTTGCCCGCTGCTGCGTTGGGCATGAGCATAGGCACCGTCATCGGCATGACGCGACGCGGCCCCTTCTCGCGCAGGGTGTCCCAGGCATCGAGAAGCGTCCACACGCCGCCGATGCCCGTGGCGAACTCGACGCCGAGGCGCTCCGGGTCGACCTCGGGCGAACCCGCGTCCGCCCAGGCCTCCTTGGCGGCGACCATCGCGAGCTGCGACGACGGGTCGAGTCGCTTGGCGACGGGGCGTTCCAGCACCGTCTCGGGGCGCACCTTCGCCTCGGCGGCGAACGTGACGGGCAGCTGGTATTGCTCAACCCACTCGTGCTCGAGGGTGCGCGCGCCGGACTCTCCGGCGAGGAGGGCGTCCCAGCTCTCGCCGGCGGTTCCGCCGATGGGGGAGGTCGCACCGATGCCGGTGACGAAGATTCGCTTGTTGCTCATGGTTCCCTCGTGCTGCTCCGGTGGGGGCGAACCCCCACCGGACGCGCGGATCAGGCCTGGTTGGACGAGATGTAGGTGACGGCGTCGCCGACGGTCTTGAGGTTCTTGACCTCGTCGTCGGGGATGGTGACGCCGAACTTCTCCTCGGCGTTGACGACGATCGTCATCATCGAGATCGAGTCGATGTCGAGGTCGTCGGTGAACGACTTCTCGAGGGCGACCTCGTCGGACGAGATTCCGGTCTCGTCGGTGATGAGCTCGGCCAGGCCGGCGAGGACCTCGTCGTTGGTGAATGCCATGGGATTTCTCCTTCTGTGGGAATCGGGCCCAGCCGGGCCGGTAGTCAGTTTAGGTGGGGGAGCGCCGTCGTCACGGGAGGACGACGACCTGGGCGCCGAACACGAGTCCGGCTCCGAATCCGATCTGCAGGGCGAGGCCGCCGCTGAGTTCGGGGTGCTCTTCGAGCAGACGGTGCGTCGCCAGCGGGATGGATGCCGCGGAGGTGTTGCCCGTCGTCTCGATGTCTCGACCGATCACGACGGACTCGGGCAGCTTCAGCTGCTTGGCGAACTCGTCGATGATGCGCATGTTGGCCTGGTGCGGCACGAAGGCGGCCAGGTCGTCGGGGGTGATCCCGGCGGCTTCGATGGCCTGCCGTGCGACCTTGACCATCTCCCAGACGGCCCAGCGGAACACCGTCGGGCCCTCCTGACGGAGGGTGGGCCAGGGGGCGAGGCCGTCGCGGAACTCGGTCAGCGTGTGGTTCATGCCCACGGCATCCGCCTTCGAGCCGTCCGAGCCCCAGATGGTCGGACCGATGCCCGGAGTCTCACTCGGTCCGACGACGACCGCGCCCGCACCGTCGCCCAGGAGGAACGAGATGGAGCGGTCGGTGGGGTCCACGACGTCGCTGAGCTTCTCGGTACCGATGACGACCGCGTAGTGGGCGGCGCCGGCGCGGATGAGGGCATCGGCCTGGGCGACCCCGTAGGCGAAGCCGGCGCAGGCGGCGTTGAGATCGTAGGCGGCCGCCGGGTTCGCGCCCACGCGGTCGGCGACGATCGCCGAGACCGACGGCGTCTGCTTCGGGTTCGAGATCGTCGCGACGATGACGGCGTCGATCTTGTCGGCCGGGATGCCGGAGCGTTCGATCGCCTCGGCGGCGGCGTCGGCGGCGAGATCGATCGCCGAGGTGTCGGCATCCGCCCTCACGCGGGTGATGATGCCGGTGCGCTGACGGATCCACTCGTCGCTGGAGTCGATCGGTTCGATCAGGTCCTCGTTGGGGACGGCGTTCTGACCGCGCGCCGCACCGTAGGAGTAGATGCGGGTGTGGGCGGCGCCGGTCGGCTGGATCAGCTGGGGGGTCATGCGTTCTCTCCGGTCAGGAGGGCGTTCGCGGCGGCGAGGTCCTCGGGCGTCTTCACCGCAACAGACGGTACGCCGCGCAGCCCGCGTTTGGCGAGTCCGACGAGCGTGCCCGCCGGTGCGAGCTCGATGATCCCGGTGACGCCGTTGTCGGCGAACGAAGTCATGCACAGATCCCAGCGGACGGGGTTCGCGACCTGCGCGACGAGCAGATCCAGCGCGGCGCGGCCGTCGGTGACGGTGCCGCCGTCGCGGTTGCTCCAGAGCGTGAGGGAGGGGTCGGATGCCGAGACGACGGCCGCAGCCGACCGCAGCGTCTCGACGGCCGGCGCCATGTACCGCGTGTGGAACGCTCCGGCGACCTGCAGCGGGATGACGCGGCTGCCGCGCGGGGCATCGGCGGCGAGCTCCGCGAGGGCGGGCAGCGCGCCGGCGGCGACGATCTGACCGCCGCCGTTGTAGTTGGCGGGGGTGAGGTCGAGCTCCTCGAGGCGGCCGAGCACCGTGGCCTCGTCTCCTCCGACGACGGCGCTCATGCCGGTCTCCTCGAGCGCGGCGGCCTCGGCCATCGCGCGGCCGCGGATGCCCACCAGGCGCATACCGTCCTCCTCGGTGAGGACGCCGCCGGCGACGAGCGCCGCGATTTCGCCCACGGAGTGGCCGGCGACGCCGTCCGGCCGGTGACCGGCGGCGACGAGCGCGCGCCAGGAGAGCAGGCTCGCGGCGACGATGAGGGGCTGGGCGACCTTGGTGTCGCGGATGCGGTCGGCATCCCACTCGGTTCCGGCGGCGACGAGGTCGACCTCGGCGACCGCGGAGTACTGCTCGAGCAGCTCGCGGGTGCCTTCGGTGTCGAGCCACGGGGTGAGGAACCCGGGGGTCTGCGAACCCTGGCCCGGGAAGACGGCGATGATCACGGTTTCCATCCTTGCAAGTTCGGGTCGGACGTGCTGTCGGTCGGCGCACAACAAAGTGCGGATCGTTTGTCTGTGTCGTACAGGATCAGCCGCGGCGCGCCGGGCGTCGGCGGGTCACCTCGGCGCCGATCGAGCCGAGGATCAGCGCCGTCTGGAGGATGAGCGCCTCACGGGGACCGGTGGCATCCCACCCGATCACGTCCGACACCCGCTTCAGGCGGTAGCGCACCGTGTTGGGATGGACGAAGAGCTCGCGGGCCGTCGCTTCGAGGGAGCGACCGTTGTCGAGGTAGCTCCAGAGGGTCGTCACGAGGTCCGTCGAGTGCGCCTGCAGCGGTCGGTAGATCTTCTCGATGAGGGCAGCCTTCGCGAGGGGGTCACCGGCGAGGGCGCGTTCGGGCAGCAGGTCGTCGGCGTCGACCGGCCGCGGCGCGTGACGCCAGGACTTCGCCACCGCGAAGCCCGCGAGGGCGGCACGCGCGCTGATGCCGGCGTCCAGCAGGGCGGGCGCCGTCGGGCCCAGCACGAGATGACCGCTCCCGAACCCCGGTTCGAGACGTGTCGCGATCTCGGTGAACGGGAGCTCCTCGGCATCCTCCCGGCCCGTCTGGTCGGCCCGCCCGATGACGAGCACCAGGCGCGAACCCTGCACGCCGATGAGGACGTCGACGCCGAGCTTGCGGGCCGTCCGGCGCACCTGGTCGACGTCCAGCTGAGGCGGTGTCGTCCCCACCAGGACGGCGACCTCGCCGTGGCCGTGCCAGCCGAGCGCCGCGATGCGGCTCGGCAGCTCCTCGTCGGCCTCGCCCGTCAGGATCGAGTCGACGACGAGCGCCTCGAGGCGGGCATCCCACAGTCCGCGCGCCTCGGCCGCGCGGGCGTACACGTCCGCGGCGGCGAAGGCGACCTCGCGCGAGTACAGCAGGATGCTCTCGCGCAGCCCGTTGCCGCGCCCCGCGACACGTTCCTCGGTCGTCTCCACCGTCACGCGGATCAGCTGGAGCGTCTGGGTCAGGCTGATGCTCCGCAGCAGCTCGCGGGGAGCGGAGGCGAAGATGTCGGCCGCGATCCACGGCGTCGAGTTCGGGTCGTCGTACCAGTCGATGAAGGACGAGATGCCGGACTGCGCGACGAGACCGACGGCCGACCGCCGCCCGGGGGGCATCTCGGCGTACCACGGCAGGGACTCTTCGAGCCTGCGCAGTGTGGTGCTCGCGAGATCACCCGAGATGCGACGGAGCCACGCCAGTGTCTCCGCCTTCTCCTGGGCGGTCGGCCGTTCGGTCATCGCGCGGGTCAGGCTTCGCCGCCCGCGTTGCCGGAGGTGCCGGCGTTGACGTCGTGCAGACGGTACTTCTCGATCGCCTGAGCCGACAGGCCGCGGTCGACGACGCCGTCCTCGGCCAGGGCCTGCAGCGTGCGCACGACGATCGACGGGCCGTCGATCTTGAACTGGCGACGGGCCGCGGCGCGCGTGTCCGAGAAGCCGAAGCCGTCGGCACCGAGCGTCGCGTACCGGCGGGGGATCCACTGGCGGATCTGGTCCTGCACGGCGTGCATGAAGTCGCTGACGGCGACGATCGGTCCCTCGGAGTCGCTCAGCTTCTTGGTGACGTAGGCCGTCTTGGGCTCTTCGGTCGGGTGCAGGAAGTTGTGCTCGTCCGCCGCCAGACCGTCACGACGCAGTTCGGTCCAGCTGGTGACCGACCAGACGTCGGCGCTCACACCCCAGTCCTTCTGCAGCAGCTCCTGCGCCTCGAGCGCCCACGGCAGACCCACGCCGGAGGCGAGGATCTGGGCGCGGTGGCCCTCTCCCGACCCGGTCGCGACGCGGTGGATGCCGCGGATGATGCCGTCGACGTCGACATCCTCCGGCTCCTTCGGCTGGACGATCGGCTCGTTGTAGACCGTGATGTAGTACATGACGTTCGGGTCCTCGTGCTCCCCGCCGTACATGCGCTCGAGACCCGACTGCACGATGTGCGCGATCTCGTAGCCGTAGGCCGGGTCGTAGGAGACCGTCGCCGGGTTGGTCGAGGCGAGCAGGTGCGAGTGGCCGTCGGCGTGCTGGAGGCCTTCACCGGTCAGCGTGGTCCGTCCGGCGGTGGCGCCGATGATGAAGCCGCGCGCCATCTGGTCGCCCGCCGCCCACTGGGCGTCGCCCGTGCGCTGGAAGCCGAACATCGAGTAGAAGACATAGACCGGGATGAGCGGTTCGCCGTGCGTCGCGTAGGAGGTGCCGACACCCGTGAAGGCGGCGACGGCGCCGGCCTCGTTGATGCCGACGTGCATGATCTGGCCCTGCGGGCTCTCCTTGTAGGCCAGGAGCAGCTCGCGGTCGACGGACGTGTAGTTCTGTCCGTTCGGGTTGTAGATCTTCGCGGTCGGGAAGTAGGCGTCCATGCCGAACGTGCGCGCCTCGTCGGGGATGATCGGCACGATGCGGTGGCCGAAGTCCTTCGTGCGCAGCAGGTCCTTGAGCAGGCGGACGAACGCCATCGTGGTGGCGACCTCCTGCGTGCCCGAGCCCTTCTTCGGCAGCGCGTAGACGCTGTCGTCGGGAAGGCTGATCGCGGTGTGCGTGCTGCGACGCTGCGGGAGCGTGCCGCCCAGCGCGCGACGGCGCTCGACCATGTACTCGATGGTCTCGTCGCCCTCACCCGGGTGGTAGTACGGCGGCTCGTATGGGTTCTCCTCCAGCTGCGCGTCCGTCAGCGGGATGTGCATCTGGTCGCGGAAGAGCTTGAGGTCGTCCAGGGTCATCTTCTTCATCTGGTGCGTCGCGTTGCGCCCCTCGAAGTGCGGACCGAGGCCGTATCCCTTGACCGTCTTGGCGAGGATGACGGTGGGCTGGCCCTTGTGCTCGACGGCGGCCTTGTACGCCGCGAAGACCTTGCGGTAGTCGTGCCCGCCGCGCTTGAGGTTCCAGATCTGCTCGTCGGAGTAGTCCTTGACGAGGGCGGCGGCGCGCTCGTCGCGGCCGAAGAAGTGCTCGCGGACGTACGCGCCGTTCTCGGCCTTGTACGTCTGGAAGTCGCCGTCCGGAGTGCTGTTCATGAGGTTCAGCAGGGCGCCGTCGGTGTCGCGGGAGAGCAGGTCGTCCCACTCGCGGCCCCAGACGACCTTGATGACGTTCCAGCCGGCGCCGCGGAAGAAGCTCTCGAGCTCCTGCACGATCTTGCCGTTGCCGCGCACCGGGCCGTCGAGTCGCTGCAGGTTGCAGTTGACGACGAAGGTGAGGTTGTCGAGGCCCTCGTTCGCCGCGACCTGCAGCTGACCGCGGCTCTCGACCTCGTCCATCTCGCCGTCGCCGAGGAAGGCCCAGACGTGCGAGTCGGAGAGGTCCTTGATCCCGCGGTTGGTGAGGTACTTGTTCGTCATCGCCTGGTAGATGGCGTTGATCGGACCGAGACCCATCGACACGGTCGGGAACTGCCAGTAGTCCGGCATGAGACGCGGGTGGGGGTACGACGGCAGACCGTGGGGGGCAGCGGATGCCTCCTGGCGGAAGCCGTCGAGCTGCTGGCTCGTGAGCCCGCCCTCGAGGAAGGAGCGGGCGTACATGCCGGGGGAGGCGTGGCCCTGGAAGAAGACCTGGTCGCCGCCGCTGGAGTGGTCGGGGCCGCGGAAGAAGTGGTTGAAACCGACTTCGTAGAGAGCCGCCGACGAGGCGTAGGTCGAGATGTGACCGCCGACGCCGATGCCGGGACGCTGAGCGCGGTGCACCGTCAACGCGGCGTTCCAGCGGATCCAGCGGCGGTAGCGACGCTCGATCTCTTCGTCACCGGGGAACTCGGGCTCGCTGTCTGCCGGGATCGTGTTGATGTAGTCCGTGGTGGGGACCTGCGGGACATTCAGGTGCAGTTCGCGCGAGCTCTGCAGCAGGCTCAGCATGATCTCGCGGCCGCGGCCGGCGCCCCGGGCGTCGACGAGCTGGCGCAGGGATTCCTGCCACTCCGACGTCTCTTCCGGGTCGCTGTCCTGCGGGCCCTGCGAGTACGGATCCTGATCGTTGACAGTCACAAGAGGCCTTTCGTCGCCTGGCAGATCGTGCCAGGAAGGGGGGTTCGAGCGAGGGCGCGCTTGTTCGCCGCGCACAACTCGCTTGTCCTCAGCCTACCCATTGCGCCCGGCGGCGTTCGCCGTTCGAGACGGCGAGATGAGACAGCGGAGGGCGGATGCCGGGAGTGGGCCCTGCCGGGATCGAACCGACGACATCCACGGTGTAAACGTGGCGCTCTACCAGCTGAGCTAAAGGCCCTGACGGACCGAGTCTACGGGCGGGAGCCGCAGACCCGGTGCGCCGTCACCGCGCGGTGGGCGCGGTGTACAGGTCGCCGCCCTTCGCCAGCCGCGAGTGCCGGCGCGAGTACGCGAAGTAGATGACGAAGCCGAGCGCGAGCCAGATGAGGAAGCGCAGCCAGGTCTCGACCGTGAGGTTCAGCATCAGGTAGATGCAGACGACGGCCGACAGGGCGGGAAGCCACGGGTTCAGCGGCACGCGGAACCCGCGCGGCAGGTCGGGGCGACGCCGGCGCAGCACGATGACCCCGACGGAGACGAGGACGAACGCCGACAGCGTGCCGATGTTGACCATCTCCTCCAGCACGCCGACGGGGGTGAGCCCGGCGACCACGGCCACGATGACCGTCACGATGATCGAGATCACCCACGGGGTCCGGAAGCGGGGGTGCACCTTCGCGAGTCCGCGGGGCAGGAGCGCGTCGCGCGACATCGCGAAGATGATGCGGGTTGCGCCGATCATGAGCGTCAGGACGACCGTCGTGAGCCCGGCGACGGCGCCGGCGGAGATGACGGTGGCCATCCAGGTCTGGCCGTGGAAGGCGAAGGCGTTCGCGAGCGCGGCGGCCGGGTCGAGGTCCTGGTACGGCACCATGCCGGTGACGACGAGGGCGACGGCCCCGTAGAGGATCGTGCAGATGACGAGCGAGGCGATGATGCCGATCGGGAGGTCGCGCTGCGGGCGCTTGGTCTCCTCGGCCGTCGTGGCGACGACGTCGAACCCGATGTAGGCGAAGAAGACGAGCGCGGCGCCGGCGAAGATCCCGCCCACGCCGAAGGCGGTCGGCTCGATGCCGGAGAAGAACTGCAGGAGGGGCTGCGTGAGTCCCGACGCCGTCTCGCGTGGCGCGGCATCCGGGATGAAGGGGGAGTAGTTCGCGGGGTTCACGAACAGGAGACCGGCGATGATCACGAAGAGGACGATGAAGAGCTTGACCGCGACGAGGACGAGGTTGACGCGCAGGGATTCCCGGATGCCGAGGGTGATGAGCACGCCCAGCACGACGACGAGCAGCACGGCCATCACGTCGACGGTCCCGCCGTAGCCGATGGCCGCGGGGATCGGTGCGCCGAGCTGTTCCATCAGCGACCCGAGGTAGGCGCTCCACCCCTGCGCCACGACGCTCGCTCCGAGGAACATCTCGAGGATGAGGTCCCACCCGATGATCCAGGCGAAGAGCTCGCCGAGGGAGGCGTAGGAGAAGGTGTACGCCGATCCCGACACCGGGACGGTCGAGGCGAACTCGGCGTAGCACATGGCGGCCAGGCCGCACGCGATGGCCGCGACGACGAAGCTGATGACGATCGCGGGCCCGGCGACCTCGTGCGCGGCGCGCCCGGTCAGGGTGAAGATGCCGGCGCCGATGACGACACCGACGCCGAAGACGGTGAGGTCGAGCGCGGACAGCGACTTCTTGAGCCGGAACTCCGGCTCCTCGGTGTCGGCGATCGACTGTTCGACCGTCTTGGTGCGCAGCATGCTCATGCTGACCTCCTCCCGCGCGATTCCGGCACGTCATGCTAGTGCGTTGCGGCATCCCGCTCGTAGCCGACGCCCCGGCGGTCCGTCGGCCGAGGGTAGGTTGGAGGGCGTGAAAGCCAGCTTCGCCGACCAGCGCCGCCTCCTCGATCTCGCCGACGCGGACCTCGCCGCGCAGCAGGCGGATCACGCTCGCCGCAACCCCGCGCAGGCCGCCCGCGTGAAGGAGCTGCTCGCCGAGCGCGCGACGCACTCGGCCGAGCTCACCCGTCGACTGGGTGCCCGTGACGACGCGAAGGCGGAGCTCGCCCGCATCCAGTCCGACGTCGCCGTCGTCGACGCCCGGACCGCCCGCGACAACGAGCGGCTCGCGTCGACGTCGAGCGCGAAGGACGCGCAGGGGCTCGAGCACGAGATCGCCTCGCTCGCCAAGCGCAAGTCCGACCTCGAGGACGCCGAGCTCGAGGTCATGGAGCGCCTCGAGGAGGCGGAGGCCGCGGTCGCCGCCCAGGAGGCGCTCATCGCCTCGGTCAATGAGGAGGGTGCCCGCCTGAGCGCCGAGGCCAAGGAGGTCGTGGCCGACGCGACCGCCCGCCACGAGGCCGCCACGCGTGACCGCGCCGCGATCGCGGCGAGCCTGCCGGCCGACCTGGTCGCGATGTACGACCGCCTCGCGGCGCGGGGCGTCGGCGCCGGTCTCCTGCAGCACCGCACCTGCGGCGGGTGCCGCATGGTGCTGTCGGGGACCGACCTGAACACCGTCCGCGCGGCGGCCGAGGACGACGTCGTCACGTGTCCCGAGTGCGGTTGCATCCTCGTCCGCGGCGAGGACTCCGGGCTCTGACCGTCCCGGGCGCCTCCGCAGGGGACGCCGTCCCCTGGATCGTGGTGGGGGCCATCGGCGACGGTGTCGCCCTGGTCCCCGTCGCCGCCGACGGATCGCGCGGCGTCATGACGCGTCTCGACAGGCGTGACTTCGCCGACCGGGTGCAGCGAACGGAGGGCACCACCCGCTGGGTGTGGAGCGACACGACCGCCTGGTACCCGGCCCTCCTCGCGGGAGGCATCCGCGTCGCGCGGTGTCACGACCTGCGCCTCGCGCACGTGATCCTGCGCGACAGCGCCCGTGCGGTGGCAGCGGACCGCCTGCGCTCTGCGACGGAGTGGGATGCCGCGGCATCCGTCGCCGATGACGGCCCGAGCGCGCTCTTCGAGATCGATCCGGGCACGCGCGAGGTGCCCCGCGACCTGGACTCGGCCCTGGCGGAGTTCGAACATCAGCGCGAGGTGATCGCCGCAAGCGCGGCGGGGTTGCGCCTGCTGGTGGCCGCAGAGTCGGTCGGTGCCCTCGTCGCGACCGAGATGCACGCGGCGGGCGTGCCCTGGGACGCGGAGGTGCACGACGGGATCCTGACCGGGATGCTGGGGCCCCGGGAAGCCGCCGGACGCCTGCCCGCGCGCATCGAGGCGCTCGGCGCCGAGGTCCGTGCGCTCCTCGGCGACCCCGGTGTCAGCCTCGACTCGCAGCCGAAGCTCCTGCGCGCGCTGCACCGCGTGGGGGTCGCGGCGGCGTCGACCAGCAAGTGGGAGCTGCGCGAGTACGACCATCCGGTGATCGCGCCGCTGCTCGAGTACAAGCGCCTCATGCGGCTGTTCACCGCGAACGGGTGGGCCTGGCGCGACGAGTGGGCACCCGACGGCCGGTTCCGCCCGGTGTACGTGCCGGGCGGCGTGGTCACGGGACGGTGGGCGTCGTCCGGGGGAGGTGCACTCCAGATGCCGCGTCAGCTGCGCCCCGCGGTGCGGGCCGACCCCGGGTGGTCGCTCGTGGTCGCCGACGTGGCGCAGCTCGAACCGCGGGTGCTCGCCGCGATGTCGCGGGATGCCGCCCTGGCCGACAGCGCGAGGGACACGGACCTCTACGAGGGCATCGTCTCGCGCGGCGTCGTGAGCACCCGGTCCGAGGCGAAGTTCGCGCTGCTCGGCGCGATGTACGGCGCGACGACGGGGGACAGCGGACGACTCGTGCCGGCCCTCCGCCGCGCCTACCCGCGCGCCATGGGGCTCGTCGACGACGCCGCGCGAGTCGGCGAAGAAGGCGGTGTCGTCTCGACGTGGCTCGGGCGCAGCAGCCCGCCGCCGTCGCCGGGCTGGCGAGCGCTGCAGGGGAGCGCGGGGGACCCCGAGGCGACCGAGGCGGACAGGACGCGCGCCCGCCGCGCCGCGCGCGACCGTGGGCGCTTCACGCGCAACTTCGTCGTGCAGGGGACGGCGGCGGAATGGGCCCTCGCGTGGCTGGGCGACCTGCGTGCTCGCCTCGCGGCACTGCCGCTCGTCGACGAAGCGGATTCCGCGCCGCGGTCGGGTCCGCTCCACGCACGGCAGGCGCACCTGGCCTTCTTCCTGCACGACGAGGTCATCGTCCACACGCCCGCCGCGCACGCGGCGCTCGCGGCCGAGGCGGTGTCGCTCGCGGCCGACGCGGCCACGCGCCTGCTCTTCGGCGACATCCCGTTGGACTTCCGCCTCGACCTGCAGGTGCGGGTCGACGCCGCGAAGGAGTGACCGGCCGGCCGGATAGACTCGACCCCGCGAATGGGTCGGCTGGACGGTCGCGTGGCGCGAGAGCGCACCGAGGAACGTCCGGGCTCCACAGGGCAGGGCGGTGGGTAACACCCACCCGGAGTGATCCGCGAGACAGTGCCACAGAGAGCAGACCGCCCCGGTTCCGACCGGGGTAAGGGTGAAAGGGTGGTGTAAGAGACCACCGGGGTCGTGGTGACACGACCCGCACGGTAAACCTCGCCCGGAGCAAGGTCAGACAGGGGATGCCGACGCGGCCCGCTGAGTCCCCGGGTAGACCGCTGGAGCGGCACGGCAACGTGTCGCCGAGAGAGATGACCGTCCACGGGGTCCGCGAGGACCCCCGGACAGAACCCGGCGTACAGGCCGACCCATTCGCCCCTCGGACGACGCGTCAGCGCGCGGTGGTGTCCGCCAGGTCGCCGCCCTGCTCGGCCGGCACGTCCTCACGCTCGCCCGCGAGAGCGAGCGCCGCCGCGCCGATGATGCCCGCGTTGTTGCGGTGCACGGCGGGGACGATCTCGGTCTTCAGATCGAGCAGCGGCAGGAACTTGTCGGCGTGCTTCGAGACGCCGCCGCCGACGACGAACAGGTCGGGCGTGAACAGGAACTCGAGGTGGCTGTAGTACTGCTGCAGACGGCCGGCCCAGGCATCCCATTCGAGTTCCTCGCGCTCCATCGCCGAGTAGGCGGCGAAGTGCTCGAAGTCCTTCTTGTGACCCGGACGGTGCAGGTGCCCGAGCTCGGTGTTCGGAACGAGGACGCCCTTGTAGATCATCGCGGTGCCGATGCCGGTGCCGAGGGTCGTCAGCAGGACGAGGCCGTCGCGGTCCTTGGCGGCGCCGTAGCGCATCTCGGCGACGCCGGCGACGTCCGCGTCATTGGCGAAGTGGATCTGGCGGCCGAGTCCCTTCTCGAAGAACGCCTCGGCTTCGAAGTCGATCCACGTGTCGGCGACGTTCGCGGCGGACAGGGTGCGCCCGTTCTTCACGATCGCCGGGAACGCGACGCCCAGGGGGACGTCGGCGTCGGTGACCTCGAGCTTCTCGAGCACCTCGCGCACGGCCGTGAGCACGTCGTCGGGTTCGGCGCCCTTGGGCGTCGGGACCTTTATCCGGTCGGTGAGGAGCGTTCCTTGCGAGAGGTCGACGAGGGCACCCTTGATGCCCGTCCCTCCGATGTCGATGCCGACGGCGGTGGTGGCGGTCCCAGTCATGCCTCCGAGCCTACTGCGACCGCGCGATGCGAATCGTAGGATGCCGGGCGCCGCCTTCGTAGGATGAAGCACACGAGGCCGAGGAGGACCCCATGAGCGACGCCGACAAGTACTGGTACAACCTGAAGACGGGCGAGGTGCAGCAGGGGTACGAGGTGCCGTCGGTCGATCGGGCCGGCCCGTTCGACACCGCCGAAGAGGCGGCGCGCGCTCCCGAGATCATGCGCGAACGCTCCCGCGCGTGGGCGGCGGAGGACGCGGCCGAAGACGACTGAGGCGCGCCCGCGTCGCGTGAGTGCGGCGCCGTGGCGGACCGATAGTCTTGCAGTCGGCTCGGCACCGGGAAGGATGCGATGGACAAGCAGCGTGACTTCGTTCTGAGGACGATCGAGGAACGGGGGGTCAAGTTCATCCGGTTGTGGTTCACCGATGTGACCGGAACCCTCAAGTCGGTCGCGATCGCCCCCGCCGAGGTGGAGGGCGCCTTCGCGGAGGGACTCGGCTTCGACGGGTCCGCGATCGAAGGTCTGACCCGTTCCTACGAGTCCGACCTGCTGGCCCACCCGGACCCGTCCACGTTCCAGACCCTGCCCTGGCGCGGCGAGATCGACCCGACGGCGCGCATGTTCTGCGACATCACGACCCCCGACGGGCAGCCCGCGGTCGCCGATCCGCGCAACGTGCTCAAGCGCGCCCTCGCCAAGGCGGCGGACGCCGGCTTCACCTTCTACACGCACCCCGAGATCGAGTTCTACCTGCTCAAGTCGTCGTCCTTCGGTCCCGAGGGACCCGAGCCCGTCGACTCGGCGGGCTACTTCGACAACGTCCCCGGCGGCACGGCGCACGACTTCCGCCGCCGCTCGGTGCGGATGCTCGAGGATCTCGGCATCTCCGTCGAGTTCAGCCACCACGAGGGTGGGCCGGGTCAGAACGAGATCGACCTCCGGTACGCCGACGCGCTGGCGACGGCCGACAACATCATGACGTTCCGCACCGTCGTGAAGGAGGTGGCGATCGAGCAGGGCGTCTACGCGACGTTCATGCCGAAGCCCCTCAGCGGCAAGCCGGGCAGCGGCATGCACACGCACATGTCCCTGTTCGAGGGCGACATGAACGCGTTCTACGAGGAGGGCGCGCAGTACCAGCTCTCCAAGACCGGCCGCCAGTTCATCGCGGGCCTCCTGCGCCACGCGAACGAGATCTCGGCCGTCACGAACCAGTTCGTGAACTCCTACAAGCGTCTGTGGGGCGGGGACGAGGCGCCGAGCTTCGTCTGCTGGGGCCACAACAACCGCTCCGCGCTCGTGCGCGTGCCGATGTACAAGCCCAACAAGGGCCAGTCGACGCGCGTCGAGTACCGAGCGCTGGACTCCGCCGCCAACCCGTACCTCGCGTACGCGCTCATGCTCGCCGCCGGCCTCAAGGGCATCGAGGAGGAGTACGAGCTCCCGCCCGAGGCCGAGGACAACGTGTGGTCGTTGACGGATGCCGAGCGCCGGGCCCTCGGCTACGGTCCGCTTCCCTCGAGCCTCGACCACGCCCTGGAGTACATGGAGGAGTCCGAGCTCGTCGCCGAGACCCTCGGCGAGCAGGTGTTCAACTACGTGCTGCTGAACAAGCGCCGCGAGTGGCAGGAGTACCGGTCGCAGGTCACCCCGTTCGAGCTGCAGAAGAACCTCGAGATGCTCTGAGGCGATGGCCTCCTCCGAGCGACGCGCAGCACTCACCGACCTGGCCCGTGCGGGCTTTTCCGACCTCGAGACATCCTCCGACGCCCTCGACGAGCTGAGCTCCCTCACGGGTGTGGATCGTGACGAACTCGTCGAGGGTGCCCGGCGCGCGGCCGACCCCGACGGGGCGGTGCAGTCCTGCGTACGGATCGGTCGGCGCGATGCCGCCGCCCTGCGCACCGCCATGGACGACGCGGGCGCGGTGCTGTGGTCGCTGCTCGGTGCCTCGTCGGGGTTCGCGGACTTCTTCCTCCGCCACCCTGAGGAGCTCACCCACCTCGTCGGGGCCGGTCGCATGCTCCCCTCGCCGCAGGCGATGCGCGAGGGGCTGCTCGAGGCGATCGGAGCGGATGCCGACGGTTTCGCGGCGGCATCCGATGAATCCGCGTGGGTCGCCCTGCGCGTCCGCTACCGGCGGCTCGTCGCCCTCATCGCGGCGTACGATCTCGCCGCGACCGACGCGACCGACGTCCTGCCCGAGGTGGCGGCCGCTCTCGCCGACGCCGCCGGTGCCGCCCTCGACGCCTCGCTGTGCGCGGCGCGGACGCGTGCGGCGCTCGCGATGTTCCCGCGCGAGCAGGTCGCGGCGACGCGGCTGGCCGTCATCGGGATGGGCAAGACCGGGGCCCGCGAGCTGAACTACGTGAGCGACGTCGACGTGATCTTCGTCGCCGGGGTCGCCGACGGCGCCGACCTGGCGGAGGGGCGCGCGATCGACATCGCGACCCGTCTCGCCACCCTCACGATGCGCGGCATCTCGGACGTCGAGATCGAACCGCCGCTGTGGGAGGTCGACCCCAACCTGCGCCCGGAGGGCAAGCAGGGTGCGCTCGTGCGGACCCTCGACTCGCACCTGTCCTATTACGCCCGGTGGGCGAAGAGCTGGGAGTTCCAGGCCCTGCTCAAGGCGCGCCCGCTCGCGGGCGACCTGACGCTGGGGGAGGAATACTGCGCAGCCGTGCAGCCGCAGGTGTGGACGAGCAGCGCGCGCGAGAACTTCGTCGACAGCGTCCAGCGGATGCGCGAACGCGTGACGGATCACATCCCCGCCGACGAGGTCGCGCGGCAGTTGAAGCTCGGGCCGGGCGGCATCCGCGACATCGAGTTCACAGTGCAGCTGCTGCAACTGGTCCACGGTCTCGCCGACGAGGGGATCCGGCAGCAGAGCACGCTCGGGGCCCTCGTCGCGCTCGTCGGGGAGGGGTACATCGGACGGACGGATGCCGCGGCCTTCGGCCAGCATTACCGCACCCTCCGGGTCATGGAGCACCGACTGCAGCTGCGCCGCCTGCAGCGCACGCACCTCATGCCGACCACGGACGACGAGCTGCGCGTCCTGGCGCGGGCCACGGGCCTCGCCGCCGACGCGGCGGGCATCGGTGCGGTCTGGGAGCGGATCAAGCAGCAGGTGCGCGAGATCCACATCCGTCTGTTCTACCGGCCGCTGCTGTCGGCTGTGGCGGCCCTCCCGGCCGAGGAGCAGGGGGCGCTGTCGTCCACGCAGGCGCACGATCGTCTCGCGGCCATCGGCTTCCGCGATCCCGCCGGCACGCTCCGCCACATCGGCGCACTGACGAGCGGACTCAGCCGCAAGGCCACCATCCAACGGCACCTCATGCCGGTGATGATCCGGTGGTTCGCCGACGGCGTCGACCCCGACTACGGGATGATCTCGTTCCGCCGCATCAGCGAACGCCTCGGCGACACGCCGTGGTTCCTCCGCATGCTCCGGGACTCGTCGGGTGCGGCCGAACGGCTCACCCACGTGCTCTCCGGCTCCCGCTATGCCGCCGACCTCATGGAGTGGATCCCCGAGGCGGTCGCGTGGCTGGACTCGTCCGAACAGCTGCGCCCGAGGTCCGGCTTCGCCCTGCAGCAGGAGGCTCGCGCCATCCAGACCCGTCACGAGTCGATCGGCGACGCGATGCGGTCGGTCCGTGCGCTGCGACGCCGGGAACTGCTGCGTCTCGCCCTCGGCGGCCTGCTCGGCGAGTTGACGATGGCCGAGCTCGCCGACGGTCTCACGTCCATCAGCGAGGTGACGATCCAGGCGACGCTGCGGGCCGTCTGGCGGGAGGTCGTGCCCCCCGAGGACGATTCGCTCGATTTCGCGGTGATCGCGATGGGGCGCTTCGGCGGCGGCGAGCTGGGCTTCGGATCGGATGCCGACGTCATGTTCGTCTACGACCCCAACGGTGTGCCGCCTCAGCGCGCCCACGATCTCGCGCTGAAGATCGTGCAGGGTCTGCGCACGCATTCCGAGGACCATCGCGCGCCGTTCGACCTCGACGCGGGGCTGCGGCCGGAGGGCAGGAACGGGCCCATGGCGCGCTCGATCGACGCCTACGCCGAGTACTACCGGCGCTGGTCCCTGTCGTGGGAGGCTCAGGCCCTGCTGCGGGCGAGGGGCGTCGCCGGCAGCGTCAAGCTGATCGCGCGGTTCATGGCGTTGGCGGACGAGGTCCGTTATCCGCTCGATCCCGACCCGCAGGGCCTGCGCGAGATCAAACGAATCAAGGCGCGCGTCGAGAACGAGCGGCTGCCGCAGGGGGCCGACCGGTCGCGTCATCTGAAGCTCGGCCCCGGCGGCCTCAGCGACGTTGAGTGGCTCGTGCAGCTGCTGCAGTTGCAGCACGCCGCGCAGGTCGAGGGTCTTCGGACGACGTCCACGATACAGGCACTCGCGGCAGCGCAGGGCGCCGGATTGATCCCGGATGCCGCAGCCGAGCGCCTGGCCGCGGCATGGTGGCTTGCGAGCCGGCTTCGATCGGCGAACACCCTGCTGTCCGGACAGACGAGCGACGTGCTGCCGAGCGACCGTGGCAAACTCGACGGGATCGGCCGCCTCCTGGAGTATGAACCGCGCTCGGCCACGCAGGTGGAGGAGGATTGGCTGCGGACCGCGCGGCGAGCCCGCCGCGCCTTCGAGAATCTCTTCTACGGCTGAGCGCCGACCCACCGAAAGGCTTCCCCCATGTCCGTTGGACTACTGGCCGTCGTCGACGACATCCTGAGCGCCGCCCTGAAGGCGTCGTCCAAGACCGCGGGTGTCGTCATCGACGACGCCGCGGTGACCCCGCAGTACGTGCAGGGTGTGACCCCGGCCCGCGAACTGCCGATCGTCGGCAAGATCGCCCTCGGCTCGTTGATCAACAAGTTCCTGATCATCATCCCGATCGCCCTCGTGCTGACCGCTTTCGCGCCGTGGGTGCTGCCCTACCTCCTGATCCTGGGCGGCGCCTTCCTCTGCTTCGAGGGTGCGGAGAAGGTCCTCGAGTGGTTCGGGTTCCACCTCCACGCGGAGGAGGAGGCGGAGCGCGACGAGAAGAAGCTCGTGCTGGGCGCCGTCCGCACCGACCTCATCCTTTCGAGCGAGATCATGCTCATCTCGCTGGACAGCCTGGAGGAAGGGCTCGGGATCTGGCAGACCCTCGCCATCCTGGCTGTCATCGGATTCATGATGACGCTGCTCGTCTACGGGGCCGTCGCCCTGCTCGTGAAGATCGACGACATCGGTCTGCGGATGGCGAAGAGCCCGGTCAGGCGCGTCCGCCACAACGGCGCCCGCATCGTGCGGTCCATGCCCGCGGTGTTCCGCGGGATCAGCATCCTGGGGACGGTGGCGATGCTGTGGGTCGGTGGACACCTCGTCCTCGAGAACGTGGGCAAGGTCGGGTGGCACTGGACGACCGACCTCCTGCACGGCGTCGAGCACCTGCTCGAGGCTGCCGGTCCGGCCGTGGTCTGGGTCGGCGAGACGCTGGTCTCCGCGATCGCCGGCCTTCTCCTCGGCCTCGCGATCGTCGGGGTGATCATGCTCGTCGGCCGGCTCCGCGGAGGCCACAAGGAGCACCGCGGCAGTTCGTCCGCCTCCGTTCACTGACCTGTCAAGGGGTCCGGCGGCTGCCGTGCGGGGCCGTACCGTCCAGTCATGACCAACGATCAGAACTCCGCTCCGGTCGAGCCCACCGAGGCCACCGACACCGCCCACTCGCAGGACGACCAGATCGATCACGACACCGCGTACAGCCCCGGCAGCGAGACCGAGACGCAGGAGAAGCAGGACGAGCACGTCTCCGATGAGGTCGCCGGCGACATCGACGAGGATCAGGTGCAGGTCGCCCCGGGAACCGGCGGACCCGACGACGTCGGCGAGGTCGAGGTCGACCCCAAGGACATCAACCTCCCCGGCTTCTGACCGCCGCAGGATACGAGAAGAGCCCGCCGGCGTGATGCCGGCGGGCTCTTCTGGATCGTGGGATCAGACCCCGAAGTACAGCTCGTACTCGAAGGGGTGCGGGCGCTGGGCCAGCGGCTGGATCTCGTTCTCGATCTTGTACTCGATCCACGTCTCGATGAGCTCGGGCGTGAAGACGTTGCCCCGGGTCAGGAACTCGTGGTCCGCGCGCAGCGCCTCGAGCGAGTCGAGCAGCGAGTTCGGCACCTGCGGGATGCCCTTGGCCTCCTCCGGCGGGAGCTCGTAGAGGTCCTTGTCGACGGGCTCGTGCGGCTCGATGCGGTTGATGATGCCGTCGATGCCGGCCATCAGCTGCGCGGCGAACGCGAGGTACGGGTTGCCCGAGGCATCCGGCGCGCGGAACTCGATGCGCTTGGCCTTGGGGTTGGAACCGGTGATCGGGATGCGGATGGCGGCCGAGCGGTTGCCTGCCGAGTACACCAGGTTGACCGGCGCCTCGAAGCCCTTCACCAGGCGGTGGTAGCTGTTGAGGGTCGGGTTCGTGAAGGCCAGGACCGCCGGGGCGTGGGCCAGGATGCCGCCGATGTACCAGCGGGCGATGTCCGAGAGCCCGCCGTAGCCCTTCTCGTCGTAGAAGAGCGGCTCGCCACCGTTCCATAGCGACTGGTGGGTGTGCATGCCGGAACCGTTGTCACCGAACAGCGGCTTGGGCATGAAGGTCGCGACCTTGCCCCACTCCTCGGCGGTGTTTTTGACGATGTACTTGAACTTCAGGATGTCGTCCGCCGCGTGGACCATCGTGTCGAAGCGGTAGTTGATCTCCGCCTGGCCGCCGGTGCCCACCTCGTGGTGCGCGCGCTCGAGCTTGAGGCCCGCCTCGATGAGCTTGAGCGAGATGTCGTCGCGCAGGTCGGCCTGCTTGTCGACGGGGGAGACGGGGAAGTAGCCGCCCTTGTACGGGGTCTTGTTGGCGAGGTTGCCGCCCTCTTCGACGCGACCGGTGTTCCAGGCGCCTTCCTCGGAGTCGACGAAGTAGAAGCTCTGGTTCTGCTTCACGTCGTAGCGGACGTCGTCGAAGATGTAGAACTCGGCCTCGGGGGCGAAGAACGCGGTGTCGGCGATGCCGGTCGACGCGAGGAACTTCTCGGCCTTCTTGGCGACCTGACGCGGGTCCTTGGCGTAGATCTCGCCGGTGCGCGGGTTGTAGATGTCGAAGACCATGATCAGCGTCTTCGCCTCGCGGAACGGGTCCAGGTAGGCGGTGGTGACATCCGGGATCAGCTGCATGTCCGACTCGTGGATGCTCGCGAAGCCGCGGATCGAGGAGCCGTCGAAGAGCTGGCCGACCGTGAAGAACTCCTCGTCAACGGTCGAGGCCGGGATGTTGAAGTGCTGCTGCACACCAGGGAGGTCCGTGAAACGGATGTCGAGGAACTTGACGTCCTCGTCCTTGATGAACGCGAGCACCTCGGAAGAATCTTTGAACATGGAGTCTCCAAGATCGGGTGCGATGTCGTCGCCTGTCGGATCAGGCGCCCCTCGAACCTATCGGGACGCAGTTGCCCGGCAGTGTCCCCGATGTTTCGGGGATGTTACGTGCCCCGGATTACGCTGAGACGGTGTCATCGACCCTGCCCGACTACCCCGGCGAACGGCTCGGACGTCCCGCCACCGGCCGCGGCAGCATCGGCCGGCCCGGCCGGCGCATCGGCGCCCTGTTCATCGACTATGCGGCGGCGACGGTCCTGGCGACGGCGTTCTTCGGATACGACCAGTTCGCCCTGCCTGAGAAGGCCGGCTGGACGTTGTTCGCGCCGATGATCGTGTTCGCCGCCCTGCAGATCCTGTTCATCCCCACGATCGGCGGGAGTCCGGGTCACCGGATCCTCGGGATGCGGGTGGAGCTGGCGCGCGGCGGGTGGCCCGGCCTCTGGCGTCCCATCGTCCGCACGGCACTGCTCGTGGTCGTGCTGCCCGCGGTGATCTGGGACGCCGACCAGCGTGGCCTCCACGACAAAGTGGTCGGAACCGTCCTCGTCCGCGGCTGACGCGGCCGCTTACCGGGGTCGCGGAGCGCGGGCGCGCGTCGGGTCGATGCCCTTGGGGATCGGCAGCGACGTCACCGACTGCGAGACCGAGTCGATGCGCTTGACGACGGCCGCGAGGGTGGCGCGATCGACGGTCTTGGGCAGCGCCTTGATGGTCTTGGCGAGCTTGGAGATGTGGACGTCGCCCTCGCCGTCGCCGACGTAGAGGACCTCGATGTTGATGCCCGAGGCGACCCGCGCGACCTTCTTGCGCTCGTCGTTCACGAGGCGCGTCAGTCGCCCGCGCGCACCCTCTCCGATGATGACGACCCCGCCGCGACCGACGGCCCGGTAGACGGCGTCCTGCGTCCGCGGGTTGACGCCCACGGGCATGTCGGACGTCACCCAGCTGCGACCGAGACCGGTCGAGAGGATGTGGCCGGTGGCACCCGGCATCCCGTCGAGCTTCTTGTACATGACCCGCGTCGACAGGCGCGTCAGCAGGATCATCGCGAAGAGGAAGCCCATGAGCAGGCCGCTGACACCCCAGAGGATGACGCTCCAGATCTCCACCGGCGGCACGAGGAAGCCGAGGCCGACGCCCAGGGCGACACCGAGGAGCAGGGCACCGATCAAGGCCCACGGCAACCACCGGAACTCGCTCCGGGTGAACGTGTACAGCGAGCGGATCTGGGAGAAGAATCCGGGGCGCTTCTCAGGTGCGGTACTGCGGGATGCCATGTGCTCAGCCTACCTTCGCGGCCCGCGGACTTCTTCACACGTCGTCGGGCGCGGGCGGCTGTCCACCGGTCGTCGGGGCGCAGCCGATGATGGTGGGCGCGGGCGGAGGGTGGAGGAATGGAACCCGTCGCTCTGGACATCCCGCCGGCGCTGCGCGAGCTCACCGCGGCCGAGGCCCCGTTCGCCGGGGTACTGCGCGCCGGTGACCCGCCGACCGTGTGGGTGGACGCCGCTGCCTTCGGCGCCTCGCCCGCGTGGGCGGCGCACGGGGCCGAGCACCTCCTCGCCCCGATGGACGCCGCGGGGACGTCGGACGGTCCCCGGGTCGTCCTGCCGCACTGTCCCGTCACGCTCGACGAGGTGCTGACGGACGGCTCCCCTCCGCCGGGTGTCCTCGTCACGCTGGCGGTCAGCGCCCTCCGAGGCGCACGCGAGGCGGACGGACTCGGTGCCGAGGCCGGACGATGGTGGGTCACCACCGAGGGCAGACCCGTCCTCGCGTTGACCGGCACGCTCGCCTGGCGCGAGGACACCGTGGACCTCCTCCGGCGGGTGGATGCCGCAGACCCGGCGCTGCAGCGAGCACTCGACAGCGCCGCAGCGGCGATCGGCGATCCCCGGCTCCTGCGCAGAGAGGGCGAGGCGATCGAAGGCGCGTTGTTCGCCGCGGCGGATCCCGAACCGCTTCCGACGGAACGGCGCGAGGACGGGCACCTGCCCAAGAGACGCGAACGCGCCGTGGCTCCTCCGCACGCGAGTGGGAGCGTCGCCGGCACCGTGCGGGACCTGCTCGCGCGCTTGGTGGACGTGGGGGTCGCCGAGCGGGTCGCGCGCGCGTGGGCCGCGGTCGTCCATCGCACCCGTGAGACGCCGCGCGCGGGTGATCGGCAGGCAGACCGGCCCACGGGGGGACGGCGCCGTGTTCTCCTCGTCGCGGCAGCCGTGGCCACGGCGGTCATCGTCGGGGGCGCCCTGTGGCCGTCAGGGGAGGGGGAGCCCCCGGCAGCGGCGGCCGGCGGGTCCGCTGATCCGACGCGCGCGGCGGCGCCGTCGGCATCCGCCTCTCCGGTGCGCGACGAGGATCCTGCGACGGAGGACGCCGCCCGGTCCGATGAGGGGCCGGCGGAGATCGTCGACGCGGCTCGCGGCCTGGTGGACGCGCTGGCTGCCTGTGGTGACGACGCGTGTCTCGAAAAGCTCTGGGAGGAGCCCGGATCGGCCCGACCGATCGACGCCGCGGGTGGGGACTACGCGGTGGAGGTGGTCGACGAGTACGGCGGTGCCGCGGCCGTCCGGATCGTGACGGCCGAGGTGACCCAGGTGCTCGTCATGGTGCGGGTGGAAAAGCGATGGCTGGTCCGCGAGGTGTACGACCTCGCGGACCAGCCATGATCCCGCTGGGGGTGTCAGACGCCGAGCTGACCCTCGAACTGCGCCGCCTCGAGGCGAGCCTTCACCGCGCTGAGGAAGCGCGCGGCGTCGGCACCGTCGATGACGCGGTGGTCGTAGGACAGCGCCAGGTAGACGTAGGAGCGGACGCTGATCGCATCCTTCCCGTCGACCGAGACGACTCCGGGACGCTTCACGACGACGCCCGTGCCCAGGATGGCCGACTGCGGCAGGAACACCACGGGGGTGTCGAACAGCGCGCCACGCGAACCGGTGTTGGTGAGCGTGAACGTGCCGCCGGCCAGCTCGTCGGGCTTCAGCTTGTTGTTGCGCGTCCGGTCGGCGAGGTCGGCGATCTCGTGCGCGATCTGTGCGATGTTCTTGTCGCCCGCGTCACGCAGGACGGGCGTCAGCAGACCCCGCTCGGTGTCGACCGCGATCGAGAGGTTCTCGCTCGCGGGGTAGACGATCTGGTCGCCGTCGACGGTCGCGTTGATGATCGGGAATGCCTTGAGGGCTTCGGCGGCCGCCAGCGCGAAGAACGGCAGGAACGACAGCTTGTCGCCGGTCTTCTCGAGGAACGAGTTCTTCACCGAGTCGCGGTAGTTCGCGAGCTTCGTGACGTCGACCTCGACGACCGTCGTCAGCTGAGCGGTCTGCTGCATCGACTCGACGGCACGGCTGGCGAGCACCTTGCGCAGACGCGACATCGCCTGGGTGGTGCCGCGCAGCGGCGAGACCTCGACGGCGGCGGGCGCCGGCGCGGCGGCAGCGGCCGGTGCGGACTCGGCCTTGGGGGCCTCGGCGGCCTTGAGGACGTCCTCCTTGCGGATGCGTCCACCGACGCCGCTGCCACGCACGTTCGACAGGTCGACGCCGTGCTGCTGGGCGAGCTTGCGCACGAGAGGAGTCACGTAGGTGACGCCCTCGTCGTCCGACGCCGATTCGGCCGACGCCGGTGCGGCCGGAGCGGGCTGCTCGGCCTTGGGCTGCTCAGCCTTCGGCTCCTCAGCCTTCGGCTCCTCGGCCTTGGGCTGCTCGGCGGCGGGCGCCTCGCTCTGAGGCGCCGGGGCCTCGGGGGCCTTCTCCTCGGCGGGTGCCGCGGGGGCCGATTCAGCGGGTGCCGCGGCGGCGCCGGATCCGACGCGGGCCAGGACGGCGCCGACCTCGACGGTCTCGTCCTCCTGGACCAGGATCTCGGTCAGCGTACCGGCGATGGGCGAGGGGATCTCGGTGTCGACCTTGTCGGTCGAGATCTCGAGGAGGGGCTCGTCGACCGCGACGTCGTCGCCGACCTGCTTGAGCCAGCGGGTGACGGTGCCCTCGGTGACGCTCTCACCGAGCTCGGGGAGGACGACGTCCTTCGCGTCGCCGGATGCCGCCGGTGCCGGTGCGGACTCGGCGGGAGTCTCCTGCGGGGCGGGCTCGGCGGGTGCGGACTGCTCGGGTGCGGACTGCTCGGGTGCGGACTGCTCGGGCGCGGACTCGGCCGGAGCGGACTCGGTGGGCGCGGACTCGGCCGGCGCGGACGAGCCGTCACCGATCTTCGCGAGCACGGCGCCGATCTCGACGGTCTCGTCCTCCTGCACGAGGATCTCCTCGATGACGCCGCTGACGGGCGAGGGGATCTCGGTGTCGACCTTGTCGGTCGAGATCTCCAGGAGTCCTTCATCGGCCTGGACGGAATCACCGACCTTCTTGAGCCAGCGGGTGACCGTTCCCTCGGTGACGCTCTCACCGAGCGCGGGGAGGACCACGGATGTGCTCATGACTGTGTCTCCTTCAAGAAAGTGCGATGTGCTGTCTAGCTTAGTGTCGCCCGTGCGACGGGGTCAGACGGTATGGAGGGGCTTGCCCGCGAGAGCGAGGAACGCCTCGCCGAGGGCTTCGCTCTGGGTCGGATGCGCGTGGACGAACGGTGCGATGTCCTCGGGGTGGGCTTCCCATCCGATCGCGAGCTGCCCCTCGGTGATGAGCTCGCCGACGCGGTCGCCGACGAGGTGCACGCCCACGACGGGGCCGTCCACGATGCGGACGACCTTGGCGAAGCCCGCGGTCCCGAGGATCTCGCTCTTCGCGTTGCCGGCGAGGTTGAACTCATAGGCCGCGACGCGATCCCCGTGCGCGGCGCGCGCCTGCTCCTCGGTGAGGCCGACCGAGGCGACCTCCGGGTGGGAGTACGACACGCGCGGGATGGTCGATTCGGGGACGGCGACCGGCGCGAGACCGGCGATCCGCTCCGCCACGAAGATGCCCTGCTGGAAGCTGCGGTGCGCGAGCTGGAGCCCGGGGACGATGTCGCCCACGGCCCACACGTGGGGGACCGAGGTCTGCAGGTCGTCGCCCACGACGACGAACCCCCGGTCGCGGGTGACACCCGCCTCGTCCAGGCCCAGGCCGTCGGTGACGGGACCCCGTCCGACCGCCACGAGGACGTAGTCCGCCTCGACGACGGCTCCGTCCGAGAGTGTGACGGCCACGCCGTCCTCGCGCTGCGAGACGCCCTCGCAGCGGGTCGAGAGGGCGGTCCGGATGCCGCGCTTGCGGTAGGCGCGTTCGAGGGCCTTGCTCGACGCGGCATCCTCTGCCGGGAGCAGTCGGTCGAGGGCCTCGACGATGAGGACGTCGACGCCGAGCGAACGCCACGCGCTCGCGAACTCGACCCCGATGACCCCGCCGCCCAGGACGACCACCGAGCCGGGGACGGTGTCGAGCGTCAGCGCGCTCTCGCTCGTGAGCACCCGTCCGCCGACCTCGATCCCCGGGAGCGACCTCGTCTGCGAGCCCGTCGCGAGGATGACATCCGCACCCGCGTACTCGTCCTCGCCGACGATCACGGACCGGTCCGCGCTCAGCCGGCCCTCGCCGGCGACTACGGTGATGCCGCGCGTGGACAGCAGGCTCTGCAGGCCGCGGTACTTCTTGGCGACGATGCCTTCGCGGTAAGCGGTCATCCGCGCCGGATCGAACCCCGTCAGCGAGGCGTCGACGCCGACCGCGGCGGCTTCCCGCACGTGGTCAGCGATCTCCGCGGTGTGGAGGAGCGCTTTGGTCGGCACGCAGCCGCGGTGCAGGCAGGTTCCCCCGACCTTGTCCTTCTCGATGAGGGCGACCTTCTTGCCCAGCTCGCTCGCGCGGATCGCGGCGGCGTACCCGCCGCTGCCGCCGCCGAGGACGACGACGTCGAACTCGTGGCGGCTCATCGGATCTCCGCTTCGAGGAAGGCGAGCAGCGAACGGACCGTCGCCGCCGTGGGTCCCTTGTCGGTCGGGCCGAAGGGCGAGGCCTTGTTCTCGCCGCTGCCCGCGATGTCGAGGTGCACCCACGGGATGCGGGGGGCTTCGGCATCCTCTCCCGTGCGTCCGACGAAGCGGCGCAGGAAGAGCCCGGCGAACATCGTGCCGCCCGCCGGGTCGCCGACCTTGGCGTTGCGGAGGTCCGCGATGGGGGAGTCGAGTTCGTCCTCCATGTGGTCGGGGAGCGGCAGCTGCCATGCGGCCTCACCGGCGGATGCGGCCGCCTCGAGGTAGCGCGCCACGGTCTCGTCGTCGCCCATGACCCCCGTGTGGCGGTTGCCGAGCGCGACGATGACGGCACCCGTGAGCGTCGCGACGTCGACGATGACATCGGGTCGCGTCCGGCTCGCCGCGACGAGTCCGTCGGCGAGGACGAGGCGGCCCTCGGCATCCGTGTTGAGGACCTCGACACTCGTCCCGTCGAGCATCCGTAGGACGTCGCCGGGGCGGGTCGCGCGCCCGGAGGGCATGTTGTCGGCGATGCACAGCCACGCGGTCACCGCGATCGCCAGTTCGCGTTGCGCGGCGGCGCGCACCACGGCGAGCGCGGTCGCCGCGCCCGCCATGTCGAACTTCATCCCGACCATGGATGCCGGTGGCTTCAGCGACAGCCCGCCGGTGTCGAACGTGATCCCCTTGCCCACCAGGGCGATGTGGCGGTCGGCGCCCGCGGGGGAGTAGGTCAGGCGGACGAGACGCGGCGGACGGTCGGACCCCTTCCCGACGCCCAGGATGCCGCCGTAGCCCTGCGCCGCGAGCTCGGTCTCGTCGAGCACCTCGACGTCGACGGGGAGCCCCGCGACGGCCTCGATGGCGCGCTCGGCGAGATCGGCGGGTCCGAGCCATTCCGCGGGCACGTTGACGAGGTCCTTGACGAGGGCGACGGCGGACCCGGTGACGTCGACCGCGCGCAGCTCCTCCGGGTCGACGTCGGCCGACAGGTGCAGGACGACGTGGGAGGCGCGGGTCTTCCCGGACTCGGAGGACTTGTACCCCTCGAAGCGGTATCCGCCGAGGACCGCCCCTTCGGCTGCGGCGCGCCAGTGCGCTTCGGCGTGCGGGAGGGCGACGGCGAGCCGGGCGAATCCCGTCGTCGTGCGCACGGCGGCACCGACGGCATCCCGGATCGCATCGGCCGAGGGCGCTGAGCCGGTCCCCACGACGAAGAGGGGGAGCGCGGTGGAGGCGGGGGCGAAGACCCGGGTCGTGGTCCCGGGGGTGCCGCTGAATCCGATGCCGCGGAGGACCTCCTCGACACCCGGCCAGTCCGCGAGGACCGACGCCGCGTCGTCGAGCGGCGGGAGGGCGAGGATGATCGCGTCGGCACCGCCGTCGCGTGCAGGTGAAGTGGACACGGTCAGCTCGGGGTACGGCATGGACTCCATCCTATGGACGGGGGCGTTCGCTCAGAGCGGGACGGGTGGCGCGCCGCCTGCTTCGGGCGTGCTCCTACAGTGGAGACATGCCCCTGTCTGGTCCCCTCTACGAGCGCATCACGACGGCGCCGCCCGTGCCCGCGGGCCTTCCGCTGGTCGTCGCGTTGACCGGCTTCACGGATGCCGGTTCCGCGGTCACCCGCGTCGTCGACCACCTGCACACCGAGCTCGACCCGCAACCGGTCATCACCTTCAACCCGGACGTGCTGTTCGATTACCGCGCCCGCCGGCCCCTCATCACCTTCAACGGCGACCACCTCGAGGACTACCAGCCTCCCCGTCTCGACCTCGCGCTGGTCCACGACTCGCTGGGTCAGCCCTTCGTCCTGCTGTCCGGCTACGAGCCCGACTTCGCCTGGGAGGCCTTCGTCGACACCGTCGTCGGACTCGCCGAGGGGCTGCAGGTCCGGTCGGTCACGTGGGTGCACGCGATCCCGATGCCGGTGCCCCACACGCGGCCGCTGGGGACGACGGTCAGCGGCAACCGCGCCGACCTCACCGAGGCGCACTCCGTGTGGAAGCCCCGCACCCAGGTCCCCTCGACCGCCGGGCACCTCCTCGAGTACCGGCTCTCGGATGCCGGTGTCTCGGTGTCCGGGTTCGCCCTGCTGGTGCCGCACTACCTCGCGGAGACGGACTTCCCCGCGGCGGCGATCGCCGCACTCGACAGCGTCTCCGTCGCGACCGGTCTCGTCTTCGACAGCGACACCCTCCGTGAGGAGAACCGGGAGTACCTCGAGAAGGTGGACGACCAGGTCGCGGCCAGTAAGGAACTGACCGCCATGCTCGGCAACCTCGAGAACCGTTACGACGCCTACATGGCGGGCTCGACGCAGGCCCAGCCGATCATCCACACCGGCGATCTGCCGTCCGCCGACGAGCTGGCCGCCGAGCTCGAGCGGTTCCTCGCGAACCGTCCCTCCGGCGACGACGACCGGCGCCCCGGGCTCGGCTGAGTCGCACTCCACGCCGCCGTGACAGCATTCCGCCGGGGAATGCGCACAAGGTATTCGGTGTTGACACGGGTACGTACTTCATGCATCCGAGACGTATGAGAGAATGGACGAAATGACCCGTTGTCGGGCCCGTGGAGTCGCTTCCGTGCGAGTCCGGCGGACTTGACAAGGGTCTTACTAGTGTCCGAAACCCGGCGGAGTGCCGTCGGTGAAAGGCGAAACGTGACTTCGAGCACGAGGACCACCCGTACACGCGCGGCCGACACGGTCGACGACGCCGAAGCGGTCGAGCCCGAGGCGGCGACCACCCCGGCGAAGAAGGCCCCGGCTCGCAAGGCCGCGGCGAAGAAGCCGGCCGCGACGAAGGCGTCCCCGGCCAAGGCACGCGCCAAGAAGGCAGCCGACGACGAGGACGAGGACGAAGAAGTCGACGAGGTCGAGATCGATGTCGACGCTGCCGACGATGCCTCGGACGACGACACGAAGAAGGATGCCGAGAAGGCGGACGGCGAGGACGAGGACGAGCCCGTGAAGCCTGCCTTCACCGAGCCGCTCCCGACGGGCGCGATCGTCATCTCGTCCTCGGACGACGACGAGGTCCCGGTCTACTCGACGCAGATCACCGGTGCGACCGCCGACCCGGTCAAGGACTACCTGAAGCAGATCGGAAAGGTCCCGCTCCTCAACGCGGCCGAAGAGGTCGAGCTCGCGATGCGGATCGAGGCGGGGCTGTTCGCCGAGGAGAAGCTCTCGCACATGACGGCGGCCGAGAAGTCGTCGCAGCTGGGCCTCGACCTGCAGTGGGTCGCCCGTGACGGGCAGCGCGCCAAGAGCCACCTGCTCGGCGCGAACCTGCGACTGGTCGTCTCGCTCGCCAAGCGCTACACCGGTCGCGGCATGCAGTTCCTGGACCTCATCCAGGAGGGCAACCTCGGCCTCATCCGTGCCGTCGAGAAGTTCGATTACACCAAGGGCTTCAAGTTCTCGACCTACGCCACCTGGTGGATCCGTCAGGCGATCACCCGCGCGATGGCCGACCAGGCGCGCACGATCCGCATCCCGGTCCACATGGTCGAGGTCATCAACAAGCTGGCCCGCGTGCAGCGGCAGATGCTCCAGGACCTGGGTCGCGAGCCCACGCCCGAGGAGCTCAGCCGCGAGCTCGACATGACGCCCGAGAAGGTCATCGAGGTCCAGAAGTACGGCCGCGAGCCCATCTCGCTTCACACGCCCCTCGGTGAGGACGGCGACAGCGAGTTCGGCGACCTCATCGAGGACACCGAGGCCGTGGTCCCCGCCGACGCTGTCGGGTTCACGATGCTGCAGCGTCAGCTGGAGTCCCTGCTCGACTCGCTCAGCGAGCGCGAGGCGGGTGTCATCCGGATGCGGTTCGGCCTGGGCGACGGTCAGCCCAAGACGCTCGACCAGATCGGCGACACGTTCGGCGTCACGCGGGAGCGGATCCGTCAGATCGAGTCCAAGACGATGGCGAAGCTGCGGCACCCGTCGCGGTCGCAGTCGCTCCGGGACTACCTCGAATGAGCGGCGCCGCGAACGAGGGCAAGGAGCTCACGCGAGCGGTCGACGGCGCGACGTACGCCCGGATCCCGATCCGGACGCACGTCGTCATGCCGGGCGAGGACATCGACGAGATCGTCGCGACCTACGCCTCGCCCGAGCTGCAGCCCGGTGATCTGCTGTTCGTGACGGAGAAGATCGTCGCGATCACGCAGGGCAGGTCGTACCTCGTCGAGGACATCGCGCCGCGCCCGCTCGCGCGTTTCCTCTCGCGCTACGTCGTCAAGACGAAGTACGGCATCGGCCTGGGCATGCCCGAGACGATGGAGATGGCGCTGCGCGAATGCGGGACGCCCCGCATCCTGTTCGCCGCCGGCGTCGCCGCGATCACGAAGCTGTTCGGACGACGCGGTGACTTCTACCGGATCGCCGGCGACAAGGCGCGCTCGATCGACGGCCCGACTCCGCACACGATCCCGCCGTACAACAAGGCGGTCGTGCTCGGTCCGAAGGAGCCGGCTGCCGTGGCCGCGCGCCTGAAGTCCCGTCTCGGCGGCGCGTTCGAGGTGGCGGTCGTCGACATCAACGACATCGGCGGCAACATCCTCGGGTCGACGCTCGACAGGGCCGGGGAGCAGCGGCTCGTCCGCATCCTCTCGGACAACCCGCTCGGTCAGGGACACCAGTCCACGCCGCTCGGCATCATCCGTCCGTCGAAGGGCTGACCGTGGGCGCCGTCAACAGGCTCTACCGCCGTGCCCGCTTCTTCGTGCGCCGGGTGGTCAACTTCGACACCGAGCGTGTGCTGCAGTTCGCCCGTCAGTCCGCGCGGCTGTCGAAGGCGCCGCTGTGGTGGGTCGTCGCCGACATGGCCTGGTGCTCCGTGCGGTACGAGACGACGTTCGAGAACTACTCCGAGTGGGACTTCCGCATCCTCAAGGGTCGTGAGCGCAAGACGTACATGACCGACCCCAAGTCGTTCCACCTCTCGCGACGCCTCAACGACAACGCCCAGCGGGCGATCTTCGACGACAAGCTCCAGTTCGCCACCCGTTTCGGGCCCGAGTTGGGTCGTGAGTGGCTCGACCTCGGGGAGTCGGATGCCGCGGCCTTCGCCGCCTTCGTCGCCCGCCACCCGCGCATCATCGCCAAGAACCCCGGCGGCGTGGGCGGCAACGGGATCACGCTGGTCGACTCCGCCGACATCGGGGACGTCGACGCCTTCCGCGATCGGCTGCTCGCCGACGGTCAGACGCTCGTCGAGGAGGTGCTCGTGCAGCATCCCGACATGGCGGCGCTGTACCCCGGGAGCGTCAACTCGCTCCGGATGGTGTCCTACCTCGATCCCGACGGCGAGGTGCACGTCCTCGCGGGTGTGCTGAAGATCGGCAACGGCGGCGTCATCGACAACTTCAGCAACGGCGGCATGTACACGATGCTCGACGAGCAGGGTCGTGCCCTCCACGCCGCCAGCGACGAGGAGGGGCGCCCCTTCGCCGAGCACCCCGCGACGGGAACACCCATCACCGGGTTCCAGGTGCCGCTCTACGACGAGGTGCTCGAGCTCGTCGACCGGCTCGCGCGTCGCGTGCCGGCCTTCCCGTACATCGGGTGGGACATCGCCATCACGCCGGACGGCCCCGTCGTCATCGAGGGCAACCACAACTCCGGCGTCTTCCAGTCGAAGCCCTCGGTCTCCGGCATCCGTCGCGGCCTGCTGCCCCGCTACCGCGCTGCGATGCGCTTCTGACCGACCCCAACCGAAGGGACCGACATGCGCCGCATCCGCGTCCGCCTGCAGTACCTGATCCGTCGCGCACGCAAGCTCCGCCCGGGCAACCTCGTCGAGTTCGCGCGGACCGTCCAGCGGGTGTCGAAGGCGCCGCTGCCGGTGATCATCGCGGACATGCTGTGGTGCTCGGTGCGCTACGACATGGCGTTCCGCGACTACGCGGTGTGGGACATCCGGCTCCTGAACGCGCGTGAGCGGAAGACGTGGATGACGCATCCGAAGTCCTTCCGCATCACGAAGATGTACAACACGCCCGAGGGGCGATCGAAGCTCGAGGACAAGCGCCGGTTCGCCCGCGAGTACGCCGATCTGCTCGGTCGCGAGACGATCGATCTGCGGGACGTCGATGACGCGCAGCTGGCGGCGTTCCTCTCCCGGCACCCGCGTGTGCTGGCCAAGCCCAACGAGGGTCACGGCGGCGGGGGGATCGAGCTCCACGAGGTCGGCCCCGACGTCGACCCCGCGCGGTTCCGGGCCGAGGTGACCGCCCAGGGCCAGACGGTGCTCGACGAGTTCATCGTGCAGCACCCCGAGATGTCGGCGCTGTATCCGGACGCGGTCAACACCGTCCGGCTCATCACGTTCCTCGACAAAGACGACCGCGTGCACCTGCTGGCGGCCGTGCTGCGCATCGGCAACGGCGACGTCATCGACAACTTCGCCTCGGGCGGGATGTTCACGATGCTCGACGACGAGGGCGTCGCGCTGTACCCCGGTGTCGACAAGAACAGCAACGTCTACCGCGAGCACCCCGTGACGGGAACGCCGATCGTCGGATTCCGGGTGCCGCTCTACAGCGAGGTCCTCGATCTGGTCGCCGCCCTCGCCCGTCGGACGCCCGAGGCGCCCTACGTGGGCTGGGACATCGCGATCACCGCGAACGGTCCCGTCGTCATCGAGGGCAACCACAACTCCAGCGTCTTCCAGCCGAAGCCGTCGGCGTCGGGTGTGCGGACGGGCCTCCTCCCGGTGTACCAGGCGGCCGTCGGCTTCTGACCGGCAACGCGAAAGCCCCCTGCATCGCAGGGGGCTTTCGTCGTGATCGGGATGCCGCGGCTCAGACCGACTCGGTCAGGCGGGCGGTCTCGTCGTGCCACGAGGTGGCGACGGCGCGGAGCTTCTCCTCGTACTTGCGGCCGTGGTGGGCGCAGAACAGGAGTTCGCTCTCGTTGACCTCGGCGGCGATGTAGGCCTGGGCTCCGCAGGAGTCGCAGCGATCCATCGCCGTCAGGCGGTGTTCGAGGACGGCTCCGGGCTCGGTGGTGGTCGACGTGCTCATGTCAGGTGCCTCCTCGTACTGCTCATGACGGGTGAACTGTCACGCAATACAACCACGCCGATGTTGCGGGTATGCCGCCATTGCATGACATTTCGCTGTGCGCGTACGGTATGCGCTCCCTGTGCGTGTCGACCTCGTGACGGCGTGTGTGTCGGTCGGCGTCGTGTCGGGGGTGCCGCATACGATGGGAGATCGTGACAGCCGAGTATTCCGCCCATCATCTCCAGGTCCTGGAAGGGCTCGAGGCCGTGCGCAAGCGGCCCGGTATGTACATCGGCTCGACCGACTCCCGCGGACTCATGCACTGCCTGTGGGAGATCATCGACAACTCGGTCGACGAAGCCCTCGGCGGACACGGTGACCGCATCGAGATCATCCTGCACGCCGACGGCAGCGTCGAGGTCCGTGACCGGGCGCGCGGCATCCCGGTGGACGTCGAACCGCGCACCGGCCTGACGGGTGTCGAGGTCGTCTTCACCAAGCTGCACGCGGGTGGCAAGTTCGGCGGTGGGTCCTACGCGGCATCCGGTGGGCTCCACGGTGTCGGCGCGTCCGTCGTCAACGCCCTCTCGGAGCGGCTCGACGTCGAGGTCGACCGGGCGGGCAAGACGTACGCCATGTCGTTCCACCGGGGTGAGCCGGGCGTGTTCGAGGGCGACTCGCCGTCATCCGGATTCCGGCCGTTCGAGAAGTCCAGCGAGCTCCGCGTCGTCGGCAAGGCGGCGAAGGGTGTCACGGGTACCCGCATCCGTTACTGGGCGGACCGGCAGATCTTCACGAAGGACGCAGCGTTCGATCTCAGCGAGCTGGAGCAGCGCGCGCGTCAGACCGCGTTCCTCGTCCCCGGTCTCGAGATCGTCATCGTCGACGAGCGGACAGCGGACACCGTCGAGACGAGCTATCGCTTCGACGGAGGCATCTCGGAGTTCGCCGATTTCCTCGCCCCGGATGCGCCGATCACGGACACGTGGCGTCTGACCGGCACCGGCACGTTCACCGAGACGGTGCCCGTCCTGCAGGCCTCCGGAGCCATGGTCCCCACCGAGGTGCAGCGCGAGTGCGAGGTCGACATCGCGCTGCGGTGGGGGACGGGCTACGAGACGGTCACCCGCTCGTTCGTGAACATCATCGCGACGCCGAAGGGCGGTACGCACCAGCAGGGCTTCGAGCAGGGCCTCATGAAGACGCTGCGCGGGCAGATCGAGTCGAATGCCCGCAAGCTCAAGGTCGGTGCGAACGACAAGATCGAGAAGGACGACATCCTCGCGGGACTGTCGGCGGTGCTGACCGTCCGCCTGCCGGAGCCCCAGTTCGAGGGCCAGACGAAGGAGATCCTGGGCACGCCGGCCGTCCGCAACATCGTGACGTCGGTGGTCTCGAAAGAGCTCGCCGCCAAGTTCGCCTCGACGAAGCGGGACGACAAGGCGCAGACCGCCCTGCTGCTCGAGAAGGTCGTCTCCGAGATGAAGGCGCGCATCTCGGCGCGCACGCACAAGGAGACCCAGCGCCGGAAGAACGCGCTCGAGTCGTCCTCGCTGCCGACGAAGCTCGCCGACTGCCGGACGAACGACGTCGCCGAGTCGGAGCTGTTCATCGTCGAGGGTGACTCGGCGCTCGGGACGGCCAAGCACGCCCGTAACAGCGAGTACCAGGCGCTGCTGCCGATCCGCGGCAAGATCCTCAACGTCCAGAAGGCGTCGATCAGCGACATGCTCTCGAACGCCGAGTGCGCCGCGATCATCCAGGTGATCGGTGCCGGTTCGGGCCGCTCCTTCGATCTCGAGGCCGCGCGCTACGGCAAGATCATCCTGATGAGCGACGCCGACGTCGACGGTGCACACATCCGCACGCTGTTGCTCACCCTCTTCTTCCGGTACATGCGGCCCCTCATCGAAGAGGGTCGGGTGTACGCCGCCGTGCCGCCGCTGCACCGCGTCGTCGTCATGAACCCCGGTTCCAAGCCCAACGAGACGATCTACACCTACAGCGAGCAGGAACTCCACACGCTGCTTGCGAAGCTGACGAAGTCGGGCAAGAGGTGGCAGGAGCCGGTGCAGCGCTACAAGGGCCTCGGCGAGATGGACGCGGACCAGCTCGCGACGACGACGATGGACCGCGCGGGACGCACCCTCCGCCGCGTGCGGGTGCAGGACGCCGAAGTCGCCTCCACCGTCTTCGAGTTGCTCATGGGGTCCGAGGTGGCGCCCCGCCGCGACTTCATCGTCACTTCGAGCGAACGGCTGGACCGCGAGCGCATCGACGCCTGAGCCGGCCCCGCCCCGGGGCTAGCCTGTGCTCATGACCTCCCACCGCGTCGTCGCTCCTGTGATCGCCCCCGGCGACAAGCCGAAGGGGCCGGCGTCGTACTTCCCGAGCATCGAGAAGACGTATGGGCAGCCCGTGCAGCACTGGCTCGACATCGCGGCCGACGCGCTCGACACGAGGACGCACATGGCGACGGTGGGGCTCCTCAAGGAGGAGCACGGCCTCGGCCACGGCCACGCGAACGCGATCGTCGCCTACGTCAAGGCGAAGCTGACCGCCTGACTCAGAGGCGCCGCTCGTGGCGACGCGGCTTCAGATGAGCCGGGGCGTCGGATGCCGGCATCCACTCGCACGTGAAGGACCCTCGGTAGCCGAAGAGGTACCCGAAGCGGTCGTTGTCGACGCGAAGGTCGACGTGGAACCGTCCGTCGGTCTCGTCGAACCGCTCGCGGAGAGTCGCGCGGCCGCTGAACAGCATCGGGAAGCGGAAGGCGACCGGCCCCTCGTAGAAGCGCTGTGCGCCGCTGCGCAGGAGGAGTGACCCGTCGGGCTCCGCCGACACGTCGAGGTCGACCGCGAGGTGCTGGTGGGTCCCCAGGTAGTCGACGATCCCGTCGTGCCCTGCCACCATCGTCGCGTCGAACCGGCGCCTCCTGCCGCGGACCCGGTACTCGCGCACGAAGGTGACCGTCTCCCGTCCGTACGGATCGAGGTAGGGGTAGTTGGCGATGGTGAAGGGGACGTCGGCGCCCACGTCGGGGACGAGGATGTTGCGAAGGCGCCCGATCTGCAGGAACGGCACCGTCCACCACGGGCCGCGCGTGATCTGCGTCATGATCCCGCGTCCCACGCAAGCCATGCCGCCCGTCAGCCCGACGTCGAAACGACGCTGGAGCTGCGGGTGCAGGCGATCGAAGTCCGCTCCCATGGCGGTGCGGAAGAGCGAGATCATGTCGGCTCCCGAAGGTCGGCGAGGGTGGCGGGGGCGTCGTCGAGCGCGTGCCGGCCGGCGGGTCGACGACCGCACCGGGCGGCGCGGGGTCGGTCCGCGCGCCACCAGGCCAAGGCGGAGACGAGGCCCCAGCGCTCCGGGGCGACCCCCGTCTCTGCCCAAATGCGCAGCCGGTCGAAGCTCCATGCCGTGACCCAACCGAGAAGCGGACGCACGAGGACGTCGGCGGGGCCCCACCCGGGGTCGTAGTCGTACCCCGTCACGAATCGCACCCGGCCGTCGGGGAGGGGGATGTAGCGCCAGTACCCCCGTCCCCGGCGGATCGGTGAGAGCCGATCGGTGGTCGAGAAACGCAGCGCCGACGTCCGGGTGCCGTCGGGCCGCAGGCGCTCACCCAGGCTGACACCCGTGCCCCGCACCGTGTGGAGCGGCGTCCGGCGTTCGTACGTGAACCGCTGCATCCCGGACGCGTCGGTGCCCGTCGGCTGGATACGCGAGAACCGGACGTCCCAGCGCGGGTGCAGCTCGGGGTCCTGGGTGAGCGCCCAGAGGTGCTCCATCGGCGCGGCGATGTCGATCTCCACATGGATGCCGCGCCGAGCCACGCCGTGCCGCCTCAGGAGACCGCGGTGCCGATGGCGCCGATGACGGCGTCGAGGGCCTGACCGGAGGCGTCGCGTTTCGCACCCGGTTCGGGCAGCTGCCGGACCGAGCCGTCCGCACCCACGGCGCGGGGGCCATCGCCCACCCAGGCGAGGATGAGCGCGTCCTCGCCGCGGAGGAATCGCTGCGCGCGTACGCCGCCGGTCGCACGCCCCTTGGCGGGGAACTCGGTGAACGCGGAGACCTTCGCGGATCCGGCATCCGTCCCCGGCAGGGCCGCGGTGGATCCGGCGACGGTCGCGACGACGGTGTCGTCGGTCGCGGCCACGGCGGTGAAGGCGATCACACGGGCGTCGCCTGCCAGACGGATGCCGGCCATGCCGCCCGCCGAGCGGCCCTGGGGACGCACGGCCGCGGCATCGAACCGCAGCAGCTGAGCATCGGTCGTGACGAAGACGAGTTCGGTCCCGTCCGCCGCGAGCGCCGCCCCGACGACGGTGTCGCCGGGCTTGAGCGCGATGATCTCGACGTCCGGCTTACCGGCCGGGAGCTCGGTCGCCGCGACCCGCTTGACGACGCCCTGCGCCGTGCCCAGCGCAATCGGCGCGTCGCCCGTCAATGGGACGAGGGCGAGCACATGCTCGTTCGCGCCCAGCCCGAGGTACTGCGCGGCGCGCGTGCCGGCCGCCAGCTGTACCGAGTTCGCCGGGACCGAGGGGAGGTCGACGGGGGTGAACCGGACGAGGCGTCCGAGCGTGGTCACCGCGCCCAGGTCACCGCGGGTCGTCGTGTCGACCGCCGACCGGATGGCGTCGTGCTTGGACCGGCGTGCCGGCGGCACGATGCCGCCTCCCGGTGCGTCGGGTACCAACTCTGCGCGCACCATGCGGCCGGTCGCGGAGAGGAAGACGCGGCATGGAGCGTCGGCGATCTGCAGATCGGCGGGGGCAGCGGCGCGGCCGCGCGGGGTGACCGGTCCGCCGTTCATGAGCAGGGTGCGGCGCGGCGTGCCAAAGGCCTCGGCCGCGGCATCCAGCTCCTTCGCGACCTGACGGCGCAGGAGCACGTCGCTGGCCAGCAGCTCCTCCAGTGCGGCGATGTCGGCCTTCAGGGTGTCGCGCTCGCTCTCGAGCTCGACACGCGAGAACTTCGTCAGCCGGCGCAGGCGCAGTTCGAGGATGTACTCGGCCTGCGGCTGCGACAGGTCGAACACGTCCATGAGTCGCGTGCGGGCCTGATCGCTGTCGTCCGAGGTGCGGATCACCTGAATGACCTCGTCGATGTCGAGGATCGCGATGAGGAGGCCCTCGACGAGGTGGAGGCGTTCCTGCTTGCGGGCGAGCCGGTAGCGGCTGCGCCGCGTGACGACCTGGATGCGGTGGTCCAGGTACACCCGCAGGAGGTCCTTCAGCCCGAGCGTCTGCGGCTGACCCGCGACGAGGGCGACGTTGTTGATGCCGAACGAGTCCTCGAGCGGCGTCAGGCGGTACAGCTGCTCGAGCACGGCGTTCGGGTCGAAGCCCGTCTTGATGCCGATCACGAGCCGCAGACCGTTGTTGCGGTCGGTGAGGTCGGTCAGGTCCGAGATGCCGGTGAGCTTCTTCGCGGTGACGGCGTCGCGGATCTTCTCCATCACCCGCTCGGGGCCGACCATGTAGGGGAGCTCGGTGACGACGATGCCGGTGCGACGCGGGCCGAGCGATTCGATCGACGTCTTCGCGCGCGTGCGGAAGGAGCCGCGGCCCGTTTCGTACGCCTCCTTGATGCCGTCGAGTCCCACGATGACGCCGCCGCCGGGGAGGTCGGGACCCGGCACGAACTCCATGAGCTCGTCGAGGGTCGCATCGGGGTGTTCGAGCAGGTGGACGGCCGCCGAGACGACCTCGATGAGGTTGTGCGGCGCCATGTTGGTCGCCATGCCGACGGCGATGCCGGTCGCGCCGTTGACGAGGAGGTTCGGGAAGGCGGCCGACAGCACCTCGGGCTGCTGGAACTGGCCGTCGTAGTTCGGGATGAAGTCGACGACGTCCTCGTCGAGGTTCTCGGTGAGTGCGAGGGCGGATGCCGCGAGTCGGACCTCCGTGTACCGCGCCGCCGCGGGGCCGTCGTCGAGCGAGCCGAAGTTGCCGTGGCCGTCGACGAGCGGGACGCGCAGGGCGAAGTCCTGGGCGAGACGCACGAGCGCGTCGTAGATCGCGGAGTCTCCGTGCGGGTGGAGCTTTCCCATGACGTCGCCGACGACGCGCGCGCTCTTGACGTGCCCGCGGTCGGGGCGCAGCCCCATCTCCGACATCTGGAACAGGATGCGGCGCTGCACCGGCTTCAGGCCGTCCCGCGCGTCGGGCAGGGCGCGCGAGTAGATGACCGAGTAGGCGTACTCCAGGAAGGACCCCTGCATCTCGTCGGCGAGATCGACGTCCTCGATGCGTTCAACGGCGGGAGGGGGAGGGGGAGTGCGCGATGCCATGGCCTCGATCGGTCTTCGGGAGATGCTGCCAGGGGTCAGGACGGCGGCGGGGCACCGTGTGGAAGACTGACCCGGATGACTGCCAGCCTACCCGCGGACCCGCCCACGGCCCGGAGCCTCACCGGTGTCGTGCCGCAGATCCTGGCGTCGCTGCAGGGGCGCGGCGAGTGGTTCGCGCCGGCGCGATCGGCGATCGTCGTCATGGTCGACGGACTCGGTCGATCGAACCTCACCGCCCGCGCCGGGTACGCCCGTTTCCTCGCCGGACGCATGACGAAGAAGGATGCCGCGCGCACCGTCTTCCCCGCGACGACCGCAGCGGCGCTGACGAGTCTGCTCACCGGGGAGTCGCCGGGCCGGCACGGCCTCGTCGGCTACCGCGTGCGGGTGCCGGGCACCGACCTGGCACCGAATCAGCTCAAGGGTTGGGAGACCGACGGTCTCGATCCGCTCACGTGGCAGCGCTGCGCGCCGATACTCGAACGCGAGACCGCAGCCGGGCGACCCTGCTTCGTCGTCTCGTCGCCGCGGTACGCCGCGACCGGGTTCACCCGCGCGCTGCAGCGCGGCGCGGACTTCATCGGGGCCACGACCATCGCGGAGCGCATGGAGCGCTCCGCGGATCTCGCGTTGCGGCATCCTGGCGCCCTCGTCTACACCTACATCCCCGAGCTCGACACGATCGCGCACGCGCGCGGGTGGGAGAGCGACGAATGGTCGGCCGCGCTGGAGACCGTCGACGTGGCGGCGCGCGATCTCGACACGGCGATGGGCGCCCACGCGGGTGCCGTCGTCACGGCCGACCACGGGGTGGTCGACGTCCCGCGGCACCGTCACCTGCTCCTGCAGGACGACGATCCGCTGGTGGACGACGTCCGCATCGTGGGCGGCGAGCCGCGCATGCTCCATCTCTACGCGGAGGAGGGACGCGCGGACGACGTCTTGCGTCGGTGGCACGAGGCCGAGTCCGGAAGGTCCTGGGTGCTGTCGCGCGACGAGGCGGTCGCGGCGGGCCTGTTCGGCGAGGTCGTGGACGCGGAGGTGCTCCCTCGCATCGGCGACGTCCTGGTGGCCGCCCGCTCAGCGGTCGCGTACTACGACGACCGGGAGTCGGACAAGCGGCCGCAGAGCATGATCGGGCAGCACGGATCACTCACCGATCAGGAGCGCATCGTCCCGATGGTGCGACTGGGGTCGTTCGCCTGACGCTCAGCCGTCCTCGGTGCGGGCGCCGAAGACGATCTCGTCCCACGACGGCATCGACGTGCGTCCGCGGCGGCGCGTCTGCTCGGCCGGAGCCTCGCTCGCCTCGGTCTCGGTGGGTGCCGGCTCGTCGGGGACGGACTCCTCGGGCGTCTCGAGCGCGTCGAACAGGGCGACCGGGCTCGACGACCGCTGTTCGGTCTGCTCCGTCGGCATCGGCTCGCGCTGTCCGCGGCGGCGGCGGAGCGCCTCGAGGAGGTCGGCTGTCTCCGCGGAAGTCACCGGGGCGTCCGGGGCACGCTTGATCGCGGCCTGCTGTACAGCTGCCGAGGAGGAGGGGCGATCGTCGGTCGCTTCGGCCGCGCCGTCGGGGGCGACGAGCCCGCGGGGACCGAACGATCCGCTGTCGAACCGCGAGGCATCCTTCTGCGGAGCGGTGTCGAGGGCGCGCAGGCGAGGGATGAGGCCCTCCGGGAGGGAGCCTTGCCGGGAGAGCTGCGTCGCGTCGGAGTTCTGGGGTGCGAGCGAGGATCGGCGGGGGTCGAACGACCACCGCGCGTCGTGCTCGACCTCGCCGACGGTGAACTCGAGCTTCACGGTCCAGCCGTTCTGGTCCTTCCAGCTCGTCCACCGTTCGCCGGTCGCGCTCGCCTCGGCGAGTTTCGCGCGCACGGCGTTGCCGAACGTGGGCTGCGCCCCGGGGTCGAGCTCGCCGCCGATCAGCACGGTCACGGCGAGGGCCTGGTCGACGACGTGCTCGCGCTCGGCGAGGACGGGCCCTTCGAAACGCTGGACGTCCTCGACGCGGACTCCGAGCAGCTGGGCGACGTCCTCAGCCGACATCCCGGCACGGATGTGCGCCTGGATGTCGCGGGGGTTGGGGCGGGCGAGTCGAGGTTCGGCGTCGCGCTGCAGGCGGCGCAACTGCGTGCGCAGCGCCTCGTCGACGGCGAGCGAGAAGCGGTCGCCGGCGTCGGTCGCGAGCATGAGGCGACCGTCCTCGGTGCCGATCACTTTGAGCTGTTCCATGCGGACGTCCTCCAGATCCAGCGTGTGCGCCCATGGTGTCACGGCGGGCGCCCGGCGACGGGAATATCCGGGGCGTGCCGCGAGTTTGCGGTGAGGCCCCTCCGAAAGGCGGCGGCGACCCGGCGGCCCATTTGCGATTCACGGGTGCGTGATGCAAACTATGGCCGCCCGAACGGGCCGCACCCACTGCAACACCCCGAAAGTTGAGACGTTCTCGCATGGCCACGGATTACGACGCCCCCCGCAAGACCGAAGACGACAGCGAGTCGATCGAGGCTCTGAAGGAACGCGTCCCGGACAAGATGTCCGGCTCGGTCGACGTCGAGGACTCCGACAACCCGAGCGGTTTCGAGCTGCCCGGCGCCGACCTCTCCGACGTCGACCTCGACGTCGTGGTCCTGCCTCCGCAGGAGGACGAGTTCACCTGTGTCGAGTGCTTCCTCGTGAAGCACCGCACCCAGATCGACCACCAGACCTCGATCGGTGCCATCTGCACCGAGTGCGCGGCCTGACCGGCCCCGACCTTCCAGGTCTCAGCGACCCCGCTGCGCGCGGGTGATCATCGCCGCCACCCTCTCTGGGGTGCGGGACGAGAACACCCACCGCGCCGTGGGGTCGTCCTCGTCTGCGACGGGAACGCGGACGACACCGTCGATGCCTCCGCGCAGGAGGTGCCAGTCGTCGCGGCGGAGGTCGCTGCCGCGGGCGGCCCGGGCGGCCTCGCCGGCGAGGATCTCGGGCTCACCGAGGTCGCTGACGGCGATGTGCGCGCGGCCCACGCGGAGCTCGCCGTCGCTCACCGAGACGACCGGAGCGCCGGCGATGAGTGCCGAGACGAGGCCCACGCCGACGGCCAAACCGACCACGAGCGCGAGGGTCGTGTCGATCGGCGCGAAGGCCACCGCGGCCATCGGTGCGCACACCGCGGCACTGACCAGCAGCCACAGCGACGGGCTCAGCCGCTCGCGGTACGAGGGGGGAGCGGAGCGGTCGGTGTTGTGCATTAGCCTCGGGGGGTGATGGATACCGTGGACGTTCCCATTATCTCGGCTCAGGTCCCCGTCTACGCGCACCCGGGCGACGCGGGCGCCGACCTCGTCGCCACGGAGCGGGTCCGACTCGCCCCCGGGCAGCGCGCCCTGATCGGCACCGGCGTGCGCATCGCGTTGCCCGACGGCTACGTCGCCTTCGTCGTGCCGCGCAGCGGTCTCGCGGCGAAGCACGGCATCACGGTGGTCAACTCCCCGGGGACGGTGGATGCCGGCTACCGCGGCGAGATCAAGGTCACACTGTTGAACACGGATGCCGCAGAGGCGTTCGACGTCGCGCCCGGCGACCGCATCGCCCAACTCATCGTCATGCCCGTCTCGCGGGCGACCTTCCTCCCCGTCGACGCGCTTCCCGACAGTGTGCGCGGCGACGGGGGATTCGGATCCACCGGCTATACGACAGGACAACCCGCATGAGCGACGAGCTCGCCCCCAAGTCGGCACCGAGCGATCGTGCCAGCAACGGTCCCTTCGACGAGGCGGAAGCCAATCCCGTCCGTCCGTACATCGATCTCGGCGGCGTGAAGGTGCTGCCCCGCGAGGGCCTGAACCTGCGTCTCGAGGTCGAGGAGCAGACCAAGCGCATCGTGGCCGTCGGCCTCGACTACGCCGGCTCCACGCTGCAGGTCCAGCCCTTCGCCGCGCCGCGCTCGAGCGGCTTGTGGGAGGAGACGCGCGAGCAGATCCGACAGCAGGTGCGCCAGCAGGGCGGTCGCGTCGAGGAGCGCGAGGGTCCGCTCGGACCCGAGCTGCTCGCCGAGGTCCCCGTCGCGGGAGCCGACGGCGCGGCCGGCAAGCGTCTCGCCCGGTTCGTGGGTGTCGACGGCCCGCGGTGGTTCCTGCGCGGCGTCATCGGCGGAGCCGCCGCGAGCGACATCGACGCCGCGGCGCAGGTCGAGGACCTCTTCCGATCGATCGTCGTGGTGCGGGGAGCGACTCCCATGCCGCCACGCGACCTGATCCCGCTGAAGATGCCCGCCTCTCCCGGCAGCGCATGACCGCGTCGCAGGACCGCGACGGATCCGACGAGCCCTCGGCGCCCCGCCCCGACCTCGTCCCCCCGGCCGCAACCGAGGGTGCGACGGCCTCCGAGCTGCTCGGGCAGGCCCTCGGCGGTGCGGCGAAGCGGGCCGGACTGGATCCGGCCGAGGATGCGACGACCGGTCACGTCGTCTGGCGGGCGATGGGGGGATGGCGCGGCATCGCCGAATCCGTCCTCCCCGGTCTCGTCTTCGTGGTCCTCTTCACCGTGACCGGGCAGGACCTCGTGCTCTCGCTCGTGGCGTCCGTCGGGCTCGCGGCCGCGTTCACGATCATCCGCCTCCTCCAGCGGTCGCCGGCGGCCGCTGCCTTCGGCGGTCTCGTCGCGACGGGTGTCGCTGCCGCGCTCGCGCTGTTCACCGGTCGCGGCCAGGACAACTTCGTCCCCGGGCTGATCACGAACGCCGCGTACGGCACCGGTCTGCTGATCTCGGCACTGATCGGCTGGTCGCTCATCGGGCTCGCCGTCGGCTTCCTCATGAACGAGGGCACCGCGTGGCGCGCCGACCGACGCAAGCGTCGTGCCTTCTTCTGGCTCACGATCGCGTGGGCGGCGTTGTTCTACGCCCGGCTGGCCGTGCAGCTCCCGTTGTACCTCGCGGGAGAGGTCGCAGCACTCGGCACGCTGAAACTCGTCATGGGTCTGCCGCTGTTCGCCCCGATGGTCGCCGTGACATGGCTCGCGGTCCGGGCGCTGTACCCCCCGCGTGTCCCGCGCCTCGACGAGAGCTGAGGAACCACCCCACCGGCGCCGCGGGGCTGATTGACTGAGCCCATGGACGCCGTGCCGATGTTCCCGCTGGGAAGCGTGCTGCTCCCGCACACGCCGCTCGCGCTGCGCGTCTTCGAGCCGCGGTACCTCACGATGATCGGGCGGCTGCTCGATGCCGACGACCCGTCGTTCGGGGTGGTCCTGATCGAGCGCGGATTCGAGGCCGGGGGCGGCGACGAGCGCGCGATGCTCGGAACCCTGGCGCGCATCGTCCGGGTCGAGGCGGGCGCCGAGGACCTGTTCGTGATCGCGGTGGGAGGGGAGCGGATCGCCGTCCACAGGTGGGGTGAGGACGACCCGCATCCCGTGGCGGACGTGTCACCCGTCGCGCCGCTCGCCTGGGACGAGGACCTCCTGCCGCTGCGCCGTGAGGTGGAGCGCGTCGTGCGTCGTGTCGCGACGTTGGCTGCGGTCCTCGACGAAGCGCGGTGGGACCCGGATGCCGAGGTGGCCGACGATCCTGTCGTCTCGACGTGGCAGCTGGCCGCCATGGCCCCGCTGGGGGAGTACGACCGGTTCCGCCTGCTGGGTTCCACGAGCATCGCGGATCTGCTCGAACGGCTGCGCGGGATGTGCCTCGAGGAGGAACCGGTCCTCGTCGCCCGGATCGCGGATGCGGCCGATACGGACGACGGGGACGTCTGACACACGTGCCGGAGGCGTCCGTGAGGTATCTTGATATCAAGATAGATTTCGCCCGTCACGGTAAGGCAGACCTCACTAGCCGCCGGGACCGGGCGGGGCGAAGATGGGAGGGCCGGCTCACGCCGCGCCCGCCGACGAAGGAGAGCACACGTGTCCACTGTTGACAGCTTCGGTGCGAAGAGCACACTCACGGTCGGCGACACCGACTACGAGATCTTCCGCATCGACACCGTTCCCGGCTACGAGAAGCTTCCGTACAGCCTCAAGATCCTCCTCGAGAACCTGCTCCGCACCGAAGACGGTGCGAACGTCACGAAGGAGCAGATCGAGGCTCTCGGGAACTGGCAGCCCGACGCCGAGCCGAACACCGAGATCCAGTTCACGCCCGCACGCGTCGTGATGCAGGACTTCACCGGTGTCCCGTGCATCGTCGACCTCGCCACGATGCGCGAGGCCGTGACCGCCCTGGGCGGCGACCCCAACAAGATCAACCCGCTCTCGCCCGCCGAGATGGTCATCGACCACTCGGTCATCGCCGACCTCTTCGGCAGCGAGAACGCTCTCGAGCGCAACGTCGAGATCGAGTACGAGCGCAACGGCGAGCGGTACCAGTTCCTCCGCTGGGGCCAGACCGCCTTCGACGACTTCAAGGTCGTCCCGCCCGGCACCGGCATCGTCCACCAGGTCAACATCGAGCACCTGGCCAAGGTCGTCTACGACCGCACCGTCGACGGTGTGCTGCGCGCCTACCCCGACACCTGTGTCGGCACCGACTCGCACACCACGATGGTCAACGGCCTGGGCGTGCTCGGCTGGGGCGTCGGCGGCATCGAGGCCGAGGCCGCGATGCTCGGCCAGCCCGTCTCCATGCTGATCCCGCGCGTCGTGGGCTTCAAGCTGACCGGTGAGATCCCCGCCGGCGTGACCGCCACGGACGTCGTCCTCACGATCACCGACATGCTCCGCAAGCACGGCGTCGTCGGCAAGTTCGTCGAGTTCTACGGCGAGGGCGTCGCCCAGGTGCCGCTCGCCAACCGCGCCACCATCGGCAACATGAGCCCCGAGTTCGGCTCGACCGCCGCCATGTTCCCCGTCGACGACGTCACGCTCGACTACCTGCGTCTGACCGGTCGCGACGAGCAGACCGTCGCGCTCGTCGAGGCGTACGCGAAGGCGCAGTCGCTGTGGCACGACCCGGCGCGCGACCTCAGCTTCAGCGAGTTCATGGAGCTCGACCTCTCGACGGTCGTCCCCTCCATCGCCGGCCCGAAGCGCCCGCAGGACCGCATCCTGCTCTCCGAGGCGAAGAGCCAGTTCGAGAAGGACATCCTCAACTACGCGGATGCCGCCGAGGAGGACTCGGTCGAGATCGAGGGCACGTTCCCCGCCTCCGACCCGGGTACCACCCCGGGTGTCGAGCACGAGACGGTTTCGGCCGAGGGCGTCTCGCACCAGCACGACCACGAGCACGTCCCCTCGATGATCTCGAGCGGTGCCCGCCACGCGGCATCCAAGCCGGTCAAGGTCACGACCCCCGACGGGCAGTCCTACCTCCTCGACAACGGCGCGGTGACCCTCGCGGCCATCACCTCGTGCACGAACACGTCGAACCCGTCGGTCATGATCGCGGCGGGCCTGCTCGCCAAGAAAGCCACCGACAAGGGCCTGAAGCGCAAGCCGTGGGTCAAGACGACGCTCGGCCCCGGCTCGAAGGTCGTCACGGACTATTACGAGAAGTCCGGGCTCGACAAGGCGCTCGAGGCGCTCGACTTCTACACCGTCGGCTACGGCTGCACGATCTGCATCGGTAACTCGGGCCCGCTCATCGACGAGGTCTCGGCGGCCATCAACGAGAACGACCTGGCCGTGACCGCGGTGCTCTCGGGCAACCGCAACTTCGAGGGTCGCATCAGCCCCGACGTGAAGATGAACTACCTCGCGTCGCCGCCGCTGGTCGTCGCCTACGCCCTCGCCGGGTCGATGAACTTCGACTTCGAGACCGATGCCCTCGGAAAGGACGCGGACGGCAACGACGTGTTCCTGAAGGACATCTGGCCCTCGCCCGACGAGGTGCAGGAGGTCATCGACCAGTCGATCTCCCGCGAGCAGTTCATCAAGCAGTACTCGACCGTCTTCGACGGCGACGAGCGCTGGAAGAACCTGCCCACGCCCACCGGTCCCGTCTTCGAATGGGACGAGGACTCGACGTACGTCCGCAAGGCGCCGTACTTCGACGGCATGGAGCGCACCCCCGCACCGGTCACCGACATCTCCGGCGCGCGCGTCATGGCGACGCTCGGCGACTCGGTCACGACCGACCACATCAGCCCGGCCGGGAACATCAAGGCGGGCACCCCCGCCGCGCAGTACCTGACCGAGCACGGGGTCGCGCAGAAGGACTTCAACTCCTACGGCTCGCGCCGCGGGAACCACGAGGTCATGATCCGCGGCACCTTCGCCAACATCCGCCTGAAGAACGAGATCGTGGCCGCCGTCAACGACGGCAAGGTCGTCGAGGGCGGGTTCACCCGAGACTTCACGCAGCCGGGCGGCCCGCAGTCGTACATCTACGACGCGAGCCAGAACTACCAGGCGCAGGGCACCCCGCTCGTCGTCTTCGGCGGCAAGGAGTACGGCTCGGGCTCGTCGCGCGACTGGGCGGCCAAGGGCACGAGCCTGCTGGGCGTCAAGGCGGTCATCACCGAGAGCTTCGAGCGCATCCACCGCTCGAACCTCATCGGCATGGGTGTCGTGCCGCTCCAGTTCCCCGAGGGGGAGAGCTGGAAGTCGCTCGGCCTCGACGGCACCGAGATCGTCTCGATCACGGGTCTCGAGCAGCTCAACGAGGGCGTCACCCCGAAGACGGTGAAGGTCGTCGCCGAGCCCAGCGAGTTCTCGCCCGAGGGTAAGCAGACGATCGAGTTCGACGCGGTCGTCCGTATCGACACCCCCGGTGAGGCCGACTACTACCGCAACGGCGGCATCCTGCAGTACGTGCTGCGTTCGCTCGTCTGAGGTCCGTTGTCAAGAGGACCCCGGCTCCGCGTGGAGTCGGGGTCCTCTCGCGTAGGGCCACGTAGACTCTGGACATGAGTCTTCTCGAGGGAATTACCGGTCCACGTGACCTCGACCGATTCTCGAGCGAGGAGCTCCACATCCTCGCCGACGAGATCCGGACCTTCCTCGTCGAGAACGTCTCGCGGACCGGTGGCCACCTCGGGCCCAACCTCGGCGTGGTCGAGCTGACGATCGCCTTGCACCGTGTGTTCGACTCGCCGAACGACCCCATCATCTTCGACACGGGGCACCAGTCCTACGTCCACAAGCTGCTGACCGGGCGACAGGACTTCTCGAAGCTCCGCTCCCGCGGCGGCCTCGCCGGCTACCCGCAGCGGTCGGAGAGCCCGCACGACGTCGTCGAGTCCTCGCATGCGTCGAGCTCGCTGAGCTGGGCCGACGGCGTCTCGCGTGCCCTCACCCGCACCGGGCGCAAGGACCGTCACGTCGTCGCCGTCGTCGGTGACGGATCGCTGACGGGCGGGATGACGTGGGAGGCGCTCAACAACATCTCCGACGACAACGACCGCAACCTCGTCATCGTCGTCAACGACAACGGCCGGTCGTACGCGCCGACCATCGGTGGCATGGCCCGCTACCTCAACCGCGTGCGCACCGCCGACAGCTACCAGACGCTCCGTCGCAGCTCCGCGCACGTCTCGCGCTTGTTCGGCCCGATCGGGCGCGCCGTCTACCGCGGTGTGCGCGGCGGCACGCACGGGTTCCTCTCCCGGTTCACGAACAACATCGCGCTCTACTCCAATCTCGACATCAAGTACCTCGGTCCCGTCGACGGGCACGACCTCGACGCGATGGAGGAGACCCTCCGCCTCGCGAAGGAGTACGGCGCCCCCGTCATCGTGCACGCGATAACCGACAAGGGGCGCGGCTTCGAGCCGGCCCGGCGCGACGAGGCCGACCAGTTCCACGCGGTCGGCAAGATCGACCCCGTCACGGGTGAGCCCATCGGAGCCTCGGATGCCGTGGCGTGGACCGACGTGTTCGCGGACGCCCTCGTCGACGCCGGCGACCGGCGCGAGGACATCATCGCGATGACCGCCGCGATGCTCCGCCCGACAGGTCTGCAACCGTTCGCGCAGCGGTTCCCAGACCGCGTGTACGACGTGGGCATCGCCGAGCAGCACGCGGTCGCCTCGGCCGCCGGTCTCGCCTTCGGCGGACTCCACCCCGTCGTCGCCATCTACGCGACCTTCATGAACCGCGCGTTCGACCAGGTCATGATGGACGTCGCCCTCCACAAGGCGGGCGTCACCTTCGTCCTCGACCGCTCGGGTGTCACCGGCCCCGACGGCCCCAGCCACCACGGCATCTGGGACCTCGCCATGCTGCAGCTCGTCCCCGGCATCCGTCTGGCGGCACCCCGCGACGGCGAGCGGCTGCGCGAACTGTTCGACGAGGCCATCACGGTCGAGGACGCCCCGACCGTCGTGCGCTTCCCGAAGGGGTCCGTACCCGACGCCCTCGAGGCGATCGAGCGGCTCGAGGACGGTACTGACGTCCTCTACCGCAGCGGTGCGGAGGACGTGCTCCTGGTCGGGATCGGACCCATGGCCCACCTCGCCGTCGCCGTCGCCGAACGTCTGCGCGCGCAGGGCATCGGGTCGACCGTCGTGGATCCTCGATGGGCCGTGCCGATCCGCCCCGCGATCGTCGACCTGGCGGCATCCCACCGCCTCGTGATCACGATCGAGGACGGCATCCGCGTCGGCGGCGTCGGCACCCGGGTCCGGCAGGTGCTGCGCGAGGCCGGAGTGTCGACCGCGGTCGATGAGCTGGGGCTCCCCGACGAGTTCATCGACCACGCAAGTCGCGAGCAGATCCTCGCGGATGCGGGGCTCACGGCACCGAAGATCGCGCAGGACGTGGTCGCTCAGGTCCTCGGCACGCGCGTGCCGATCGCCCGGCAATCGACCGACGACGCGGTGTGGTCCTCGCAGGACGTCGAGCTGCGCGGCCCCGCCGACTCCGCGTCGGACTGACGTCGCCCCTGCGTGACAGCATGGAGGGATGCAGACACCGCAGCATCCCGGCGATGAGAACCTGAGTCGAGAGGATGCCGCGGCCCGCGCATCCGTCGTCACGCTCGAGACGATCGAGGTCGACCTCGACGTGCGATCGGCGTCCGACCCGGCGCGCGAGGACTTCGAGACGCAGAGCATCCTCCGCTTCGACGCGGCGACCTCGGAGACCTGGGTGGACTTCCTGGGCGCGTCGGTCGACGAGGTGGAGATCAACGGCGAGACCCGAAAGGTCGACTGGGACGGCGCCCGCATCCGACTGACGGGCCTGGCCGAACGCAACACGGTGCGGATCCGCGCGCGCGGCCGGTACAGCCGGTCGGGTGAGGGTCTGCACCGCTTCACCGACCCGGTCGACGGCGCGGTGTACCTCTACACGCAGTACGAGCCCGCCGACAGCCGCCGGGTCTACCCCTGCTTCGAGCAGCCCGATCTGAAGGCGCGGTGGACCTTCCACGTCACGGCCGCGGGCGACGGTGTCATCCTCTCCGGCGGTGCGGAGACCGGGCGCACCGACGTCGACGGCGGCGTCCGGGTCTCGTTCGCCGAGACGCCGCCGCTCTCGAGCTACGTCACCGCGGTCGCGGTGGGCCCGTATCACCGCGTGGACGGTGTGTGGCGCGGTGAGCGCCAGAGCGTCGACCTCGGGGTGCTCTGTCGCGCCTCGCTCGCGGAGCACCTCGACGCGGACGAAATCCTCGACATCACCCGTCGCGGTCTGGACTTCTTCACGAGCGCGTTCGACCAGCACTACCCGTGGGGCAAGTACGACCAGATCTTCGTCCCGGAGTACAACCTCGGCGCGATGGAGAACCCCGGACTGGTGACCTTCACCGAGGCCTACGTCTTCCGGGGAGCGGCGACGGCGGCCCAGCGCGAAGCCAGGTCGAACACGATCCTGCACGAGATGGCCCACATGTGGTTCGGCGACCTCGTGACGATGCGGTGGTGGGACGACCTGTGGCTCAAGGAGTCGTTCGCCGACTTCATGGGGACCCACGCCAACGTCGCGACGGGGCTCCACCCGGATGCCTGGGTCACCTTCGCGAGCCGGCGGAAGGGCTGGGCGTACGCGCAGGACCAGCTGCCGACGACGCATCCGATCGTCGCCGACATCCCCGATCTCGAGGCGGCCAAGCTCAACTTCGACGGGATCACCTACGCCAAGGGCGCCTCGGTCCTGAAGCAGCTCGTGGGCTTCGTCGGCGAGGAGGCGTTCTTCCGCGGAGCGCGCCGCTACTTCGCGACGCACGCCTACGGCAACACGACGCTGGAGGACCTCCTGGCGGCTCTCGAAGAGGCCTCGGGCCGCGACCTGCGGTCGTGGAGCGCTGCGTGGCTCGAGACGACGGGTCTGCCCACCCTCACGACCGAGCGCGCCCCCCTCGCGGTCGCGCAGGACGTCGCGAGGCCCCATGCCGTCAGCGTCGGGCTCTGGGACGACGAGGGCGGGCGACTCGTGGCCCGCGGCGACGTCGCCGTCGACCTATTCGGGGAGCGGACGGTCGTGACCGCCCCCGTCCTCCCCGACGCCGCTGTGGTCGTGGCGAACGTCGACGACCGGTCGTACGCGAGGGTGCGGCTCGACGACCGGTCGCTCGCCGCGGTCCAGGAGGGTCTGTCGACCATGCCGGATGCGGTCGCGCGGGGCGTCGTCTGGGCTGCGCTGTGGAACGCCGTCCGGGACGGCGAGCTCGCGGCATCCGTCTACCTCGCCATCGCGGCGCGGCATGCGCCGCAGGAACCGCACCCCGCCCTGCTGGCGGACGTCCTCGCGCACGCGGCCTTCGCGGTCCGCCACTACGTCCCGGACGCCGCCCGTGCCGCGGCGGCGGACGCGTGGCTCGACACCGCCGGGGCCGCGATGGACGCCGCGGCCCCGGGTTCGGACGCGCAACTCATCTGGGCGCGTGCCGTCGGGGTGGCCGCTGAGCTGTCGGACGCTCGCGCCGAGCTGATGACGGCGATCCTCGACGGTCGGGCCCCGACTCCCGAGGGGCTCGCGCTCGACCCCGACCTGCGCTGGGGGTGGGTGTTCGGACTCGCCGCCTCGGGCCGGGCGGACGCGAGGCGGATCGAGGAGGAGGCGGCGCGGGATGCCACGTCGTCGGGCCGTACGGCGCGTCTCGCCGCCCTCTCGGCTCGGCCCGAGGCATCCGTCCGTGCCGATGCGTGGCGCGCGGCGTGGGACGACCCGACGCTGACGAACGATCATCTGGACGCGGTCATCCGGGGCGTCCGGGCGGGCGCGAGCCGGCCGCTCGTGACGGCGTTCGACGACGACTACTTTGCCCGGATCCTGCCGGTCTGGCGCTCGCGCAGCATCGAGATCGCGGCGCGTCTGGTGCGCGGGCTGTTCCCCGCCACGGAGGACACCGTGGCGGTCGACGCGTGGCTGGCCGCGCATCCGGACGCGCCGGGCTCGCTCCGCCGCATCGTCCTCGAGGAGCGCGACCACCTGGCGCGCGACCTGCGGGTCCGTGCGGCCCAGGCGGTGCTCGAGGCACGCTGACCCACGGAAGCGGCCCCGGGGATCCACCCCGGGGCCGCTCCCGTCCTGCCGTCCGATCAGGCGATGCCGCGGATCGGCGGGTGGTGGAACGTGTCACCGAACACCCGCTCGCTGGCTCCCTCGCGGTCGAGGTACGGCGTGGCGCCGCCGTCGATGAAGGGCCAACCCGCGCCGAGGATGAGGCAGAGGTCGATGTCCTCGACCTCGGGCACGACGCCCTCGTCGAGCATGAGCTTGATCTCCTGCGCGAGGCGGTCCTGCACCCGGCGGAGGATCTCCTCAGCGGATGCCGGTGTCGATCCGGTCGCCTTCTTCGCGACCTTCTCGGCGGCCTTCGTGAAGCCGGTCACCCGGCCCCCCTTGTCCTTCTCGACGACCGCGTCGAGCGCGGCGAGCTCGTGGAAGTTCTCGTTCGCGTAGAAGCGATCGGGGAAGGCGCGCACCATCGTGTCCTGCACGTGCGCGGCGACCTTCCAGCCGACGAGGTCGATGAGCTGGAACGGTCCCATGGGCAGGCCCAGCGGAGCGAACGCCTTCTCGACGTCGGCGACGGGTGTGCCCTCGTAGACGGCGCGGGCCGCCTCGCCCATGACCTTGGCGAGCAGCCGGTTCACGACGAAGCCGGGCGCGTCAGCGGTGAGGACCGCGTTCTTACCGAGGCCCTTCGCGACGACGAAGGCGGTCGACAGGGCGGCATCCGAGGTCTTCGGCGTCTTCACGACCTCGATGAGCGGCATGACCGCGACCGGGTTGAAGAAGTGGAAGCCGACGAGTCGCTCGGGGTGCGCGAGCTTCGCGCCGATCTCCTCGACCGACAGCGACGAGGTGTTCGTCGCGAGGATCGCGTCCTCGGCCACCACGGCCTCGATCTCGGCGAAGACGGCCTGCTTGACGCCGACCTCTTCGAAGACGGCTTCGATGACGAAGTCGCAGTCCGCGTACGCGGACTTGTCCGTCGTCCCGGTCACGAGGGCGCGCAGTTTGTTGGCGGTGTCGCCGTCGAGCCGGCCCTTCGCCTCGAGCTTGCCGATCTCGTCGTGGATGTACGCGACACCCTTGTCGACGCGCGCCTGGTCGAGGTCCGTGATGAGCACGGGCACCTGCAGCTTGCGCACGAACAGCAGCGCGAACTGGCTCGCCATGAGCCCCGCACCGATGACGCCGACCTTCGTGACCTTCTTCGCGAGAGCCTTGTCGGGCGCACCGACCGGCCGCTTCGCGCGCTTCTGCACGAGGTCGAACGCGTACATGGATGCCGCGAACTGGTCGCCCGTGACGAGCGAGGCGAGCGCCTCGTCCTCCCGCGCGAAGCCCTCGGCCTTGGTGCCGCTCTTGGCCTTGTCGAGCAGGTCGAGAGCCACGTACGGCGACCGGGGCACCGTTCCGATCTTCGACTCGAGCATGCCGCGGGCCATCTTGATCGCGATGGGCCACTTGGTGAGGCGCTCGATCTTGCCGGGGGCGTTCTTACGCTCGACCTTGACGGCGCCGGTGAGGACGTCGTCGGCCCAGCGCAGCGACGATTCGAGGTAGCTCGAGGCGGGGAAGATCGCGTCCATGATGCCGAGGTCGTACGCCTGCTGCGGCTTGAGCACCCGGTTCTGCTTCAGCGGGTTCGAGATGACGACCTCGAGGGCGTTCTCGATGCCGATGAGGTTCGGCAGCAGGTACGCGCCGCCCCAGCCGGGGATGATCCCGAGGAAGACCTCCGGGAGGGCGATCGCCGCAGCCGAGGCATCCACCGTCCGGTAGGTCGAGTTCAACGCGATCTCGAGGCCGCCGCCGAGCGCGAGCCCGTTCACGAACGCGAACGAGGGCACGCCGAGGTCGGACAGCTTGCCGAGCACGTGATGGCCGAGCTGGGCGATGAGTCGCGCGTTCTCCACCGAACCGACGTTGCTGACCTCGCTGAGGTCGGCGCCGGCGGCCAGGATGTACTGCTTGCCGGTGATGCCGACGGCGTCGATCTCGCCCGCGGCCGCGCGCGTCGTCAGGGTGTCGAGCGTCGCGCCGAGCTCGGTGAGCGTCGCCGGGCCCAGCGTGTTGGGGCGGGTGTGGTCGCGGCCGTTGTCGAGCGTGATGAGGGCGAGGACCTTGCCGCTGGCGAGCGTGATGTCGCGGACGGGGGAGTGGGTCACGACCTCGCTGTCGGAGAGGGCGAGAAGGGGCGAGAAGTCGATCCGGTCGTAGTTCGTCATGGTCGGCTGCCTCACTTCTTCTTCTTGCCGTTGTAGTGCGGGTTCTCCCAGATGATGGAGCCCCCCTGTCCGAGGCCGACGCACATCGCGGTGAGGCCGTAACGGACGTCGGGTCGCTCCGCGAAGTGCGCCGCCAGCTGGATCATGAGGCGGACACCGGATGCCGCCAGCGGGTGCCCGAGCGCGATCGCGCCGCCCCAGGGGTTCACGCGCGGATCGTCGTCGGCGATGCCGAAGTGGTCGAGCAGCGAGATGACCTGCACGGCGAAGGCCTCGTTCAGCTCGAACAGGCCGATGTCGTCGATCGTGAGGCCCGCCTTCTTCAGCGCCTTCTCGGTCGAGGGGATCGGGCCGATGCCCATGATCTCGGGCTGGACGCCCGCGAAGGCGAACGAGACCATCCGCATCTTTGGGGTGAGCCCCAGTTCCTTGACCGCGCCGCCGCCGGCGAGGAGCGACATGGTCGCGCCGTCGGTGAGGGGGGAGGATGTGCCGGCCGTCACGCGACCGTGCGGTCGGAACGGGGTCTTGAGGGCGGCGAGGTCGGCCATCGTCGTCTGCGGACGACGGCCCTCGTCCTCGGTCGCCAGTCCCCACGCGCCGGCGGCATCCTTCACCGCGACGGGGACGAGGTCGGGCTGGAACTTGCCGGATTCGTAGGCGGCCTGCGCCTTGTGCTGGCTCAGCATGCCGAACCGGTCGGAGCGCTCCTTCGTGAGCTGCGGGAACCGGTCGAAGATGCGCTCCGCCGTGACTCCCATGTTGAGGGCGCCGGGATCGACCATCTTCTCGGCGACGAACCGCGGGTTGGGGTCGGCGTTGCCGCCGATCGGGTAGTGCCCCATGTGCTCCACACCGCCCGCGAGCGCGACGTCGTACATGCCGACGCCGATCGCCCCGGCCATCGTGGTGACGCTCGTCATGGCGCCCGCGCACATCCGGTCGATGGCGAAGCCGGGGACCGTTTGCGGAAGCCCCGCGAGGATCGCCACCGACCGCCCCAGGGTCAGCCCCTGCTCGCCGGTCTGGCTCGTCGCGGCGATCGCGACGTCGTCGACGCGCTCAGCCGGGACGTCGGGGTTCCGTTCCATGAGGCCGATCGTCGCCTTGACGGCGAGGTCGTCGGCGCGCGTGTTCCAATACATGCCCTTTTCGCCCGCACGCCCGAACGGGGTGCGCATTCCGTCGACGAAATAGACGTCCGAAAGCTCGGCCACACTGCCTCCAATGATTGGGTTCCCACCCAGCCTACGGAGGCCGCGATACCGCGAAAATCGGTTGGGTCGAACCTACGAAGCGGTCTCGGATGCCGCGTCGGGCACCTGCACGGAATCGACAAAGGCCGTGGCGATCACCTGTGCAGTCTGTGCAATCTGCCACGGGCGCGCGCCCAGCTCCCCGAGGGCATCGCCGATCGACTCGGCCGTCACCTCGGCCGGCGGATGCCAGGCCACGCGGCGGAGCAGGTCGGGCGTCAGGAGGTTCTCCGTCGGCATCCCCAGCTCTTCGGCGCGCGCCTCCACGAGAGGCCGGGCGGCCTTCAAGCGCGCGTCCGCCGCGGGGTTGCGATCGGCCCATGCCCGGGGCGGCGGCATCCCGTCACCCGGGCCGCGCTCGGCGGGCAGGGCGGGATCTGCGCGCCCCGCCTCGATGGCCGCCCACCAGCGGTCCAGCTGACTGCGGCTCGCGCGTCCCGTGAACTCCTTCACGCGGGCGAGGTCCTGCTTGGTCGCGGGGTCTGCGATGACGGCCGCGACGAGCGCGCGGTCGGGCACGAGTCGGCCCGGGGAGACGTCCTCTTCGCGGGCGTAGTCTTCGCGGGCCTGCCACAGCGCACGGGCGACGGCGAGCGCGCGGCGACCGCGCACCGTGTGGAGCCCGCTCAGCCGGCGCCACGGCTCTTCGCGCGGCGGCTTGGGGGCGCGGGTGCGCACTGCCTCGAACTCCTCCTGGGCGAAGGCGGTCTTGCCCTGTTCATCGAGTTCGGTCGCCAGGGCGTCGCGGACGTCGATCAGGTGCAGCACGTCCAGCGCAGCGTATTCGAGCCACCCCTGGGGGAGCGGCCGGGTCGACCAGTCCGCCGCTGAGTGCGCCTTGGCCAGGGTGATGCCGAGCGTGTCCTCGACGACGGCGCCCAGACCCACCCGGTCGTGACCGAGCAGTCGGGCGGCGAGTTCGGTGTCGAAGATCCGGGGCGGCTCGAGTCCGGCCTCGCGCAGCGACGGCAGATCCTGGCTGGCGGCGTGCAGCACCCACTCCTCGTCGCCGATCGCCGCCTGCAGGGCGGAGAGGTCACCGATCGCGGGCGGGTCGAACAGGAACACCTCGCTGCCGCGCCGGTAGACCTGGATGAGGTAGGCGCGTTGCGAGTAGCGGAAGCCCGACGCCCGCTCGACGTCGACGGCCACGGGACCGTCACCGGCCGCCAGGCGCGACGCTGCGGCCGCCGCCGCATCCAGATCGGCGATGACCTCGTATTCAGCCACGTGTACTCCGCTGTCCGCCGAACACGGCGATGTTCTCCGAACCCGGGGGGAGACCTGCCAACATGCAGACCAGCTCGCCCCAGGCGTCCATGTGACCGGTCGGATCCCCGTCGGGGGACCACGACGCGCGGAGTTCGATCTGCGCACCGTCGCCCTCGGCGGCCAGCGTTCCGAAACCCTTCGAAAGGGTCTTGGTCGCTGTGCCGGATGCCGCGTGGAACGTCGCTCCACGCGCTGCGAGTGCATCGACCAGCCATGACCAGGCTACGTCGGCCAGCAGGGGATCGGTGCCGATCTCGGGTTCGAGAGGGGCCTGCGCGAAGCAGACGATCCGCCAGGGGCCGCCCCAGGCATCCGGTTCCGAGGCGTCATGGAGGATGACGATCCGGCCCGTCCCGTAAGGGGATTCACCGTCGTCGTCCGGACGCACGTCGCCCGCGAAGGCGATGGCCTCGGGGGCGAGGGATGCCGGTGCGGCGATCTCGCGCACGACGAAGTCCTCGCGGAAGTGCAGGGCGCGCAACGCGTCACTCACAGCGAGGAACTCCGGCGTCCCGGTCGGGGGTTCGGTCACGGCGACAGACTAGAGTGAGGGCACCATGAAGGCTTCCAGGCGCGCCGTCCCCGACGCGGCCCGACCCGGGACCGTTCCCACGATGCGCAGCACCGTCGTCGCGCTCACCACGGCGCTCGTCAGCACGACGGGACTGCTCGCGCTCCTCGCCGGTCGCGTCGCGCGGCGCGTCGTGACGCTCTCCGCTCGGGTGCCGGACACGACCCTCGTCGACGTCGACGTCGCCGCGCAGACCATCACGCTCTCGCGCTCGGCGGATACGGTCCTGCCGGGGCGTTACGGCTTGTTCACCACCGGGACGCAGAGCTACATCAAGCTCGGCACCGTGCTCGCCGCGGGGACGGACACCGTCACCCGGAAGCTCCTCACCCAGATCGACGAGTCGGATCGCCTCGACGCCGCCGCTGCCTTCAGCGGGTGGTACTTCTCCGATCCCGCCGAACTGCATCTCCCGTTCGAGGAGGTCTCGGTCAGCACTTCGCTCGGGTCGTGCCCCGCGTGGGTGTTCCCCGCGGACGGCGGGAGCGACGTCTGGGCGGTGCACATCCACGGACGCGGCACGACGCGTGCGGAGACCCTGCGTGCCGTGCCGGTCTTCCATGCCGCGGGGATCACGTCGATGCTCACCTCCTACCGCAACGATGCCGACGCTCCGCGCAGCCGCGGAGGGAGTTCGGCACTGGGCGCGACCGAGTGGCGCGACGTCGACCGCGCGATCGGCTACGCCCGCCGCGCCGGGGCGCGGCGCATCATCCTCATGGGGTGGTCGATGGGCGGCGCGATCGCGCTGCAGCTGGCGGCGGGATCCGCCCACCGCGACCTCATCGCCGGCGTCATCCTCGACTCGCCCGTCGTCGACTGGCGCCGCGTGCTGACGCATCACGCCGACCTCACCCGCATCCCGCGCCCGCTGACGCATCTCGCCCTCGACGCGCTGACCCGCCCGTGGGCGTCGTCGCTGACGGGGGCGGGCGACCCGATCCCGTGGGACCGTCTGGACGTCCTCGCCCGGGCGGACGAGCTCGTCGCACCGATCCTGATCCTGCACAGCGCGGCGGACGACTTCGTGCCGCCGGCGGCCTCCCGTGCGCTGCGGGATCGACGTCCCGACCTCGTCACGCTCGATGAGTTCGAGGGGGCCCGGCACACGAAGCTGTGGAACTACGACGAGGAGCGCTGGACCTCGGACATCCGCGACTGGCTGTCGGCGCGCGGCCTCACCGGCGACGCAGACGCAGGTAACTGAATCCGTCGTCGTCGACGAGCACGCCCGCGGGTGTCGTGTCGACGGCGTCCGCCAGCGGCAGGAACGGTCCGGCGCTCGGGACCAACCGGGGCGCTGCCGTGATGCAGTACTCGTCGACGACGTCGGCCGCGGCGAACTGTCCGGCCAACGACGGGCCGCCCTCGCAGACGATGCGTCGGATGCCGCGGTCGGCGAGGGCGGAGAGGATGCCGGGCACCGGCATCCGTCCGTCGTCCAGCGTGACGCGGACGAGGGTGACACCGGGCACGGGGCGCGGGGTCGGCGCGTCCGGGGGCAGCAGGAGGAGCACCTGGTCGTCGGGTCCGTCGGCGGCGGGTTCGAGTCGGTGCCCGGCCAGGTCACCCGCTCGCGACACGACCACCAGGCGGGAGCGTCGGGGGAGGACGTACCCCTCGGCTCGCACGGTCTGCGCTCCCACGACGACGGCGTCCGCGCCCGCGCGGATGACCCCCAGGATCGCGCGGTCGGCGCGGTTCGTGAGGGTGTCGCTCGTGCCGTCCGGGCCGACGGCCGACCCCGTCAAGGAGGTGATCATGTTGAGGCGGACCCAGGCGTCCGCGGCCGGCGCGTACCGGTCGGCCAACCATGCGCGCCCCTTGGGCGTCGCGGCATCCACCCGCTCCCCGGTCGACGGCAGCACCTCGGTCACCCACACGCCGCCATCCTCGCACGCGCTGCGGGCCGCGAAGGGGACTGCGCCCGGCGGCTAGGCTGGTCGGGTGCCCCTCACCTCCTCCGGAACCACGCACCTGAGCGAACGCGATCCGAAGGTGAGCGGTGCCGAGATGGTCGCCGCTCTCGTGCCGCCGCCGCAGTTCGACGGGGCCACCTTCGAGACCTACCGCGCCGACGAGGCCTATCCCTCGCAGCAGGGGGCCAAGGACCTGCTCGAGGTCTTCAGCTCGGGTCGTGGGGCACCCGCCGCGCGGGGAGGCTTCTTCCGACGCGCCAAGCGCGAAGCGCCGATGAAGCCGGGCGTGTACCTCGACGGCGGCTTCGGCGTCGGCAAGACCCACCTGCTCGCCGCGATCTACCACGCGATGCCGGCACGCCGGAAGTACTTCGGCTCGTTCATCGAGTACACCGCGCTGGTCGGGGCGCTGGGCTATCAGAAGACCGTCGAACTCTTCCGCGGCGCGGACCTGCTGTGCATCGACGAGTTCGAGCTCGACGATCCGGGCGACACGATGGTGATGACGCGACTCATCGCCGAGCTCGTCCCCACCGGCACGAAGCTCGCCGCAACCTCCAACACCCCGCCGAACGCACTGGGGGAGGGGCGGTTCGCCGCGCAGGACTTCCTCCGCGAGATCCATGCGATGGCCGAACACTTCCAGACCATTCGGATCGACGGCACCGACTACCGGCAGCGCGCCGTCGACGGTCACGCGGTCGTCCTCGACGACGTCGCCTACGAGAGCGCGATGACGGATGCCGCGGCATCCGCTCTCGTCTCCGATGACGACTTCGGGGCGTTCATCCGCCATCTCGCCTCGGTGCACCCGTCGCGGTACATCCGCCTCATCGAGGGGATCGGGACCATCGGCCTGCGGAACGTGGTCGGATTCGACGACCAGTCCGCCGCCCTGCGCTTCGCGGCGTTCGTCGACCGCGCGTACGACGCGCAGATCCCGATCCGCGCCACCGGGACTCCGCTCGATTCCGTGTTCCGCGAGGACATGCTCGCGGGCGGATACCGCAAGAAGTACCTCCGCGCCGTCTCGCGCCTGGTGGCTCTCACCCACTCCTAGGGTGCTCGTCGCCTCACTCGCAGAGGCGGGAAACGTGATGTTTACCTGCTCGCCCCGCTCGTAACCGGCGCGAAACACGACGCATCCCGCCGCGGAAACTCGACGGCGCCAAACTGATCGCGCCCGACAGCGCTGCCTACCCGAATGAACAGGCGCGCCGGGACTGAGTTACACAACACATGAGTGAGGAACTTCATGGACAGCGGAAACCTCGCGTGGTCTGTCGCCGCGACAGCCCTCGTACTCTTCATGACGCCGGGCGTCGCGTTCTTCTACGGGGGTCTCGTCAAGGCCAAGAGCGTCGTGAGCATGATGATGCTCAGCTTCGGCGCCATGGGTCTCATCGGCGTCCTCTGGATCCTGTTCGGGTTCAACATGAGCCTCGGCGGAGGCACGTTCGCCTTCTCCGGTAACCCGTTCGCCGACTTCGGGCTCGCCGCGGCGGACAGCGACACCCTCGTCGGCGCCACATACGGAGCCACCTTCGCGATCATCACGGTGGCCCTCATCTCGGGCGCGATCGCCGACCGCGCGAAGTTCGGCGCGTGGATGATCTTCGCGGGCATCTGGGCAACGGTCGTCTACTTCCCCGTCGCCGCCTGGGTGTGGGGCGACGGCTGGATCTTCAACTGGGGTGACAGCACGGGGCTGCCCGGAGTCATCGACTACGCCGGTGGTACCGCTGTCCACATCAACGCCGGTGCAGCCGCTCTCGCCCTCGCGCTGGTTCTGGGCAAGCGGGTCGGGTTCCAGAAGGGCATCCACAAGCCCCACAACGTGCCGCTCGTCATGCTCGGTGCCGCGATCCTCTGGTTCGGCTGGTTCGGCTTCAACGCGGGTGCCGAGGGCACCTTCGGTCTGCTCGGCACCGAGGACCAGGCCGTGGGCACCATCGTCATCAACACGCTCGGCGCCACCGCCGCCGCGATCCTGGGTTGGACTCTCGTCGAGAAGCTCAAGGACGGCAAGGCGACGTCGGTCGGGGCAGCCTCCGGTGCAGTCGCCGGTCTCGTCGCCATCACCCCCGCGTGCGCCGCTCTGGCGCCGGGATGGGCGCTCCTGCTCGGTGTCATCGCCGGCGCGGTCTGTGCCCTCGCGATCGAGCTGAAGTGGAAGCTTGGCTACGACGACTCGCTCGATGTGGTCGGCGTGCACCTCGTCGGCGGTGTCATCGGCACCCTGTACCTCGGCTTCTTCGCGACCGGCACCGGCCTGTTCACCGGTGGTGACGCGGGCCAGCTGATCTCGCAGACCGTCGCCGCCTTCGCGGTCCTCATCTACTCGTTCGTGGTCGCCTTCGTCATCGGCTTTGCGATCGAGAAGACGATCGGCTTCCGGGTGAAGAACGAGGACGAGATCGCCGGCATCGACACCGTCGTCCACGGCGAAGAGGGTTACGCTCTCGTCGACTGATACGCACCTCGCACCGAGGGGGCGCCGCGGACCATCCGCGGCGCCCCCTCCTCTGTGCAGGGGCCGGAGTCTTGCGCTCGTTCCGTCTTCCGCCCTAGGTCGGCGGGGACGCGCTTTCCTGCGCTTGCCGACCCGTCTCCGGCGGCGGAGCCCGGTCGAAGGACCTGTACCGACAGGGCGGCCTGCAGGTGGCGATCTCCTCGCGCACAGAGCACCCCGAAGCCGCAGCCCTGTTCCTCGACCACGTGGTCAACAGCCCCGAGGCGGGCGAGATCTTCGGTACGACCCTGGGATTCCCGGCATCCACGAGCAAGCTCGAGGGCGCAACGCTCGAAGGTCCGGATCAGCAGGTCGCCGACTACATCGAATCCGTGTCGAACCCCATCGGTGACGCACCCCCGGCGGCCGTGGTGGGCTACGGCTCCCTCGAGCAGAAGTTCTGGGATCTCGAAAAGGAGCTCGGTCTCGGAACGAAGACCGTGGATGCCGCGGTGAGCGAGTTCTTCACCGAGGCGGAGGTGATCCTCGCCAACTGAGGAACTGCATCGCTGGTCCGCGCCGTCCACACGGCGACGGCGCGGAGCGGCGATGTCAAGGCCCTCCGGGCGGTACAAGCTGATCCGTACGTTGCGTCGCATGTCCGCGGCCGCCGATCGTCCCACCTCCACCCTGCTCGTCATCCACCGCCTGGCCGAACTCGCCGCTCTGGTGCGCGCCAGCCCGGGCCTTCAGGTGCGCTGGTCGGAAGGCCCCGCGCAGGATGCGGAGCGGACGAGCATCGATACCGAGAGCGGGCTCCGACTGCCGGGACTCTCGGTCAATCCGCTGGACGCCGAAAGCTGGTGGACCCGGCCGCTCGAGGACTGGCTCGCGCGCCAGCTGTCGCAGTATCGGCACCTGCAGGAGGAGAACCCGGACCGCTTCGCATGGGTCCTGCGGGGTGAGCTCGCCGGTCGGGGTCCCGACTGTGAGCCGCTGCTTTCGAATCCCGAAGCGATCGCGATCCTCGACGAGCAGCTGCTCCAGGAAGCAGAGGATCGCTACCGCGGCGAGTTCGACGCGGGTCGGGGGCCGGAGGGATGAAGGCGTCGACGGCCTGGGTGGAGGATCGTCCCGGATTCTTCCGTATGACAGTGGCGGCCACGAACTGCTACCTGATCAGGGATACCGACGGCGTGACGCTCGTCGATGCCGGACTGCCGGCGACGGGAAGGGTCCTCGACGTCCTCCTCGGCGACCTGGGCCTGCGACGCCAGGACATCGATGCCGTCCTCCTCACACACGCGCACTTCGACCACGTCGGCCTCGCTCACGGACTGCGGGCGTCGGGGGTCCCCGTGCGTGTCCACCCGGATGATCGTCGGCTGGCGCGGCATCCGTACCGGTATCGTCCGGCCGTGGCTCGGATCCCGTATCTGCTCACCCACCCGGGCGGCATCCCTGTGATCGGTCGGATGGCAGCGGCGGGTGCGCTGGCGGTGCGCGGGGTGGACGCGGAGGCATCCCTTCCATCCGGCGGCGTCCTGGATGTGCCGGGTCGTCCCACGGTCGTGCACACACCCGGTCACACCGACGGGCACTGTGCGTTCTACTTCGCGACGCGCGGCGTCCTGCTGTCCGGCGACGCGCTCGTCACTCTGGATCCGTATACCGGCAAGCGCGGTCCGCAGATCGTCGCGAATGCGGCCACGAAGAATGCAGCGACCGCGCTGCACTCCCTCGACGCGCTCGAGGCGACCGAGGCGGGCGTGGTGCTGACGGGGCATGGGGACCCCTGGATCTCGGGGATCGCCTCAGCTGCTCGACGGGCCCGGGTCGTCGGTCCACACTGATCCGGACAAGGGTGAAGCCCCGGCGGTCTGGGACCTGCCGGGGCTTGTTCGGTGGGCGATGCCGGACTCGAACCGACGACCTCTTCCGTGTGAAGGAAGCGCGCTACCAACTGCGCCAATCGCCCGAATGACACTCGGGCCGGTGTCCGAGCATACCGGATCGCGAGGCTCCGACCGAACCGACGGAAGCCCGATCGGGTGACACGCGCGGGGCGTACTCGGTTTTGCGCTGGCGCCGGAATCGTCTACTGTTTAACGAGTGCCGGAGAGATCCGGAACGAAATGCGGATGTAGCGCAGTGGTAGCGCATCACCTTGCCAAGGTGAGGGTCGCGAGTTCGAATCTCGTCATCCGCTCGAGTGTGGGGATCTTCCTCCGGGGAGATCGCGTCACGTGGGTCAAACCACACACGGTGGCGTGGCCGAGTGGCTAGGCAGCGGCCTGCAAAGCCGTCCACACGGGTTCGAATCCCGTCGCCACCTCCACTCACAACTCAACAGCCTTCACAGGCGCGATTGGCGCAGCGGTAGCGCGCTTCCCTGACACGGAAGAGGTCACTGGTTCGATCCCAGTATCGCGCACAGACAAACCCCCGGTTCTCCGGGGGTTTTTTGTTGTGCGCGGGCGGCGCTGCGCGGGCCCGAGGCGCCCCGGGCCCGCGCAGCGAGGGGTCAGCCGACGGCTGCGACCTGCTCCGTCTCGGGCAGCTCGTGGAGTCCGGCGGGGGAGTTCGCGGCAGCCATCAGGCGCTCGACCCACTCGTGGTTGAGCGGGATGCGGGCGTCGCTCCGCCGGCGGAAGGCGAGGCTCGATGCCCGGTTCATCCACACGGTCGTGCGGCCGGTGCCTTCACCCGCGGCCCGCGACCACGTGAAGAGGAAGGCTTCGCCGCGGCGGAGCTTGGCGTAGATGACGGCTTCGAGGTGCGCGAGAGTGCGATCGTCGATGTCGAAGCGTGTGGTGCTGTTGTAGGCGAGGAGTCCCATGGAACCGACCCTGGTCGAGGCGTACAGAAGGGCAGAGCTGCGGTCTCCACGGTCATCCTCTCACCCGCGCGGGCCATCCTCGCGCACCGGCCGGACGTGTCACACGGTCGTCACAGGTCGCTGAGAAAATGCGGACATGACCACCGCCCGGATCATCGTCCTGTTCGTCCTCGCCGCCGTCGCCGAGATCGGCGGCGCCTGGCTGATCTGGCAGGCCGTGCGGGAGAACCGCGGATGGTGGTTCGCGCTGCTCGGGATCGTCGCCCTCGGCGCCTACGGCTTCGTCGCCGCCCTGCAGCCCGACGCTCATTTCGGACGGGTGCTCGCCGCGTACGGGGGAGTGTTCGTCGCCGGATCCTTGGCCTGGGGGATCGTCGTCGACGGGTTCCGCCCCACCGTGTGGGACTACGTGGGCTCCGGTGTCGCCCTGGTCGGGGCCGCGATCATCATCTTCGCGCCGGTGGTGACCGACGCCGTCGACGGATGATCGCGACCCCGCGGCCGATCAGGGGACGATGACCGCGCGCCCCCGCACCTTCCCGGCCGCGAGCGCCTCATAGGCCTTCGGGCCGTCGTCGAGGGAGTACCGCTGGACCTCGACCGACACCTGACCCGATCGTGCGAGGTCGAGCACCTCGATCAACTCACTGCGCGATCCCCAGTACGGGGCGCGTGTACTGGAGTGCCTTCATGCGCGGCACGCTACGCCGCATGCGTCTCGCGGCGCATGCCCCTGCGCCGCGGCATCCCGACCGATAGGATCCCGCCATGGCCCACCTCGTGCTCACTGTGGTCGGCGACGACCGCCCGGGACTTGTCAACGCCCTCGCCGAGCAGGTCTCGGCCGCGGGAGGCAACTGGGAGCGCAGCGAGCTCGCCGAGCTGGCCGGCGCCTTCGCCGGCATCGTGCTCGTCTCGATCGACGACGACCGTGAGGCCGACCTCGTCACGGCGCTCGAAGGACTCGACGGGATGCTGCGCGTCACCGTCCACGGCGGACACGTGGCCTCGGTGACCGAACCCGTCGAGCGCGCGATGGAGGTCACCGTCCTCGGCAACGACCGCCCCGGGATCGTGCGCGACGTGACCGCGGCGATCGCCGCCCATGCGCTCAGCATCGACACCTTCCGCAGTCGGACGCTCGACGCGCCGATGGCGGGCGGGACCCTCTTCGAGGCGACGGTCGCGTTCCGCGTGCCGGCCGGAGCGGATGCCGCGCCGGTGACGGCCGCGCTGGAGGAGCTCGCGGGCGAGATCCAGGTGGACCTCACCGTCGCCTGACGTGCACCGCGTCGACGAGATCCGCTCCCGCCTGCGGGGCGCAGCCGACGCGTCCCGCGCGGCCGGCCAGCAGGCGTACATGAAGTCCGACCTTCCGTTCCTGGGCGTGCGGGTACCGGAGACGCGACGGATCGCGCGGGCGGCGGCCGCGGGGGAGACCGACCCCCTGCGCATCCTCGACGACGCGCGGGAGCTGTGGGATGCGGCATCCCATCGCGAGGAGCGGTACGCGGCCATGATGCTCCTGGCCGTGCCGCCCGCCCGCGCGGACCTGCGGATCGTCCCGCTCGTCGAGCACATGGTGCGGACGGGCTGCTGGTGGGATGTCACCGACGAGCTGAGCGGCCGCGTCCGCGAACTCCTCGACGAGCATCCCCGCGACGGAGACGCCCTCGTCCGCGGGTGGTGTGTGAGTGAGGAGCTGTGGCTGCGACGCCTCGCGATCCTCAGCCAGCTCGGTCGCCGCGAGCGGACGGACCTGCGCCTGCTGACCGACGCGCTCGAGCCAAACCTCCGCGACGGCGAGTTCTTCATCCGCAAGGCCATCGGCTGGGCGTTGCGCGACGCCGCCCGGGCGTACCCGGAGTGGGTGTACGCCTACGTGGCCGCCCACGCGCTGAGTCCACTCAGCCGTCGCGAGGCGCTGAAGCACCTCTGAGATCAGCGCAGCAGCAGCGGGACGGTCGCTGCGGCGACGACGAGGGGAGCCGCGACGAGACCCCACAGGATGAAGCGACGCCACGGCAGGTGCACCCCCGCCGCCACGAGCCGCTGATGCCAGAGCAGAGTGGCGAGCGACGCCCACGGCGTGATGAGCGGCCCGGCGTTCACGCCGATCAGCAGGGCGGCCAGGCGCTCCGGCGTGTCCGCCGTCGATTCGAGCAGGAGATACGCGGGAAGGTTGTCGAGCCCATTCGCGGTCACGAGCGCCGTTCCCGACATCCGCAGCAGGTCGACCGGCGCCGATCCCGATCCGGCCACGGCCGTCGCCACCTGTCCCGAGCCCCACGCCTCGAGGGCGGCGACGGCCGAGAAGAGTCCCGCGGCGAACACGAGCAGCGACCACGGCACGAGCCGCAGCCGCAGCGCCTTCGGCGAGCGCCACGCGAACAGACCGATCAGGGCGAGCGCCGCCACCGTCGCGGGGATCCACGGCTCGATCCCGCTCACGAGCAGTGGCAGCAGGGCGAGGACGATGACGGATGCCGCAAGGAGCTGCACACGGTCGCTCACCCGTGGCGGCGGGGCCACCGTGAACGAGCCGACCAGCGAGCGCCGATGGATGACCCATAGGAGGGCGACGGTCACGAGGACGGCGACGGCGGCGGACGGCCCGAGGAGGAGCACGAACGACGTCGGGTCGGCGGCCCCCGGCATCCGGGCCAGGGCGAGGAGGTTCGTCAGGTTCGACACCGGCAGCAGGAGCGACGCCGTGTTCGCCAGCCACACCGTCGCGAGGGCGAACGGCAGCGGCGGCAGCCCGTTCGCGCGTGCGACGGTGATCACGACGGGGGTGAGGAGGACGGCGGTGGTGTCGAGCGACAGGAACGCGGTGGTCACGATCGCGAGGGCCACGACGAGTGCCCAGAGCAGAGCGGTGCGTCCCCGGGACATCCGCGCCAGCCACGACGCCGTGACGTCGAAGACCCCAGCCTTCGCCGCGAGCTCCGCGACGACGGTGACCGCCACGACGAACGCGAGGATCGGGAGCACGCGCTCGGCGACCACGCCCAGCTCGGAGAGAGGCAGGATGCCGGTGGCGACGGCGACGATCGCGCCCGCGAGCACGACGACCCCCGCGAGAGCGAGCTTCACGGCATCCATCATCGCCCCTCCCGGCGGCCCAGTAGACTCGCATGATGCAGAACAGCCGGGTGTCCCACCTCGCCGGCACGCGAACGCCGCGGGCCTGAGCGGGCGGAGCGCGTACAGCGCTCGAAGCTGAGTCACCGTGATCCGAGCCACCTTCTGGAGATCCCCCTTGTCTGATCCGATCGCCCCGGCGGATGTCGCCCTTCCCGCCGACGGTTTCGCCCTGTTCCCCGACCGCTCCATCGTCGCGCTCCGCATCCGCGGCGAGCTGAAGGACCTCGCGACGGTCGTCGACTCTCTCGACGGCGTCGAGCCGGTCACCGTATCGAGCCCCGACGGGCTGAACATCCTGCGCCACTCGACGGCCCACATCCTCGCGCAGGCGGTGCAGCGCGTCCGCCCGCAGGCGAATCTCGGGATCGGCCCGCCGATCACCGACGGCTTCTATTACGACTTCGGCGTCGCGGAGCCGTTCACCCCGGAGGACCTCAAGGCCATCAAGAAGGAGATGGAGCGCATCGTCCGCGAAGGACAGCGTTTCGTCCGCCGTGTGGTGACCGATGACGAGGCCCGCGCCGAGCTCGCTCATGAGCCCTTCAAGCTCGAGCTCATCGGGCTGAAGGGCGGGTCGCAGGAGGCGGCCGAGGGTGCGTCGGTGGAGGTGGGTGCCGGCGACCTCACCATCTACGACAACGTCACGCGCGACGGTGAGACCGCGTGGAAGGACCTCTGCCGCGGGCCCCACGTGCCGAGCACCCGTGTCGCCGGCAACGGCTGGGACCTCACCCGCGTCGCCGGCGCCTACTGGCGCGGCAGCGAGAAGAACCCCCAGCTGCAGCGCATCTACGGCACCGCGTGGCCGTCGAAGGACGAACTGCGCGCCTACCAGCACCGACTCGAGGAGGCCGCCAAGCGCGACCACCGCAAGCTCGGCAAGGACCTCGACCTCTTCTCCTTCCCCGAGGAGATCGGGCCCGGCCTGTCGGTGTTCCACCCCAAGGGCGGGATCATCCGGTACGAGATCGAGCGCTACATGCGCGAGAGCCTCCTCGCCAACGGGTACCAGGTCGTGAACACGCCCCACATCACCAAGGGCGACCTGTTCATGACGAGCGGTCACCTGCAGTGGTACGCCGACGGCATGTACCCCCCGATGGTGCTGGACGAGGTGGTGGATGCCGACGGTCACGTCTCGCGCGAGGGCCAGGAGTACTACCTCAAGCCCATGAACTGCCCGTTCCACAACCTGATCTTCCGCTCGCGCGGACGCAGCTACCGCGAACTGCCGCTGCGGCTCAGCGAATTCGGCTCGGTCTACCGCTACGAGAAGAGCGGCACGCTCGCCGGCCTGACTCGCGTGCGGGGGATGACGCAGGACGACACCCACATCTATGTGACCTCCGACCAGGTCAAGGGCGAGCTCGAGCACAGTCTCGAGTTCGTGCTGAAGACCCTGCGCGACTACGGGCTGAACGACTTCTACCTCGAGTTGTCGACGAAGGAGGAGGGCAACCCCAAGTTCATCGGCGACGACGGCCTGTGGGACGAGGCGACGCAGACCCTGCGGGAGGTCGCCGAGGGTTCCGGTCTCGAGCTCGTGCCCGACCCGGGCGGGGCCGCGTTCTACGGCCCGAAGATCTCGGTCCAGGCGCGGGACGCGATCGGTCGCACCTGGCAGATGTCGACGATCCAGCTCGACTTCAACCAGCCGGAGCGGTTCGAGCTGGAGTACACCGGTCCCGACGGTGAGAAGCACCGTCCGGTCATGATCCACCGTGCGCTGTTCGGGTCGATCGAACGGTTCTTCGCGATCCTGCTCGAGCACTACGCCGGGGCATTCCCGGTGTGGCTCGCTCCCGTCCAGGTCGTCGGCATCCCCGTCGCCGAGGAGTACGGTCCGTACCTCGACGAGATCGTGGCGCGCCTGCGCGCCACGGGCGTCCGCGCTGAGGTCGATCACTCCGACGACCGCATGCCGAAGAAGATCCGCACCCACACGACCCAGAAGGTCCCCCTTCAGCTCATCGCGGGAGAGCAGGACCGGTCGGCCGGCACCGTCTCGTTCCGATTCCGCGACGGCTCCCAGACCAACGGCATCCCCGTCGACGAGGCGATCGACAAGATCGTCGCGGCGATCGCGGACCGCACGCTCGTGAACACCGCGGCGGACCTGGCATGACGGACGACGACCGCCGCGTGGAGGTTGCCGCCGAGCTGGCGGGCGTGCCCGACGAGTTCCAGCGACTGTGGACGCCGCATCGGATGGCGTACATCCAGGCGGGCCCCGAGCCGCTGAAGCACGACTGCCCGTTCTGCGCCGCCCCGGGCAAGACCGACGAGGAGGGTCTCATCGTCGCGCGCGGTGAGACCGCCTACGTCCTGCTGAACCTCTTCCCGTACAACTCGGGACACCTGCTGGTCTGCCCGTACCGTCACTTCGCGACGTACGACGACGCGACCCCGGAGGAGGTCGCCGAGATCGGCGCGCTGACCCAGGTCGCGATGAGGGTCCTGCGCACGGTCGCGAAGTGCGACGGGTTCAACCTCGGCATGAACCAGGGCACGGTCGCCGGTGCGGGCGTCGCGGAGCACCTGCATCAGCACGTCGTGCCGCGCTGGGCGACGGACGCGAACTTCTTCCCGATCATCGCCAAGACGAAGGCCCTGCCGCAGTTGCTCGGCGAGGTTCGGCAGGCCGTGGCCGACGGCTGGCCCGTCATCTGACGAGCCGGCCGCCCCGCCACGTCAGCGGACCTGCGTGACCTCGAACTGCATGCGCGGGTGGGCGTAGGCCTCCTGCGCCTCGATCAGTCGGAGCTCGCGCGAACCCGCGTCGTACGTCTGCTGCAGCAGGTCGAAGACGCTCGAGGTCGTCCGCGCGAGGGCGTCCGCCGCGTCGCCGGTGCGGCGGAAGTGCGCCGTGAACAGGGCCGCCGTGACGTCACCCGAGCCGTTGGCCTTCATGGGGATGTGGGGGGTGCGGACGATCCACGCGCCGTCGTCCGTGACCGCGAGCATCTCGATCGTCCCCTCGGGGCGGTCGGGATGCTCGACGCTCGTGACCAGGACCGTCGACGGGCCCATCGCCCGGGCGGCATCGACCGACGCGAGCGTCGACTCGAGGTCCGACGGCTCGGTCCCGGTGAGGAACCCCAGTTCGAACTGGTTCGGCGTGATGAGGTCGGCGGCCGGGACGACCCGCTCGCGCAGCAGGACCGGGATGGCGGGGGCCACGAAGCATCCGCTCTTCGCGTTGCCCATGACAGGGTCGCAGGCGTAGATCGCGCTCGGGTTGGCGGCCTTGACCCGGGCGACCGCGTCGAGGATGACGTCGCCGATGCCCTCACCGCCCTGGTACCCCGAGAGGACGGCGTCGATCTCGCCGAACGCGCCGCGCTCCTCGATGCCGGTGATGACGTCGGCGACGTCTTGCGGGCTGATGAGCGGGCCGCGCCACGCGCCGTACCCGGTGTGGTTCGAGAAGTTGACGGTGTACACCGGGTACACCTCGACGCCGATGCGCTGCAGCGGGAACACCGCGGCGGAGTTTCCGACGTGACCGTACGCGACGGCGGACTGGATGGAGAGGATCTTCACGGGGCGGTACTCGCTTCCGAGGAGGGCGCGATGACTCGCGCCGAGGCGGCGACATCGGCGGCCAGGCGCGCGAGGTCGGTGTCGGACAGATCGTGGACGGTCAGGCGCAGGTGGTGGGTCGCCGCGGGATCGGCGAGGACGAACTCGTCGCCGGGACGGGCGAGCCACCCGCGCCGCATGAGCTGCTCGGCGACGGCGCGGGCGGGAGCGGGGACACGCACCCAGACGCTGAGCCCGTCGCCCGCCGCAGTGGGGAGGCCGAGCCGCGTCAGTTCCGCGGCGAAGCGGTCGTTGCGCGCGCGGTAGTGGCGTGCGGCGCGCTCCACCCCGGCGAGGACGGCGTCGTCGGAGACGAGCGCCAGGACGAGACGCTGCAGCAGGTGGCTCACCCACGTGGACCCGGGGCTCAGCCGGCGCGCCAGGCGCTCGGCGGTCTCGGGGTCGCTCGCGGTGACCGCGAGGCACATGTCGGGCCCGAGGAACTTCGACACCGAGCGGATGAGGGCCCACCGTCGGTGCCCGGGTCCGATGATCGAGTGGTACGGCTCGCGCGAGAGCATCGAGAAGTGGTCGTCCTCGATGACGAGGACGTACGGATGCTGCTCCAGCACGGCGCGCAGCTGCGCCGCCCGCTCGGCGGTCAGACTCACACCGGTGGGGTTCTGCGCGCGCGGAGTGCACACGATGGCGCGCACGCCGGCGTCGAGCGCGGCGCGCAGCCCGGCGACCGTCATTCCCTGATCGTCGACGGGGATCGGGACCGGCCGGTAACCGCCGATCCTTACCGTGCGGAGGGCGGAGAGGAAGCAGGGATCCTCGAGCCCGACGGCGTCGTCGCGGGTGAGGGCGTCGGCGAAGAGGCGCTCGAGCGCGTCGACCGCGCCGCCCGTGATGGTGAGGCGCAGCTCGGCGCGTTCGGGCAGATCCTTCGCGATCCACTGAGACGCCCACGCCTCGAGGTCGGGGTCGATCGTCGGTTCGCCGTAGAGGACGGGCCGACCCGCGAGGCTCGACAGCGCATGCGAGGGATCCGGGATGAGCGCGGGGTCCGGGTTCCCCGTCCCGATGTCGCGCAGCACGGTGTCGGCGGCGAAACCCTCCTGCGCCGGGTCCGACCGCGGCGCGACGCGGGTACCGGCGCGGCCGGCGGTCTCGACCGCGCCGGCGGCGGCGAGGAGGCGGTACGCGGCGACGACCGTGTTGCGGTTCACCCCGACGAGGTCGGCGAGCGCGCGGACGGAGGGGAGCGCGGCGCCGGGAGTGAGGTCGCCTCGATCGATGAGGGCACGGATGCTGTCCGCGATCTCAGCGGCGGTCTCGCCGCCGATCGCCAGGACATCGTCTGCCATGGGACGAGTCTATGTCCGTGTCGTGCTAGGTTTTGGCCTATGCCAACGAACACGACTGGAACCGCGCGGGTGAAGCGCGGCCTCGCCGAAATGCTCAAGGGCGGCGTCATCATGGACGTCGTCACCGCCGACCAAGCCAAGATCGCCGAGGACGCCGGCGCCGTCGCCGTCATGGCGCTCGAACGCGTGCCCGCCGACATCCGCGCCCAGGGCGGCGTCGCCCGCATGAGCGACCCCGACCTCATCGACGACATCATCGCGTCGGTCTCCATCCCGGTGATGGCCAAGGCGCGCATCGGGCACTTCGTCGAGGCGCAGGTGCTGCAGGAGCTCGGCGTCGACTACATCGACGAGTCCGAGGTGCTCTCACCCGCCGACTACGTGAACCACATCGACAAGTGGGACTTCACGGTGCCCTTCGTCTGCGGGGCGACGAACCTCGGCGAGGCCCTGCGACGCATCACCGAGGGTGCGGCCATGATCCGCTCGAAGGGCGAGGCCGGAACCGGCGACGTGTCCGAGGCGATGAAGCACATCCGCAAGATCCGCGGGGAGATCGCCGCCCTCGCCGCGCTGCCCAAGGACGAGCTCTACGTCGCGGCCAAGGAACTGCAGGCGCCCTACGAGCTCGTCGCCGAGGTCGCCGAGACCGGCACCCTGCCCGTCGTCCTCTTCGTCGCCGGCGGTGTCGCGACACCCGCGGACGCGGCCATGATGATGCAGCTCGGAGCCGACGGCGTCTTCGTGGGCTCGGGCATCTTCAAGAGCGGCAACCCCGCCGAACGTGCCGCGGCGATCGTCAAGGCGACGACGTTCCACGACGACGCGAAGGTGATCGCCGACGTCTCACGGGGGCTCGGTGAGGCGATGGTCGGCATCAACGTCTCCGACCTCGCCGCACCGCACCGGCTCGCCGAGCGGGGATGGTGACCGCTCCCCGCGTCGGTGTCCTCGCCCTCCAGGGCGACGTCCGCGAACACACGCGCGTGCTCGCCGAGCTCGGCGCCGACGTCGTCCCGGTCCGGCGGCCGGAGGAGCTCGCGCAGGTGCGGGGGCTCGTGCTCCCCGGGGGCGAGTCGAGTGTCATCGACAAGCTCTCCCGCGCGTTCGGGATGCAGGAGCCCATCCGTTCCTCCATCGCGGAGGGGATGCCGGTGTACGGCACCTGTGCCGGCCTCATCCTCCTCGCCGATCGCCTCGCGGACGGGATCGCCGGGCAGCAGACGTTCGGCGGCCTGGACGTGACGGTGCGCCGGAACGCGTTCGGCGGCCAGGTCGAGTCTTTCGAGACCGAGCTGGCGGTGCCGGCGGTCGGCGAGCCGCCGGTGCGCGCGACCTTCATTCGCGCCCCCGTCGTCGAAGAGGTCGGACCGGCGGCCGAGGCGATCGCCGCCCTCCCCGACGGCAGGGTCGTGGGGGTGCGCCAGGGTGCGGTCATCGGTCTCTCCTTCCACCCGGAGCTCGATGCCGAGACCCGTTTCCACGAGTTGTTCCTTGCGAGCGTGCGCGATGCGTAGCGGCCCCGTGTCGGCACGGTCGTAGACTGGACCCCGCGCTTTTTCCGAGAGGAGTCCCGTGAGCGGACATTCCAAGTGGGCCACCACGAAGCACAAGAAGGCCGTCATCGACGCGCGTCGTGCGAAGTCGTGGGCGAAGCTCATCAAGAACATCGAGGTCGCCGCCAAGCTGGGTGGTGCGGACCTGCAGGGCAACCCGACCCTCTTCGACGCCGTCCTGAAGGCGAAGAAGACCTCGGTCCCGAAGGACAACATCGACCGCGCCATCAAGCGCGGCGCCGGCATCGGCGGCGAGTCGGTCGAGTACACCTCGATCATGTACGAGGCCTACGGACCCAACGGCGTGGCGCTCATGGTCGAGTGTCTGACCGACAACAAGAACCGTGCCGCCGCGGAGGTCCGCACGGCCCTCACCCGGAACGGCGGTACCCTCGCCGATCCTGGATCGGTCGCCTACAACTTCACGCGCAAGGGCGTCATCGTCGTCTCCGGTGAGGGGACGACCGAGGACGACCTCATGATGGCGGCTCTCGAAGCCGGTGCCGAGGAGATCGAGCCGCGGGCCGAGGGCTTCGAGGTCGTCACCGAGGCATCCGATCTCGTCTCGGTGCGCACCGCGCTCACCGACGCCGGCATCGAGTACGACTCGGCCGACGTCGAGTTCGTCCCGAACCTCAAGGTCGAGATCGACGCCGACACCGCGCGCAAGATCTTCCGCCTCATCGACGCCCTCGAGGACAGCGACGACGTGCAGAACGTCTACGCCAACTTCGACCTGACGCCCGAGGTCCAGGCCGAGCTCGAAACCGACGACGAGGACTGACTCCGCAGGCGCGCCGACGAGCGGATGCCGCACCTCCCGCCTAGCGTGGGGGAGTGGCATCCGCTCTTCGCGTCCTCGGCATCGATCCGGGACTCACCCGCTGCGGCGTGGGGGTCGTCGACGTGCGCGCCGATCGGTCGGCCACGCTCGTGCACGTCGGTGTCGTCCGTTCGGCGACCGATGCGCCGATCGAGCAGCGGCTCGCGAGCATCGCGGCCGGCATCCGCGCGGTGATCACCGATCACGGGCCGGACGTCGTGGCCGTCGAGCGGGTCTTCGCCCAGCAGAACCGCAGCACCGTCATGGGGACGGCGCAGGCCAGCGGCATCGCGCTGCTGCTCGCCGCCGAGCACGGGCTGCCCGCCGCGACGCACACGCCGTCCGAGGTCAAGGCCGCCATCACGGGGTACGGCAACGCCGAGAAGCTGCAGGTGCAGACGATGATCGCGCGGGTGCTGCGCCTCGACGCGCTGCCGCAGCCCGCCGACGCCGCCGACGCGCTGGCCCTCGCGCTCTGCCACGCGTGGCGTCGCGGTCCGGCCGCGGGAGGCGCCGCCGCGGCGCTCACCCCCGCCCAGCGTGCGTGGGCCGCCGCTGAGAAGGCGACGCGACGCTGAGACCGCACGTCCCAGGTGTGTCGCTCGAACATAGGTCCGAAGGCTCGCTTAGGCTCGGATCATGATCTCCTCGCTGCGCGGCCGTGTGCTGCACCTCGAACCCGACTCGGTCGTCATCGACGTGCACGGGGTCGGTTACGCGGTCGCCGTCACGGCGCAGCACGCGCGGCAGCTCCACCTCGGCGACGAGGTCTTCGTGCACACCTCGATGATCGTCCGCGAGGATGCCATGCTGCTGTTCGGCTTCGAGGACCGGTCCGAACTGGATGTGTTCGGCCATCTGCTCAGTGTCTCGGGTGTCGGCCCGAAGTCCGCGCTCGGGGTGCTCTCGGCCCTCACAGTCGATCAGATCGCGACCGCGGTCGCCGATGAGGACGACGCGCCCTTCCGCCGCGTCGCGGGCATCGGCCCGAAGACCGCCAAACTGATCGTCGTGCAGCTCGCCGGCAAGCTCACCGCGCCGGCCCGCGCGACGCCCGGCGTCCCCGCCGCGCAGGGTCTCGGCGTGCAGCTGGCGGCGGCGCTCGTCGCGCTGGGGTGGAGCGAGCGCGTCGCGACGGAGACCGCCGAGAACGTCCTGGCCGAGGCGCCCGCGGGAGCCACCGTGCCGGCGCTGCTCAAGCTCGCTCTCGCCCATCTCGGTCCCGCACGTGCGGAGCGCACCGGTGTCTGAGGCCCGCGACCAGCGCCTTCCTGAGGACGAGGGCGAACTCGCCGTCGAAGGCGCGCTGCGCCCGGGGTCGCTCGCCGAGTTCGTCGGTCAGATGAAGGTGCGCGGGCAGCTGCAGTTGCTGTTGGATGCCGCCCGCATCCAGCAGCGTCCGGCCGACCACATCCTGCTGTCGGGCCCTCCGGGGCTCGGCAAGACCACCCTCGCGATGATCGTCGCGCACGAGAGCGAGCGTCCTCTGAGGATGTCGAGCGGTCCCGCGATCCAGCACGCCGGAGATCTCGCCGCCCTGCTGTCGAGCCTGGTGCCCGGCGAGGTCCTCTTCATCGACGAGATCCACCGGATGGCGCGCTCGGCCGAAGAGATGCTGTACCTCGCGATGGAGGACTTCCGGGTCGACATCATGGTCGGCAAGGGGGCCGGGGCCACCAGCATCCCGCTCGATCTCGCTCCCTTCACCCTCGTCGGCGCGACGACGCGGTCGGGAATGCTGCCGAACCCGCTGCGCGACCGGTTCGGCTTCACCGCCCACCTCGAGTACTACGAGCCGATCGAGCTCGAGCAGGTCATCGCCCGTTCGGCGGTGATGCTCGACGTCGACCTGCCGGCCGCATCCCGCGCCGAGATCGCGCGTCGGTCGCGCGGCACACCCCGCATCGCGAATCGGCTGCTGCGCCGGGTGCGGGACTACGTCGTGGTCCACGGTGGCTCCTCGACGCAGGCGACGACGGCGGACGTGTCCGCCGCGCTCGACCTGTACGACGTCGACGATCTGGGACTCGACCGGCTCGACCGCGCGGTGCTCGACGCCCTCGTACGCCGCTTCCGCGGCGGCCCCGTGGGGCTCAACACCCTCGCGGTGACGGTGGGTGAGGAGGCCGACACCATCGAGTCGGTCGTCGAGCCCTACCTCGTGCGCATCGGCTTCATGGGGCGCACCCCCCGCGGGCGCGTCGCGACCCCCGAGGCGTACGCGCACCTGGGCATCCCCCGCCACGACGGGGCGCTGACCCTCGATGACTTATAATCGCTGAAGGCTCCGGCCTCCCACCCTCTTCGCCGCATCGCTGCGGCGTGCCCACCCGAAAGGCGGACACCCGTTCATGTTGCTTCTCTCCCAGCAGAACACCACGCAGGCCACCGGAGGCAACTTCTTCACGGACTACGGCCTGCTCATCCTGCTGGCGGGTCTGCTCGTCTTCATGTTCATCAGCTCGCGTCGTCGCACGAAGCGGATGAAGGAGGAGCAGGAGAAGAAGGCCCTGCAGATGGTGCCCGGTGTGAAGGTGCTGCTCCAGGGCGGCCTCTACGGGACGATCGTCGAGTACGACCCGACCGACCTCTCGAAGCCTGCCCACGTCGAGCTCGCCCCGGGCATGGTCGTCGAGGTCCACAGCCAGGCGATCCTGCGCGCCGTCGAAGAGGAGGAGTCGGAGGTCGATGAGACCGAGCAGGTTCCCGGCGACGACGTGATCGTCTCGCGCGACGAGACCGATGCGGAGATCCGTCCCGTCGACGGTACGCCCGACGCGGACGACAAGCCCAAGGCCTGACCTCCCCGCTCCGGCGGCCCCTCACGAAAGTTCCCTCCGTGGCTTCATCCACCCCCGTCCGGCGCGCGTGGCGCGCACTGATCGGACTCCTGGCCCTGACGGCCGTCCTCTTCGGCGTGAACGCCGCGGGCGTCTACTTGTTCGAGCGGAGCTCGTGGGTTCCCGAGCTCGCCCTCGACCTGCAGGGCGGCACGCAGATCATCCTGCAGGCGCAGACGGAGGAGGGGGCGCAGCCCACCGCCGACCAGATGCAGCAGGCGGTCTCGATCATCCGCCAGCGCGTGGATGCCTCGGGTGTCGGTGAGACCGACATCACCACGCAGGCGGGCAACCAGATCGTCGTCCAGCTCCCGGGCATCGCCGACGAGGAGACCCGCGACCGCATCGGCCGTTCGGCGCAGATGCAGCTGCGCGCGGTGCTCTACACCGCCGCTCCGACGAACACCTTCATCGGCGAGGACGGCAAGGAGACGCCCTACCCGACCCCGGGCCCCTCGCTGAACGCGACGCCCACCCCGTCGCCGACCAACGGCAGCGACTTGTCGTGGGCGACGGAGGAGGTCCAGGCCGAGTTCCTCGCCTACGACTGCGCGAACCCCGCGAACGACGCCGCACAGGAGCCCGCCGACCAGCCGCTCATCACGTGCGACGCCGACGGGTCGGCGAAGTACCTGCTCGGACCGGTCGAACTCGACGGTTCGGCCATCTCGGACGCGACGAACGGCCTCAACTCGCAGAACGGTCAGTGGGCCGTCAACATCGTCTTCGACAGCGCCGGGACGGAGACCTTCGGCGAGATCAGCCAGCGTCTGTTCAACCTGCAGCCGCCGCAGAACCAGTTCGCCTTCGTGCTTGACGGCGAGGTCATCTCGGCCCCGTCGATGAACGCGGTCATCACCGACGGCAAGCCGCAGATCACCGGCAACTTCGACCAGGAGACGTCGAAGACCCTCGCCGACCAGCTCAAGTACGGTGCCCTGCCGCTGAGCTTCGAGGTGCAGAGCAGCAACGCGATCTCGGCGACGCTCGGTTCCCAGCAACTGCTGATCGGCCTCGTCGCGGGGCTCATCGGTCTCGCCCTCGTCGCGGTCTACTCGCTCGTGGTCTACCGCGCGCTCGGGTCGGTCATCATCGCCTCGCTCGCCGTGATGGGCATCCTGACCTACATCACGCTCTGCATCCTCGCCTGGCGCATGGGCTTCCGCCTGTCGCTGGCCGGTGTCGCGGGCCTCATCGTGACGATCGGCTTCACCGCCGACTCGTTCATCGTCTACTTCGAGCGCATCCGAGACGAGCTCCGTGACGGCAAGTCGATCACGAGTGCGGTGGAGGACGGCTGGGCACGCGCCAAGCGGACGATCTACATCTCGAAGTCGATCAACATCCTCGCCGCCGTGGTGCTTTACATCCTCGCCGACGCGACCGTGAAGGGCTTCGCCTTCACGCTGGGTCTCACGACCGTCATCGACGTGCTCATCTTCGTGCTCTTCACGCACCCGGTCCTGCAGCTGCTGGCCCGGACGAAATTCTTCGGCGGCGGGCACAAGCTGTCCGGGCTCGACCCGACCGCTCTCGGCGCGGTGTACCGCGGTCGTGCGCAGTTCCGCGCACCGGTCGCCGCCGGCGGCAAGTCGCAGGCCGAGAAGCGGTCCTCGCGATCGCGGAGCGAGGCGGTGCGCCGTCAGACGATCGCCGAGCGCAAGCTCGCGCAGCAGAGCGGCGATACCCGCTCCGCAGGGGAGGGGGACGACTGATGCGCTCCATGAACGATTTCGGTAACGACCTGTACACGGGGAAGGTCTCCTTCCCGTTCGTCGGCCGTCGCCGGTTGTGGTTCCTCATCGCCGCGATCCTCGTGATCGGTTCGGCGCTGGTGCCGGTCTTCCGCCCCATCCAGTTCTCGATCGAGTTCACGGGCGGCTCGCAGTTCACCGTCAACGACGTCGCCTCTCCGGATCAGCTGCGCGCGACCGATGCGGTGCAGTCCGTGGTCCCGGATGCCGCGACCCGCGTCACGACGGTCGGCGACGACAGCCTGCGCATCCAGACCGACCAGCTGGGTGAGCTGGAGACGCGCGAAGTGACCTCCGCCCTCGTCGAGGCGTTCAACGTTCCGGATGACAGCGTGAGCTCGTCCTTCATCGGGCCGAGCTGGGGTGAGAGCGTCACCCGGCAGTCGCTGTGGGGTCTGGCGATATTCCTCGTGCTGACGTTCCTGATCCTGGCGCTGTACTTCCGCACGTGGAAGATGTCCGTCGCGGCGATGATCGGTCTCGTCGACGTGCTCGTCGTGACGGTCGGGGTGTACGCCCTGTTCGGGTTCGAGATCTCCCCGGCGGCCGTCATCGGCTTCCTCACGATCCTGTCGTACTCGCTGTATGACACGACGGTCGTGTTCGACAAGATCCGCGAGAACACGTTCGAAGACGGGGAGAAGTCCGGGAGAACGTTCGGCGAGTCGGTCAACCTCGCGGTGAACCAAACGCTCGTCCGCTCGATCAACACGACCGTCGTGGCCGTGCTGCCGACGGGAGCGATCCTCTTCATCGGCGCCCTGTGGCTCGGTGCGCAGACGCTCACCGACATCTCCCTCTCGATCTTCGTCGGAACGATCGTCGCGGCCTACTCGACGCTGTTCGTCGCGGCCCCGCTGTACTCGCTCCTGCGCGAGAACGAGTCCGACCTCAAGGCGCGGGATCAGCGCGTCGTCGAGGCTCGTTCGGCCGCCGTCGCCGCGGTCTGAGCCGGATGCGCGCGGGCGTAGGATTGTCCTCCAGTTCCACGCGCGTGCGGACAGACGGGAGGCGATCGCATGGCTGAGGCGGTCACCCCGACAGGAACCGCGACCGGGGGCCAGTCGCTGCGCCGGCTCGTGCCGCGCATCTTCTCCCGCGCCCCTTCGCGGGACGCGCTCGAGGAGCTCATGCGCACGGTGCGCATGCACCACCCTAAGGGCGACATCGCGATCGTGGAGCGGGCCTACCGCACCGCCGCGAAGGCGCACGCCTCGCAGAAGCGTCAGAGCGGCGAGCCGTACATCACGCACCCCCTCGCCGTCGCGCAGATCCTCGCCGAGCTGGGCCTCGGCCCTCGCGCCATCGCGGCGGCCCTCCTGCACGACACGGTCGAGGACACCGACTACTCGCTCGACCAGTTGACGGCGGACTTCGGCGACGAGGTCGCGATGCTCGTGGACGGCGTCACGAAGCTCGACAAGGTCAAGTACGGCGATGCGGCACAGGCCGAGACCGTGCGGAAGATGATCGTCGCGATGTCGAAGGACATCCGCGTGCTCCTCATCAAGCTCGCCGATCGCCTCCACAACGCGCGCACGTGGGGCTTCGTTCCGCCCGAGAAGGCCGCCAAGAAGGCCCGCGAGACCCTCGAGATCTACGCGCCGCTGGCGCACCGCCTCGGCATCCAGACCGCGAAGAGCGAACTCGAGGACCTCTCGTTCGCCGTCCTGCACCCGAAGCTCTACGCCGAGATCGACTCGCTGGTCAAGCAGCGCACCCCGCAGCGCGAGCAGTACGTGCACACGGTCATCGACGCCGTGGAGACGGACCTACGCGATCTCCGTATCCGCGGTCGTGTCATGGGTCGGCCGAAGCAGCTCTACTCCGTGTACCAGAAGATGGTGGTCCGCGGTCGCGAGTTCGACGACATCTACGACCTCATCGGCATCCGGATCATGGTGAACACGGTCCGCGACTGCTACGCCGTGCTCGGCGCGATCCACGCGCGGTGGACCCCGATCCCCGGGCGGTTCAAGGACTACATCGCCACGCCGAAGTTCAACCTCTACCAGTCCCTCCACACGACCGTGATCGGTCCCGGCGGGCGCACGGTCGAGATCCAGATCCGCACCCACGAGATGCACCAGCAGGCCGAGTACGGTGTGGCGGCGCACTGGAAGTACAAGGAGCAGATCGCCGGCGGCAAGGCCGACTCCAAGGCCATCGACCAGGACATGGCCTGGCTGGCGCACATCTCGGACTGGCAGGCCGAGACCGCCGATCCGGGGGAGTTCCTCGACTCGCTCCGGTTCGAGATCGGTGCGAAGGAGGTCTACGTCTTCACGCCGAAGGGACGAGTCATCGGTCTTCCGGCCGGGGCGACCCCCGTCGACTTCGCGTACGCCGTCCACACCGAGATCGGCCACCGCACGATGGGCGCGAAGGTCAACGGCCGCCTCGTGCCGCTCGAGTCCGAACTCCACTCGGGTGACGTCGTCGAGGTGTTCACCTCGAAGAACCCGGATGCCGGGCCGAGCCAGGACTGGCTGGCGTTCGTCAAGAGCACCCGGGCGCGCAACAAGATCCGCGGCTGGTTCACGAAGGAGCGCCGCGACGAGGCCGTCGAGCAGGGCAAGGACGCGATCGCCCGTGCGATGCGCCGCCAGAACCTGCCGATGCAGCGTCTGATGAGCCAGGACTCGTTCACCGCGGTGGCTCACCAGTTGCGCTACGAGGACGTCACCGCCCTCTACGCCGCAGTCGGCGAAGGACACGTCTCGACCCAGTCCGTGATCGAGAAGGTCACCGCGCTCGTGCGCTCGGAGGAGGAGGACACCTCCACCGGTCCGATCGACCTGCCCGCCGGCGGTCGGTCTAAGGCGCCGCGCGGCGGCGACTCCGGCGTGCTGGTGCGGGGTGCTCCCGACATCCTCGTGAAGCTCGCCAAGTGCTGCACGCCGGTGCCGGGCGACGAGATCGTCGGGTTCGTCACGCGCGGCAGCGGGGTCTCGGTCCACCGCGCGGACTGCACGAACGCGGCGGCGTTGCGCGACCAGCCCGATCGGATGATCGAGGTGTCGTGGGCGCCGACGTCGAAGAGCGTGTTCCTCGTGCACATCCAGGTCGAGGCGCTCGACCGGTCGGGCCTGCTGAGCGACATCACGCGGGTGCTCAGCGAGCACCATGTGAACATCCTCTCGGCATCCGTTCAGACGACCAACGACCGCCTCGCCCTCAGCCGCTACGTCTTCGAGATGGGCGACACGGTGCACCTCGACCGCGTGCTGAACGCCGTCCGCCGGATCGACGCCGTGTACGACGTCTACCGGGTCACCTCGTCCTGACGACGCCGGAGCTCGGTGGCGGCCGCCCGTTTGTGGTGGACAGGTCCGGAGGTCTCGACCCAGCTCAGCGCATCCGCGAGGAGCTCCGGGCGCCACGCCAGTACGTCGTCGACCAGCTGTGACGGACCGGCGCCGACGACGGCGTCCCGGACGAGGTCGACGAGCGTGCGCACCGGCGTCGTCACAGCCACGCCGCTGATGGTCTCGACGTCGGAGGCGGGCAGGGCCACGTCGCGGAAGCGGATGCGGGTGTCGAGGGGGACGGCAGCCCGCGTCCGGCCGGCGCGCTGCAGGGTCTGGATGAGGGGCGGTTCGGGGATCGCCCCGTGCACCCACGCCGCGCTCGCGTGCGTGACGGCCCGGTGGACCCCGGCGACCCCGCGGAACGAGGCCGCCCGCAGTTCGCGCGTCTCGACGGCATCGGCGGGCATGAACGCCTCGCCGATCTCGACGAGGTCTCCATCCAGCCGGGCTGCGGTCAACTCGGCGGTCGACAGGCGGTCATCGGCGAAGTAGAGGAACGGCCACATGAGGGCAGTCTGCGCCACCGCGCCGAGACGACGACGCCGCGGCGGGACTCTGTGGAGAATCCCGCCGCGGCGTCGGTGCTGTGTCGGAGGCGGTCAGCCGCCGAGGGCGCGCAGCCAGCCCTTGCGGGCTTCGAGCGCGTCCTTCGCCTTGGCGATCGCGGCCTTGTCCTTCGAGGCCTCGGCGGCGGCGAGCTCGTCCTCGAGCTTGGATATCGCATCCTGGAGCTGGCTCGTCATGTCGTTCTGACGCGCCTTCGTCTCGGGGTTGTTGCGCTTCCAGTCCTCGTCCTCGCGCGCCTTCAGCGCGGTCTCGACCTTGCGGAGCTGGTCGTCCAGGCCGCGCTCCGTGTCGCGAGGGAAGACCCGACCGATCTCATCCCACTGGCGCTGGATGTTGGTGAGGAGAGCGCGCGCCTTGCCGTTGTCCTTCTCCTTCGCGACGCCGGCGGCCTCGTCGAGGAGTGCGCGCTTGGCCTCGATCTTCTCCTTGGACGCCTCGACGTCGGCGTTCTCGCGTTCGATGCGCGCACCGTAGAGCACGTCGCCGGCGGCCTTGAAACGGGCCCACAGTGCGTCGTCCGCCTTCTTGCCCGCGCGACCGGCGGACTTCCACTGGTCGAGCAGCGTGCGGTAGGCGGCGATGCCGTCCTCACCCTGCGGCGCGAGGGCCTCGGCGCGCTCGACCAGTCGGGTCTTCGCGTCGCGGGCGGCCTTGTGCTGCTCGTCGAGGCTCGAGTAGAACTCGCGGCGGTTCTTGTCGATCACCGCGCGCGCGTCGCGGAACCGCTTCCAGAGCTGCTGACCGACGGCCTTCGGCAGGCGCGGGCCGCTGCTCTGGTGCTCCTGCCAGCGGGCGAACAGGGCGGCCACGTCCGCGGTCGTCTGCTTCCACTGAATGGAGCGGGGGTCCTTCGCGGCGATCGCTTCGATCTCGGCGACGATCGACTCGCGCTCGGCCACCGCGGCATCCACTGCGGCACGCTGAGCCTGAGCCTCCTCGGCGCTCGCCTCGGAGAGGGCGCCTTCGAGTGCCGTCACGCGGGCTTCGAGCGCGGCCAGGTCGCCGACGGCGGCGGCACCGTCCAGGCGCTCCCGGATGGTGCGTGCCGTGGAACGGAGGTCGGATGCGGAGGCGCCGCCGCGACGGTGGCGCACTTCGAGGAGCGTCACCTCGGAGGCGAGGTCGGCGAACTTGCGCTCGAAGTAGGCCAGCGCCTCTTCGGGGGTGCCGTCGGGGTACTGCCCGACGACACGCCACTGGTCGCCCTCACGGACGGAAACGGTGCCGTCGTCGTCGACGCGGCCCCACGGCTGGGTCTCGGCGGATTCAGGGGTGGCGTAACTCACGGGGGTCACCTCGTCGGCGGCATGCGCCGCATGGGGGTCGGATTAGTGACTCAGCCTAGTACGGCGGTCACGGGGTCGGAGAGGGGGTCGGCGAGCCCGACGGCGAGGGGGACGGCGTCGGCGACCCGCTCGGTCCCGGGGTGGGTGTCCCGCTGGGGGAGGTCGGCGCGGTCGGTGTCGGCGCTGGCTCCGGCATGCCCGGCCCGAGCGTGTAATAGGCGACCTGCGCACCCAGCAAGGCGGCGATCAGGAGGCCGCCGGCGACGCCCGCGATCAGGTTGTCCCGGCGCCTGCGCTGGATGACGGAGGCGTGGAACCGGCGCCGCGCCTCATACAGTCGGGCACGCTCGCGCTCCTGCGCACTGTCGCGCCCCTTGCCCCTGCCCGCTGCCACGGTGATCCTCTCGTCGGCGCCGCGCACGCCCGCGCGGCCATCTGCAGAGTATTCAGTCCCCGGCATCCGTTCCAAACCGGAGCCCCGCAGCCTTGGCACGATGTCGGTGGGGGCGGTTAGCCTGGGGGGATGGCCCAGAGTGACGCGCTTTTCCGCGGTGCGACGCCGCTGGCCGTGAGGATGCGGCCCGCATCGCTCGACGAGGTCGCAGGGCAGACGCACCTGTTGCGCCCCGGCTCTCCGCTCGTGGCTCTCGCCGACCCCGGCCGTGCGACGACCGGAGCCGTGTCGGTGATCCTCTGGGGCCCGCCCGGCACGGGCAAGACGACGCTCGCCCAGGCCATCGCGCGGACGTCGGGCCGTCGGTTCGTCGAACTGTCCGCGGTGACCGCGGGCGTGAAGGACGTGCGCGAGGTCATGCAGGAGGCGATGACCCAGCGCGACCTGTACGGGACGTCGACCATCCTGTTCCTCGACGAGATCCACCGGTTCACCAAGGCCCAGCAGGACGCCCTGCTCCCCGGCGTCGAGAACGGATGGGTCATCCTCATCGCCGCGACCACCGAGAACCCTTCGTTCTCGGTGATCTCGCCGCTGCTGTCGCGCTCGCTCCTGCTCACCCTGCAGCCGCTGACGGACGCCGACCTCGGCATGCTGATCGACCGCGCCGTGACCGACGCTCGCGGACTCGCCGGGGCCGTTGAGCTCTCGGACGACGCACGGGCGGCGCTCGTCCACCTCGCCTCGGGTGACGCGCGCCGCGCCCTCACCTCGCTGGAGGCCGCCGCGGCCATGGCGGAGCCCGGGGAGGAGGCGCCGGTCATCACCGCCGAGCACGTCGCCCAGGCCGTCGACCGCGCTCTCCTGCGTTACGACCGGCAGGGCGACGAGCACTACGACGTCATCAGCGCGTTCATCAAGTCGATCCGCGGTTCGGATCCGGATGCCGCCATGCACTACCTCGCCCGCATGATCGAAGCAGGGGAGGACCCGCGTTTCATCGCGCGACGGCTCGTGATCTCGGCCGCCGAGGACATCGGCCTCGCCGATCCGCAGGCGCTGCAGATCGCGGTCGCGGCCGCCGACGCCGTGGCCTTCATCGGGATGCCGGAGGGCCGCATCCCGCTCGCGGAGGCGACGGCGTACCTGGCGACGACGGCCAAGTCGAACGCGGCGTACAACGCCATCAACGCCGCGATCGCGGACGTCCGCGCGGGCGGCTTCGGGCGGGTGCCGGTGCACCTGCGCGACGCGCACTACGCGGGAGCCAAACGCCTCGGTCACGGTAAGGGCTACGTCTACCCGCACGACCTCGACGTGGGCGTCGCGACCCAGCAGTACCTCCCCGACGAGCTGCGCGGCCGACGCTATTACGAGCCGACGTCGCGCGGCGTCGAGCGCGACATCTCCGCCCGCCTGGAGAAGATCCGGAAGATCCTCGGTGACTGACCCCTGGGAGCGCCGCATCGAGGCCATCTGGGAGGGCGCCGACGACGGGAAGCCGGAAGCGCTGCGATCGGCGATGGCGGACGCCCTCGCCGGGCGCCCGGAGGACGATGCGCGGTGCCTGTTCGAGCGGGCATCGGTCGAGGACTTCCTAGGGGAGGAGGCGGCCGCCATCCCGCTGTACCGGCGCGCGCTGGATGCGGGACTCCGCCCGCCCCTGCGCAGTCAGGCGATCATCCAGCTCGCGAGTTCGCTCCGGAACGTCGGCGATGCCTCCGGGGCGATGGCGGCCCTCAAGGGGATCGATCCCGCCGACCCGCTGTCCGCGGCGGCGGCAGGATTCGAGGCCCTCGCGCTCTACGACGACGACAAGCCCGCGCGTGCCCTGCGGACCGCGCTCGGCGCTCTCGCGGACGAGGTTCCCCTCTATGGTCGTGCGCTGCGCGCCTATGCGGCGGACGTCCGCACACGCCCCCGCATCCGGGTCATCGCCGTCGCAGTGCTGATCCGCGACGGCCACGTCCTCGCCGAGGAGTACGCCGCGACGCCGGCCCGTCCCGCGTTCCTTCGCGCTCCCGGCGGAGGAGTGCAGCCGGGCGAGACCGCGGAGGCGGCCGTCCGACGCGAGATCGCCGAGGAGCTGGGGGTGACCGTCACCGAGACCCGACTCGTCGGGGTGGTCGAGAACATCTTCGACAACGAGGGCCGGCCGGGGCACGAGATCGCCTACGTCTTCGCGATCCGGAGCCCCGAGCTGGAGGCTCACCCGCGGGGCGACCGCCTGCCCGTACTCGACGGCGACACCACCGTCGGCTGGTACCGCCTCGAGGACGTGTCGGAGGAGTCCGTGCCGTTCTATCCGCCCGGCGCCCTCGATCTGGCACGCGACCGGGGATGATCCGGTCCGTCTGTTAGACTTGATCGGCTCGAAACCGTGTTTTCGGGCATCCTCTTCTCTCTTTCCCACCTTTCGGCGTGCCCCGGCGTGCAGTCCGGAAGGGCGAGAGACGGCGATACGCCCGTGAGCCGTGAAAGACATGGCCACGTCATGGAAGGAAGATTTCGTGGCAACGAAGTCCCAGGACCGCCGCAAGGTGCGCCTCTCGCGCGCCCTCGGCGTCGCACTGACCCCTAAGGCCGCCCGCTACCTCGAGAAGCGTCCCTACGCTCCCGGTGAGCACGGCCGCACTAAGCGCAAGCAGGACAGCGACTACGCCGTCCGTCTCCGCGAGAAGCAGCGTCTGCGCGAGCAGTACGGCATCCGCGAGAAGCAGATGCGCAACACGTTCAACGAGGCCCGCCGCACCGAAGGTCTGACCGGTGAGAACCTCGTCGAGCTCCTCGAGATGCGTCTCGACTCGCTCGTGCTGCGTGCCGGCTTCGCCCGCACCACCGCACAGGCTCGTCAGCTCGTCGTGCACCGTCACATCCTCGTCGACGGCCAGCTCGTCGACCGCCCGTCCTTCCGCGTGAAGCCGGGCCAGACGATCCACGTCAAGCCCAAGAGCGAGGCTCTCGAGCCGTTCCAGGTCGCAGCCGCCGGCGGTCACGCCGAGGTCCTGCCTCCGGTTCCCGGCTACCTCTCGGTCGAGCTCGACAAGCTCCAAGCACGTCTCGAGCGTCGCCCGAAGCGCGCCGAGGTCCCCGTGACCTGTGAAGTCCAGCTCGTCGTCGAGTACTACGCCGCGCGCTGATCTCCGGATCGAGCGGTTCGAAGGGGCGTCGGGTTCACCCGGCGCCCCTTCTGCTTTGCACCTAACATGGATCCCATGAAGAGCGTCCTCTGGTTCCTGCTGGGCATCGCCGGTGGCTTCGTCGTCGCGCACCTGGTCAACAAGGACCCCCGAGGTCAGGAGCTGCTCTCCGAGGTCGATCTCCGGATCTCCGAGTTCACCGACCGGATGGCCGACGCCTACCGGGCGCAGGAAGCGAAGATCGACGGCATCGTCGCCGACGCGAAGGACCTCGCCGCCGACGTCGCCGCCGCCGGCCGCTCGGCCGCAGCGAAGCTCGACGACTGACCACCCCCACATCTCCCGGTCGCCTCCTCGCGGATGCGACCGATCCCGCCTGCAGTTGAGGACACACGATGAAGACCGCTGAGATCGCCCGGCGCTACCTGGACTACTTCGAGAAGAAGGGGCACACGATCGTGCCCTCGGCATCCCTCGTCAGCGACGACCCGGCGCTACTGTTCACGGTGGCGGGCATGGTCCCCTTCATCCCGTACCTGTCCGGCGACGTGCCCGCGCCCTACAAGCGCGCCGCCGACAACCAGAAGTGCATCCGCACGAACGACATCGAAGAGGTCGGCAAGACCCCTCGCCACGGCACCTTCTTCCAGATGCTCGGCAACTGGTCGTTCGGCGACTACTTCAAGGAAGGCGCGATCCGCTACGCCTGGGAGCTGCTCACGACGTCCGAGGAGGAGGGCGGCCTGGGCTTCGACCCGAAGGATCTGTGGGTCACCGTCTACGAGGAGGACGACGAGGCGATCAAGCTCTGGCTCGAGCACTCCACGCTGCCCGAGGAGCGCATCCAACGACTCGGCAAGGACACCAACTACTGGACGACCGGCCTTCCCGGCCCGGCCGGCCCGTGCTCGGAGATCTTCTTCGACCGCGGCCCGGCCTACGGCGTCGACGGTGGTCCCGCGACCGACGACGACCGGTACGTGGAGATCTGGAACCTCGTCTTCATGCAGTACGAGATCACGAACGTCCGCTCGAAGTACGAGTTCGACATCGTGGGCGACCTCCCGGCGCAGAACATCGACACCGGCATGGGCCTCGAGCGGGTCGCCTTCATCAAGCAGGGCGTCGACAACATGTACGAGACGGACCAGGTGCGTCCCGTCCTCGACAAGGCCGTCGAGCTGTCGGGCAAGCGGTACGGCGAGAACCACGACGACGACGTGCGCTTCCGCGTGGTGGCCGACCACATCCGGTCCTCGCTCATGCTGCTCTCGGACGGGGTGACGCCCGCCAACGACGGCCGCGGCTACATCCTGCGCCGTCTGATGCGCCGCGCCATCCGTTCGATGCGCCTGCTCGGCGTCGACGGTCCGACGTTCGCCGAGTTGTTCGCCGTCTCCCGCGACGCCATGAAGGAGTCGTACCCGGTCGTCGAGACCGACTACGCGCGGCTGTCGCAGTACGCCCTCGCGGAGGAGGCGACGTTCCTCCGGACCCTGGCGAGCGGTTCTGAGATCCTCGACACCTCGATCGAGTCCGCGAAGTCGTCCCAGTCGACGTCGCTCAGTGGCTCCCAGGCGTTCCTGCTGCACGACACCTACGGCTTCCCGATCGACCTCACCCTCGAGATCGCCGAGGAGGCCGGACTCACGGTCGACCGCTCCGGCTTCGACGCCCTCATGAAGGAGCAGCGCGAGCGCGCGAAGGCCGATGCGCGCTCCCGCAAGGGCCAGCTGGCCGACACGAGCGTCTACCGCGACTTCCGCGCGCTGGGCGAGACGGTCTTCACGGGGTACACCGACCTCGAGACCGAGTCCCGCGTGCTCGGCATCCTCGTCGGCGGCGCACCCGCCGACCGTGCCTCTCAGGGCCAGATCGCCGAGGTGATCCTCGCCGAGACCGCGCTCTACGCCGAGTCCGGCGGCCAGGTCGCCGACAAGGGCGTCATCGTCGGCCCGGGCTACGAGCTCGAGGTCCTCGACGTGCAGAAGCCCGTGCCGGGACTGGTCAGTCACACCGTCGAGGTGACGACGGGCGAGGTCGCCGTCGGTCACGCCGCGACGACGGTGGTGGATGCCGCCAACCGCCGCGCGGCCGCGCAGGCGCACTCGGCGACCCACCTCGTCCACGCCGCGCTCCGCGACACCCTCGGCAAGGGGGCGACGCAGGCGGGCTCCCTCAACCGTGCCGGATACCTCCGGTTCGACTTTTCGTGGGGTCAGGCGCTCTCGCCCGAGACCCGCAGCGAGATCGAGGAGATCGCCAACAACGCGGTCCGCGACGACCTCGAGGTCACGACGCGCGTCCTTTCCCTCGACGAGGCCAAGTCGGCCGGCGCGATGGCGCTGTTCGGCGAGAAGTACGGCGACCGTGTGCGCATGGTCGACATCGGCGGACCCTGGTCGCGTGAGCTGTGCGCCGGGACGCACGTGTCCTCGAGCGCGCAGATCGGTCTCATCAACCTGGTGGGGGAGTCCTCCGTCGGTGCGTCGAACCGTCGTGTCGAGGCTCTCGTGGGTCAGGACGCCTTCCGCGAGCTCGCCGCCGAGCGCGCGATCGTGTCGCAGCTCACGTCGGGGCTGAAGATCCCTCGCGACCAGTTGCCCGCGCGCATCGCGGAACTGCAGGCGAGCCTCAAGGCCGCGGAGAAGAAGATCGCCCAGTTCGAGGCCAAGGCCCTCGGCGAGCGCGTCCCGACGCTGGCGGCATCCGCTGTCCGCGCCGGTGCGCACAGCGTCGTCGCCCAGTCCGTCGGCACCGTCGGGTCTGCCGACGACCTGCGCTCGCTCGCCCTGCAGGTGCGCGAGCGCCTCGGAACCGACGCGGCCGTCGTCGCGCTCGGCGGCGAGGTCGGCGGACGCCCCGTCGTCATCGTCGCCACGAACGAGGCTGCCCGCGCGGCGGGCGCCAAGGCGGGCCTGCTCGCACGCTCCGCGGCGGGTGTGCTCGGCGGCGGCGGCGGTGGACGCGACGACGTCGCGCAGGGCGGCGGGACGGATGCCTCGGCACTGCCGGCGGCGCTGCAGGGCATCGTGTCGGCGCTGGAGAGCGCTGCCGCGTGAGCGGGTTCCGCCGCGGGGTGCGCCTCGGGATCGACGTCGGGCGCGCCCGTGTCGGCGTGGCGCGGTGCGACCCCGACGGCCTGCTCGCCGTTCCGGTCGAGACGGTGCCGCGTGCGGAGACCTCGGTCGCCCGCATCGTCGAGATCGCCCGCGAGTACGACGCGCTGGAAGTGCTGGTCGGTCTGCCGATCAGTCTCGGGGGAGCGGAGACCGCCTCGACGACCGACGCCCGTGAGTTCGCGATCGCTCTGGATGCCGCGCTGGAGGTGCCCGTGCGCCTCGTCGACGAGCGTCTGAGCACCGTGTCGGCCAACGCCGTCCTCCGGCAGAACGGGCGTTCGCAGAAGTCATCTCGTAGGATTGTCGACCAGATCGCCGCGGTCGTTCTCCTCCAGCAGGCGATCGACGTCGAGAAGAGCACCGGTAACCCGGCCGGTGCGGCGCTGTAGGAAGACGCAGGAGTCCACCGATGCCCGAGACGCCTTCGCGCGACGACCATTCCGGCGCCCCCGCGGACGAGACCGCGACCACCGGCGCACCCGTGTCCCGGCGCGCCGCGCGTCAGGCTCAGCAGGGCGCGAGCGGTGACGCGACGCAGGCGTCCGCTCCGACACCGCCGTCGCGTCCGCAGGCTCCACCGCGTGCGACGGTGTCCTCGACGGCTCCCATCGACGCCCTCTTCGAGGAGAAGGGCCTGGGTGCGCCCTCGACCGCGTCGAACCGCCACGACCGCGACCGGCGCAAGAGCCGCGTGGCGGCGTGGGGGGGTCTTCGCAATCGTCCTCGCGATCCTCGGCGGTCTCGTCGCCGGCGGCTTCTACGTCTGGAACACCTACGAGGACCAGATCCGTGCGGTC
>NZ_JBFBOP010000009.1:0-141556 GCF_040686395.1 Microbacterium sp. NPDC080220
CGAGGTTATTTGGCATTTGACAAGTGCACGCTGTTGAGTTCTCAAGGATCGGATGCTCCCACACCACCCCCGCAAGGGCTTCGTAGTGAGGCAACGTCACTGACTCTTCGCTCGACTCCCGAACGGGACGGCACGCCACGACCAGAAGATCGTGTCGGGCTCATCACCACGGGGCTTCGAGGTGGAGTCCCCATCCTAGACCACAAGGCCTTGTTCTCTCTAGGAGAGGTTTGGGATGGCTTTCGTTCTCCGCTTGAGGGGGCCGGAGGCCTTTCGGTCTCTCGCTCTTCCCTGTGGGGCGAACGAGTAATAAGTTACGCCGCTCCTCCGGGTCGGGCAAATCACGCTCGCATCCCGGGCGTGTCGCGCAGGAATCCGCCCCGCACGCAGAGAGGCCGCCCTCCCCACGGCGGGGACGACGGCCTCTCGGAACGCAGCGGTCAGGAGACGAACACCCCTGCGAGAGTCTTCTTGCCCCGCCGCACCACCGACACGCCACCGGGCAGCGAACCGGAGACGACGTGCTCCTCGTCGGCGACCTTGACGCCGTCGACCGACACCCCACCCTGGGCGATCGCCCGGCGCGCCTCGCTCGCGCTCGACACGAGACCGGTCTCGAGCAGGGCCTGGACGACCGGCACGCCGCCGGCCGCGGTCATGTGCGGGAGTTCCTCCAGCGCGGAGCGCAGCGTCGGGGCATCCAACGCCGTCAGATCACCCTGACCGAACAGGGCGTCCGACGCCGCGGCGACCGCGGTCGCGGCATCCACCCCGTGGACGGTCGTCGTGACCTCCATCGCCAGCCGGCGCTGCGCGGCGCGGCGGAAGGGTTCGTCGGCGACGAGCCGCTCGTACTCCTCGATCTCGGAACGCGTCAGGAAGGTGAACACCTTCAGTCGCGCGATGACGTCGGCGTCGTCGGTGTTGAGCCAGAACTGGTACATCCGGTACGGGCTGCACATGTCGGCATCCAGCCAGACGGCGTTGCCCTCGCTCTTGCCGAACTTCGTCCCGTCGCTGTTCGTGATGAGCGGGGTGCCGATCGCGTGCACGGACGTCCCCTCGACCCGGTGGATGAGGTCGGTCCCGCTCGTCAGGTTGCCCCACTGATCGCTGCCACCCGTCTGGAGGACGCAGCCGTACTGGCGGTGGAGCTCCAGGAAGTCCATGCCCTGCAGGATCTGGTAGCTGAACTCGGTGTAGCTGATGCCCGCATCCGAGTTGAGGCGGGCGGCGACGGCATCCTTCTTCAGCATGGTGCCGACGCGGTAGTGCTTGCCGATCTCGCGGAGGAAATCGATCGCGCTCAGGGGCGCCGTCCAGTCGAGGTTGTTCACCATCCGGGCAGCGTTGTCTCCCTCGAAGCTGAGAAAGCGCTCCACCTGACCGCGCAGACGCTCGACCCACTCGGTGACGGTCTCGCGGGTGTTGAGTGTGCGCTCCGCCGTCGGCCGCGGGTCCCCAATGAGCCCGGTGGACCCACCGACGAGACCCAGCGGCTTGTGCCCGGCCAGCTGCAGCCGTCGCAGGAGCAGGAGCTGGACAAGGTTGCCGAGGTGCAGGCTCGGAGCAGTCGGGTCGAACCCGCAGTAATACGTGATCGGCTCCCCCGAGAGGAGCTCGCGGAGCGATGCCTCGTCGGTGGACACGTGCACGAGACCACGCCAGACGATCTCGTCCCACACGTTGGCGAAGGACGGGTCGTTGGCGGGCGCGAGGGCCTTCAGTTCGGCGCTCGGAGCGGATTCAGACACGTCTTCCAGGCTATCAGCGGGCGTGCGGCGGCCCCGCGTGCCGGCACGGCTCAGACCGACGTCCCCCACCAGAGGAGGAAGGCGGCACCGAGCGCCGTCACCCAGCTGACCAGGCTGCCGATGAGGAAGTACTCGGCGCGCGTACCCAGGTCGCTGTCACGGGAGATCTCCGGGAATCGGACGATGCCCTTCGCTGCCAGGACCGCCGCCAGGAGCGTGAACGCGCCGGTCACCGTCAAGGCGAACACGAGCACACGCTCGAGCGGGCCGATGAGGCGGCCGCCCTTCAACGCGTTCGGGGCGTCGGCGGCGACGTCTCCCCCGCGGAGCGCGGCGCGGACGACCACGTTGCCGGATTCGCTCAGGAAGACGACCGCGCCAAGCACGAACAGCGCCACGTCCAGGCTGACGGCGCCGAGGGGGGAATCCGCGGGCCACGACTCGCCCAGCGGCCCTTGATCCGGGCGCACCCCGTCGAACGCGACCGCGACGAACGCGACGACGGCGACCGCGACGAGCGGCCAGAGACCTGCCCGGCCCCCGGCGGAGCCGGGCGTGGCGAGGACCCAGACGGCCGCGACCGCGACGGCGACGAACGCCCACACCACCGCGTCCGCACCGGCGGCACCGATGAGGACGACGAGAGCGGCGACCGCGTACGCACCGGCGCGGCCCCGAGACGGCACGTACAGGCGGATGAGGTCGGCGACACCCACCGCCAGAAGGACGATCCCCGCGCCGATCACGAGAGCTCCCGGCTCAGGTCGGCGAAACCCGCGACGAGCGCCGCGGACCCCGCCGAGGCGAGCGCCTGCGAGACCGCGGGCTGGGTGACGCCCTCGGCCTCGGCGAGCTCCCGCTGGGTACGGCCGAGGCAGCGTCCGTAGGTCAGCCGTCGCGTCCGTTCGCTCATCGACGCGACGAGATCGTCCCGCGCGAGCAGGTAGGCGTTGGCGTACGCGATGCGGTGGAGCATGACGGCATCCTGCCCCTCCGCGGCGGCGATGCGGGTGCGCGCGCGCGGCACGGCGCGGTCCTGCAATCGGTGGGCCTCGTCGATCGCGGCCCGGGCTGCCCACCATCCGGGTCCGTCCGTGATCGACTCGTCGACGGGGTCCACCGCGCCGACACCGACCCCGAACCTCAGCTGAACCCCGTCGGGGAGGTGCAGTTGCACGAGCAGCAGGGACGTCAGCGCCGCCGCGAGTCCCGGGTAGACGGCTTGGAACTCGTCCCCGACGGTCGCGGTGAGGGGTGCACCGGCGACCGGGTGGTCCGCGTGGACGCGTTCCGCGGTCGCCACGATCGCCCGCTGCGCCGCCGCGCGGTCCGGAAGGCTGCGTGATCCGACGATGTCGGCGATCACCGCTGCGTCGTCGCTCATAGGGACAGGGTAGGCCGCTTATGCCGAGCTGGCAATAAGTGTTTTACTTATTTTGTCGGAGAGATAAGTGAGGGAGACGGTCGCAGAGTCAGGCGCTCAGGGCGCGAGCGAGCTCCTGGGTGCGCGCAACGAGCGCAGCGCGCTGCTCCGAGACCCGCACCGGAGCCGTCCCACCGGACCCATCCCTGCTCGCCACCGATCCCTCGACCGTGAGCACCTCGCGCACCTCGGGGTCGAGATGCGGCGACACCTGCGCGAGAAGGGCGTCGTCGGCATCCGCCAACTCGATCCCGCGCGACTCGCACGCCTGCACCAGCGCACCCGAGATCTCGTGCGCGTCCCGGAAGGGCACACCGCGCTTGACCAGCCAGTCCGCGACGTCGGTGGCCAGGGAGAACCCCTCGGGCGCCGAGGCCGCCATGCGTTCCGTGTCGAAACGGAGGGTGGCGATCATGCCCGCGAACGCCGGCAGCAGCACCTCGAGGGTCGCCACCGAATCGAAGACCGGCTCCTTGTCCTCCTGCAGATCGCGGTTGTACGCGAGCGGCAGCGCCTTCAGCGTCGCGAGCAGACCGGCCAGGTTGCCGATGAGGCGACCCGACTTGCCGCGCGCGAGTTCGGCGATGTCGGGGTTCTTCTTCTGCGGCATGATGCTCGAACCCGTCGAGAAGCCGTCGTCCAAGCGGACGAAGGAGAACTCCCGCGTGTTCCAGATGATGATGTCCTCGGCGAAACGCGAGATGTCCACACCGATCATCGCCGTGATGAAGGCGAACTCGGCGACCACGTCGCGGGCGGCCGTGCCGTCCATCGAGTTCTCGGCGGGCCGGGCGAGACCCAGCTCGTCAGCGACGAGCTGCGCGTCCAGGCCGAACGTGGCACCGGCGAGCGCTCCCCCGCCGTAGGGCGAGACCGACGCGCGGACCGACCAGTCGCGGAGCCGCTCGAGGTCGCGGACGAGGGGCCAGGCGTGCGCCTGGAGATGGTGGGCGAGCAGGACGGGCTGCGCGTGCTGCAGGTGCGTGCGACCGGGCATGATCGCCTGGGGGTGCGCCTCGGCCTGCGCGACGATGGCGTCGATGACACGCACGAGATCACGCGCGATCACGCGCGAGTGATCGAGGAGGAACAGCCGCACGAGCGTGGCGATCTGGTCGTTACGGCTGCGTCCGGCCCGCAGCTTGCCGCCCAGTTCGGGGCCCACCTCGCGGATCAGCGCCGCCTCGAGGGCACCGTGCACGTCCTCGTCCGACTCGGTCGCGACGAGCTCGCCCGACCGCACCGCCTCGCCGAGCGCATCGAGGCCCGCGTGCATCCGGGCTTCCTCGTCGGCGGTGAGGTAACCGGCACGTCCCAGGGCGCGCGCGTGCGCGTGCGAACCGCGCAGGTCGTAGAGCGCGAGGGCCCAGTCGAAGTGCGTCGAGCGGCTCAGCGCAGCGAGCTCCGGGGAGGGGCCCGAGGCGAAACGCCCGCCCCACAACGCACCCTGATTCGTTGCTTCGTTCTTGCTCTCGCTCACGACTCCACCCTATCGGCGGGCTCCCCGCCGTCCGTCGGCACCGCTCGCCGCGACACCGCCGCGAGCGCACTCTCGAGCGGTCCGCGGCCGACGAGGATCGCCCACAGGCTGCACAGGACGATCGCTCCCAGGTAGAACCACCCGAGCGGATGCAGATCGCGGAACGCCCGCAGGTCTGTCGTGTCGCCGAGCACCGCGAGGGCGATGAGAGCCCAGGCGACGACCTGGCCGACGTAGGCGGTCAGGGGCATCGATCCGACGGCGCGCAGAGGTGCCAGCACCCAGGTCAGCGGCGTACGGCACACGAGCAGGCACGCGCCGAGGACGGCCATCGCGAACCCCGTCGACGACACGACCTCGACGATCCCGCCGCTGTGTGCCTCCGCACTGAGGACGGCCGCGGCGTAGGAGTCCGGTGGCGCCCCGCCGGCCATGTCCGCGAGGAGCCCGATGACCGCGCCGAGCGCCGTGAGCGCGACACCCGCCGCGAGGATCAGCGCCTGGGTGCCCGCCCGCCGCAGATCGGTGCGCCCCAGCGCCATCCCCGCCGCGACGAAAGCGATCCACAGCGGGAAGGGGTAGGCCCACCCGACGGCGAAGAAGAGCGTCTCCCCCGCCTCGCCGTCCCAGATCGGCAGGGCGTCGAGGAACGGCAGGAACCAGGGGACGACGAGGGCGACGGATGCCGCGATCGCCCACAGCGCCCACGCCGGAAGCGCCAGCAGGGGCAGTGCGAGGAGGAAGAGGATGCCGTAGGCCGGCAGGATCACGTAGATCGGGACGCCGGTCTGCGTCAGGAGCAGACCGATCGCCCACAGCAGGACGGCCCGGACCGCGAGACGACGGCGGTCGACCCCCAGCCGCGGGGCGCGGCGCGGCATCCGTCCCCCGGTCATGAGCGCGATCGAGACGCCCGCCAGCACGGCGAACAGGATCGAGGAGCGCCCGTTGACGACGTCGATCCACGTCGCGGGGTCGGCGAGCCGCAGCGGCTGCTCGATGGTGAGCAGGTGGGCGGCGAGCATCCCGAACACCGCGAGGGCGCGGGCGAGGTCGACGCCGTGGAGCCTGGCGGGGCCGTTCCAGCTCCGCCAGGCACGGCTCACGGCTGCCGGAGCAGCCACACCAGCAGCGCCTTCTGCGCGTGCAGGCGGTTCTCCGCCTCGTCCCAGACGACGCTCTGCGGACCGTCGATGACATCCGCATCCACTTCGTACCCGCGGTCGGCGGGGAGGCAGTGGATGAAGATCGCGTCGTCCTTCGCGAGCGTCATGGTCTCCTGGGTCACCTTGTAGGAGCCGAGATCGCGCAGGCGGGCGATCTTCTCCTCCTCCTTGCCCATCGAGACCCACGTGTCGGTGACGATGACGTCGGCACCGGCTGCGGCCTCGTTCGGGTCGGTGAAGAGGGTGAGCGATCCGCCCGTCTCCGCAGCGATCCGGTCGGCGTCGGCGACCACGTCCGCCCGGGGCGCGTAAGCCTCCGGCGAGGCGATCCGCACGTGCATGCCGGCGGTGACGCCGGCGAGCGCATACGAGTGCGACATGTTGGAGAGACCGTCGCCGAAGAACGTCAGCGTCAGACCCTTCAGCTCGCCCTTGTGCTCGCGGATGGTGAGGAGGTCCGCGAGCAGCTGGCAGGGGTGGAAGTCGTCGCTCAGCGCGTTGACGACGGGGACGCGGGTGCCCGCCGCCATCTCCTCGAGACCTGCCTGCGCGTAGGTGCGCCACACGATCGCAGCGACCTGACGCTCGAGGACGCGCGCCGTGTCGGACGGGGTCTCCTTGCCGCCGAGCTGACTGTTCGCCGTCGAGATGATGAGCGGGGACCCGCCGAGGTCGGCGATGCCGACGGCGAACGAGACACGGGTGCGGGTGGAGGACTTGTCGAAGATGACGGCGACGGTCTGCGGACCCGCGAGCGGCTTCTCCTTCCAGCGGTCGCCCTTGAGCTCGACCGCGAGGTCGAGGATCTCGGCCTGTTCGGCGGGGGTCAGGTCGTCGTCGCGCAGCAGGTGGCGGGTCATGCGGGGGCCTCCGTCGTGTCAGAAGTGTCGTCGGTACCGGGGGTGTCGTCGAGCATCAGGGCATCCTCGACGGTGGCGAGGGCGCGAGCGAACAGCGTCTGGAACTCGTCGATCTCGACATCACCGATCGTGAGCGCCGGCGCCAGGCGGATCGTCGCGTCGTTTGCGGCGTTGATGATGAGCCCGTGCTGCTGCGCCGCGGCGACGACGGCTCCGGCGACGGGATGCCGCAGGGCGACCCCGATGAGAAGCCCCTGGCCGCGGCATCCGGTCACCAACGGGGAACCGATCGCCGTGACCGCGTCGCGGATCTGCCGGCCGCGTTCGGCGGCCGCCTCGACGAGTCCCGCTCGTTCGATCTCGTCCAGGACGGCCGACGCGACCGCGGTCGCGAGCGGGTTGCCGCCGAAGGTCGACCCGTGGGTGCCTGGGTAGAACAGGTCGCTCGCGGCGCCGAAGGTGACGAGCGCGCCGATCGGGATGCCGTTGCCGATCCCCTTGGCGACCGTGATCGCATCGGGGGTGATCCCGGTGTGCTGGAAGGCGAACCACGCCCCCGTGCGACCGGCGCCGGTCTGGATCTCGTCGATGATCAGGAGCGCGCCGTGGCGCCGGGTGATCTCGCGCGCGGCGGCGAGGTATCCCTCGGGCAGTTCGAGCACGCCGGCCTCGCCCTTGATGGGCTCGACGAACAGGGCGGCGACGCGGTCGTCGATCGCCGCCTCGAGCGCCTCGATCGTGGAGTCGAGGAACTCCACCCCCGGGACCATCGGCTCGAACGGCTGCTGCATGGCGGGCTTGCCGGTGAGGGCGAGGGTCCCCATCGTGCGCCCGTGGAACGCGTTCTTCAGGGCGAGGATGCGGGGGCGCTCGGATCCGCCGTGCAGGCGGGCGAGCTTGAAGGCGGCCTCGTTGGCCTCGGCGCCGGAGTTGCCGAAGTAGACCCGACCGGACTCCCCCGTGCCCGCCAGCCGCTTGAGGCGGGCGGCGAGCCCGAGCTGCGGCGGCGTCGCGAAGTAGTTGGAGACGTGGCCGAGGGTGGCGGCCTGGTCCGCGACCGCCTGCACGAAGACCGGGTGCGCGTGACCGAGCGAGATCACGGCGATCCCACCCAGGAAGTCGAGGTAGCGCGTGCCCTCGTCGTCCCACAGGTGAGCGCCCTCCCCGCGCACGAGCATCGCGTAGCGTTCGCCAGAGTTGAGGACGAGGTCGCGCGCGGCATCGTCCTTCCAGGTCGTCGTCGTCTGCACGGTCATCCCGCCACCACCTCGGTCCCGATCCCCCGCTGTGTGAAGAGCTCGACCAGCACCGAGTGGGGCTGGCGTCCGTCGATGATCGCGGCGCGGTTCACGCCGCCGTCGACAGCGTCGAGGCATGCCTGCATCTTCGGGATCATCCCGGATTCCAGGCGCGGCAGCATCGTCCGCAACTCCGTCGCGGTCAGGTTCGAGACGAGCGAGTCGCGGTTGGGCCAGTCGGCGTAGAGCCCCGCGACATCGGTCAGGATGACGAGCTTGACCGCGCCGAGCGCGACCGCGAGGGCGGCGGCGGCGGCATCCGCGTTCACGTTGAGCGAGCTGCCCGGATCGTCGACGTCGGGGGCGATCGAGGAGACGACCGGCACGCGACCGGCGGCCAGCTGATCGAGGATCGGCTGCGGGTCGACGGCGACGACGTCGCCGACGTGCCCGAGGTCGTGCTCGGCGCCGTCGACGACGACACCCCGGCGCCGCCCCTGGAAGAGCCCGGCATCCTCTCCGGACATGCCGGTCGCGAACGAGCCGTGCGCGTTGATACGGGAAACGAGCTGAGGGTTGATCTGCCCCGCCAGGACCATGCGCACGACGCCGATGGCCTCGGTGCTCGTGACGCGGTAGCCGCCCTTGAACTCGCTCGGGATGTCGAGACGATCGAGCATCTTCGAGATCTGCGGGCCGCCGCCATGGACGACGACGACCTTCACACCGACGTGGTGCAGGTAGGCGATGTCCTCGGCGAACGCGGTCTGCAGCTCTTCGCTGACCATGGCGTTGCCGCCGTACTTGATGACGACGATCTGCTCGCGGAAACGCTTGAGCCAGGGAAGGGACTCGACGAGGACCGCGGCCTTGCCGGCGGCCTCTTCTGGGGTGGTCTGCTGGATGTCGGTCATGACGAGTAGGCGCTGTTCTCGTGGACGTAGTCGTGGGTCAGGTCGTTGGTGCGGATCGTCGCCGTGGCATCCCCGACGCGCAGGTCGATGAGGATGTGCGTCGCGCGGGGCGTCAGGTCGACCTCCTCGCGGGGGCGATCGGGGCCGCCGGCCGTGCACACGCGGACCCCGTTGAAGGACACGTCCACGTCGTAGGGGTCGAAGGCGGCATCCGTCGTCCCGATCGCCGCGAGCACGCGACCCCAGTTCGGGTCGTTGCCGAAGATCGCGGCCTTGAAGAGGTTGTTGCGCGCGACCGAGCGGCCCACCGTGACGGCGTCGTCCTCGCTCGCGGCGCCGACGACCTCGATCGTGATGTCGTGGCTCGCCCCCTCGGCGTCGCCCTGCAGTTGCGTCGCGAGGTCGAGGCACAGCTCGGTGAGAGCGGCCGCGAAGTCGGCCGGGTCGGGTCGGATGCCGCTGGCTCCGCTCGCGAGGAGCGTCACCTGGTCGTTCGTCGACATGCAGCCGTCGGAGTCGAGCCGGTCGAAGCTGACCCGCGTCGCCTCGCGGAGCGCGGTGTCGGCGGCCGCGGCATCCAGATCCGCGTCGGTCGTGATGACGACGAGCATCGTCGCCAGCCCTGGGGCGAGCATGCCGGCGCCCTTGGCCATGCCGCCGACGGTCCAGCCGCCCCGAGCGACCACAGCGCGCTTGGGCCGGGAATCGGTGGTCATGATGGCGAGGGATGCCGCCTCGCCCCCGTCGGCGGAGAGGGCGCGGACCCCCTTCTCGACGCCGTCGAGGACCTTGGCGCGGAAGACCTCGTCCCCTGTGCCGATGAGCCCGGTCGAGCACACGAGGACATCGCCGGCGCCGACGCCTAGGAGCTCGGCGGCCCTCTCGGCGGTCTGGTGAGTGGTCTGGAAGCCGAAGGGCCCGGTGAAGCAGTTCGCTCCGCCGGAGTTGAGGACGATCGCCTCGACGACGCCGTCCCCGATGACCTGCTGCGACCAGAGGATGGGGTTCGCCTTGGCGCGGTTGGTGGTGAAGACGGCCGCACCGACCTTCTTCGGACCGCGGTTGACGACGATCGCGACGTCGTTCGCTCCCGTCGACTTCAGGCCGACGGCGACGCCGGCCGCCTCGAATCCCTGCGCTGCCGTGACACTCACGGGGCTACTCCGTTCACGCTCAGACCCGTCGACTCGGGGAGACCGAGGGCGATGTTCATCGATTGGATGGCGGCACCCGCGGTGCCCTTGACGAGGTTGTCGACCGCGGCGACCACGACGACGCGGTTCGCGGCACGGTCGATAGCGAGGCCCAGGAGCGCCGTGTTGGCACCGAGGACGTCCGCCGCGCGCGGGAATCGCCCTTCGGGCAGCACCTGGACGAACGTCTCGTCGGCGTACGCGGACTCCCACGCCTCCCGGATCTGCGCGTCGGTGACACCGGGCACGATCGGCGCCGTCGAGGTCGCGAGGATGCCGCGCGCCATGGGGACGAGAACGGGGGTGAACGAGATCCGGATGTCGGCGGCGGCGGGCGCGGCGGCGGCGAGCGCCTGACGGATCTCGGGGATGTGGCGGTGCGTTCCGCCCACGGCATACGGGTTCGCGCTGCCGAGGATCTCGGAGGCGAGGAGGTTCGTCTTGAGGCTCTTGCCCGCTCCGGACGGGCCGACCGCGAGGACCGACACGATGTCGCCCGGGTCGATGACCCCGGCGGCCACACCGGGCGCGAGACTGAGCGACACGGTGGACGCGTTGCACCCCGGCGCGGCGATCCGCCGCGCACCCGCCAGCACGTCGCGCTGCTTCCCGCCGTCGACGAGGAGCTCGGGCACGCCGTACGCCCACGGCTCGGGGAAGTCGCCGCCGTAGAACTGGTCCCACGCGGTCCGGTCGGTCAGCCGGTGGTCGGCGCCCGCGTCGATCACGAGGGGGACGTCCGCCAGCATCTCGGTGTACCGCGCGGACTGACCGTGCGGCAGGGCGAGGAAGACGACGTCGTGGCCCGCGAGGACCTCGGGCGTCGTGTCCTGCAGGGTGAGGTGCGCGAGCGAGCGCAGGTGCGGCTGATGGTCGATGAGGGGCTGCCCGGCGTTGGAATGCGCCGTGACGGTGCGGATCTCGACCTCGGGGTGAGCGGCGAGCAGGCGGAGGATCTCGCCGCCCGCATAGCCGGAAGCGCCGGAGACGGCGACCGAGATGGTCATGGATTCAACCTTATTGTCTGGGAGGAACGGGGCCGGAACGGCGACACCTGCGGCTCACTCCGAGACGCGGAGCACAGCGGGAGGGTCGCCTAGCGTCGACGGTCGCCCAGACGTCGACGCGCGCGCGAACCCGCGGAGGCGGGGAGGATCGCGGCGGAGGACACACCGCGACGGTATCGTCGCGGCATCCGGTCCCGCAAATCGACGGTCACGACGCCGTCGCGGGACCCTCCGTCAGGATGCGCAGGAGGTCGAGCTCCGCGGCGCGCTCGAGCCCCGACCCGCGCGAGCGCGAGACACCGCGGGCGCGCTCGTCGTCGAGGACCCGCGCGGTCGTCTCGACCAGGGGACGGATGCGGCCGCCCGCCGCGCGATAGGCCGCGTTGCTGCGCGTCGCGAAGCCGGGCATGTCGTCGGGCAGCCATAGCGGAAGGGACCGCGGACCCATCCAGTGGCTCACGCCGTGGCGTTCGAGCCAGTCGCCCGGAGCGACCTGTACCTGACCCGTGTGCCCCGAGAGCCGCTGCACGAGGGCGACGAGCCCGGCGAAGGGATGCGGCTCGCCCACCGCGTTCACGACCCCCTCGAACGCGCGGGCGCCCGCCGCCACGATGAAGTCCGCCAGGTCGTCGACGTCGATCACCTGCACCCGGCCCTCCGTCTGCGGCACGAGGACCGGCCCGTCGGCCGCCGCGGCGAACCGCGCCGGCCAGTAGCCGAATCGGTCGGTCGGGTCGCCGGGGCCGACGATGAGTCCGGGTCGGACGATCGCGAGCCGTGCGGCGAGACCGTCCGCGGCGCGCTCGGCGGCGACCTTCGCGCGGGCGTAGTCCTCCTCGTCGCCGTCCTGCCACGCGGGGACGATCTCGGCGGTCTCGTCCGCACCCTCCTCCTCCGCTCCGGCGTACACCGAGACGCTCGACACGTAGGTGGCGTGCGCTGCGCGACCGCCGAGGGCGTCCGCAGCCGCCTGCACGTACGACGGGACCGAGGAGACATCGACGACGTCGTCCCAGTCCCGGTCCGCGACCTCGCGATAGGCATCGGGTGCGGCGCGGTCGGCGACCACGAGACGGGCGCCCGCCGGCGCGGCACGGTGGCCGCGCGCGAGGCAGGTCACCTCGGCGCCGCGGTCGACCCACCGCTGGGCGACGCGGGATCCGAGCCAGCCGGTGCCGCTGAGGACGAGGATGCGGGTCATGCCCCCCATCGAACCAGCGACGACCGCCCGGCGACACCCCGCGGTGCGATCAGCTCGGGAGCGCCCGGATCTTCGCCAGCAGGTCGGGTCCGGTCCGGTCGAGGAGACGACCACCCATGACGATGCCGAGGACGGCGATCACGACGCCTTCGACGACGCCCACCGCGAGCGCAACCCAGGTCCAGAACCCGTCCTCGGTGGTCGAGGCGTAGGCGGCGACCGCGATGGTCGGCGTCGACAGCGCGATGACGACACCCCACACGACGAAGGCGAGCAGTCCGTTGACGAAGGTCTGGCCCGGCACGCTCTTGAACGGGCTGTCGCCCGGAGCCGCCACGGGGCTGATGATCAGCGCCGACGAGACGGCGGAGACCCCGTAACCGACGAGGACGATGCCCACGGAGGCGCCCAGCGTGATCGGGAGTGTCGCCAGGTTGCCCGAGAGGACCGCGGTCGCGGTCGCGAGCAGCACGATGAGCGGCAGACCGACGCACGCCGCACCCAGGGTGCGGCCGGCCCGGTCGGCCACGCCGCGCACACCCGTGGCGAGGACGGTCGCGTACGCCGTGCCGTCGTAGGAGACGTCGGTGTACCCGGCGATGGAGAGCATCAGCGCCGCGAAGACGGGCGAGAAGCCGAAGAAGAACCCGTCGGTCCCGCCGGTGACGAGGAACACGATCGGCAAAAGGGGTACGACCAGGAGCTGACGGAGGTACCGCGGGTCGCGCAGCCAGCCGTTCAGCGATCGCGCCCAGGTCGCACCGACGCCGCCGGTCGGCAGGAGCCCGAAGAGGCCGAGGCGGCCGGCAGCCGCCACCTTGCGGGTGCGGCGCGGCGCGGCATCCGTCCCCGCGTCGATGACCCGCGACCACACCACCCACAGCACGCCGACGGTGGCGACCGCGATGCCGAGGCGCGCCACCGCCGACAGGACGTCGCCCGCGGCGAGCGCGGGAGCGACGCCCCACGCGGCGCCGATCGGGGTCCACGGCAGGACCGCGGCGGCGGACGTGAGCCTCGTCACCAGGTCGCCGCCGGCGTCGAGCAGGGTGAGGACGCCGATGAGGATCGGCCCCGACAGGACGAGCAGGATCAGCACGACCGTGCCGGTGAGTTCGCGGCCGCGGCGGTTGCCGCCCAGTCCGCCGGAGAGTTCGCCGACGAGACGGGAGGCGAGGACGCAGGTGATCACCGCGAGCACGGCCGCGGGGATCGAGACGACCGCCGCCAGCGGCCACCTCACCCACAGGATGACCGTGCTCAGCGCCGCGAGGGTCGTCGCGATGCCGGGGAGACCGGTCAGCCCGGTGCCGCCGAGTGCGAGCATCGTCTGGGTCCGCGTGAACGGGAAGACGGCGAGGCCGCGCGCGTCGATGGACGTGTCCATGCCGGTGAGGAGGATCGGACCGAGCACCCATCCCAGCAGCAGCGCACTCCCCCCGAGCACCGCCACGACGGTGGCGGTCTCGAGCGGTTGGAACACGGCGAGCGCCACCATCCCGGCCACGATCGAAACGAGCGCGCCGATGGCCCAGAGCGCGCCGAAGATGAAGCCCACGAGCTGCCACGGCCGACGGGCCAGCGTGTTCGCGAGGGCGCGGTACCGCAGCTTCAGGACTGTCGCAACCACTGCGGTCCCTCCGACTGGTGGCGTCCGCCGACGAGCGAGACGAACCGGTTCTGCAGGCTGTCGCCGGCGCGGACCTCGTCGACGGTCCCCGCGGCGAGCACCCGACCGGCGGCGATGACGGCGACGTGGTCGCACATGCGCTGCACCAGGTCCATCGAGTGGCTGGAGACGATGACGGATCCGCCCGAGGCGGTGTACCCGCGCAGGACGTCCTCGATGTTCGCCGCCGAGACGGGATCGACCGATTCGAACGGCTCGTCGAGGACCAGCAGACGCGGCGCGTGGATGAGGGCGCAGGCGAGCGCGATCTTCTTGGTCATGCCGGCCGAGTAGTCCGCGACGATCGACCCGGCTGCGACGCGCAGGTCCATGAGGTCGAGGAGGTCCGACACCCGCTGGCCGATCTCCTCGCGGGGAAGGCCGAACATCATGCCCGTGTAGGTGACGAGCTGCTCCCCCGTCAGGCGGTCGAACAGCCGGATGCCGTCGGCGAGGTTGCCGATCATGCGCTTGGCCGTCACGGGGTCGCCCCACACGTCGACGCCGTGCACGTGGGCACTCCCGGCGTCGGGCTTGAGCAGCCCGGTGGCCATCGACAGGGTCGTCGTCTTGCCGGCGCCGTTGGGGCCGACGAGCCCGTAGAACGATCCGGCGGGGACCGTGAGGTCGATGCCGGCGACGGCGGTGACGGAGCCGAACTGCTTCACCAATCCGGTCAGCTGCAGGGCGGGGACGGTCGGAGAGTCGGTCACGGGCCGAGCCTAACCGCGCCGACCACGCGTGTCGGGGCCGACTGGCACAGTGGAGGGATGCTGCGCACGCTCGCCGTCTCGGGTTACCGGTCGCTCCGCGACGTCGTGATCCCCCTGCAGGAGCTCACCGTCGTGACCGGCCCGAACGGCTCGGGCAAGTCGAACCTCTACCGCGCCCTGCGGCTGCTCGCCTCCGCCGCGACCGGCGACCTCATCGGCGCCGTTGCCCGCGAGGGCGGTCTGTCCTCGCTGCTCTGGGCGGGCCCGGAGAACGGCGGCGATCAGGGGACGGTGCGCCGTACCCCGATCGCGGTGCGACTCGGGTTCGCGTCCGACGAGCTCGGCTACCTCGTCGATCTGGGCATCCCGCAGGCGTCGCAGGACAGCGTGTTCGCGCGCGACCCCGAGATCAAGCGCGAGCAGATCTTCGCCGGCCCGCTCGCCAAACCGTCGACGCTCCTCATCGACCGACTGCGCGCCCAGACGCGCGTCCGTGACGGCGGGTGGGTCTCGCTCGACCAGAAGCTCGCCCCCTTCGAGAGCATCATCACCGACCTCGCCGACGGCGACACCGCACCCGAGCTGCTCGGTCTGCGACGCATCATGAACGGCTGGCGGTTCTACGACCACTTCCGCGTCGATGCGGACGCCCCCGCGCGGCGCTCGCAGGTCGGCACGAGATCCCCCGTGCTCGCGCACGACGGATCGAACCTCGCCTCCGTGTGGGCGACCGTGGTCGACGCGGGGTTCGGCGGCCTGCTCGATCGGGCGGTGGATGAGGCGTTCCCGGGCAGTCGGGTGCGCATCGCGGCATCCGACGGCCTCCTGCGACTCACCCTGACGCAGCCGGGCCTGCTCCGGCCGCTGGATGCCGCGGAGCTCTCGGACGGCACGCTGCGCTACCTGCTGCTCTGCGCGGCGCTGCTTCCCGCCCGGCCGGCGCCGCTCACGATCCTCAACGAGCCCGAATCGAGCCTGCACGTGAGCCTGCTCGCGCCGCTGGCGAACCTCGTACGCGCGGCGGCCGCACAGACGCAGGTGCTTCTGGTGTCGCACGCCGCGGGGCTCATCGACGCCCTCCCCGACGCCCACCGGATCCCGCTCGAACGGCACCTCGACGGCACGCTCGTGAGCGGTCAGGGGCGACTCGAGGGTCCGCCGTGGAACTGGGGCACGCGCTGACGCGGGTCATAGCGTGATGAACAAGGCCGCGACGACGAGAGCAGCCATCACGACGGCGACCACCGCGCCGAAGATCGTGAGCGAGCGGAACACCGCGTAGCCCCGATGCCCCGCGGGCGCACGCAGCGCACTTACACCTGCGGCGATCGCCGCGATGCCGGCGAACACGAGCCAGACCGCTCCGCGCGGGACGATCTCGGCCCAGGCGCTGGGGAAGAAGACGGCTGCCTGCGGGAACAGCCATGTCCCGTACTGCCACCCCGTCGCGAACGCGACCACGCTCATCATGATCGTGAGCAGATTGACGATCGCCAGGGCGCGGATGAGGACCGCTCCGCGCGGCATGCGCAGCGGCGCGCCGTCCTCGGACGGTCGGGCACCGGCAGTCGTGGATGTCATGACCGAAACGTACCCCTCGGTCGGCCGACCCCGCAGTCGGCCGTTCGGGTGACGTCGTCAGTCGCGGATCGTCGCCCCGAAGCGTCCCGCGGCGACGGCGACACCGGCGAGCTTCGCGTCGGTGGCCTCCGATGCTGTCAGCGTGCGGTCTTCGGCGCGGAACCGCAGCGCGAACGTGAGGCTCTTCGACCCGTCCGCGACGCCGGCACCGCGATAGTCGTCGACCAGGCGCAGATCCTCGAGGAGCTCCCCCGCGCCGTCGACGAGGGCGGCCCGCACGTCACCGGCGGCGACGTCCGCCGGCACGACGAGGGACACGTCCTGCGTCGCCGCGGGGAAGGTCGCCAGTGAGGGGGAGACCTCCGGTTCGCGCACGAGCGACAGGATGCCGTCGAGGTCGAGCTCCGCGACGAACACGCGTCCGTGCAGGTCGGCCGCCTCGGCGACGGCCGGGAGGAGCTCGCCGACGTAGCCGACCTCATCACCGCGCACGGTGAGGATGCCGGTGCGCCCCGGGTGGAGCGCTGCGCGCTGACCCTGCTGCACGTCGATCTGCACGCCCGCCGCGGCGGCGATCGTGCGGACCGCGCCGAGCGCGGCCGCGAGGTCGTACGGCGCCGCGGCGCCGCCGGGACGCTTGACCGCCGCGTTGCCGTGGAGAAGCACGGCGACGTGCCGCGGCTGCGGCGGGATGGAGCCGTGCAGGGCCGCGAGGGTCTGCTCGTCGGGGCGCTGCGCGAGCGGCGGGACGGTGTCGGTGCCGTAGGTCACGCCCTCGTCGGGGGTGAATACGCTGCCCGACTCGAAGAGCGCCAGATCGGTGAAGCCGCGCGAGACGTTCCGGTGCGCGATCTGCAGCAGACCGGGCAGGAGCGAGCGCCGCAGGTACGGCGCCTGGCCGTCGAGCGGGTTCGCGAGCCGGATCGAGGGGACGTGCTCGCCGGTCGCCGAGCCGTGGAGGTCGTTCTGCTCCTCGGTCGTGAACGGGAACGCGACGACCTCGACGAAGCCGGCCGCGGCGAGCGCGTTCGCGACGCGCCGGCGTCCGCGCTGGTGCGGCGTGAGACCGCGCCCGGACGGCGGGGTCGGGAGGATGGAAGGGATGCGGTCGAGCCCGTGGATGCGGGCGACCTCCTCCGCGAGCGTCCAGCGGTCGGTGAGGTCGGGACGCCAGGACGGCGGGATGACCTCCCAGGCCTCGCCCTCATCCGCGACGTCGCATCCGATCGTCTCGAGGGCGCCGACGACCTCGTCGTCGGAATAGTCGACGCCGATCAGGCCGGCGGTGAAGGTCTTCGGCAGCTCGATCGACGGGATGAACACCTCGGCGAACAGTGCGCCGCCGGTCTCCGTGTCGAGCGTGCCGCCGGCGAGCTCGACCATGAGGTCGGCGACGCGGCGGGCGGCGACGAACGGGATGAGCGGGTCGACGCCGCGCTCGAAGCGTCGCGACGCCTCGCTGGGCAGCTTGTGCCGGCGGGCCGTGCGTGCGATGGACACGGTGTCGAAGATCGCCGCCTCGATGAGGACGTTGCGCGTGGCATCCCCCATCTCGGTCCTGCCGCCGCCCATGACACCCGCCAGGCCGATCGGGCCGGAGTCGTCGGTGATGAGCAGGTCCTCGGTGTGGAGCGTGCGCTCCTTGCCGTCGAGGGTGGTGAGCTTCTCCCCGGCGGTCGCTCGACGGACGGTGATGCCACCGGTCAGCGTGTCGAGGTCGTACCCGTGGATCGGGTTGCCGAGTTCGAGCATCACGTAGTTGGTGATGTCGATCAGGATGCCGAGGGAGCGGATGCCGGCGAGCGTGAGCCGCGCGGTCATCCACGGCGGCGTCGGGCGGGAGGGGTCGACGTCGCGCACGATGCGGACGACGAACTCGCTCGCGCCGGGCTTGCCGTGAATGGGCGCCGCGTCGTCGATCGCGACGGGGAATCCGCCGGTCGGCTGCTGGAGCTCCTCGAAGTCGCGCAGACCCGGGTCGCGGAAGGCCGCTCCCGTGGCGTGGGCGTACTCGCGCGCGACGCCGCGGATCGACAGGGCGTAGCCGCGGTCGGGGGTGACGTTGATGTCGACGGCGACGTCGTCGAGCCCGAGCAGGGAAATGGCGTCGGTGCCGACCTCGGGGTCGAGGCCGAGCTCGGTCAGACGAAGGATGCCGGAGTGCTCGTCACCGAGGCCGAGCTCCTTCGCGGAGGCGATCATGCCGTCGGAGACGTGGCCGTACGTCTTGCGCGCGGCGATCGGGAAGGGACCGGGCAGGACGGCGCCCGGCAGCGTCACGACGACCTTGTCGCCCTCGAAGAAGTTGCCGGCACCGCAGACGATGCCGCGGATGCCACCGTTCGCCTCACCGACGTCGACCTGGCACCACCGGATGGTCTTGCCGTTGGACTGCGGTTCGGCCTCGAACGAGACCACACGGCCGACGACGATCGGTCCGCTGAGGTCGAACGTGTGCACGTCCTCCTCCTCGAACCCGACCGAGACGAGCGACGCGAGGACGTCCTCGGGGGTCGTACCGGGCGCGACGTCGACGTACTCGCGCAACCAGGAGAGCGGGACGCGCATCAGACCACCATTCCGAACTGCTCGCTGAAGCGGACATCACCTTCGGCCATGTCGCGCATGTCCTGCACATCGCTGCGGAACATGAGGGTCCGCTCGATGCCCATGCCGAAGGCGAAGCCCGAGTAGACCTCGGGGTCGATGCCCGCGGCGCGGAGGACGTTGGGGTTCACCATCCCGCATCCGCCCCACTCGATCCAGCGCGCGCCGCCCGGGAAGGTCGGGTGCCACAGGTCGAGCTCGGCGGACGGCTCGGTGAACGGGAAGTAGTTGGTGCGGAACCGGGTCTTGGCCTCGGCTCCGAAGAGGACCTTCGCGGCGTGGTCGAGCGTGCCCTTGAGGTTCGCCATCGTGATGCCCTTGTCGATCACGAGGCCCTCGAACTGCGTGAACGCGGGCAGGTGGGTCGCGTCGAACTCGTCGGTGCGGTACACCCGTCCCGGGCAGAGGATGTAGATCGGCACTTCGCGCTCGAGCATGGAGCGCACCTGAACGGGGCTTGTGTGCGTGCGCATGACCAGGTGACGCGCCACCGGGTCGACGAAGAAGGTGTCCTGCATCTGACGCGCAGGGTGGTCGGGGGCGAAGTTCAGCGCGTCGAAGTTGAACCACTCGTGCTCGAGCTCGGGACCCTCCGCGATCTCCCACCCCATGCCGACGAAGAGGTCGGCGATCTCCTCCTGCAGGAGCGAGATCGGATGCCGCGCCCCGACACGCGTCGCGGGGACGATCGCGGTGATGTCGACGCGCTCGGCCTCGAGCTTCGCCGCCGTCTCGGCCGCGGCGAGCTCGGCCTCACGGGCGGCGAGCGCCTGGTTCACACGACCGCGAGCCTGACCGACGAGCTTGCCGGAGGCGGCCTTCTGGTCGTTGGGGACGTTCCGCAGCTCGGCGTTCAGACGCGCGAGCGGCGACCCCTCCGCGGTGTGGGCCGAACGGGCGGCTTTGAGCGCCGTGGTATCGGGAGCGGCGGCGAAGGCGGCCAGCGCCTCGGCGACGGCGGCATCCACCGCCTCGGGGGTGATCTGGGGTGCGTCGGACACGAGAGACGAGTCTACCGGCGGGCCGGAGTGCGGCCCGCCGGTAGGACGGCGTCAGGGTGTCGGTGCGTTACCGGGATCGAACTTGCCGGCGCCCTTCTGGGCCGCGATCAATTCGGTGTCGGTCGTGGGCGCCACGGGGTGATGAACTCCGCCGGCACCTCCGCGCGTGCCGGGCGAACGACGCAGACGCTTCTCGACGAGGGTGGCGACCCACGAGAGCAGGAGACACATCGCGATGTAGATCGCCCCGATGACGATGCCGGCCTGCAGGATCGGTCGACCCGGCTGGGACGTCAGCTGCTTGGCGAAGTAGAGCAGCTCCGGGTAAGTGATGATGAAGCCGAGCGCCGTGTCCTTCAGCGTGACGACCAGCTGCGCGATGATGACGGGCAGCATCGCACGGATCGCCTGCGGCATGAGGATCAGGCGCATGACGCCGCTCTTGCGGAGGCCGATCGCGTACCCGGCTTCCTTCTGGCCGCGGGGCAGCGATTCGACGCCGGCGCGGATCACCTCGGCGAGCACCGAGCCGTTGTACATGACGAGGGCGATGACGACGGCCCAATACGGCTCCATGCGGATGCCGACCGTCGGCAGACCGTAGTACATCAGCGACATGAAGATCAGGACCGGGATCGCGCGGAACAGCTCGGTGATCGTGGCGACGGGGACCCGGATGACGGCATGATCGGACAGTCGCCCCACCGCCAGGACGAGACCCAGGATGATGGCGCCGACGGCGGCGAGACCGAACGCCGCGAGCGTGTTGCCCAGCGCGCGCAGGATGTTCATCCAGACGGCACTGAACGAGAAGACGTACCAGCGGTCCGGCGCGAACTGACCGGTCACCGCGAAGCGGTAGCCGATGAAGCCGAGTACGCCGAGCACGGCGACCACGGTGACGACGCCGAGGATGCGGTTGCGGAGAATTGCCCGGGGGCCCGGGACGTCGTACAGGACGGAAGTCATCGCGCGATCCTCCACTTGTTCTCGAGATAGCGCTGCAGCCAGCTGAGCAGCAGGACGAGGACCACGAAGACCACCGCGACCCAGAGGAGGACGGCGAGGGCGTTCTCGCCCCGTTCGCTGAGGTTCGCGCGGATGACGCCCAGCTCCGCAACGCTGAAGCCTGCGGCGACCGTGGTGTTCTTGAGCAGCGCGATGAAGACGCTCATCATCGGCGGCACGACCGATCGGAAAGCCTGCGGCATGACGACGAGAGTCATCACCTGCGTGAAGGTGAGACCGATGGCACGGGCGGCCTCGGCTTGACCGACCGGAACGGTGTTGATACCTGCCCGGATCACCTCGGCCACATAGGTCGCGGTGTAGACGCCGAGGGCCCAGATGGCCAGCACCGTGAACCCCGGATTCGGCAGGCGCAGAGCGGGATAACCGAAAGCGAAGAAGAAGAAGACGAGCGTCAGGGGGGTGTTGCGGATGATGTTGACGTACAACGTTCCGAACGCCCGCGCGACGGGGATCGGCGAGACACGCATCGCCCCGACGAGCGTCCCGAGGACGAGCGCGATCGCGCCGCCCGCGAGGAAGAGCAGCAGCGTGTTGCGCAGCGCCTCGCTCCACAGATCGAGGTTGTCGGTGATGACGCCCACTTCGTCTCCTTGGCTGGTGCGGGGCGGGGGCTCGCGCCCCCGCCCCGGATCATGGTGTCAGCGTGATTCAGTACGCGTCGACAGCGGGCTGCTCGACGGTGATCCCGGACTCGCCGAGGTTCTTGTCGAAGATCGCCTGCCAGGTGTCGCCGCCCTCGGTGAAGAGGTCGTTGATGTGCGCACGAAGGGCGTCGTCACCCTTGCGCAGACCCACGCCGTAGTTCTCCTCGCTGAAGGGCTCCCCCACGACCTTGACGTCGTTCGGGTACAGCGCCGCGTAGCCGATGAGGATCGCCTGGTCGGTCGTGACGGCGTCGACGGTGCCGTTGATCAGCGCATCGACACATGCCGAGTAGAGGTCGAACTCCTCGGTCGGCACGTCGGGGTAGTTGTCCTTGATGTTCTGGATCGGCGTCGAACCGGTCGCGGAGCACACCGTCGTGTCGGCGCTGAGGTCGTCCTCGCTCGCGATGTCGCTGTCCGCGGCGACCAGGAGACCCTGACCCGTGGTGAAGTACGGGCCGGCGAAATCGATCTGCTCCTTGCGGGAGTCGGTGATCGAGTAGGTACCGACGTAGTAGTCGACATCGCCGTTCACGATCGACTGCTCGCGGTTCGCGGACGCGATCGCCTTGTACTCGATCTGGTCCTCGTCGTACCCGAGGGATGCCGCGATCCAACGCGCGATGTCGACGTCGAAGCCCGAGCGCTCGTTCGTCGTGGCGTCGAGGAATCCGAGACCAGGCTGGTCCTCCTTGACGCCGACGATCACGCCGTCCCGTGCCGTCATGGCGTCGAAGGTGGGGCTGCCGTCGAGCGACACGTCGCTGGCGACCTCCCAGAGGGCCTCGCTGCCCTCGGCGCCTTCGCCGCCGGTGCCGCCCTCGGCGCCGGGAGCGGTGGGGCTGCCGCTGTTGCAGCCGGCGAGCGCGAGTGCCGCGATCGCGATGCCGGCGAACGTGCCGGCGAGTCGAGTCTTACGCATGTGATCCTCCTGGTTTCGTGTCGTGCTTCGTTCGTCGCGCCGGTGCAGGGCGCGGACGTCTCAGTGGGTGATGAGCTTCGAGAGGAAGTCCTTCGCGCGGTCGCTCTTCGGGTTCGTGAAGAACTCCTGCGGTGCGGCCTCCTCGACGATCTGGCCGTCCGCCATGAAGACCACGCGGTCAGCCGCCTTGCGGGCGAAGCCCATCTCGTGGGTGACGACGATCATCGTCATCCCGTCCTGCGCGAGGCCGACCATGACGTCGAGGACCTCGTTGATCATCTCGGGGTCGAGCGCGGACGTCGGCTCGTCGAAGAGCATCACCTTCGGCTTCATCGCGAGCGCACGGGCGATCGCCACGCGCTGCTGCTGGCCGCCGGAGAGCTGCGCGGGCAGCTTGTCCGCCTGATGGCCGACACCCACGCGGTCGAGCAGCTCACGGGCGAGCTTCTCGGCATCCGCCTTTTTCATGCCCTTCACCTTGATCGGCCCGAGCGTCACGTTGTCGAGGATGGTCAGGTGCGAGAACAGGTTGAAGGACTGGAAGACCATGCCGACGTCGGCACGGAGCGCGGCGAGCGCCTTGCCCTCCGCGGGGAGATCGGCGCCGTCGATCGTGATGCGGCCGCTGGTGATCGTCTCGAGACGGTTGATGGTGCGGCAGAGGGTCGACTTGCCGGACCCCGACGGGCCGACCACGACGACGACCTCGCCGCGGTTCACCGACAGGTTGATGTCGGTGAGCGCCTGGAAGTCGCCGTAGTGCTTCTGCACGTCGGACATGACGACGAGCGGCTCGCCTCGACGAACGTCGATGTTCGACGTGCGCGGCGCGGGATCGGCAGCAGGAGTGGTCATGGAACTCACCCTAGGCAACGCCCGCCCCGGTGAACGAGCGGATGCCACGGGGTTTACAGTTCCGTAATCAACCCTCGAGAATGGTCGCTTCAGGTCGCGCGCTGCGCGAAAGCCGATTCGTAGAGGCAGACGCTCGCCGCCGTCGCGAGATTCAGCGACTCGGCGCGGCCGTAGATGGGCAGCCGGAGCGACAGGTCCACGAGCTGGAGGGCCTCCTCGGCGAGTCCGCGCGCCTCGTTCCCGAAGACCCACGCGGTCGGTTCCGCCAGGGTCGCCCGGTGATCGACGAAGTCCTCTCCCCCGACGTCGGCCGCGACGATGCGCAGACCCGCGGAGCGCGCCCGCCCCGTCGCATCCGCGAGGTCCACCCCCACCGCAACGGGCAGGTGGAAGAGCGAACCGGTCGTCGCGCGGACGACCTTCGGGTTGAAGGGGTCCACCGTGCGCCCGGTGAGGATGACCGCGTCGGCACCGACGGCATCCGCTGCTCGGATGATCGTCCCGAGGTTGCCCGGGTCGCGCACCTCCTCGCAGATCACGATGAGGCGGGGCTCGCCGCCGAAGACGTCGCGCACCGAGGTCGGGACCTGGCGAGCGACGGCCACGATGCCCTGGGGCGTCACCGTGTCGGCCATGGCGTCGATGACCTGCTCGCTCGCGAAGGCCACCTCGACACCGGCATCGGATGCCGCATCGCGGATGTCCTGATGCTTGTCCCATGCCGTCGGGGTCGCATACAGCTCGAGCAGGGTGTCCGGCCGCCAGAGCAGAGCCTCCCGGGCGGCCTGCGGGCCCTCGAGGAGGTAGAGGCCGGTCTCCTGCCGCGCCGTGCGCTTCGTCAGCTTCGCGACCGCGCGGACGCGCGGTGAACGTGGGTTCTCGAGCACGCTCTCAGTGTAGGGCGGCGCGCGGCGAGCACCGGCATCCGGGAACGCGAAAAGGCGCCCTCCGAAGAGGACGCCTTCTCACGGATGCTGAGGCGTTCAGGCCTTGGGCGCGTTGACGTCGGCCGGCAGCGCAGCCTTGGCCGTGGCGACGAGCGACGCGAAGACGGCCGGCTCGTTGACCGCGAGCTCGGCGAGCATGCGGCGGTCGACCTGGACACCCGCGAGGCCGAGGCCCTGGATGAAGCGGTTGTACGTGATGCCGTTCTGGCGGGCAGCGGCGTTGATGCGCTGGATCCAGAGGCGACGGAAGTCGCCCTTGCGCTTGCGACGGTCGCGGTACGCGTAGACGAGCGAGTGGGTGACCTGCTCCTTCGCCTTGCGGTACAGACGCGAACGCTGTCCGCGGTAACCGGAGGCGCGCTCGAGGATGACGCGACGCTTCTTGTGGGCGTTGACAGCCCGCTTGACTCTAGCCATTTCTTCTACTTCCTAGGGTGTTGCGTCGGCGCTCAGAGGCCGAGGAGCTTCTTGGCGACCTTGGCGTCGCCGGGAGCCAGGATCTTGTCGGCGGACAGGCGGCGGGTGCGCTTCGTGGGCTTGCCCTCGAAGTTGTGACGGAGGTTCGCCTGCTGCTTCTTGATCTTTCCGCTGCCGGTGACCTTGAAGCGCTTCTTGGCGCCCGAGTGGGTCTTCTGCTTGGGCATATCTCTTCCTTCGTTGTGGTTCCCGCCGGGCGGGGGTCTGGGGCCGCTTACTCCGCCGGAGCGGAGGCGGGGGTCTCGTCGGCCTGACCGGTGCGCGCCTCGCGGGCGGCCTGCTTCGTCGCGGCGCGGGCCGCGTTCTGCTCGGTCTTGACCTCGGACTTGTTCTTGTGGGGAGCCACCACCATCACCATGTTGCGGCCGTCGATCGTGGGGTTGGACTCCACGGTGCCGAACTCGGCGACGTCCTCCGCGAACTTGCGGAGCAGACGCACACCCTGCTCGGGACGCGACTGCTCGCGACCGCGGAACAGGATCATCGCCTTCACCTTGTCGCCGGCCTGGAGGAAGCCCTCCGCGCGCTTGAGCTTGGTGATGTAGTCGTGCGCCTCGATCTTCAGACGGAACCGGACCTCCTTGAGGACGGTGTTCGCCTGATTGCGCCGCGCTTCCTTGGCCTTCTGCGCAGCCTCGTACTTGAACTTGCCGTAATCCATGATCTTGACCACGGGGGGCTTCGAGTTCGGGGCTACCTCGACGAGATCGAGGTCGGCCTCCTGGGCCAGGCGCATGGCCACCTCGATGCGGACGACGCCGACCTGCTCACCCGCGGGTCCGACGAGGCGGACCTCGGGGACGCGGATGCGGTCATTGGTGCGGGGATCGCTGATGCGGAACTCCTCTTTCGTGCGGTGGACGGCCTCCGGTGACACGGAAATGTGTCGCCGGGCGGAAGATCGTCACGTCCACCCCGCACGATGCACGCATCGGCGTTCTGTGTTCTGCACCCTGGACAACCTCGCGGAACGAGGCGGAGTGCGGGACCCGGTAGCCTGGAGCGGCAAGCGCGGGTGGGATGTGATCCTCTTTCGACTCGGAGCAGAACACTCCGGTGCCCGCAGAAGTCTAGCAGAGAGCAGCACGTGAGCACTATTCCGGCCGACCACAGCGACCACGACCCCGAGCGCCTCTCGCGCTGGGACGAGCAGGAGCGGGTCGCACAGTCCGCCACGCGGGACATCGCGGACGTCCCCGCCGTCGAGGTGATCACGACCACCTCGGTGCACCTCATGAGCGCCGCGGCCGTGAAGCTCGGCCTCGCCGACGACCCCGACACCCAGAAGGACCTCGACGAGGCGCGCAAGCTCATCAACGCCCTCGCCGGCCTCATCACCGCCGCCGCCCCCGAGGTGAGCGACATGCACGCCCGATCCCTCCGCGACGGGCTGCGCACACTGCAGCTCGCCTTCCGCGAGGCATCCAGCATCCCCGACCCGATCGGCAAGGGGCCCGGCGAGAAGTGGACCGGCCCCGTCACCTGACGATCAGGCGCGCACGAGTTTGACCGTCAGCGAGTCCACCAGGACCGCGACGCGGTCATCCGCCGCCCATCGCGAAGCCAGACGCTGCAGGATCGCGTCGAGCGCCGCCTGATCCAGGCCGTCCACGAGGTGGAGACTGACGATCAGCTCCGGCCCGCGCAGCCGCGAGTGCGGGTCGCCCGTCGCGACGGACAGGTCGAGCACACCGAGCTCGGTGCCGATCGACTCCTGCAGGCCGGCGAACACCTCGGGCGAGGTGTGCGGCGGCTCCCAGCTCTGCCCCTGACCGATCGCCCAGACCGCCGGACGACGCAGGACGAACTCGGTCTCACTGCCGGGGTCGATCACGATGAGGTCGGTGTCGTCCGCGGCGGCCGACAGCGCCGTGCGGACGCCGTCGGCGGGGACCGGACGGGCCGCGGCATCCCACCGCGACATCGCCTGCACGGAGGAGAACACCGGCAGGACGCGGCGCCCGTCGGGCGCGGCGACAGTGACGATCGAGAGCTCCTGCGTCTTGTCGACGGTGAGGCCCGTCGGGCCGGCACCCTCTTCGCCCTTCTCGGCGACGAGGGGGATCAGCAGGCGTGCCGTGCGATACGCGTCGACGACCGCCGCGGCATCCCCCTCCCCCGCGTGGAACGCGGTGAGCGCGGCCAGCAGCGCGGGGTCGGCGCTGCCGTCGTCGCCGCTGTGAGGGTTGGGCTGGAAGCTCCGCCCCTCCCAGGGCACGCCGGCGGAATCCGCCGAGTGCGCGCGCGGGTCAGTGTCCGGCGACATCCAGCGCCTCGGCCAGCGTGAACGCGCCGGCGTACAGGGCCTTGCCGACGATGGCGCCCTCGACGCCGAGGGGGACGAGTTCGCGCAGCGCCGCGATGTCGTCGAGGCTCGAGATGCCACCGGAGGCGACGACGGGCTTGTCGGTGCGGACGGCGACCTCGCGCAGCAGCTCGATGTTCGGGCCCTGCAGCGTGCCGTCCTTCGTCACGTCGGTGAGGACGTAGCGGCTGCACCCGGCATCCTCGAGGCGATCCAGCACCTGCCACAGGTCACCGCCGTCGCGGGTCCATCCGCGCGCCGCGAGCGTGGTGCCCCGGACGTCGAGACCGACGGCGATCGCCTCGCCGTAGCGGCGGATGACGTCGGCCGCCCACTCCGGGTTCTCGAGCGCGGCGGTGCCGAGATTGATGCGCGTGGCGCCGGAGTCGAGCGCCGCGTCGAGCGATTCGTCGTCGCGGATGCCGCCCGAGAGCTCGACCTTCACCCCGCGGAGCGACTTGATGACCTTGCGCAGCAGGGCCGCGTTCGACCCGCGACCGAACGCGGCGTCGAGGTCGACGAGGTGGATCCACTCGGCCCCCTGGCGCGCCCACTCCTGGGCTGCGTCGACGGGGTCGCCATAGCTCGTCTCGGTGCCGGCCTCACCCTGCGTCAGTCGGACGGCCTTGCCGTCGGCGACGTCCACAGCGGGCAGCAGGATCAGTTCGGGCGTGGATGCGAATTCGTTCATGGCTCCGGGTGGGACGATGTGCGCACCGGGCGCGCGCACAGAGGGACACGTTACTAGGACGCGGGAAGCGACCCGATCCAGTTCGACAGCAGACGGATGCCGGCCGCGCCCGACTTCTCGGGGTGGAACTGCGTCGCCGACAGCGGGCCGTTCTCGACGGCGGCGAGGAACGGCGCCCCGTAATCGCACCAGGTGAGCACCGGCTCGCGGAACGGCTTGATGACGTCGAGGGTCCAGTCCTGCGCGCCGTAGGAGTGCACGAAGTAGAAGCGTTCGTCCTCGAGTCCGGCGAAGAGGGTCGACCCCTCGCCGGCGCGGACGGTGTTCCAGCCCATGTGGGGCAGCACCGGTGCCTGCAGCTCGGTGACCGCGCCCGGCCACTCCCCCAGCCCCTCGGTGTCGACACCGCGTTCGACGCCCAGCTCGAACATCACCTGCATCCCGACGCAGATGCCGAGGACCGGCATCCCCCCAGCGAGACGGCGACCGATGAGCTCGTCTCCGCGGCTCGCGCGCAAGGCCGACATGACGGCGGAGAAGGCCCCGACGCCCGGGACGAGGAGTCCGGCGGCGTCGGCGATCAGGCCGCGATCCTTCGTCAGCCGCGCATCGGCGCCCGCTTCGCTGAGCGCCTTGACGGCCGAGTGGACGTTGCCGGAGCCGTAGTCGAGGACCGCGACGAGCGGTGCACCCGTCACAGGGCGCCCTTGGTGCTCGGGATGCCGGCGACGAGGGGATCGAGCGCCTTCGCCTGCCGGAACGCGCGGGCGAAGGCCTTGTACTCCGCCTCGGCGATGTGGTGCGGGTCGCGGCCGGCGACGAGGGTCACGTGCATGGTCAGGCCGGCGTGGAAGGCGATCGCCTCGAAGGTGTGGCGCACGAGCGAGCCGGTGAAGTGGCCGCCGATGAGGTGGAACTCGTAGCCCGCCGGCTCACCGGAGTGGACGAGGTAGGGCCGGCCGCTGATGTCGACGACCGCCTGCGCCAGCGCCTCGTCGAGCGGCACGAGCGCATCGCCGTACCGCGAGATGCCGGACTTGTCGCCGAGTGCCTGGCGGATCGCCTGGCCGAGCACGATGGCCGTGTCCTCGACGGTGTGGTGCGCGTCGATGTGGGTGTCGCCCGTCGCGCGGACCGTCAAGTCTGTGAGCGAGTGCTTCGCGAACGCCGTGAGCAGGTGGTCGAAGAACGGCACGGTCGTGTCGATCGTGCTCCGACCGGTGCCGTCGAGGTCGAGCTCGAGCTCGATGGTCGACTCGCTGGTCGCCCGCCGGACGGAGGCGGTGCGGGGCGCAGGGGTGCTCATGCCCCGAGTCTACCGAGGCATGACGGGCCGACCGCGCCCGTGACGGACGTCGGCTCAGAGGGAGGCGAGCGCCTCGAGGAACGCCGTCGACTCCTCTTCGCTGCCCGCCGTGACGCGGAGGGTGTGCGGCAGGCCGACGTCGCGGATGAGGACGCCGCGGTCGTAGAGACCCTGCCAGGTCGCCGCCGGGTCGTCCACGCCCCCGAAGAGGACGAAATTGGACCAGCTCTCGTACGGCGAGTACCCGAGCGCCGACAGGGTCGCCGAGATGCGGTCGCGCTGCGCGACGATGTCGTCGACCATGCGGAGCATCGTCGGGGCGTGGCGGAGGGCTGCCGTGGCCGCGGCCTGGGTGAGTGCGCTGAGGTGATACGGCAGGCGCACCAGGCGGAGCGCGTCGATGAGCGCGGGATCGGCGGCGAGGTAGCCCACGCGCGCCCCGGCGAAGGCGAAGGCCTTGCTCATCGTGCGCGACACGACGAGACGCTCGCGGTCGTGAAGCAGCGTGAGCGCGGACGGCTCGTCGCGCGGGGCGAACTCCTGGTACGCCTCATCGACGATCACGATGCCCCGGGAGGCCTCGTAGACGGCCTCGATGACCTCGAGCGACAGCGGCGTGCCCGTGGGGTTGTTCGGTGTGCAGAGAAAGACCACGTCCGGCTGAGCACGTTCGATCTGCTCGGCGGCATCCGCTGCGGACAGGGTGAAGTCGTCGCCGCGCGTACCGCTCACGTAGGTGGCGCCCGTCGCGCCCGTGAGCAGCGGGTACATGGAGTACGTCGGCGCGAACCCGAACGCCGTGCGTCCCGGCCCACCGAACGCCTGCAGGATGTGCTGGAGGACCTCGTTCGACCCGTTGGCCGCCCAGATCTGATCCGGTTCGAGACCGTGGCCCAGGTAATCCGCGAACCCCTCGCGCAGAGCCGTGAACTCACGGTCGGGGTAGCGGTTGATGTCCCGCAGCGCCTGCGCGATGCCGTCGAGGATGTCGTCCGCGACCTCTTCGGGAACCGGGTGGGTGTTCTCGTTGACGTTGAGCGTCACGGGCAGCGACGCCTGCGGGGCGCCGTAGGGGATCTTGCCGCGCAGGTCGTCGCGGAGGGGGAGGTCGTCGAGACTGGCACTCACCCCGCCATCGTAGGACGTGCCGCGGCCTTACTCGCCCGCCTGCGCCGAGTAGGTGGCCGGGATCGCGATCGACTGACCGGCGTCCACCGCCGAGGACGACAGCGCGTTGAGGCGGACGATCTCGTCGATGACGTCGCGCGGGTCGCTGTCGGGCGCGATGTCCTGCGCGATGCTCCACAGCGATTCGCCGGGCATCACGGTCACGGTGTCGAAAGACCCCGCGGACGCCCCCGCGTCGCCGCTCGCGAGGGCACCCCCGCTGGAGAGGATGCCGACGCCCAGCGCGACGACCACGGGCAGTGCGGCGAGCGTGGCGAGGACACGGCGGCCCCGCGTGGTCATCCGGAGGCGCGTGCGCACGACAGGCGCAGCGGCGGTGCTGGTGGTCGCGGTGCTGGTGGTCGCGGTGATCGAGTTCATGGTGTCCTCCTCGGGGTGACCCCGGTCAGATGAGATCTTCGCCCCCGCCCGTCGGCCGGGACGGACGGGTGCGAAGTTCTCTTCCGAACCTATCTTCGAAGTTCGTAGACTGTCAAGGGTGCGGTTGTCCGCAGATCGATCGAAGACGACACGCGGTCGGCTACGGGACGATCCGATCGACACCGGATACGGTTTCGATGACCAGAGCCCATCACCAACCTCCGACATTCGAAGGCGAGTGCTCCCGGAGGGACCCCGGGGTGACGAAAGGAACGACATGAGCGACAAGCCGCAGACGCGTCGGCGCAAGAGCCTGAGCGACAAGCAGCTCGCCATCCTCGAGGTGATCCAGCGCTCCATCGCCCGTCACGGATACCCGCCGAGCATGCGCGAGATCGGCGACGCCGTCGGCCTCAAGTCGCTCTCGAGCGTCACCCATCAGCTCAATCAGCTCGAGCTGAGCGGCTACCTCCGTCGCGACCCCGGCAAGACGCGCGCCATGGAGGTCCTCATCGATCTGCCGGGCTCGGCGGGCGAGAACCCTGCGGACGTCGCCCCGAGCGTCGGCGACGCGGCGATGGTGCCGCTGGTCGGCCGGATCGCCGCCGGCGTCCCCATCACCGCCGACCAGCAGGTCGAGGAGATCTTCCCCCTCCCGCGTCAGCTCGTCGGCAAGGGCGAACTGTTCATGCTGAAGGTGTCGGGCGACTCGATGATCGACGCCGCGATCTGCGACGGCGACTGGGTCGTCGTCCGCTCGCAGGCCACCGCCGACAACGGCGAGATCGTCGCCGCCATACTCGACGGCGAGGCGACGGTGAAGACCTTCCGCCAGCGCGACGGTCACACGTGGCTGCTCCCCCGCAACTCGGCCTTCGAGCCGATCCTCGGCGACGACGCGGTCGTCCTGGGCAAGGTCGTCGCGGTCCTGCGCGCCGTGTGACGGCGCGCACACGAAGAGAGGGGATGCCGGGCGGCATCCCCTCTCTTCGTTGCGGCGTCAGACCCCGGCGCCCACCTCGGCGCGGACCGCGCGAGCCGCCGCGACGATGTGGCGGAGGGAGGCGACCGTCTCGTCGTACCCGCGCGTCTTCAGACCGCAGTCCGGGTTCACCCACAGGCGACGGACGTCGAGCTCCGCGACGGCGCGCTCGAGCAGCGACGACACCTCGTCGACGGACGGCACGCGCGGCGAGTGGATGTCGTAGACGCCCGGTCCGATGCCGTGGGCGAATCCGGATGCCGCCACCTCCGGGATGACCTCACCCCGACTGCGAGCGGCCTCGATCGACGTGACGTCGGCATCGAGCGCCGCGATCGCGTCGATCACGACCCCGAACTCGGAGTAGCAGAGGTGCGTGTGGATCTGGGTCTCGTCGGCGGCGCCCGCGGTGGCGAGCCGGAAGGACCCGACCGACCAGTCGAGGTACGCCGGCTGATCGGCGGTCCGCAGCGGCAGGAGCTCCCGGAGCGCCGGCTCGTCGACCTGCACGATCGCGATGCCCGCCCGCTCGAGGTCGGCGATCTCGTCGCGGAGCGCGAGGGCGACCTGGTCGGCCGTCTCGCCGAGCGGCTGGTCGTCGCGGACGAAGGACCAGGCGAGGATCGTGACGGGTCCGGTCAGCATGCCCTTGACGGGCGCGGCGGACAGCGACTGCGCGTAGGCCGCCCACGGCACCGTGATGGGTGCGGGGCGCGAGACGTCCCCCCACAGGATCGACGGGCGCGTCGCGCGGGAGCCGTAGGACTGCACCCACCCGTTGCGGGTGACGGCGAACCCGTCGAGGTTCTCGGCGAAGTACTGCACCATGTCGTTGCGCTCGGGCTCGCCGTGCACGAGGACGTCGAGCCCGATGTCCTCCTGCAGAGCGATGACGCGCGCGATCTCGTCGCGGAGGAACCCTTCGTAGGTCGCCTCGTCGATCTCGCCGCGCGTCGCGCGGGCGCGCGCCCGGCGGATCTCGGCGGTCTGCGGGAAGGATCCGATCGTGGTCGTCGGGAGCGCCGGCAGACCCAGCACCGCGTCCTGTGCGGCGGCACGCACCTCGAACGGGGTGCGGGATCGGGCTGCCGGGGTGAGCCCGCCGGCACGGGCGCGGACGGCGCCGTCCTGGACCCCGGGCGCCGAGCGGCGGTCGGCGAGGGCGGCCGTCGCGGCATCCAACTCCCCGGCGATCGCGTCGCGACCGTCGGCGAGCCCGCGTGCCAGGGTCGTCACCTGGGAGACCTTCTGATCGGCGAAGGCGAGCCAGGACACGAGGCGGGGATCGAGGTCGGGCTCGTCGGCGAGGTCGTGCGGCACGTGCTGCAGCGACGTCGAGGTGCCGACCGCGACGGCCGCGGCGCCGAGGCCGCCGACCGCGTCGAGCACGTCCGCCGCGCCGGCGAGGTCGCCCCGCCAGACGTTCCGGCCGTCGACGACGCCCGCGACGATCACCTTGTCGTCGAGTCCCGCGACGGGCGACGGCACGCCGCCGCGGGTGAGGTCGATCGCGAGGCCCTCGGCGGCGGAGGCGGCGATCGCGCGCCAGGCGGGCTCGGAGAGCGCGCCGTATCCGGCGGCGACCAGGATCTCGGGACGGTCGCCGGAGGCGGTGAGGACGTCGAGTGAGCGGGCGGCGGCGGTCGCGAGCTCGTCGTCCGAGTACCCGAGCGACTGGCTCACGAGGGCCGGCTCGTCGATCTGCACCCATTGCGCCCCTGCGTCGCGGAGAGCGGCGAGCAGCTCGACGTACACGGGCAGCAGGTCGTCGAGCCGGTCCAGCGGGCGCGTGCCGGGGGCCGCGGCATCCGTCCCTTTCGCGAGGGCGAGGAAGGTGACCGGGCCGACGAGCACCGGACGGGTGACGTATCCGTCCGCGACGGCCTCCGCCACCTGCCGCGTGAACCGATCGCTCGAGAGGGCGAACCGCGTCTCGGGGCCGATCTCGGGCACGAGGTAGTGGTAGTTCGTGTCGAACCACTTCGTCATCTCCAGCGGCGCGGCCTCGCCCACGCCGCGGGCGGCGGCGAACAGGGCCGACAGCGGCACCGACCCGTCCTCCGCACGCAGGTGCGCGAACCGCTCGGGAAGGGCGCCGACGGCCGCGGCGACGTCGAGGACCTGGTCGTAGAAGGAGAACGTCTCGGGGATCGACGAGTCACCGCGACCCAGCCCGAGCTCGGCGAGGCGGGCGCGGGTGGTCCGGCGCAGGTCGGCGGCGACGGACTCGAGTCCCGCCTCGTCGAGCGCGCCGCTCCAGTGGGCCTCGACGGCGCGCTTGAGTTCGCGGCGACGGCCGATGCGGGGGTAGCCGAGGATCGTTCCGGCGGGAAAGGCGGTCATGAGGTCTCCTCTGTCGCGGGGATGATGCCCGCCTCGCGCAGGGTGGCGAGGACGGTGTCGTGATTGTTGAAGGCGTAGAGATGGATGCCGGGGGCACCGCCCGCGAGGACGGCCCGGCAGAGATCGGCGGCGTATCGGACACCGATCTCGCGGCGACCGTCGGCGGTGGGCTCGACGTCGAGGTCGACGGCGAGGGTGCCGGGGACCTGCTCGCCCGTCAGCTCGATGACGCGGCGCAGTCGGGAGGGCGAGGTGATCGGCATGATGCCCGGCAGGATCGGGATCTCGACCCCGGCACTGCGGGCGCGGGCGACGAAGGCAAGGTAGTCGTCGGCGTGGAAGAACAACTGGGTGATCGCGAGGGTCGCCCCCGCGGCCTGCTTCGCGAGGAGGGCGTCGATGTGCTCGGCGGGGTACCGCGAGCGCGGGTGGCCGTTGGGGAAGGCGGCGACGGCGATGTCGACGCTCGGCCGCCGCTCGACGCGGGCGGCGCCCGGGACGCCGGGGATGGGCTCCTCGGTGTACGGGGACGTCTCGGCCTGCACGCGGTCGATGAGCTGCACCAGCTGGGCCGCACTCTCGAGGTCGCCGAGCGCCGCCGCATCCTCTCCGGCTCCCGCCGGCGGATCCCCCCGCAGCGCCAGGAAGGAGCGTATGCCGGCGTCGAGGAACTCGCGGATGAGGGCCGTCGCCTCGGCGTACGAGCTGCCGATGCAGGTCAGGTGCGCCAACGGCTCGACGCGCGTCTCGCGCAGGATGTGCGTGAGCACCTCGAGGGAGCGACCGCCGCCGGAGCCGCCGGCGCCGTAGGTGACGGAGATGAAGGCGGGGTCGACGGCGGCGAGCCGGTCGATCGTCTCGTAGAGGGCGGCGTAGGACGCGTCGCTGCGCGGCGGGTAGACCTCGAACGAGACCGGCACCGTCGTGACCGACGGGGGCTGGATGATCGACATGGCGGTGCTCCGGAGACGGGACGGAAAGGCCTGGCGGCCGCGGACCGCACACACGGGTGCGGGGACATCGCGGGCGGGTGCCGGGCTCGGCTGTCGCTCCGGGCCCGGGGTTCCGGGCCACTGTTGATGCCCTCATGCTGCCACGCGGGTCGGCGCCGTGACGGGCATGTGACGCCCGGTTTCGATCCGGCCGCCGCGTACCGTGGAGCCATGACGACGATCGCCCCCTACGGTTCCTGGATCTCGCCGCTGTCCGCCGCCGACGCCTCCGCCGCGGCCGCGCGGTTCGACAGCGCACGGTACGTCGGCGACGAGATCTGGTGGGGTGAGTCCCTGCCCAACGAGGGCGGCCGGACGACGGTGCGCCGCGCGGCCGACGACGGCACCGCGATCGACGTGCTGCCCGCGCCCTGGAGCGCCCGGTCCCGCGTGCACGAGTACGGCGGTGGGTCGTGGACGACCTCCGACGACGGCCGTCTGTTCTTCGTCGAGAAGACAGACCAGCGCGTCTGGATGCTGCGCCCCGGCGGCGAGCCCGAGGCCCTCACCCCGGTCGACGACCGCGCCCGCCACGGCGGCCTGCGCTGGCAGGCGGGCACCCTGCTGGCCGTCCGGGAGGTCCACGACGACTCCCCCGTCCCCCGCCGGTCGATCGTTGCGATCCCGCCCGCGGGCGGCGAGGTGCGTGAGCTCGTCACCGGGAGCGACTTCCTCGCTCAGCCCGCCCTGTCGCCCGACGGCCGGCGGCTCGCCTGGGTCGCGTGGGACCACCCGGACATGCCGTGGGACCGCACGCAGGTCCGCGTCGCGGAGCTCGACGACGGCCTCGTGTCGACCTGGCGGACGGTGACGTCGGGCGCGACCGCCGCGCTGCAGCCGGAGTGGGATGCCGCGGGCCGCCTCGTCTTCGTCGACGACCCGACGGGGCGGTGGAACCTCCGCCGCGAAGACGCGGCATCGCCCGAGGGATCCGTGCCGGTCGCACCCGCGGACGCGGACACCGGCGGCGGCCTGTGGGTGCTCGGCGTGCGGTGGTACGCCCCGCTCGCCGACGGCGGATTCGTCGCCGTCCGCACGAACGGAGCGGACGAGGTCGTCCGGATCGACGCGGACGGTGCCGTCACCGTCACCGACGTGCCGGCGCGGTCGCGGGTCGTCGTCGAGGACGTGGCGGGCTCGCGCGCGCTCGTCTCGGGGGCGGGCCCTGGGATCACCGGCATCTGGGAGATCGCCCCGGACGGACGCGCGCGCCTCGTCCGCGGCACACCCTCGGGTCTGGGCGCGGAGTGGATCCCGCCGGTGCGCCCGCTGACCGTCCCCGGACCGCACGGCGGCGTCCACACCTACGACCACCCGCCGACGAGCCCGGACTGCGCCGCCCCCGAGGGCGAACTGCCGCCGTACCTCGTCCTCGTGCACGGCGGCCCGACGGCGCACGTCGGCGGCGTCGCCGACAGCCGAATCACCTTCTTCACGAGCCGCGGCATCGGCGTCCTCGAGGTCAACTACGGCGGCTCGACCGGGTACGGACGCGCCTACCGCGAACGACTGCGGGGGCAGTGGGGCGTCGTCGACCGCGACGACGTGGCAGCCGCGGCATCCGGTCTCGCGGCGGAGGGACGAGCGGATGCCGCCCGCATCGCGATCGCCGGTGGTTCCGCCGGCGGGTGGACCGTCCTCGCCGCCCTCGTCGGGACGGACGTGTTCAGCGCGGGCATCTCCCGCTACGGGGTGGGGGATGCGCGGCTGCTGGCGACCGACACCCACGACTTCGAGGCGCGCTACCTCGACGGGCTCATCGGGCCCCTGCCCGAGGCCGAGGCGCTCTACCTCGAACGCTCACCCCTCGGCCACACGGAGGGCTTCCGCGTGCCGGTGCTCCTGCTGCAGGGCGCCGACGACGCGGTGGTGCCGCCGTCGCAGGCCGAGGCGATCCGGGACGCGCTGGCGGCGAAGGGCGTGCCCCACGCCTACGTCCTGTACGACGGCGAGGGGCACGGCTTCCGACGGGCGGAGAACGTCATCCACGCGCTCGAGTCCGAACTCGCCTTCCTGGGCGAGGTGTTCGGTTTCGAGACGCCCGGCGTCCCCGCGATCACGCTCAGCTGACCGCGGGCGCGCTCAGCGGGTGAACGGCGCGAGCTCCGCGGCGAGTCGCTCCGACACGTGCGCGTGGACGGCGGTGCCACCCTCCTCGTGGCGCGTCGACAGGATGTGACCGGACTCGTGGACCGCGTTGACGAGGTCGCCGCGGTCGTACGGCACGAGCGCCCGGACCTCGACGGCCGGCAACGGCAGGGCGTCCTCGATCGTCGCGCGCAGCTCGGCGACGCCTTCGCCCGTCCGGGACGAGACGAAGTGGGCCTTCGGCTCGAGCCCGCGCAGCACGAGCCGCGTGTCGGGGTCGATGAGGTCGGCCTTGTTGAAGACGACGATCTCGTTCGTCGAACGAGCGCCCACGTCGCCCATCACGTCGCGCACGGTCGCCAGCTGCGCCGCCGGATCGGGGTGCGACCCGTCGACGACGTGCACGATGACGTCGGCATCGCCGACCTCCTCGAGCGTCGAGCGGAACGCCTCGACCAGCTGGTGCGGCAGGTTGCGGACGAACCCGACGGTGTCGGTGAGGGTGTAGACGCGTCCGTCGGCGGCCTGGGCCCGGCGCACCGTGGCATCCAGGGTCGCGAACAGGGCGTTCTCGACGAGAACACCCGCGCTCGTGAGCTTGTTCAGCAGGCTCGACTTGCCGGCGTTCGTGTACCCCGCGATCGCGATCGAGGGGATCGTGTTGCGCTTGCGCTCGGCGCGCTTGGCGTCGCGGGCTGGCGCGAAGTCGCGGATCTGCCGGCGCAGCATCGCCATGCGGGTGCGGATGCGGCGACGGTCGAGCTCGATCTTCGTCTCACCGGGACCACGCGAGCCCATACCGGCACCGCCGGCACCGACCTGACCACCCGCCTGACGGCTCATCGAGTCACCCCACCCGCGCAGGCGCGGGAGGAGGTACTCGAGTTGGGCGAGCTCGACCTGCGCCTTGCCCTCGCGGCTCTTGGCGTGCTGGCTGAAGATGTCGAGGATGACGGTCGTGCGGTCGATGACCTTGACCTTGACGACGTCCTCGAGCGCACGCCGCTGGCTGGGGGCGAGCTCGGTGTCGGCGATGACGGTGTCGGCGCCGACGGCGACGACGAGGTCGCGCAGCTCCGCGGCCTTCCCGCGGCCGATGTAGGTCGCCGGGTCGGGGTGCGGACGCCGCTGCAACACGCCGTCGAGGACGACGGCACCGGCGGTCTCGGCGAGCGCCGCGAGCTCGCGCAGCGAGTTCTCGGCATCCTCCGTCGATCCCTGCGGGTAGACGCCCACGAGGACGACGTTCTCGAGGCGCAGCTGCCGGTACTCGACCTCGGTGACGTCCTCGAGTTCGGTCGACAGGCCGGGGACGCGGCGCAGCGCAGCGCGCTCCTCGCGGTCCCACTGCTCGCCGTCGGTGTCGCCGTAGGCGACGGTGCTCTCGTCCTGCAACGCCTGTGCGGCGCCGAACACGCGCACCCCCGAACGCGCTTCGGCGCGCGCGAGCACGCGGTCGACCGGGTCCACCGGTTCGTCCGTCGTGGCAGGGGTGGTGGTGTCTGTCATGTGATCCTTTCGCGGCCTCGCGGCCATCCGTGAACTCTAGCTTCCCGCGCCCGGGACCGCCTCCGCTACGCTCGTCGCATGGGGAGCGACCATTACTTCAGCGCGTCCCCGTCCAGCTCTGAGAACCTCCGCCGCATCCGTGTGTCCCTCGCCGGTCGCGATGTCGAGGTGACGACGGCGGGCGGGGTGTTCAGTCCCGACCACATCGACGGCGGGACGGCGGTGCTCCTGGCGAACACTCCCCCACCACCGGCAGGCGGGCATCTGCTCGACCTCGGATGCGGCTGGGGTCCGATCGCGCTGTCCCTCGCCCTCGACGCCCCGCGCGCCACCGTCTGGGCCGTGGACGTCAACGAGCGGGCTCTCGACCTCGTCCGCCGCAACGCGGAGGAACTCGGCCTCGACAATGTCAACGCCGTGCAGCCCGAAGATGTTCCGGAGGACGTCGCCTTCCGCACGATCCGCTCGAACCCCCCGATCCGGGTGGGCAAGGACGTCCTGCACGGGATGCTCGAGACCTGGATCCCCCGGCTCGCCGAACGCAGCGACGCGTGGCTCGTCGTCCAGCGCAACCTCGGCTCCGATTCGCTGCAGCGCTGGCTCGCCGCCTCGCTGGACCGCGGCTATTCGGTCAGCCGCGCGGCGACCGGACGCGGCTTCCGCGTGTTGAAGGTGCGCCGCCACGGCACGCCCGCGACGGGCACGATCCCGCTCCCCTGACGTCGCCGTCCGACTCAGGCGAGGGTGATCTCGCCGGAGAAGACGAGGGATGCCGGCCCCGAGAGGAGCACCCGCTCCCCCGCATCCGTCCGGACCACCCGGACGCCCAGGCGACCGCCCGGCACGTCGACGGTCCAACGGTCCGGCGCACCGGTGCCGGCCCAGTGACGGACGGCGAGCGCGGATGCCGCGACCCCCGTCCCGCACGAAAGGGTTTCGCCCACGCCGCGCTCGAACACGCGCATGCGGATGGCGCCGACGCCGTCGGTGACGAGGGGCTCCTCGGGGACGACGAACTCGACGTTCGCGCCGGCGGCGGGCTCCGGGTCGAGGAGCGGCTGCACGGACAGGTCCAGCCCGGCGAGCTCGTCCTCGCTGGAGAGCGCGACGACGACGTGCGGGTTGCCGACGTCGATGCCGAGACCGGGTCGGGCGACCTTGAGCCCGCGGGCGCGGACGAGGACCTCGTTCGCCGTCGGTCGCCACAGGCCCAGGTCGACCTCGAAGCCGTTGTCGGCGAGGGTGACGGTCTTGGTGCCGGCGCGGGTGCCGATGCGGAGGGTCTCGCCCGGCGCGAGCGTCGCGAGCCCGGCGCTGAGCAGGTACTTCACGAAGACGCGGACCCCGTTGCCGCACATCTCGGCGACGGATCCGTCGGCGTTGCGGTAGTCCATGAACCATTCGGCATCGGGCGTCTGCGCACCGGCGTCGATGGCCGAGGAGCGCACGACCCGCAACAGCCCGTCACCGCCGATGCCGAAGCGACGATCGGTGAGGGCGGCGATCTGCTCGCCGGTCAGGTGCAAATCGCCGTCGGGATCGGCGACCACGACGAAGTCGTTGCCCGTCCCGTGGCCCTTCGTGAATGCGATCGTCGACACCCGACCAGTCTAGGCGCGGGCCGCGGCGCGGACGCCGGTCACCGCGAGGGGCGCGCGACCCGGAGGCCGGCGTCCATCAGTTCGAGCGACCAGGCGACGCTCGCCTCGACATCGACGTCGATCCGGAAGCCGTGCGCGGCGTCCAGGACGGCGAAGCCGTGGAGGATGCTGCGCAGCATGCGGATGGCGTGGACGTGCTCCGTCCGCGGCAGACCGTACCGGTCGAGTACTCCGCCGAGCGCGTCGAGGCTGTCGCTGAGCGCGTGGGCGAGCGGGTCGTCATCGTCTTTCGGTTCGGCTGCGGTGGACGCCGCGTACCGACCGGGATGGTCCGAGACGTAGCGCCGGAACGCCGCGGCGACATCGGCGAGCGACGGCTCCCCGCCCTGTGCGGACCGAGCGTCGCGGAATAGCGCCGCGAGCTCCTGCGCCGCCAGGGTCGCCACGCGATGGCCGAGCTCGGGGAGCCCGCCGGAGACGTGCTTGTAGAGCGACGGCGGCCGGACACCGACACGCTCGGCCAACGCGGTCATCGTCAGCGCGGGGAGCCCCTGCTCGTCGATCAGCTCGGCCGCGGCGCGGGTGACGGCGTCGACGTCCAGGCCCGCCCTAGGCATCCGCCGCCTCGCCGGCCGGAAGGAGCGAGCGGAGGAACGGCAGTACCAGCTCGACCACCTCGTCGGGACGTTCGACGTGCGGATAGTGCCCGGCCCCGTCGATGACCGAGAGACGACCGACACCGGGCGGGAGCGCGGCGACGATGCCCTCGCCCTCGACACGCGGGTCCGCCCAGTCCGGGTCGGCGGACCCCATCACCACGAGAACGGGCACCGTCACGCGGGGAAGCTGCTCCCCCGCGTCCGCCGGGCTGGTCCGCCCCATCGCCCGGAGCGCCGCCATGCGCTCCCGATCGGCGAGGTGGCGAGCGATGTGCGCCCGTTCGTCCGCCCAGTCGTCGGGCTTGTCCGGGACGGCGAGGTCGAGGTAGCGGAGCCAGGCGGGCACGCTGCCGCGGAGCATCATGCTCGCGAGATGCGTCATCCCCCGCCGATGGCGCGGACTCCGGATCATGCCCCGCAGATCGAATCGCTGCGCGCGCGTGAAGGGGGCGAGCTCGATGACACCGGCGACGTCCTGCGGGGCGCGCGCGGCGGCGATCGTCGCCGCTCCCCCGCTGATCGACTGGCCGATGATGACCGTGGGGCCGCCGAGGTGACGGATGACCGTGAGGAGGTCCTCGGCGATGTCGCCGCGACCGTATGCCGCCCACGTGGGGCTCGATTCCCCGCAGCCGCGGATGTCGACGTTCGCCACGCGGAACCCCGCCTCGACGAGCCTCGGCACGACGAAACGGTAGGAGCGCCGCGAGTCGCCCATCCCGTGCGCGAGGACGACCAACGGACCTTGCCCGACCACGTCGACGGCGAGCTCTCCGCCGTCGATCTCCAGCTTCTCCTGCATCGTCGTCCTTTCCGCATCGGCTGCGATGCGTTCAGGCTACGGCTATTAGCTTTAGCTTGTCAACTCGTCGACCAGTCGGGCGCCGGGGGTCCCGGCATCCACCCACCGGATCCCGGGGTACCGGCGGAACCACGACACCTGACGGCGGGCGTACCGCCGCGTCAGCGCTTGGGTTTCGGCGATCGCCTCGTCCTCGGTCATCCGGCCCGCGAGCTGCGCGAGGGCCTGCGCGTAGCCGATTGCGCGGGGCGCGGTCGGGCCCGACTCGAGCCGCTGCGCCCGCAACGTCTCGACCTCGGCGAGCAGACCGTCCCGCCACATCCCGCGCACCCGCTCGTCGAGTCGCTGCACGAGCTCCTCGCGCTCGAGGTTTACGCCCACGATCGTCGTGTCGGGATGCCACAGCACGGGCGCGTCCGGCAGCGCGGCGCCGTGCGTGTCGGCGCCCTGCAGGAGCACCTCGAGGGCGCGGACGACGCGCCTGCCGTTGCGCGGATCGAGACGGCCGGCGGCATCCGGGTCCACCTCCCGGATGCGGGCGAGGAGCGCCTCGGCGCCGTGCGCGTCGAGGTCCGCCTCGAGACGGGCGCGCAGGGCGGGATCGCGCGGCGGGAACCGGAAGTCGAAGACGACACTCGAGACGTAGAGGCCAGACCCGCCGACGAGGATCGCGTCGCCACCGCGGTCGAAGATCCCGCGGATCGCCGCCCGCGCGCGCTCCTGGTAGACCGCGACGGCGACGTCCTCGGTCACGTCGAACTCGTCGAAGAGGTGATGCGGGATGCCGCGACGCTCCGCCTCGGGCAGTTTGGCCGTCCCGATGTCCATGCCGCGGTAGAGCTGCATGGCGTCGGCGTTCACGATCTCGGCCGGCCGACCGCGACGGATCAGCTCCTCGGCGATCTCCAGCGACAGCGCGGTCTTGCCGGTGCCGGTCGCGCCGACGATCGCCCACAGGCGCGCCGCGCCCACGGGATCAGAGCCCGGGCGTCGCGGTGCGCAGCGCCGGCAGACCGAGCGAGACCGCGCGGGGCCCTGCCTCCCCCGCCGGGACGGGCACGCCGCAGGAGTCCGCCTGCGCGCGGTCCCACGCGTCGCCGGCCCGCGTGCGGCGGATGCGCAGCGGCGCGCCGTCGGGGCTGTCGGCGAGCAGGTGGAACGGAGCGGCGTGGGTGATCACCGTCGTGACGACGTCGCCGGGGCGCGGCGTCGGCGATCCGTCGGGAACCTCGAAGTGCACGAGGCGGTTGTCCGCGGCGCGACCGGTCAGGCGGCGGGTCGCGGCATCCTTCTTCCCCTCCCCGGTGGACACGAGCACCTCGACCGTGCGACCGAGCTGGGCCTGGTTCTCCTCGAGCGAGATCCGCTCCTGGAGGGCGACGAGGCGGTTGTAACGCTCCTGCACGACCTCCTTCGGCACCTGGTCGGGCATGGTCGCCGCGGGCGTGCCCTCGCGGATCGAGTACTGGAAGGTGAACGCGCCGGCGAACCGCGCCTGCTCGACGACACGCATCGTGTCCTCGAAGTCCTCCTCGGTCTCGCCGGGGAACCCGACGATGATGTCCGTCGAGATCGCGGCGTGCGGCATCTTCTCGCGCACACGGTCGAGGATGCCGAGGAACCGCTCGCTGCGGTACGAACGACGCATCGCCTTGAGGATGCGGTCCGATCCCGACTGCAGGGGCATGTGCAGCTGCGGCATGACCGCGGGGGTCTCGGCCATCGCATCGATCACGTCGTCGGTGAAGGCGGCCGGGTGCGGGCTCGTGAAGCGCACCCGCTCGAGACCGGGGATCTCGCCGGCGGCGCGGAGGAGCTTGCTGAAGGCCTGCCGGTCGCCGAACTCGACGCCGTAACTGTTGACGTTCTGACCGAGCAGGGTGACCTCGATCGCGCCGTCCTCGACGAGCAGCCGGATCTCGTTCAGGATGTCGCCGGGGCGACGGTCCTTCTCCTTGCCGCGCAGGCTCGGGACGATGCAGAACGTGCACGTGTTGTTGCAGCCGACCGAGATGGAGACCCAGCCGCTGTGCGCGGAGTCGCGCTTGGTGGGGAGGGTCGAGGGGAACACCTCGAGAGACTCCAGGATCTCGAGCTCCGCCTCGCCGTTGTGGCGGGCACGCTCGAGGAGGCTCGGAAGCGACCCCATGTTGTGGGTACCGAAGACCACGTCGACCCAGGGCGCCTTCTGCTGGACGGCATCCTTGTCCATCTGGGCCAGGCACCCGCCGACGGCGATCTGCATGCCGTCGTGCTTGTCCTTGCGGCTCTTGAGGTGACCGAGCGTGCCGTACAGCTTGCCCGCCGCGTTGTCGCGCACCGCGCACGTGTTGATCACGACGACATCGGCCTCGGTCCCCGCATCGGCGCGCACGTACCCGGCCGACTCGAGCGAACCCGAAAGCCGCTCGGAGTCGTGGACGTTCATCTGGCACCCGAACGTCCGCACCTCGTAGGTGCGCGGCCGGCCGTCGGCGGCGAGCGCGGCGGCGGACGGGGCGATAAGGGTGGGGGCAGCGGAAGGGCTGGTCATGATCAGGCCATTCTACGAGCCGCGTCGCGGTACCGGAGGCGGCGCCGCTCAGCGCAGGAGCGAACGGAGGCGGCCCGCCGAGATGGCGCTGAAGACGACCGCCACAGCCAGCAGGATCGTGACGGCCGCCCACGCGGGCACCGTCGCGGCCCCGACGGCGATGTCGATGCCGTAAAACTCCGACAGGTCGGCGACGGCCTTCGTGTCGCCACCCGTCACCGCCTGGAGCGTGCCCTCCGTGAAGGGGCGCCGCAGCAGCATCGCCCCCTGCGCGAACGGCAGCGCGTTGATGACGTCGGCCACGGTCTCGGGCAGCGAGCCGACCGGGATGTACGAGCCCGCGACGAACCCCAGCACGGTGCCCACGACGGTGGAGAACGCGGAGTAGGCCCCGGTCGTCGTGAGGAACGACGCTCCGAAGCACCCGAGAGTCGTGAACGCCGCGCAGCACAGGAGCATCGCCCCGAGGGCAGCGGCGATCTGCTCCGGCGGCAGCCACGCGCCGCGGACGAGACCGAGGTGCACGACGGTGAGGACGAAGATGATCCCCGACATGAGCACGGCGACGGTGACCGAGGAGAGGAGGTAGCCGAGCACGAGGTGCGTTCGCCGGATCGGGGCGACCAGGAAATCGCCGAACCGCCCCGTCGCCCGATCGTCCACGAACACCGAGACGGCGCCGATGCCCGAGGTGACCGTCGTGAGCAGCACGATGCCCGACAGCATCCAACTGTCGACGAACGCCTCGATCTCGCCGCGGCTCGCGCGAGGCAGGGACTGCTCGAGCCCGTCGACCTGCAGCCGCGCGAGGAAGAGCGTGTACAGGAGGAAGAGGATGAGACCGCTCAGCAGCGAGAAGAAGACGTTGAGGCGGTCGCGGAAGAAGAGGGTGAGGTTGCGGCGCACAATGGCCGCGACGATCCTCACGCCGCCTCCTCCGTTTCGTCCCGTCGGCCCGTGAGCGCGAGGAACACGTCGTCCATGCGCCCGTGCCGGAACTCGAAGTCGCGCACGCCGTCGCCTAGGACGGCGAGGATGCGGCGGGCCTGGTCCGCGCCCGCCACGGGGACGACCAGCACCTCGCCGTCACGTTCGACCGTCGCGGGATCGACGTCGGGATGGGCGAGCACGGCCGCGGGGTCGTCGGTCGTCACAGTGAGGATGCTGCGGCTGAACCGGGCGCGCAACTCGGTCGGCGTCCCCTCGGCCACGATGCGGCCCGCGTCGATGATGCTGACCTGATCGGCTTCCTCGGTCTCCTCCATGTAATGGGTCGTGAGGAAGACGGTGAGTCCCCGCTCGCGGCGGAGTCTGCCGATCGCGGCCCAGACAGCGACGCGGCTGGCGGGGTCGAGGCCCGCCGTCGGTTCGTCGAGGAAGAGGATCGCCGGCTCGTGAAGGAGGGCGCGCGCGATGTCCGCGCGGCGGCGCTGACCGCCGGACAGCCGTCCGTACGGGCGCCCGAGGACGTCCTCGAGCTCGATCACCTCGGACAGTTCGGACAGACGCACACCGAAGCACCTGCGGGACACGCCCGACAGCGTCGCCCGCAGGGCGAGGTTCTCCCGCACTGTGAGGCCGTCGTCGAGCAGCGAGCGCTGGAAGACGACGCCGATCTCGGACCGCACCGCCTCACCGTCGGCCGCCACGTCCCGGCCGGCCACGCGCACGCGACCCGCATCGGCCCGGAGCAGCGTCGTGAGGCATCCGATCGTCGTCGACTTGCCCGCGCCGTTGGCGCCGAGGAAGGCGAACAGCTGCCCGTCGGGGACGGTCAGCGAGATCCCGTCCACCGCCCGCACCGCCCGGTACGACTTGACGAGTCCCTCGACCTCGATCGCCACTGCACGCCCTCTCCGTCGTGCGATGCGCACGTGGGGCCGAGTCTGTCAGACGAGGCCGCACGACGACACCGTCGACACGGGAGTCACGGCTCGAAACGAACCCCGCTCCGCGAAGGCGCGCTGAGCTCATCCAGCGCCTGACGCGCCACCGACAGCGCGACGGCGCCGTACCCCCGTCGGGCGAGCTGCCCCGCCAACCGCCGCAGCGCGGCATCCCGCTCCACACCCATCAGTGCGCGCGCCTTGGTACGGGCGAACTCGAGAGCGCGCTCCGCCTCGTCGTCGGGAAGCTGCGCAAGCGCCTCGTCGACGACCTCTCGCGGGATTCCTCGCTGCGAGAGCGTCTGCGCGATGGCCTGACGACCCTGCGCCTTGCGGGAGGTCGCCTTGTCGATGAGCTGCTCCGCCAGGGCGGCGTCGTCGAGGTACCCCAACGAGAGGAACCTGTCGATGATGCCCTCGGATGCGGTCTCGTCGAGGTCGTGCTCTCGGAGAGCCGATCGCGCCTCCCGGACGGACAGCGACCGCGTGCGGAGTTTTCGCAGCAGCGTCCGCTCCGCCGCCGCAGCGGCCTCATCTTCCTCGGCGGGGACGACCACGGGAAGGGTTCCCGTCGCCGGATGGGCGGCACGCGCGGCCCGCTCCGATTCCGATCGCTCGCCGATCCATGTCGCATGCCACGGCTGGGCCTCGGTATCGCCGGAGGATACGGATGAGCGCTCGACCCGCTGTCCGAAGAGGGGGATGACGGGGGCGAGCGAGTCGCGCTCGCCCCCGTTCCGGTCCGTCATGATCAGGCCGGGCGGCGAGCCGCCAGCTCGTCGGGCGTCGCGGCATCCGCTTCAGCCTGCTTGGGCTGACCGATGCCGAGCTTCTGCTTGATCTTGGTCTCGATCTCGGCTGCCACATCGGTGTTCTTCAGTAGGAAGTTGCGGGAGTTCTCCTTGCCCTGACCGAGCTGCTCGCCCTCGTACGTGTACCACGCACCCGACTTCTTGACGATGCCGTGCTCGACGCCGAAGTCGATGAGGCTGCCCTCGCGGGAGATCCCGACACCGTAGAGGATGTCGAACTCCGCCTGCTTGAAGGGAGGCGCCATCTTGTTCTTGACGACCTTCACACGTGTGCGGTTGCCCACGGCCTCGGAGCCGTCCTTCAGCGTCTCGATGCGACGGATGTCGAGGCGGACGGACGCGTAGAACTTGAGCGCCTTACCGCCGGCGGTGGTCTCGGGCGAACCGAAGAACACACCGATCTTCTCGCGGAGCTGGTTGATGAAGATCGCGGTCGTCTTCGTCTGATTCAGACCACCCGTGATCTTGCGGAGGGCCTGCGACATGAGGCGCGCCTGGAGACCCACGTGGGAGTCACCCATCTCACCCTTGATCTCGGCCTCGGGGACGAGCGCGGCGACGGAGTCGATGACGACGAGGTCGATGGCGCCGGAGCGGATCAGCATGTCGGCGATCTCGAGCGCCTGCTCACCCGTGTCGGGCTGCGAGACGAGCAGGGCGTCGATGTCGACGCCCAGCTTCTCGGCGTAGGCGGGGTCGAGGGCGTGCTCGGCATCGATGAAGGCGGCGATGCCACCGGCGCGCTGCGTGTTCGCGATCGCGTGCAGCGTCAGCGTCGTCTTACCCGAGGACTCCGGACCGTAGATCTCCACGACACGGCCGCGGGGGATGCCGCCGATACCGAGCGCGACGTCGAGCGCGATGGAACCGGTCGGGATGACCTCGACGGGAGCGCGCTCGTCGCTGCCCAGTCGCATGATCGATCCTTTGCCGAACTGGCGATCGATCTGGGCGAGGGCCGATTCGAGGGCCTTCTCGCGGTCGGCAGGTGATGGCATGTCGTGCTCCTTCGTGATCGCGGTTCCGTCGCCCGTAGGCTGTCGCGATCGTCACCGACGGTTCGGATTCTGCGACAGGGCGGGGGTGTCATCTGACGTCGTTCACGTTAGGAGGACCCTCCGACATCCATCTGCCGGCGCCTGCTTCCGTGGATGACGTCTCTACGACACCCGCTGTGAAGGAGACTACGCCCGCATCGAACGCATCTTCGATACGACACGCCGGTCAGCGGCGCGGATCGAGCCGTCCTGCCCCGTGTCGGCGGGCGACGGGGACGTCGGTCTCCGCGCAGAGCGCGTACCAGACCTCGCGAGGCGGGACGCCGGCGTCCAGCGCTTCGCGCGCCGTCTTGTTACCCACGGCGGAGAGCACCAGATCCGAGACGAGGGCGGACCCCCCGGCACCGAACTCGTCCGAGACGGCGCGATCGAACTCGCTGTGACGCATCGAGCGGTCAGCGCAGTGACAGCTCGGGAGCGGGGACGTCCTCTCCCAGCGACGCGAGGTCGTCCGGGACGACGTCGCTCAGCGAGTGCAAGCCCTCCAGCACGGAGATGCGCTCGCCCACCTCGCGCATGATGGCGGAGATCGGCACATCCAGTGCCTCGGCGACGGCGGCGAGGATCTCGCTCGACGCCTCCTTCTGCCCGCGCTCGACTTCGCTCAGGTAGCCGAGGGCCACACTGGCCTTGCCGGACACCTGGCGGAGGGTGTGACCCTTCTGCAGACGGAAGTCGCGGAGGACGTCACCGATCTCTTGACGAACCAGGATCATGCGTGGGCCCTCCCTCTGCTGCGATCCACCGAATCCCTTGCGGGGGAACCACGGTACAACACGTTCGATGTCACCCTAGACCCCGAGCGCTGGGGAATGGATGGGAATCACCGAGACGTAACGTGCACGGAACAAGCGCTATTCCCGCCTCAGAGAGCGTCGACGGCGAGCGTGATCGCACGGGCTGCCGCAGCCGTGCGGATCTCGTCCCGGTCGCCCTCCAACAGGAGCGACTCGACCCGCGAACCGAGGGGCGTGGAGACGGCGATGTGCACCGTTCCCACCGGCTGCCCGTCCGACGACACCGGGCCTGCGATCCCCGTCGTGGCGATGCCGACGTCGGCGGGCTCGGCGCCGCCGACGGTGCGGCGGACGCCGTCCGCCATCTGGCGCGCCACCCGCGGATGCACGGGACCGTGGGCCTCGAGGAGGGTCGCGTCGACACCGAGGAGCCGCTCCTTCAGATCGGTGGCGTAGGCGACGACGCCGCCGCGGAAGACGGCCGACGCACCCGACACCGAGACGACGGATGCCGCGACGAGGCCGCCCGTGAGCGACTCGGCGACACCGAGGGTCCACCCCAGTTCCTTCAGTCGCTCGACGAGCCGCTCGGACTCGGAGCGGGGTCCGCTGGCGACCGCGGTCTGCTCGAGCTCCTCGGGGAGTTCGCTGGGCGTCCGGCGCATCATGGCTTCCTCGAGGTGCGGGAGCGGAGCGCGGTGACGACGTAGTCGATCCCGCTGGCGACGGTCAGGACGACGGCCACGCTCATCGTGATCGTGTTGACGACGTGGATCCACTCCCCCACGACCGTCCAGAGCGGTAGGAGGGCGAGCGAGAGGGCGACGGCCTGCGCGACCGTCTTCAGCTTGCCCATCCAGGCGGCCGCCACCACGTGGTCGGTGGCCACGACGAGGCGGTGCACCGTGATCCCGAGTTCGCGCACGAGGACGAGGACGACGACCCAGACGGGCAGTTCCCCGAGGATGGACAGCGACACGAAGGCGGCGCCAGTCAGCACCTTGTCGGCGATCGGATCGAGCAGCTTGCCGAGGTCCGTCACGATGTCGTGCTTGCGGGCGAGATACCCGTCGATGCCGTCCGTCGCGATCGCGACGATGAACAGCACCGCCGCCCACCACCGGAGCGGGCCGTCCGAGCCGCCGTCGGCGAGGAGCATCCAGACGAACACCGGCGCGCACAGGATGCGCAGGATCGTGATGGCGTTCGGGAGCTGCCGCGGGATCGTCACGGTCCGAGCCTATCGAGTCGCGGACACCCGACCTCAGTCGCGGCCCGTGAGACCCCAGGCATCCTCATCGCCCTCGGACTCGACGACCTCGTAGCCCTCGAACTGCTGCGTCACCGCGTCGGGCCCGTACGGGTCGGCCGCAGGAGTCGACACGGGCGTCGCGTCCGCCGGAGGCTCCTCGCCGCGGAGGCGGGCGAGGACGGCGGGCAGCTCGTCGGGGGTGACGAGCACGTCGCGGGCCTTGGAACCCTCGGAGGGACCGACGATCTCGCGCGCCTCGAGGAGGTCCATGAGGCGACCCGCCTTCGCGAAGCCGACCCGGAGCTTGCGCTGCAGCATCGACGTCGACCCGAACTGGGTCGTGATGATCTGCTCGGCGGCGGCGAGGAGCAGCTCGAGGTCGTCACCGATGTCGGCGTCGATCTCCTTCTTCTCGACGATCGCCTCGACGTCCTTGCGGTACTCGGGACGCGCCTGGTTCTTGACGTGCGCGACGACCTTCTCGATCTCCTTCTCGGCGACCCACGCGCCCTGCACACGCACGGCCTTTGAGGCCCCCATCGGGAGGAAGAGGCCGTCGCCCTGTCCGATGAGGCGGTCGGCGCCGGGCTGGTCGAGGATGACGCGCGAGTCGGTGACGCTCGTCACGGCGAAGGCGAGTCGGGACGGAACGTTCGCCTTGATCAGACCCGTCACGACGTCGACCGACGGCCGCTGCGTCGCAAGGACGAGATGGATGCCGGAGGCACGGGCCAACTGCGTGATGCGGACGATCGAGTCCTCGACGTCGCGGGGGGCGACCATCATGAGGTCCGCGAGCTCGTCGACCACGACCAGCAGGTAGGGATAGGGCTTCAGGACGCGCTCGCTGCCGGCGGGGAGCTGGATCTCGCCGGCCACGACGGCACGGTTGAAGTCGTCGATGTGGCGGAATCCGAACGACGCGAGGTCGTCGTACCGCATGTCCATCTCCTTCACGACCCACTGCAGCGCTTCGGCCGCTTTCTTGGGGTTCGTGATGATGGGCGTGATGAGGTGCGGCACGCCGGCGTACGAGGTGAGCTCCACCCGCTTGGGGTCGATGAGCACCATGCGGACGTCCGACGGCTTCGCGCGCATCAGCAGGCTCGTGATCATCGAGTTCACGAAGCTCGACTTGCCCGAACCGGTCGAGCCCGCGACCAGGAGGTGGGGCATCTTGGCGAGGTTGGCGACCACGTAGCCGCCGCCGACGTCCTTCCCGATGCCGATCGTCATGGGATGCGTCGCCTGCTGCGCGTTGGGCGAGCGCAGGACGTCGCCGAGCGTGACGATCTCGCGGTCGGTGTTGGGGATCTCGACACCGATCGCGCTCTTGCCCGGGATCGGGGCGAGGATGCGGACCTCGTTGGAGGCGACGGCGTAGGCGATGTTGTTGGTCAGCGCGGTGATGCGCTCGACCTTGACCCCGGACCCCAGAGCGATCTCGTACTGGGTCACGGTCGGACCGCGCGAGAAGCCGGTCACCTTCGCGTCGATGGAGAACTGCTCGAAGACGCCCATGATGGCGCGGACCATCGCGTCGTTCGCCTCGGAGCGCGCCTTGTGCGGCGTACCGGCGGCGAGCGCGTCGGCGGACGGCAGCCGGTAGTCCGCGGCATCCGGGTCGACGGAGTCGAGGTTCGCGGCCACGAAGTCCGGCAGCGGCGGGACGGGCGGCACGTCCCCGGCCGCGGCGTCGCGTTTGCGGCCCGGCGTGCGAGGCGCGGCGGGCGCGATGATCTCCGTCACGGCATCCGGCATCACCTCGGGCGTCGGCGTCGTCACCGGGTTGTCGAAGCTGCCGTCGCCGCTGGCCTCGAGGAGCGCCGTCAGGTCGTCGGCGCCCAGTCCGCCGTCGGCATCCTCTTCGCGGCCGGACTTGTTCCGCCGCCACCAGGGCAGCGACTCGCCCTCGTCCTCGGGTGCGTCGAAGGCGACCGTCGGTCCGGTCCGCCCCTGGGACGGGGCGTCGTCGGCCTCGGAGCGCTCGGCGCCGAACATCCAGGCGTACAGGTCGCCGAGGCGCCGCCCGATGCGGTTCGGCGGTGTCTTGGTGAGGATGAGGACGCTGAGGAACGCGAGCAGGCCGAGCACGATGCCGGCCCCGATCTCGGTGAGCACCGTCAACGGTTCGCCGATGGCCCACCCGAAGAGGCCGCCCGCGGCGCTCAGTGCGGCGAGGCCCTCGCTCGGCTGCGGCCGGTTGGCGACGACGTGGCAGAACCCGGCGACCGCGAGGATGAACAGGCCCGCGCCGATGCCGATCCGGCCGTTGTCGTGGACGGAGGGCGGATGCCGGAAGAGCCACCCCGCGAGCAGGAGCAGGATGACGGGGAAGACGAACGCCTCGCGCCCGATGAGCGCACCCACGGTGTAGGCGCTGATGTTGGTGCCGACCTCGGTCCCGATGAGGAACCACTCGACGACGGCGCCGGCGATCGCCATGAGGACGAGGAGGAACGGGAACCCGTCGCGCCGCTGGTCCTTCTCGAGCGATTCGGAGCCGAAGGCGCGGAACATGCCGCCCGCCACGTGCGCGAGCCCCAGCCAGGCGCGGACCAGGACCGGGGGACGCTCGACGTCGTCGACGTACCGCTTCGGGGCCGGTTCGGCCTTTCGACGAGGCGTGGGCTCGGCTTTCTTCGCGCGCGCCGAGGAGCCCGACGCGGAGGCGCGGGGTTTGCTGGCCGGACTGCTGCTCCTGGGCATACCTTCCACGGTAGGCGCGAGGACCGACATGTGCCCGGATTGACGCGACCCCTCGCCCGTATCCGCGGTCAGCCGAGGCGAATGACCATCGTGTCGCGGCCGAACCCGCTGCGCGTGACCGCGAACCCCTCGCCCCGGTAGAGGACCTGGGCGAAGTTCCCCCGCTCGACGGACAGGCAGATGCGCGCGCGGCCCTCGGCACGGGCCTCGTCGCACAGTCGCCGCAGGAGCGCACGCCCGACGCCGTGCGAACGCCACAGCGGTTTCACCCCGATGATGAGCTCGGGCACCCCTGTGCCGACGTACCCGAAGCCGGGATCGTTCGGCGGCATCGTCCGGTACCACGCGGCCCCGATCTGTTCCGCGCCGGCGACGGCGACGAACCCGACGTCACCGGGCCGCATCCACCCCGACAGGTACCTGCTGTAGTCGGGATGCGACAGGATCTCGTATCGCGGGCGCGCCGCACCGGGCCGCCAGTTGGCGGCCTCGACGACCATGTCGCCGAGGAACACCCCGTCCGCCTGAACGGCCGGGCGCAGCGACCACGACTCGGGCATGCCCGAATGGTAGCGGCCTCGTCAGGCTTCGATCACCATGGGGACGATCATCGGCCGGCGACGCAGCGACTGGTTGACCCAGCGCCCGATCGTGCGGCGCACGACCTGCTGCAGGGCGTGCTGGTCGCGGACACCCGACTGGGCGGCGTCGGTGAGCGCCTGAGCGATCTTCGGCTTCACGGAGTCGAACACCGCATCGTCCTCCGCGACACCGCGCGCGTGGATCTCGGGACCCGTGACGATACGGCCGGTCGCGGCATCCACCACGACGATGACGGAGATGAACCCCTCCTCACCCAGGATGCGACGATCCTTCAGGTCGGCGTCCGTGATCTCGCCGACGGACGACCCGTCGACGTACACGAAGCCGAGGTCGAGCTGACCCACGACACGAGCCACCCCGTCCGTCAGGTCGATGACGGTGCCGTTCTCGGCGAGGATCGTATTCTCGGCGGGGATGCCGCTGTCCTGCGCGAGCTTGGCGTTCGCCATGAGGTGGCGGTACTCGCCGTGGACGGGCAGGACGTTCTTCGGCTTCAGGATGTTGTAGCAGTAGAGGAGCTCACCGGCGGCGGCGTGGCCCGAGACGTGGACCTTCGCGTTCGCCTTGTGCACGACGTTCGCCCCGAGCTTGGTCAGCCCGTCGATCACGCGGTACACGGCGTTCTCGTTGCCCGGGATGAGGCTCGAGGCCAGGATGACCGTGTCGCCCTCGCCCGGCTCGATCGCGTGGTCGAGGTTCGCCATCCGCGACAGCACGGCCATCGGCTCGCCCTGCGAACCCGTCGACATGTAGACGATGCGGTCGTCGGGCAGGTCCTTGGCCTTCTTGTAGTCGATCAGCACGCCGTCGGGGACGTGGAGGTAGCCGAGCTGCTCGGCGATCGTCATGTTGCGGACCATCGACCGGCCGAGGAACGCGACCCGCCGGCCGTGCGCGGCGGCAGCGTCGATGACCTGCTGGACGCGGTGGACGTGGCTCGAGAAGCTCGCGACGATGACGCGGCGCGGTGCCTTGCCGATCACCTGATCGAGCACCGGCCCGATGGCGCGCTCGAGCGGGGTGAAGCCGGGGACGTCGGCGTTCGTGGAGTCGACGAGGAAGAGGTCGACCCCCTCCTCGCCGAGACGGGCGAACGCGCGGAGGTCCGTGAGGCGACCGTCGAGCGGCAGCTGGTCCATCTTGAAGTCGCCCGTCGCGAGGACGAGGCCCGCGGGGGTGCGGATGCCGACGGCCAGCGCATCCGGGATGGAGTGGTTGACCGCGACGAACTCGAGGTCGAAGGGCCCCACCTGCTCGCGCTGCCCCTCCTTGACCGTGAGCGTGTACGGCTTGATCCGGTGCTCCTTGAGCTTCGCCTCGACGAGCGCGAGGGTCAGCTGCGACCCGATGAGGGGGATGTCGCCCTTGCGCTTGAGGAGGTAGGGCACCGCTCCAATGTGATCCTCGTGACCGTGCGTGAGGACGACGCCGACGATGTCGTCGAGCCGGCCGCGGATCGCCTCGAAGTCGGGCAGGATCAGGTCGACGCCGGGCTGGTGCTCCTCGGGGAAGAGCACGCCGCAGTCGACGATGAGCAGCTTGCCGTCGAACTCGAAGACCGTCATGTTGCGGCCGACCTCACCGAGTCCGCCGACGGGGGTCACCCGGAGCGTGCCGGGAGCGAGCGCCTCAGGCGCTGAGACGGTCGTGCTCATCGAGTTGTTCCATGCACCTTCGGGAGGGCGCCGCCGGCGGCGGCGTTGCGGTCGGGGCGGAAGTTGGAGAAGTCGGCACCGTCGACATCCTTCACGAGGGCGAGTTCGTCCTCGATGAGGGCGGCTTCCCACTCCTCCGGCCCGACGAGCGGCAGACGCACGCGCGGGCTGGAGATGCGGCCGAGTCCGTGGAGGATGTACTTCGCACTCACGGTGCCCGGGACGTGGGTCATCACGGCGCGGACGAGGGGTTCGAGCTTCTGGTGCGCGGCGGTCGCGGTCTTCAGGTCGCCCTGGTTCACGGCATCCACGATCACGCGGTACGGCGCGGACGTGATGTTGGCGGTCACACCGATGAGTCCGGCGGCGCCGATCGACAGGTGCGGCAGGACGTTCGCGTCGTCGCCGGAGAAGTAGAGCAGGTCGGTCTGGTTGAGGACACGGCTGACCTCGCTGAAGTCACCCTTGGCGTCCTTCACCGCGAGGATGTTGGGATGCTTGGCGAGGCGCAGAATCGTCTCGTAGGTGATCGGGACACCCGTGCGACCCGGGATGTCGTAGAGGATGACGGGCAGGTCCGTCGCGTCGGCGACGAGGCGGAAATGCGTCAGGATGCCGGCCTGGGTGGGCTTGTTGTAGTACGGCGTGACGATCATGATGCCGTCCGCGCCGGCCTTCTCGCTCGCCTTGTAGAGCTCGATCGCGTGAGCGGTCTCGTTGGAGCCGCCGCCCGTGATGATCTTGGCGCGACCCGAGGAGACGGACTTGCCGACCTCGACGAGCTTCAGCTTCTCGGCATCCGTCAGCGTGCTGGTCTCACCGGTCGTGCCGGTCACGACGATGCCGTCGGCGCCGCCGGTGATGACGTCGTCGATGTGCTTCTCGACCGCGGGCCAATCGACCTCGCCGTCGGCCGTCATCGGAGTGACGAGCGCGACGAGCACCTGACCGAACGGATTGGCGGAGTGCGTCATGGTTCCCAGGGTACCGGTCGGGGTCCGTCTGTCGTGCGGGGTGGTGGGGGTCGGGCGGCTGGGTCGGGCGCGCGGTCGGGTTCGAGCGGAAAAGACCGGCCAGGTGGAGGGCGCGCCCGGGTGACCGCCGAGTGAGCGGCGCGCCGGCCCGTTCACCGGTCTCTCGATCAGAAGGCGGCACGGACGCGACGGCCGAAGTCGGACTCGTGACCGCCGCGTGCGAGGACCCCGAGGACGGCGGACTCGACCGTGGGCCAATCGTGGAGGATCATCGCCGCGTCGAATCTCAGGGTCACGAAGCCGAGGGTCGCCGCGACCGCATCACGGACGAGGTCGCGGTGCCTGCCCTCGCCTCCATGCGTTCGACCGTCGGCCTCGATGATGAGGCAGTCCCCTACGACCAGGTCGACTCTGCCGACGCCGGGAATGGAGACCTGGGAGAGGCAGGGGATGCCGAGGAGGTGCAGCCGATATCGGATGAGCGTTTCGAGCCCGCTGTCCGCATCCGCTCGCGCGAGATCGACCAGTGGACGAATGCCGACGGGTACCGCGGTTCGCAGCTCTTCCCGTTCGCCGTGCGTGAGGAGCCCCTGCCGCAGCGAGGATTCGAGCGCGCAGAGAAAGGCCTCCGTGCCGGCGCATCGGGCAATCTGGCTCAGGCAGTGCACGAGGTCGACCGTCTCGAGGCGACGCGGTGCCCGGTGACCGTCTCGGTGGACGACGACGCCGACGGGCGCGGGGACGGTGTGTCGGTCGGGATCGACCCACATGTGGGTCTGCGAGTGCGGTCCCCCATCGAGGGTCCAGAGCCCGTGATGTCGCGCGGCGCTGAGGCAGGCGACCCGACCCCGCCCTCGTAGCGCCTCAAGAACGGCGGGGGTGGTATCCGGCAGGGCGTACACGCCCTGTCGTGCCCGAAGGAGGTGACCCGCCTCGACCGCGGCGCGGAGTGCGGCATCCGTCACTCCCGCGTCCCGAAGGGTCCGCGTCCTCGCGACTCCCCCTTGGGACACGACGGTGGCGACGGCGGTGGGAAGCACCGATCGAGCGTGGCGGCGTCCGGCCCGGATCCGGGGCGGAGTCGCCGCCCCTGTGGACACCGGCAGCGGGCCGATCTCGTGGGAGGAGGCGATGACACCCGGCATCCAGATGCAGATGACCGGTCGAGCGGAGACACGCCGCAGACAACGGTCGCCCCGGCGGCGTGTCGGCGGGGAGAACGGTGTTCCGGGTCAGCGGCCGCGGGAGGCGGCGGGCACCACCACGCGGTCGGGCAGCAGGCGCGAGACGGCGACCAGCGCCTTGTATCGGAATGAGGGGATGCTGACGGCACGGCCGCGGGCGGCGTCGCGCAGCGAGGTGCGCACCACGTGAGGGGCCTCCAGCCACATCCATCCGGGGACGCCCTCCTGCCCGGGCGGCAGGCCGAGCCGCTCGTGGAAGTTCGTGTGGACGAAGCCCGGACACACCGCCGTGACCGTCACGCCGCGGGGCGCGTAGACGGCGTTCGCCCACCGGCTGAAACTCACGACCCACGCCTTGGCGGCTCCGTAGGTGCCTCGCGGGACCAGCCCCGCCACCGAGGCGACGTTCAGGATGCGGCCACTGCCGCGCTCGAGCATGGCGGGCAGCGCGGCACGGGTGAGACGCATCGTCACCTCGGCGTGGAGCTCGAGGTGGCGGGCCTCCTCGTCGATGTCGCTCTCCTCGAACGCGCGGCGCAGGCCGTAGCCGGCGCAGTTGACGAGCACGTCGACACCCGCCGCGCGCTCCTCGACGCGCCGCCGCCCGGCGGGATCGAGCAGGTCGGCCACGAGGTGCTCGGCCCGTCCTCCGGCCGCCGCGATCTCGTCGACGAGAGCGCGCAGCGCGTCGGCGTCGCGGCCGACGAGGACGACCTCGGCGCCGCGGGACGACAGTTGACGGGCGTACTCTGCGCCGATCCCGGAGCTGGCTCCGGTGACGAGGGCGGTGCGACTCATGCGCGCCAGCCTAGGAGCGGGTCAGGGGGCGACGCGACCGTTCGCGTTGAAGGCGGCGTACGTGAGCGGCATGAGCTCGCGCCACACGTTCTCCATCTTCTCGGCGCACATCTCGATCTCGCGCTGTGGGAACGACGGGAAGTGCGTGCCCTCGCGGGTGGTGCGCAGCGACAGGAAATTCATCAGCGACCGGGCGTTCACCGTCACGTACATCGAGGACATGATGTTCAGCGGCAGGACGATGCGGGCGACCTCGCGGGCGATGCCGGCGTCCAGCATCCGCTGATAGCTCTCGAAAGCGGCGACGGATGCCGCGCGCGTCTCGCGGGCGACGAGCTCGACCTGCTCCTCGGACCCGGGGAGGAACTGGTAGGCGCCGGGCTTGCCGACCTGGACGAGATTGCGCTCGGGGGCCGGGACGTAGAAGACGGGACGCAGCTCGCGGTAGCGGCCCGACTCCTCGTTGTAGGACGCCATGCGGTGCCGCATGAATTCGCGGAACACGAAGATCGGCGCCTGGACGTAGAAGGTCATCGAGTTGTGCTCGAACGGCGAACCGTGGCGGTCGCGCATGAGGTAGTTGATGAGGCCTCGGTCGCGCCCCGTCGCCTCGGTGCCCTCGGCGGCGGCCTCGAGGGTCTGCTCGCCCTGGGTCGAGACCCGGGCCGCGAAGAGCACGTCACTGTCGGATGCCGACGAGCGCACCAGCTCGACGGTGACATCGCTGCGGAACTCGATCTCGGGGCTGTCGGCGCGCTCACTCACGGCTCACACACTACCCGTCGGGGTGACGCCGGATGACGCCGCGGCGCCCCGACACCCGCGGCCGGCATTACTGTGGAGCGGTCATGGAACTCTTCCCCGCCATCGTCGTGCTGACCGCGCTGCTCGCGGTCACCGTCGGCATCGGTCTCACGCTGCGGTGGCGGCAGAACCGGCCGCGTCCCTTCGACCCGCAGGAGGTCGTCGAGCCGACCCGCCTGGGCGCGGAGCGGCTCGGCGACGAGGCGACCCTGCTGCAGTTCAGCACCGAGATGTGCGGCCGGTGCCCGGGCGTTCACCGCACGCTCCGCGAGATCGCGGACGAGCGGGACGGGGTCATCCACCTCGACGTCGACCTCACCCACCGCGTCGACATCGCGCAGCACTTCCGGGTCCTGCAGACCCCGACCACCCTCATCCTCGACAAGCACGGCGTCGTGCGCTCCCGGTTCGGCGGCACACCCGGACGCCAGGTCGTCGAGATGGAGCTCGACCGCGTGACCACGGGAGCCGGCCGTGGCTGAGGTGCGCGGGATCGATCCGCGCGGGCCGCGGTTCGCGGCATCCGTCACGTCGGTGCTGCTGCTCGTTGCGACGCTTCTGGCGCTGCTGGGGAGCTCGACCGCTCATACCGACGCCGGATTCGGCTGGCTCGGCCCGCTGGGAGGCGGCATGTTCATCGTCCCGGTCCAAGGCTGGGTGCTTCCGTTCACACCGCTGCCGATGCGCCTCCTCGACCTCGGCTTCCTCGCCGTCCTCGTGATCGCGGTGCTGTTCCTGTGGGGTGTGGTCTCGCCGCGCACGGCGCCGTGGGGTGTGCTCTACCGCCGCCTCATCCAGCCCCGCCTCGCTCCCCCGACCGACCTCGAGGACCCCCGTCCGCCCCGTTTCGCCCAGGGCGTCGGACTCTTCGTCACCACCGTCGGTCTGCTGCTCCACGTGATGGGCGTCCCGGTGGCGCTCCCGATCGCCGCGGGCCTCGCCTTCATGGCCGCGTTCCTCAACGCCGTGTTCGGGCTGTGCCTCGGATGCCAGTTGTGGCTGGTCCTGCAGCGCATCGGCCTCGTGGGCCGTACCGCCTGACGCTCCGCTGCGGCCGCGTCAAGTCATATCGCTCGCTCATGGTCGAGGTTTAGGCTCGGCAGCGATCCGTCACGACCACGACCGAGGAGACACCATGAGCGTCACGAGCGAAGCCACCACCAGCTGGAAGGGCACCCTGTTCGAAGGGGCGGGCGAGGTCGCCCTCGAGAGCTCCAACCAGGGACCGTTCGCCGTGAACTGGAAGGCGCGCAGCGAGGGATCCACCTCGGTGACGACGCCCGAGGAACTCATCGCCGCCGCGCACTCGTCGTGCTTCAGCATGGCCCTCTCCAACGCCCTCGCCGAGAACGGCACCCCGCCCGAGAGCGTCGAGACCACGGCATCCGTCACCTTCATCCCCGGCACCGGGATCACCGGCTCGCATCTGAACGTCAACGCGTCGGTGCCCGGCCTCTCGGCGGAGGACTTCGATCGCATCGCCAACGAGGCGAAGGCGGGATGCCCCGTCTCGGCAGCCCTCTCCGGCATCGAGATCACGCTCGAGGCGACGCTTGCCTGATCGCCGCGTCGTCGTCTCGGGGGCGTCGGGTCTGATCGGACGGGCGCTCGTCGATTCGCTGCGGGCCGACGGGTACACCGTCACGCGACTCGTCCGCCACGAGGCGCAGGCCCCCGACGAGGCGACCTGGGCGCCGGGCGAATCGCCGCTCGACCCCCAGGTGCTCGCGGGGGCTGCGGCCGTCGTGAACTTCAACGGCGCGACGATCGGGCGCTTCCCGTGGACGCCGTCCTACAAGAAGACGCTGGTGTGGTCGCGCATCCATCCGACGCAGACACTCGCCCGCGCCCTCCGCGAGCTCGCGGACGAGGCACCGTTGTTCGTGAGCTCCTCGGCGACCGGGTACTACCCGCCCGCCGCGCACGGCCGGACCTTCGACGAGTCGGGTCCGCGCGGCGACGCGTTCCTGTCCGACCTCTGCGGCGAGTGGGAGTCCGCGGCGACCTCATCGGGCGTCCGCACCGCGCTGCTGCGCACCGCCCCCGTCGTCCACCGGGACGGCGTGCTGAAGCCGCTGCTGCTGCTCACCAAGCTCGGCCTGTCGGGGCCGCTCGGCCGCGGCACGCAGGTGTGGCCGTGGATCTCGCTCGAGGACGAGGTGCGTGCGATCCGCCACGTCATCGACCGCGGGATCACGGGGCCGGTCAACCTGACGGGGCCCGAACGCGCCACCGCGAACGACCTCGGGTTCGCCCTGGCACGCCGCCTGAACCGCCCGTACGTGCTGCGCGCGCCCCTGTGGGCGGTCCGGCTCGTGCTCGGCAAGGACGCGGTCGAGGCGCTGCTCGCCAACGACACGCACGTCGTCCCGGCGGTGCTGCTCGACACGGGCTTCACGTTCCGGCATCCGACCGTCGAGGACGCCGTCGCGGCGGCCGTCTGACCGGTCAGCCGCGACGGTCGGCGCGCTCGCGCGAGATCGCGGTGCGGATGGCGCTGCGCGCACGCCGACGGTCGCCCGCGCCGTCGTAGAGGAGCCCCATCCGGTACCAGGCGCGCCAGTCGTCGGGATCGCGCTCGACGGCGTCGCGGTACGCCGGGAAGAGCGCGTCGGCCTCGGCCTGCACGGGGCGTCCGCTCGGGCGCAGCGAGAGTTCCTCCTCGGGCAGGCCGCCCTCGGCCTCGAGTCGTCGGCCGAGCCGCTGCGCTCCCAGGCCGAAGCTCAGCTCGCGCCACAGCGCCCACACCGCCACGACGGGCAGGAGCACGAGGGCGATCCCCATCGCGATGCCCACCGGATCGCCGCTCGCCACGAGCAGCACGGCGCGCTGCGCGACGAGGGCGATGTAGAGGATGAGGACGGCGGCGACGATCCCGACGCCGATGCGGGTCCTCATCGGGCGGTCGTCGCGGCGACCTGGCCCGAGACGTCCCCGTCGGCGACCGGCTCGGTGCGGGACGTGTGCGGCATCCGGATCCCGATGTCGATCATCGCGTCGAGACCGACGACGATCCCCGACGCGTCGCGGGCGGCATCGAGTGCCACACGGATGCCGGGGGCATAGGCCGCGGCAGGGTCCACGGTGTCGTGGACGATCGTGAGCGACTCCCCCGGCCCCGACAGGATCGTCTCCTGGCGGGCGATGACCCCCGGACGGCGGAGCGAGTGGACGGGGACGCTGGCGATCTGCTGACCCCGCGCGCGCTGGTCGACGTGCGGCGCCTCGACGGGTCCGACCTCCGACCGCGCCGCGGCGATGAGCTCCGCGGTGCGGACGGCCGTGCCGCTGGGCGAATCGACCTTCGTCTCGCGGTGGGTCTCGACGATCTCGATCGAGGGGAAGAAGGGAGCGGATGCCGCAGCCAGCGCGGACCCGATCACCGAACCCAGCGAGAAGTTCGGGATGAAGACGGCGCCCGTGCCGGCGGCATCCACCAGCGGGCGGACGAGGGCGATGCGCTCGGCGGACCATCCGGAGGTGCCGACGAGGACGTTCTTGCCGCGTTCGATCGCGGCGCGGACGACGTCGATCGACACCGCCGGGGTCGAGGCGTCGACGACGAGATCGGCCCCGTCGAGCTCGGCGAGGTCGCTCGAGGACCCGAGGACGGCGACCGTCTCGTATCCGTCGGTCGCTGCGATCACCTGGGCGATGATCCCGCCGAGTTTGCCGGTCCCGCCCACGAGGGCCACGCGCGTCGTCATGCCACCAGCCTAGGCGGGCAGGAACGACGCGATCGTGTCCCACGCGAGCTTGACGACCAGCAGGCCGAGGACGACGAGGAACACGACGCGGACGAAGCCGTTGCCGCCGCGGGTGGCCATTCGCGCGCCGAGGAGACCACCGGCGATGTTGGCGCACGCCATCAGCAGGCCCAGGGCGAGGATGATCTCGCCGTGCACACCGTAGACGATGAGCGCGGCCAGGTTCGTCGTGAGATTCGCGATCTTGGCGTTCACGCTCGCCTGCAGGAACCCGAAGCCGAGGACGCCGACGAGGAGGATGACGAAGAACGACCCGGTGCCCGGCCCGAGGATCCCGTCGTAGAAGCCGACCCCGAGCCCGATGGCGCCCGAGCGCCACACCACGGCGCGGCGATCCATGTGCCGCGGCTCGTGGTGCAGCCCCATCCGGGGCCGCAGCAGCGTGTAGACGCCGACGGCGACGACGGCGACGAGCACGACGGGGGTCAGGAGTTCGCGCGGCACGTACCGCGAGAGGGCCGCACCGACGGCGGAACCGGCGAACGCCCCGGCGACGAGCGGGATCAGGAGGGTGAGGTGGACCCGGATACGACGCAGATAGACCCAGCTGGCCGAGAGCGTCCCGAAGAAGGACGAGAGCTTGTTCGTCCCGAGGATGAACGGCGTCGCGACGTCCTTCGGCACCCCGATCACGAGGGCGGGGAGCTGGATCAGGCCGCCTCCTCCGACGACCGCGTCCACCCAGCCGGCGAGCCCGGCGGCGACGACGAGGAACAACAGGGCGCTCGCGGAGACGGGGAGCCACTCGGCGAGGAGAGGGCCGGTCAGCACCTCACACCGAGAGGATGTCGGGGAGGCCCGTCCGCAGCTCCACGGGCAGGTGCGCGAGGTCGTTGTGGGAGACGAGCGTCCACGGACGCCCCGGGCGCTGCGCCAGCACCGTCAGGCCGCAGTGCGCCTGGTTGATCGTCAGCCACCGCCATTCCGGCGCCTGCAGCACCTCGCGTACGAACCAGGCGATGACGAAGTTGTGGGTGATCAGCAGCTCGTGCGCGTGGGGACGGTGCGCGAGGAATTCCACCCCGGCATCCGCCATCTGCGCGGCTCCCGCGTCGGCCTCGGCCTCGGTCACTCCCCCGAAGAACGGCTCGTAGACGTGCGGGGTGTCCGGCGTCATGCCACTCGGCACGCAGTCGAACAGCAGGGCGGTGGGCTCGGGGTCGACGGCCGGCAAGCGCTCGGCGACCGCGCGAGCGGTCTCGGCCGCACGCAGCAGCGGCGAGTGCCACACGGCGGTGAGCGGGACACCCGACAGGCGGTCAGCGAGCAGCTCGGCCTGGCGGCGACCGCGCGGCGAGAGCGGTCCGTCGGCCAGGCCGTGCTCGGCGTCGAGGTGTTCGCCGTGCCGCACCAGATACAGATAGTGCGTCACGTGTCTGCTCGCTTCGTCGAAAGTTCGCCGGGCGTTGCCCCGGCTCCTTCCACCCTAAACCAGCCTCAGTCGGTGGCCCGCGCGATCTCGGCGAGGTGCGCTCGACTGAGGTGCAGGCCGACACCCTGCACGAGTTCGTCGACGTGGGCGACGGCGTAGGCGTTGACGATCGGCGCCGCGACGATCCGTTGCGCGAGCAGCCAGGCGATGGCGACAGCGGCGGGCGGCACCGCGAGCTCGCCGGCGATCCGGTCCATCGCCCGCAAGGTCCGCGCGCCGCGACGGTTCATACTCGCCGCCAACTGGCGACCGCGCACCGTGCCCCCGACGTGGTCGCGGTCGCGATGCATCCCCGACAGGTACCCGTGCTCGAGGGCCTGCGACGGCGTGACGGCGATGCCCTGCGCTCCGGCGACCAGTCGCAGATCGCCGTCGAACTCGTCGCGCCGGAGCACGTTGTACGGCACGTCGAGCACAGTGAAGCGGGGGTATCCGGCCGCCGACAGGATGCGGGCCTCCACCAGCTGCGCGGCGCGGTAGCCCGCGGCGCCGACAGCGCGCACCTTGCCCGACTCGACGAGCCACTCCGCCGTGGCGAGGGTGTCCTCGAGCATGGTGGTGCGGTCGGAGGTGCCGTCGAGGGACAGCACGTCGATCCGGTCGGTGCCGAGTCGGATGAGGGATGCCTCGACGGCCCGCACGAGGTTGACCGGGCCGAGACCGGGGTTGTCGGCGCCGCGACCGACCCGGACCGTGAGGACGATGTCGTCGCGGTTGCGTCGGGCCGCCATCCATCTGCCGATGGCGTGCTCGCTGCGACCGGCGGCGTAGCTGTCGGAGGTGTGGAGCGCGTTGCCGCCGCGTTCGACATAGCGGTCCAGGATGGCGTGGGCCGCCGCGATGTCGATGTGCCACCCGAACTCCCCACCCCCCAGGATGAGCGGGAACACCGTGAGGCCGGTCTCGCCGAGGGGGACACGGACGGCGCGGCCCAGCGGAGCGCCGTGGACCGGCAGCGGGCCGGAGGGATGCAGCGTGGGCGCGGTGGTCGGCGACGTCGGATCCGCCGTCTCGAACGCTGCCATGCCCGTCTCCTTGCAGAGCGTTCCGGGAGACATGTGTCCACGCACCGCCGGATGCGCTCACTCCGAGGGTAGAGCAGCCCTCGGACTGGACGTGCGCGTCCGCGCGGCGATCGATGACGTTTCGATAACGGTTGTCCGCGCAAGGCCCGCAACGGCGAACGCCCGCCCTCCGAGGAGGACGGGCGTTCGCGACGTGCGGGATCAGGCCTCGGCGGGCGCCTCAGCGGCCGCGTCGCCGGCCGGAGCCGACTCCTCGACCACGGGCTCGAGCGACAGCTTGCCGCGGTCGTCGATCTTGGTGATGCGCACCAGGATCTTCTGACCGACACCGAGGACGTCCTCGACGTTCTCGACGCGCTTGCCGCCCGCGAGCTTGCGGACCTCGCTGACGTGCAGCAGCCCGTCCTTGCCCGGCAGGAGCGAGACGAACGCACCGAAGGTCGCGATCTTGACGACCGTGCCCAGGAACTGCTCGCCGACCTCGGGGTTGGTCGGGTTGGCGATGGCGTTCACCTGCGCCCGAGCGGCCTCGGCCGAGGGACCGTCGACGGCGCCGATGTACACCGTGCCGTCGTCCTCGATCGAGATCTGCGCGCCGGTCTCGTCCTGGATCGCGTTGATCGTCTTGCCCTTGGGGCCGATCAGCTCACCGATCTTGTCGACCGGGATCTGGACGCTGATGACGCGCGGCGCGGTCGGCGCCATCTCGTCGGGCGCGTCGATCGCCGAGTTCAGGACGTTCAGGATCGTGAGGCGGGCATCCTTCGCCTGCGTCAGCGCGGCGGCGAGCACCGACGACGGGATGCCGTCGAGCTTCGTGTCGAGCTGGATCGCGGTGATGAACTCGCTCGTGCCCGCGACCTTGAAGTCCATGTCACCGAGGGCGTCCTCGGCGCCGAGGATGTCGGTCAGCGCGGCATAGCGCGTCTGGCCGTCGACCTCATCGGTCACGAGACCCATCGCGATACCGGCGACGGGGGCGCGCAGCGGCACACCCGCGTTCAGCAGCGACAGGGTCGAGGCGCACACCGAGCCCATCGACGTCGAGCCGTTGGAGCCGAGAGCCTCGGACACCTGGCGGATCGCGTACGGGAACTCCTCGCGGCTCGGCAGCACGGGCACGAGGGCGCGCTCGGCCAGGAAGCCGTGCCCGATCTCGCGACGCTTCGGGCTGCCGACACGGCCGGTCTCACCGGTCGAGTAGGGCGGGAAGTTGTAGTGGTGCATGTAGCGCTTGCTCGTCGTGGGCGACAGCGAGTCGATCTGCTGCTCCATCTTGAGCATGTTCAGAGTGGTGACACCCAGGATCTGGGTCTCGCCGCGCTGGAAGATCGCCGAGCCGTGGACGCGCGGGATGACCTGCACCTCGGCGTCGAGCGGACGGATGTCGGCCAGCCCGCGGCCGTCCATGCGGACGCCCTCGGAGAGGATGCGGCCGCGGACGACGACCTTCGTCACCGACTTGTACGCGGCGGAGAACTCGATCGGCGCGCCGGCGGGCAGCTGCTCCGCCTCGACGGCCGCGATGAGCTCCGCCTTGACGCGGTCCTTCACGGCGTCGTCGGCAGCCTGACGCTCCTGCTTGTCGGCGATCTGGTACACGTTCACCAGGTCGTCGTAGGCGCGGCCGGCCACGAAGTCGTAGACCTCGGAGCTGTACGGCGGGAAGACGGGGTAGACGCCCGGCTCGCGCGAGGACTCGGCGGCCATCTGCGCCTGCGCCTCGACGAGCTGCTTGAGGAACGGCTTGGCGGCCTCGAGGCCGCCGGCGACGATGTCCTCGCTCGGCTTGACGGCGCCGCCCTTGATGAGGTTCCACGAGTTCTCGGTGGCTTCGGCCTCGACCATCATGATCGCGACGTCGCCGTCGGGCAGGACGCGACCGGCGACCATGAGGTCGAACACGGCCTCCTCGACCTGCTTCTGGTTCGGGAACGCGACCCACTGGTCGGCGTGCTGGCCGTGGCCCGGGATGAGCGCGAGGCGGACACCGGCGATGGGGCCGGAGAACGGCAGACCCGAGATCTGCGTCGACGCGGAGGCCGCGTTGATCGCGAGGGCGTCGTAGTACTCGCCGGGCGCGATGGACAGCACCGTCACGACGATCTGGACCTCGTTGCGGAGGCCGTCGACGAACGACGGACGCAGCGGCCGGTCGATGAGGCGGCAGACGAGGATCGCCTCCGTCGAGGGACGACCCTCGCGACGGAAGAACGAGCCGGGGATCTTGCCCGCCGCGTACGAACGCTCTTCGACGTCGACGGTCAGCGGGAAGAAGTCGAAGCCCTCACGGGGGTGCTTGCCGGCGCTGGTGGCCGACAGGAGCATCGTCTCCTCGTCGAGGTAGGCGGCGACGGCGCCCTGCGCCTGCTGGGCGAGGCGTCCGGTCTCGAACCGGACGGTGCGGGTGCCGAAGCGTCCGTTGTCGAGGACGGCTTCGGCGGCGGTGATTTCAGGACCTTCCAAGAGGTCTCTCCTTCTTTGTTTAGACTCGCACGCGCGTTTCGCGAGCGAGATCGTGCGAAGGAGCAGGAACAGGCAGATATGGGCGCGCGGAGAATCCGCGAGGACCGCCTGCGCTGGCCACCAGTCGAAGACCACCATCCGCGGGAACGGGATGGGAATCCACCACAGGGGACCAGCTTCCTGCCGGGCCTGCTCCATGAGCTCACTGTGAAGTTGAGCGGATGCCGCGATGAGGACCGCGGGCAACCCGGCCCAGCCTATCAGCGGACCCTTCGGAGTGCGTATCGTGGCGGCATGAGCGACGACGAGAAGACCGCGGACGCGGCATCCGAAGACATGAAGCGGAAGTTCCGCGAGGCGCTCGAGAAGAAGAACGCGCAGAGCCGGAAGGGTGAAGCCCACCTGGACGGGGACTCCGCCGTGCACGGGACGCACGGCGCCGTCACCAAGCGCGAGTTCCGACGCAAGAGCGGCTGAGCCCGAACGGCCCGACATGACGGCGGGCCCGGATGCCTTCTGGCTGTCCGGGGCCGCCGCGTTCGTGTCGCGTCAGGGCGACGCCACCTCCGCGCGCCGGCGAGCGCGCTCCTCCTTGGCCGCTGCCTCGTCGAGGGCGGCGTCACCGAGGCCCGTCGTGTCGACGGCGCCGGTGTCGTCCGAGACGCCGTGACCCGTGAGCGTCGACTCGTCGAAGGGACGCTTCCCCGCGAGGACCGCGGCGACCTGCTCGCGGTCGATCTGCTTCGTCCACGTGCCGATGAGGAGCGTCGCGACCGCGTTGCCGGTGAAGTTCGTGAGCGCACGGCCCTCGGACATGAACCGGTCGATGCCGACGATGACGCCGACGCCGTTGACGAGGTCGGGGCGGTAGGCCTGCAGACCGCCCGCGAGGGTCGCCAGCCCCGCACCGGTGACACCGGCAGCACCCTTGGAGGCGATGATCATGAAGACCAGGAGACCGATCTGCTCGGGGATCGACATCGGCGCCCCCATGCCGGCGGCGATGAACAGCGACGCCATCGTCAGGTAGATCGCGGTGCCGTCGAGGTTGAACGAGTACCCGGTGGGGACCGTGATGCCCACGACGGGCTTGGAGACGCCGAGGTGCTCCATCTTGGCGATCAGGCGCGGCAATGCCGACTCGCTCGAGGAGGTGCCCACGATGAGCAGGTACTCGCGGCCGAGGTACTTCATCACCTGGAAGATGTTGATGCGGGCGACGGCGTACAGGAGCGTTCCGAGGACGCCGACGATGAACACGATGCACGTGATGTAGAAGGCGATCATCAGAAGGCCGAGGCTCAGGATCGCCGCGACACCGGTCTTGCCGACGACGGCGGCGATGGCACCGAACGCGCCGATCGGGGCGAGCCAGAGGATCATGCCGAGGATGCGGAAGACGAGGGCCTGAAGGTTCTTTACTGCGCTCATGACGGGCTCGCCCTTGGCGCCCATCTTCTGCAGGGCGAAGCCGACGAGCAGGGCGATGAACAGGACCTGGAGGACGCTCTCGCCGGTGAAGGCCGAGAAGAAGGTGGTCGGGATGATGCCGAGGATGAACTCCGTCGTCGTCTTCGCCTCGGGCAGCGAACCGGTGTCGTAGGTGGCGCTCTGCATGTTGAGGCCCTCACCCGGGTGGATGATGTTGCCGACCACGAGACCGATCCCCAGGGCGAACGTCGACATCGCCATGAAGTAGAGGAGCGCAAGACCGCCGATGCGACCGACGGTGGCGGCCTTGGCGATGGAGCCGACCCCGACGACGATCGTGCAGAAGATGATCGGCGCGATCATCATCTTGATGAGGTTGACGAACGCTTTGCCGACCGGTTCCAACTCGACGGCGAAGGTCGGCCAGAGGAGACCGACGACGCAGCCGAGGACCACCGCGATGATCACCGAGACGTACAGCCACGTGTGCTTGTCCCAGGCCTGCCTGCCGCGGCGGGGGTTGTATCCGGGGAGCCGGAACGAGGTTGTGAGGGCCATGATCTCTCCTGCGTGACAGTCTTTGTCGTGAGCCGACGGCAGTGTCGACGAAGATCAGCGTGCGCCTCGCGGACCGGCATCCGCCGTTGTGGTCGTATTGTTCGCAGAACGGCGAGAGGAGTGCAGGGTGGCGCGACCCCGACCGACGAGCGCGGCATCCCGCGTCTTCGTCGCCGTCTCGGCCGCCGTCGTCGTCCTCTCCCTCGCGATGGCGGGAATCCTGCTCTGGGAGGGCCAGCGCGCCGTCCGCGCGGAGGCCGAGCGAGTGACGCGGGCGGTGGCCGAGACGATCGCCGACAGCGCCGGCGTCGTCGACGCCCTCGCGCAGGGGGACCGCGCCGCGGCGTCGCGCGTCCTGCAGCCCGAGATCGAGGCGATCATCGCCGACGCCGGCGTCGACTTCGTGACCGTGATGGACCCCTCCGGCATCCGGATCACCCATCCTGACCCGGCTCGGATCGGCGAGCGCTACCTCGGGACCATCCCCGAGGGCACCGTGACCCTCACGGAGGAGTTCACCGGGACCCTGGGGCCGTCCGTCCGGACGATCGTGCCGGTCGTCTCGGACGGCGAGGTCGTGGGGCGCGTGTCGGTGGGCGTCACGATCGGATCGATCGCCGAGACGCTCGGCCCGCGCGTCCTGGTGGCGGTCGGCATCGCGGTGGTCCTCGCCGCGGCGGGGCTCGCCGGAGCCATCTTCGCCCGGCGGGCGACCCGGCGGGTCACCGGAGACCTCCCCGCCGGCGCCGTGCGCGACGCCGTCTCGTCGTACGAGTCCATGCGCACCCTCGGGGAGGCGCTCCGGGCGCAGACGCACGAGCACGGCAACAGGCTGCACACGGCCATCGCCCTGCTCGAACTGGGCCGCACGAGCGAGGCGATCGAGATCCTGTCGGAGGACGCCCGGCAGAGCCAGTTGCTCGTCGATCAGGTCGCGGCCCGCCGCGAGGGCGACCCGACGGTGGGCGCCCTGCTGCTCGGCAAGGCGTCGCAGGCCGCCGAGCGCGGTGTCGAGTGGCGCGCGCGCATCGACGCCGACGCGCCGCGATCGGTGCTCTCCCCCGTCGACGCGGTGTCGGTCGTCGGGAACCTCATCGACAACGCGCTGGATGCCGCGGCGTCCGGCGCCGCGCCGCGGTGGGTGGACGTGCGCATGACCCCCACCGCGGAGGACGAGCTCGCCATCGAGGTCGCCGACAGCGGGGACGGCATCCCGGCTGAGATCGCGGACCGCATCTTCGCGCACGGCTTCTCGACGAAACCCGCGGGCGAGCTCGGTCGCGGCGTGGGCCTCGCCCTCGTGCGCTCGATCGTGGAGGAGGCCGAGGGCACGATCTCGGTGACGTCCGATCCGACGACGTTCCGCGTCATCCTCCCCCGGAGCAACGGATGATCGGCGTGCTGGTCGTCGACGACGACGCCCTCACCCTCGAACTCCACCGGCACTACGTCGAGCGGCTGGACGGCTTCGAGGTCGTCGCCGAGTGCACCGGCGCACGCGCCGCCGTCGCCGCCCTGCTCGACAGTCCCCGCGCCGCCGACATCGACCTCGTCCTGCTCGACATGACGATGCCCGACGGCTCGGGGCTCGATGTCCTCCGCCACCTGCGCGCCCGAGCCGGGACGGTCGACGTCATCGCGATCACGTCGGTCCGCGATGCGGAGGTGGTGCGGCAGGCGATCACGCTCGGTGCGGTGCAGTACCTCGTCAAACCCTTCACGTTCGGCGATTTCCAGGACCGGATGCAGCAGTACCGCCGCTTCCGCGACCAGGTGTCGCAGACGGCGGGCGCGGCGACGCAGGCCGAGATCGACGCGATGCTCGGGACCCTGCGCACCGCGCCCGCGCCGACACTGCCGAAGGGGCTGTCGCCCGAGACCCTCGGCCGCGTGAGCGCGCTGCTGCGGACAGGGCCGGCGTCGGCACGAGAGGCGGCGGACCGGCTCGGGATGTCGCGGGTCGCCGCGCGGCGATACCTGGAGCACCTCGCCGAGGCGGGCCGGGTCGAGCGGGTGCAACGGTACGGGACCCCAGGTCGCCCCGAGACGGAGTACCGCTGGAAGCAGTGAGCGGCGCCGCTCAGCGCTGCACGCCGGCCCGCCCGCCGGGACGGCCGACCAGGACGTAGTCCGGGACCTTCGCCGTCAGCCCGTCCCCGGCCGTCCGGCCCCGCAGCCGGCGCCATACCCACGGCAACGCATCGCGGCGCAGCCACGAGCCGGTCGGGGGCTCCTCGTCGACGTGGAACGCCTCGTCGAGACCGGCGAGCGCCTCGGCGTCGGGCATGCCGAGCGCCTCGGCGGCGCGATAGGCGACGTAGCGATGCCCCCGCGAGCGCAGGTGCACCTTGTCGTCGGCCCAGAGCTCGGCGCGCGACAGCTCGGGGAGGGCCGCGAGGTCGAGGAGGATCGTGCCGGTGCGTGCGGCCGCCCGGCGCAGGTGCGCGTTGTAGACGGCGAAGCGTCGGGTGAACACGCCCGCCGCCCACCTGTCCGGGAGGAAGACCGTCGCGAGCAGCACGTCGCACCCCGCGCCGCGGAGGCGGGTCACGGCATCCTCCACCTGCGCGGCCAGCGCGACCGGGTCGCACCGCACCTGCGTGAGGTCGTTGGCGCCGATCAGCACCGACACCAGGTCGGGGCGCATCTCGAGACAGCGGGGCAGCTGCTCCTCGACGAGGTGCGCGACGCGGCGACTGCGGACGGCCAGGTTCGCGTAACGGAAGGCATGACGCTCCCCGCCGCTCAGCGCCAGCAGGTGCGCGAGCCGGTCGGCCCATCCGCGGAACGCTCCCCGCGGCATGCGGGACGCATCGCACAGGCCCTCGGTGATCGAGTCCCCCAGCGCGACGTATCGGGACCAGGAGCGCCCGTCCGCGGCGCCGGGGGCGGCGACGTCCGGGCGGGGCCACGCGAGGGCCCGGCGCCCGGCATCCGTCCGGTGCAGCATCGCGGCACGGTCGTAATGCTCGACGAGGCGGTCCGCGAGCGCCTCCCAGGTGCGTCCCGACACCGCGTCGCGGGCGGCGCGGGCGAAGGCGCGGCGCTTCGCGTCGTCACCGGCGAGGTCGGCGACCCGCGCGCGCAGGTCGTCCGCGTCGCCCGGGCGGTAGAGCCACCCGTCGACGCTGCTGCGGACGAGGTCGACGGGACCGCCGGCCCCCGTCGCCACGACCGGGACGCCGCTGGCCTGCGCCTCCTGGATCGTCTGGCCGAAAGTCTCGCTCTCGCCGGGGTGGACGAAGACGTCGAACGACGCGAGCGCGGTCGCCAGCGCGTCGCCATCGGCGTGGCCGAGGAAGACCGCATCCGGCAGGAGCTGCTCGAGGACCGGTCGCGCAGGCCCGTCCCCGACGATGACGAGACGGATGCCGGGGATCCCCCGCAGCGCCGCGAGGTCCTCCACCTGCTTCTCGGGAGCCAGCCTCCCCACGTACCCGACGATCACCTCGCCGGGGGCGACGCTCCGCCGCCACCGCTCGTCGCGTCGGCTCGGCGTGAACCGCGCACCGTCGACGCCGCGTCCCCACAGCGCGACGCGGTCGACGCCGAACCCCTCGAGCTGCGCGCGCGCCGACGCGGAGGGGGCGAGGGTGAGGGTCGCACGGCGGTGCAGCCGGCGGACGTGCGCCTCGGCCAGGGCGGCCCCCTGCGGGAGCCCGTACCTCCCCGCGTACGAGACGACGTCGGTCTGGTACACGGCGACGCTCGGCAGCCGGCGCGCCTCGGCGGCGAGGAGCCCCTGCCACCCGAGCAGGAACGGTGAGGCGAGGTGGACCACGTCGGCGTCGAAGCGGGCGAGGTCGCGGGCGAGCGAGGCGACCGGCGGCACGGCGAGGCGGACGGCGGGGTACCGCGGCAGCGGGAAGGACGGCACGGCGCGGCCCGGCATCCCGAGCTCCCGGCGTCCGGCGGCGGGCGCGATGACGAACACGTCGTGCCCGCGTCGCTCAAGATGATCCCGGATCTGCAGGACGGATCCGGTGACCCCGTTCATGTGCGGGAGGAAGGACTCGGTGACAACCGCGACTCTCACAGCACCAGGGTGACGGGCGGCGGAGCCCTGACACAGCGCGGAAGGCCCGGATCGCGGAGTGTTCATCCACCCCTTCCCGCGCGTCCACCGACCGGTTCCGCGCCGTCCCCCGTTCGCGCGTCGTTCACCCCCGCCTGCTACACAGGCGCCGTGTTCGCCGATCTGCTGACGAGCGTCGCGGCGGGCCCGTGGGCGCTGCCGGCGCTCTTCGCCCTCGTCCTCGCCGACGCCGTCCTCGTCGTCGTCCCGGGCGAGGTGGCCGTCACCGCGGCGGGGGCGCTCGCGGCCGCCACCGGAACGCCGCCGCTCGCCGCCGTCGTCGCGGTGGCCGCCCTCGCCGCCTTCTGCGGCGACGCGCTCTGCTACGGCGTGGGGCGGTTCGCCGACGTGGAGCGGTGGGGATGGATGCGGCACCGCCGCATCCGTGCCGCGTTCGAGTGGGCGGGAGCCCGCCTGTCGCGCGGGACGGCGACGGTGGTGTTCACGGCGCGGTTCATCCCCTTCGCGCGGCTCGCGGTCAACCTCACTGCGGGAGCGACGAGGGTGCCCGCGGCCCGGTACCTGGGCACGGTCGCGGTCGCGGCGACCGCCTGGGCGCTCTACCAGGCGGTCGTGGGTGCCGCGGTCGGCGGTCTCCTGCAGGGGAGCCCCGCGCTGGCCGTCGTCGTCTCCATCGCCGTTGCGATCATCCTGGGCGTGACGATCGACGCGGCGGCGGCCCGCTGGACGGGCCGCCGCTCACGCTGAGGGGATCACTCCCCCGTGAGACCACCGAGCAGGTGACCGAACGAGCCGCCCTTACCGAGGTAGGACTCGGGGTCGAACGGGTCGAGCGTCTCGCCGGCCGGCCGCCGCGTCACGGCATCCGCCAGTTCCCGTGCGCCGCGCTCGATGCGAGCCGACAGCGGCGAGACGTCGTCGGCGCGGGCACCCCAGTCCGAGGACGCGGCGAACACACCGGTCGAGACCGCCTCGGCGTGCAGGTAGGCGAACAGCGGACGGATCGCGTAGTCGATCGCGAGCGAGTGCCGCGCCGTGCCCGCGTTCGCCCCGATGAGGACGGGCTTGCCCTGCAGCGCGTCGGGATCGAGCACGTCGATGAACGACTTGAACAGGCCCGAGTAGCTCGTCGAGAAGATCGGCGTGACGACGATGAGCGCGTCGGCCGACACGACCGTGTTGATCATCGTCTCGAGGGCGGGCGGGGCGAACCCGGTGAGCAGGTTGTTCGTGATGTCGTGCGCGTACTCGCGGAGCTCGAAGGTGTCGACGGATGCCTCCACCCCCCGCTCCCGCAGGTCCGCGAGCACGGCGGTCGCCAGCTTGTCGGCGAGCATCCGCGTCGATGACGGGTTCGAGAGCCCCGCCGAGACGACCGCGATGCGACGGGCGGTCATCGTGCACCGCCCAGACCGAACGCGGCGCCGACGGGAGCCGGGGTGTCCTGGTACGGGCTCGGGCCGGAGAGGTTGTCGCCGCGGTTCGCGCGCGGGCGGGCCTCACGGACCGGACCGTCACCGTACGTGGCGGCCACCCGCGCCGCGTGGGTGGGGGCATCGGGGACGATCGCCGGCCGATCCTCCGCCAGCTCCTTGCGGAGCACCGGCACGACCTCGCCGCCGAGGAAGTCGAGCTGCTCGAGCACGGTCTTCAACGGAAGCCCCGCGTGGTCGACGAGGAAGAGCTGACGCTGGAAATCGCCGAACAGGTCGCGCATGCCTGCGTACCGGTCGATCACCTGCTGCGGCGAACCGACGGTGAGCGGCGTCATCTCGGTGAAGTCCTCCATCGACGGGCCGTGGCCGTAGACGGGGGCGTTGTCGAAGTACGGGCGGAACTGCGCGACGGCATCCTGCGAGTTCTTCGCCATGAACGCCTGACCGCCGATGCCGACGATCGCCGTCTCGGGAGCCCCGTGGCCGTAGTGCTCCCAGCGCTGACGGTAGAGGCCGATGAGGCGCTGGTAGTGCTCGGCGGGCCAGAAGATGTTGTTCGCGAAGAAGCCGTCGCCGTAGTACGCGGCCTGCTCGGCGATCTCGGGCGTGCGGATCGAGCCGTGCCACACGAAGGGCGGCACACCGTCGAGCGGCCGAGGCGTCGAGGTGAAGCCCTGCAGCGGCGTGCGGAACTTGCCCTCGAAGTCGACGACGTCCTCACGCCACAGCTTGTGGAGCAGGGCGTAATTCTCGATCGCGAGCGTCACGCCCTGACGGATGTCCTTGCCGAACCAGGGGTAGACGGGACCGGTGTTGCCGCGCCCGAGCATGAGGTCCATGCGACCGCCCGACAGGTGCTGCAACATCGCGTAGTCCTCGGCGATCTTCACGGGGTCGTTCGTCGTGATGAGCGTCGTCGAGGTCGAGAGGATGAGGCGCTCGGTCTGCGCCGCGATGTACGCGAGCGTCGTCGTCGGCGAGGACGACCAGAACGGCGGGTTGTGGTGCTCGCCGATGGCGAAGACGTCGAGGCCGACCTCTTCGGCGTGCTTGGCGATCTCGACGGTCGCCGCAATGCGCTCTCGCTCGCTCGGCGTGTGACCCGTGGTGGGGTCCTGCGTGATGTCGGTGACGGTGAAGATGCCGAACTGCACCCCGGGCCAGGTGGTGGTGGTGGTGCTGCTGGTGTCGCTCACGGTGTCCCTCTCGATTCCCGGACGGATCGCGCCCGATTCATGCAAGTGAATATACCTGTGTCAACGCCGTGGTGTCCACGTTATTCCCGCGGGTACCCTGGCCCGGACGAGTACCGCCGCCGCGGGCCGCACCCGCCGCATCCCGATCTGGGACAACGCCCGCGCCGCCTGCATCCTGCTCGTCGTCCTCGGGCACGCCATCCAGCGGCTGACGTACGACTCGGACATCGCGCAGAGCCTCTACTTCCTGATCTACGCGTTCCACATGCCGGCGTTCGCGCTCATCTCGGGCTACTTCTCGCGCTCCGACCCGCCGAGCAGACGACGGATGACCCGTCTCCTCACCGACATCGTCGTGCCGTATGTGATCTTCGAGGGCCTGTGGACGCTGACGAAGTTCCTCGTCGAGGGCCAGGCGAACCCGAACCTCACCCAGCCATCATGGACCCTCTGGTTCCTGCTCGCCCTCGCCATCTTCCGGCTCGTGCTGCCGTACCACTGGACCGCGATCGGACGGGACACGATGTACGTCTACCTCCTGCACTCCTTCGTGCTCTACCCGTTCCGGGAATCGGGGGTGCCGCGCGGACTCGATCCGACGTGGCTGTGGCTGCCGCTCGTCGCCCTCCTGTCGGTGGCGATCACGCTGCTCCTGGCGTCCCGACCGGTCCGCCGCGTCTTCCGCCCGCTGATCGAACCGCGCCCCGGATGGCTGTTCGCCGACCCCGACCTCACGCGGAGCGACGGACGGCGCAACGACCCGACGGGGTCGCGGCGGCCGGGCGCGCCGAGCGGGACGTGGAAGGCCTGAGAGGAGTCAGGCGGGGGCGAACGTCAGACCGAACGCCGCGGCGACGCCCTCGTTGACGACCCGCCCCGCTCGCACGTTCAGTCCCTTGGCCAGCGCGGGATCGGCCGCCGATGCGGCATCCCACCCCTTGTCGGCGAGCGCCGTGACGTAGGGCAGCGTCGCGTTCGTGAGGGCGCGCGTGGAGGTCTCGGGCACCGCGCCGGGCATGTTCGCGACGCAGTAGTACACGGCGTCGTGGACGGCGAACGTGGGGTCGTCGTGCGTGGTCGGACGCGACCCCTCGAAGCAACCGCCCTGGTCGATCGCGATGTCGACGAGGACCGCGCCCGCCTTCATCCCCGCCACCATGTCGAGCGTGACGAGCTTCGGCGCCGCCGCACCCGGGATGAGGACCGATCCGATGACGAGATCAGCGGATGCCACCTGCTCCGCGATCTCGTAGCGACTGGAGGCACGGGTGTGCAGTCCCGCGTACCGCTTCTCGAGCTCACGAAGCCGCGGCAGCGAGACGTCGATGACGGTGACGTCCGCACCCATCCCGAGGGCGTTCGCCGCCGCGTGCTCGCCGGCCACTCCGCCGCCGATGACGACGACCTTGGCCTTCGGCGTCCCGGCGACCCCGCCCAGGAGGGTGCCGCGGCCGCCTGCGGCACTCATGAGCGTGTGCGCGCCGACGGTGATGGAGATCCGGCCGGCGACCTCGCTCATGGGCGACAGGAGGGGCAGCGACCGGTCCGCGGCCTGCACGGTCTCGTACGCCACGGCGGTGGTGCCCGCCGCGACGAGCGCGTCGGTGAGCGGTCGGTCCGCGGCCAGGTGGAGGTAGGCGAAGAGGGTGAGGTCGCCCCGGAGGTGACCGTACTCGGCGGCGATGGGCTCCTTGACCTTCACCACGAGCTCGGCGTCGCCCCAGGTCGATTCGGCGTCCGGCGTGATCGTCGCACCGGCCGCCGCGAAGGCGTCGTCGGAAAGGCGGGAGCCCGCGCCCGCACCGGACTGCACGAGGACCTCATGACCGCGGGAGACGAGGGCGTCCACACCGGCGGGGGTGATCGCCACCCGGTTCTCGTTGTTCTTGATCTCAGTGGGGACCCCGATGCGCATGGCGGCACGCTCCTCGTCGGCGAGTGATGTGGACTCATCCTGCAGATGATTCGTGACGAACGTGTGACAACGGAACATCCTTCGGTGAAGATGGCCTGAGGACGGGAAAAGGAGACGGAATGACGACCACTTCGCGCGACCGGGCGAAGGATCTTCGGCCCGCCGTCGACCTCGACGAGGTCGATCGTTCGATCGTCGACGCCCTCGCCGCCGATGCGCGGCTCACGAACGCGGAACTCGCCGCCCGCATCGGGGTGGCACCGTCGACCGCGCACGCCCGCACCCGGGCGCTGGTGGAGCGCGGGGTCATCACCGGCTTCCACGCGAGCGTCGACCAGCGGGTCGTCGGTGCAGGACTCCAGGCGATGGTGCACGTGACGCTGCGACCCGGCTCGCGCCATGAGAGCATCACAGAGTTCGCCCACGAGGTGCGGGGGCTCCCCCAGGTCATCCAGATGTTCTTCCTCGGCGGGTCGGACGACTTCCTCATCCACATCGCCGTCGCGGACTCCAGCGAGGTGCGGGCCTTCGTCGTCGAGCACCTCTCCGCGCAGCGCAGCGTCGCGAACACCCGGACGAGCATCATCTTCGACTACCACCGCAACCGCGTCGCCGCCGCGTTCCACTGAGTCGGTAACGACCCGCAACATTGGGCGGCACGCCAGGGCGGCCTGCTTATCCTCGGACCATGTCCGCTCAGAGCCTCCCCATCCTCGACCTCTCGCTGCTCGATCAGGGGCCTGAGGCCGCCGACGCGTTCCGCGCCGAACTGCGCCGGGTCACCCACGAGGTCGGGTTCTTCTACCTCACCGGCACGGGCGTCTCCCCCGAACTCGAGGCGCGTCTCCACCGCGCGGCGCGCGCCTTCTTCGCGCTGCCCGACGAGGCCAAGCTCGAGATCGAGAACGTGAAGAGCCCGCACTTCCGCGGGTACACGCGTATCGGCGGCGAGCGCACGCAGGGCCTCGTGGACTGGCGCGAGCAGATCGACATCGGACCGGAGCGCCCCGCGGTGACCGACCCGGACGCCCCCGCCTACGCCGCGCTCGTCGGACCCAACCTGTGGCCGAGCGCCCAGCCCGAACTCCGCGGGATCGCCGAGGAGTGGACGACGATCCTGTCGGACGTGGCCCGGACGCTCCTGCGCGCGTGGGCCGAGGCCCTCGGCGCACCCGCGACCTACTTCGACGACCACTTCGGCGAGGCGCAGACCCTGCTCAAGATCGTCCGCTACCCGGGGTCTGCTGCGCCCGAGCCCCAGCAGGGCGTCGGTGCGCACAAGGATGCGGGTGTCGTCACGCTGCTGTGGGTCGAGCCCGGCAAGGGCGGCCTGCAGGTCGAGCGCGACGGCGAATGGATCGACGCACCCGCCGTTCCGGGATCCTTCGTCGTCAACATCGGCGAACTGCTCGAACACGCCACCGGCGGGTACCTCACCGCGACCAACCATCGCGTCGTCTCGCCCCGTGCACCCGAGGACCGCATCTCGGTCCCGTTCTTCTTCAACCCGTCGCTCGACGCCGAGCTGCCCGCGATCGACCTCCCGGCCGACCTGGCCGCGCAGGCGCGCGGGGTGTCGCAGGACCCCGGCAACCCCATCCACGGGCTCCACGGCGAGAACGCGCTCAAGTCGCGGCTGCGGGCGCACCCGGACGTCGCCGCGATCTGGCACCCCGACCTCGTCGCCGCGCGGGCCTGATCCGGAACGACGAAGGCCGCCCCACACCGTGGGGCGGCCTTCTCAAGAAGGTTTTGCGCGATTGAACGCTGGGTGCGGTGCCTTATCGACGGAGGCCGAGGCGCTCGATGAGCGAGCGGTAACGGTTGATGTCGACGTCCTGGAGGTAGCCCAGGAGACGGCGGCGCTGACCGACGAGCAGGAACAGCCCACGACGCGAGTGGTGGTCGTGCTTGTGCTCCTTGAGGTGCTCGGTGAGGTCCTTGATGCGCTGCGTCAGCATCGCGACCTGCACCTCGGGGGATCCGGTGTCACCGGGGTGCGTCGCGTACTCTTCGATGATCGCCTTCTTGACGTCTGCTTCCAGTGCCATAGGTGATCCCCTTCCTCTTCGTTGCGCGGCGCCCGACGCCTGATGCGTGGGCTCTCTTTATCCGCGGCCGATCGAACGGCAACCACAGGAGTCTACACGACGGGGACCGAGGTCACCGCCCGCCGTCAGTAGCGCGAGGTCACACCGAGGTACTCGTCCAGCGTGAGGCCGGTCTTCTTCAGATGCGTCGCCACCCCCGTGCCGACGTACCGCAGGTGCCACGGCTCCCAGCGGTAGCCGGTGACCTTCTCCTCGCCTCGGGGGTACCGCACGATGAAGCCGTACCGATGCGCGTTCGCGGCCACCCACCGGCCGGCGCGGGTCTCACCCCAGGACTGCGAGATCGAATTGACGTCGATGGCCAAACCGGTCTGATGCTCGCTGTGGCCGGGTCGCGCCGCGCGCCGTTCGGCCTCCGCCCTGCCGTGCTGACGGACCTTGCTCGCGAAGACGCTCTGCTGCGAGGCGTAGGAGCGGAAGCCCGAGATGATCGAGAGCGAGACGCCGTCCTTCCTGGCGTCGGCCCGCATCCTCGTCCAGGCGCTCGTCAGCTCCGGACGGAGCCCGTTGCCGTAGGAGGACGGCAACGGGATCGACTTGTTCACGATCAGGATGCCGCGGATGTACATCGGCTTACCGGGGGCGACGGTGCGGACCGCGGGCGACCCCGCGGAACGCCACTGCGCGGTCGTCACCGGGGTCAGATAGCCGTCCATGCGGTGGAGGATCGAGGACCCCGTCGACAGGCGCACGAACGAATCGCCGGGGATCCGCGAGCGGATGGTCGTCTTCGGGCGGCCCGCGCGCGCGTACTCGGCCGCGCTGAGCGCTTCGACGGTGTCGATGCTCCGGTCGCCGGTCGAGGTCGGCCACGTGACGAGGCCGTAGACGATCGGGGACCATGCCGTCTTGGCGTAGACGACCGGAGCGCGCGCCACCTGCGGCTTCCCGGCGCGCCGGTACTCCGCGGCCGTGATCACCCGGTGCGATCCGTTCGTGCGGACGAAGTGCACGGCGGGCGACCAGGCGGCGCGGTACCAGCCGCCGGCCACCACGGAGCCCGCGCGCGGCGAACCCGCCGCGCGCCGCTCCGCCGACGTCATCTTCTTCGTCTTCCCGTCGGGCGTGCGCGCGTACAGGTCCGACGGCCCGGACTGGTAGCGGAAGTAGCGCGTCGTCGGCACATGTCCCATCAGGCGGACCTTCGGCGAGCCGGCGCTCACGAACGACGTCCGATCGAGCGCGACGACCTTGTCGACACCGCGGTCGCCCGTGCGGTCCGGCCAGGTGATCAGTGCGTACACCTGAGGGGACCACGTCACCCGCCCATAGGTGACGGGAAGGGTGCGGATGCGGGGACTCCCAGCGGCCTTCCACTGCTCCCTCGACAGCGCGGTGACGCTGCCGTCCGTCCGGGTGCGGTAGACCCGCGGGTCGGTGGACCACGGCGTGCGGTAGTAGCCGTGGACCGTGACCGCCGGGGACGGGGATGCCGTCGGTGTCGGGGTGGGTGTCGGTGCCTGGGTCGGCGTGGGCGAGGGCGTGCCGGTGGGCGCCGCGGTCTGCGCCGATGCCGCGCCGGGCGTCAGGACCACGGTCAGCGCGAGTACCGCCGCGGCGAGCACCGCCGTCCACCGTGCCCGCGGGCGTTCGTTCCCCATGGTGCTCACCTTAGAGCAGAGCCCGGGCGCACGTGTGGCCCGACCGAGGAACGGCCGGGCCACACGTGAGACGTCGGATCAGGCGACGTCGAGCAGATCGATGATGAAGATCAGCGTCTTGCCGCCGAGGAAGTGTCCACCGGCGGGACCGTACGCGAGGTGCGGCGGGATGACGAGTTCACGCCGGCCGCCCACCTTCATCCCCGGGATCCCGTCCTGCCATCCCTGGATCAGGCCGCGGAGCGGGAACTGGATGCTCTCGCCGCGGTTCCAGGACGAGTCGAACTCCTCACCGGAGAGGTACTCGACGCCCACGTAGTGGACAGTGACGGTGTCGCCGGGCTTCGCCTCGACACCGTCCCCCTCGATCAGGTCGCGGACGACCAGGTCAGCGGGTGCGGGACCCTGAGGCGCGTCGATCTCGGGCTTGGTGCGGTCTGCAGTCATGAGTCCATCCAACCCGAGGCGCTCTCCGTGGTCAAAGCCGTCAGGCCTGGACGGAACCCTGGAGGTCGAGCTCGATGGTGACGTCCTTGCCGACGAGCACGCCGCCGGTCTCGAGCGCCGCGTTCCAGGTCAGACCGAAGTCCTCGCGGTTGATGACGGTCTTCGCCGTCGCACCCGCCTTGTAGTTGCCCCACGGGTCGGTGCCGAAGCCACCGAAGTCGACCTCGAAGGTGACGGGCTTGGTGACGTCCTTGATCGTGAGGTCGCCGTCGACGAGGAAGTCGCCGCCCTCGACGCGCACACCGGTCGACGTGAAGGTGATCTCGGGGTAGGTCTCGACGTCGAAGAAGTCGGCGCTGCGGAGGTGGCCGTCGCGGCCCTCGTCCTTGGTGTCGAGCGATGCCGCGTCGACCTTCGCCTCGAGAGTGGCCTCGAGCGGGTTCTCGGGGGCGACGAGGGTCGCCTCCTTGACATTGAAGTGGCCACGGACCTTCGAGATCATCATGTGGCGGACGCTGAAGCCGACCTCGCTGTGCGAGGCGTCGAGGATCCAGGTTCCCGCCTTGTAGCCGGGGATGTCGAGGGTCGCGGTGGAGTCGGTCATGGTGGTCCTTCGTCTGGGGGTCCGGAGTGCTCCGGCGGTCGAAAGGGCGAAACGTCGCCGCATCCGATCCTATTCCCCTGAATAGAAAAACCCGTCGCGGGCGGGGGTCTTGACAGCGCCGGGAGTGAGCGGGATCATTTTTCCAGGCCAACTCAGCGCCCGGAAGACTCGCAGGCATCGCCGCGGCACCGGGCGCTGAGTCTTTTCTCCGGCAGTCCCCCTCAGCGGGCGAGGACGTCGCCGCGGGCCCGGGTGGCGCGCTCGAGGTAAACACGCTCGTCGACGGCGGCCGCAGGGTCGCGGCCGGTCACCACGCGCTGCCGCGCGGCGGCCAGCGAGGTCGCCTCGGCGATGAAGCGCCGCATCGCCGCGGACCGGTCCCCCGGCAGCGTCCGCGCCCAGGCGACCGCACGCGCGCGCCCGGCGCGGGTCGCCAGCATGTCGACCTCGCCGGGCGAGAACCACCCCGCCGCGGCGTAGTCGCCGAGTCGCGCGCGGGTCAACCGCGCCTCCTCGCGTCGCAGCAGGACGACACCGACGATGAACAGCACGAACAGCGGCACCTGGAGTGTCATGTAGAGGGCGAAGAAGTCGGCGAACACGGCGGAACCGTTCCAGAGGGCGTGCAGAGCGATGGCCCCGACGATTCCGAGGAGCCACCGCGGCGCAGCCGCGGAGCCGCGGAGCCCGATCCGCGCGGCCCGGCCGAGCGCGTACCCCGTCACTGCCGTGAACATCACGTGCGCGAACGGCGACAGGACCCCACGGAGGAAGAACGTGTAGGCGGCGCTCTCGACACCCTCAGTGATGAGGCTGTCGGCGAAGTAGAGGATGTTCTCCGTGAAGGCGAACCCCGCCCCGACGAGGGCGCCGTAGACGACACCGTCCACCGGTCCGTCGAAGGCGCGGCGCGCGGCGACGAAGACGAGCAGCACCCCCGCGCCCTTGGCGAGCTCCTCCACGATCGGCGCCTGCACGACGGTCGACAACGTCTCCGGCACCTGCGGGACGACGAGACCGATGACGAGGTCGACCGCCAGGGTGAGGGCGACGGATGCCACCGCCCCCCACGCGAGCGCGAACACCACCAGGCCGCGGGGCTCCGGCTCCCAGCGGTCGATGATCCGGACCGCGACCAGGACGAGCGCGAGCGGGACGAGCGCCAGGATCCCCGCGACAACCGCGGCGACGGGGCCGAGGAAGGTCAGGAAGTAGGCCGCGAGGCCGAGCGCCACGAAGACGAGCACGGTGCCCACGATCCAGAGGACCGTCCGCCCGGCTCCCGGCGTGGGCACGGGCAGGTCCCGGCGCGGCGGAGCCGGCGGGGGCGTCGCCGGCATCGAATGGGTCGGCTGCGCGAGCGGCGACGGGAACGACATGCGCTCAGCCTAGGGGCGGGCGCGCACGAGCCGCCGCCGCGCACAGGAACGATAGCCTGGGACCATGCGCTTCGCCCACGTTGTCCCCGACGGAGTCGACGAGCCGCAGCTGGTCCTGGTCGAGGAGAATCGCGCGACGGTGGTGTCGCGCCTCTTCGACGATGCACCCTCGCGTCTGCAGCGGCTCATCGAAGGAGGCGACGCCCTCCTCGCCCGCGTCAGGGACGCGGCCGCCGACCCCGAGGTCGAGTGGATGCCGCTGGGCTCCCCCGTGTTCGCGTCCGCGATCCTCGACACGCCCGTCACGATCGCCGTCGGCTTGAACTACGCCGCGCACTCGAGCGAGCTGGGACTGAAGGCGGACGCCGCTCCGACCATCTTCACGCTGTGGCCGGGCTCCCTGGGCGGGCACCGCCAGACGACCACCTGGCCACGTTCGCTGAGTCAGTCGGTCGACTACGAGGCCGAGCTCGGTGTCGTGATCGGCCCAGCGGCCCGCGACGTCGCGCTCGAGGACGCACTCGACCACGTCTGGGGCTACACGGTCGTCAACGACATCACGGCCCGCGACATCCAGTTCTCCGAGGCCCAGTGGTCGCGGTGCAAGTCGTTCGACGGCTTCACCCCGACGGGCCCCTTCGTCGTGACGGCGGACGAGATCGCCGACCCGCAGGATCTGCACATCTGGGCCGTCGTCGACGGGCAGACGGTGCAGGATGCCTCGACGGGCCAGATGATCCACCCCGTCGCCAAGCTCGTCTCCTACCTTTCGCGGTCGGCGACCCTGCTCCCCGGCACCCTCATCTCAACCGGCTCCCCCGGTGGCGCGGGCTACTCCCGCGATCCGCAGATCTTCCTCCGCGACCGCTCGACGGTCACGGTCGGCATCGACGGCATCGGTGAACTGACGACGTTCTGCCGGATCACCGACTGACCCGCAACGACGAAGAGCCCCGGATGCCGCGCATCCAGGGCTCTTCGTCGTTGCGAAGCTCGGATCAGTAGCCGGACTGCTCCAGCAGCTCCTGGCAGGTGTAGGTCATCCCCTGGTACGTGACCGACCCGGTCGGGTCCTCCAGGCAGGCGTTGACCTGTGTCATCAGATCGCCTCCGACGCTCGCCGCAAACGAGACGAGGGCGATGATGATGATGATCCCGATGATCAGCAGCACGACGCTCACGATGATCGCCGCGATCGCCAGACCGTTCTTCACGCCGGCCTTGCGGCTCTGCACGAGAGCCACGATGCCGAGGATGAGACCGATCACCTGGGTGCCGGGGATGATGGCGAGGATCAGCGCGATGATCGCCATGGTGCGGCCGGGGGTCGATCCGCCCGAGGGGGCGGCGTTGTACTGCGGCGCGTTGCTGTAGGCGGGCGCTTCGTAGGCCGGCGGTGCCGGGGGGACGTTCTGGGCGTTCGGCTGGTTGGGATCAGTCATGGAAGTGTCCTTCTGGTCGGTCATCGGCCGGGATTACGACCCCGACGCTAGCGTTCACCGTTCTCCCAGACAACCGGCAATCAGTGCTGCTCCACGTCACCCGGTTTCGTGCTAACGGGGATGGCCCGCGTGACCGCCTGCAGCCCCGACAGGCGTGCCGGCGACAGCTGCTTGTCCACCTCGTCGCGCGACATCAGGCCGGCTTCGACGACGAGGTCGCCGACGTTCCGCTTGGTGAGCAGCGCGGTCTTGGCCAGGGCCGCGGCGGCGGTGTAGCCGATGAAGGGCGTCAGTGCCGTGATGACGCCGACGGACGACCCGACCATCGTCCCGAGGCGTTCGCGGTTGGCCGTGATGCCGTCGACGCAGTTGACCCGCAGCGTGCGCATACCGCGACGCATCCAGGTGATCGACTGGAAGATCGAGTGCGCGATCACCGGCTCGAACGCGTTCAGCTGCAGCTGCCCGCCCTCGACGGCCATCGTCACCGTCAGGTCGGCGCCCGCGACGGCGAAGGCGACCTGGTTGACGACCTCGGGGATGACCGGGTTCACCTTGCCGGGCATGATGCTCGAGCCGGCCTGCCGGGGCGGGAGGTTGATCTCGCCGAAGCCCGCCTGCGGGCCGCTCGAGAGGAGCCGCAGGTCGTTGCTGATCTTCGAGAGCTTGATGGCGTTGCGCTTGAGCGAGGAGGAGAACGACATGAAGGCGCCGGTGTCGCTCGTCGACTCCACGAGGTCCTCGGCGGTCTCGAGGTCGAGTCCGCTGATCTCGCGCAGGTGGCGGAGCACCGAGCCGGAGTAGTCGGGGTGCGTCGTGATGCCGGTGCCGATGGCCGTCGCACCCATGTTGATCTCGTAGAGCAGGTACGCGTTCTCGCGGAGCCGGTGGTAGTCCTCCCCCAGCGTCGTCGCGAAGCCGTGGAACTCCTGCCCGAGCGTCATGGGCACGGCATCCTGCAACTGGGTGCGGCCGACCTTGAGCACGTCGTGGAACTCGTCGGCCTTCTTCAGGAAGGCCTGCCGCAGCAGGTCGAGCTCCTCGAGGAGGGACTGCAGGTCGAGGCCGAGGCCGACCTTGATCGCCGTCGGGTAGACGTCGTTCGTCGACTGACTGCGGTTCGTGTGGTCGATCGGCGAGAGGAACGCGTAGTCGCCTTTCTCACGGCCGGCCATCTCGAGCGCGATGTTGGTGATGACCTCGTTCGCGTTCATGTTGGTCGAGGTGCCGGCCCCGCCCTGGATGACGCCCACGACGAACTGGTCGTGGAACTCGCCGTCGATGACGCGCTGCGCCGCACGGTCGATGAGGTCGGCGCGGGATGCCTCCAGCACGCCGATCTCCTTGTTGGCGCGCGCGGAGGCCTGCTTGACCATCGCGAGGGCGACGACGAGGTCGCGGTAGACAGAGATGGGCCGCATCGAGATCGGGAAGTTCTCGAGCGCTCTCGCGGTGTGGATGCCCCAGTAGGCGTCGGCGGGGATCTCCATCGATCCCAGGGAGTCGGTCTCGGTACGCGTCATCGCGTCAGGTGCCATTGCGGTGTCCTTGTGGGTCACAGGGTGCGGGGATAGGACGAGCCTATCCCCGCGCCCCGCCGACCTAGCGGTTGACGCTCGACATGTCGGCGTAGCGGTCGCCGACCGCCGGCCCGACCCCGCTCAGCCGGCGCAGCTCGAGAACATCGGCGACGCGAACCCGATGCCGAGCTCGCGCAGCGCGGGCATGCGGTTGACCCCGGTCCAGCGGAGCCGCGTGAGGAAGCGGATCCAGGCGAGGTCCGCGTCCGAGTAGCGCCGGTGGGTCGAGGATGTCCGGTCCACGGGTTGCAGCATCAGGCCCGCACGCTCGTAGGAGCGGAGGGTGTGCGCGCTGACTCCGGTCGCGTCCGCCGCTTCGGCGATGGAGGCGCCGGCAGAGGTGGAGAGGAGGGACATGCCCTCACGGTAGGACTTCGAGTGCGCGCGAAGTCAAGAGGCTCAGGCGGGCTTCCGGGAGAAGGCCTCGAGGCGCTCGTCGGGCGTGAGGGCGGCCATCCGCTCCACCCACTCGGCCGAGAAGTAGTCCCCCGTCGGCGCCTCGACCACGGGGACGACCGTGTGCGTGATCGTGTCGTCGTAGACGTGGACGAGGTGGAAGGACTGTCCGGCATCCATCCCGTTCACCTCGCTCGCCGACCGCTGCAGGTTCATCGTGTAGCAGGTCGCGGAGGCGACGCTCACGGGGATGCCGGCGAAGGTGCCCGAGGTCGAGTAGTGCAGGTGACCGGCCAGGATGCCGCGCACGTCGGTGCCGGCGAGCACGGCCGCCAGCTCGTCCTGCTCCCGGAGCTCGAGGATGTCGAAGAACGGGATGTGGCTCGGGATCGGCGGATGGTGCAGCGCGAGCAGCGTGCCGAGCGGCGCCGGCTCGGCGAGCACCTCCCGGAGCCACTCGCGCTGCGCCGCATCGACGAGGCCGTGATGCCAGCCGGGGACGGTGGAGTCGAGGACGACCAGTCGCAGCCCGCCCAGGTCGTGGACCGCGGTGAGCGGCGCTTCGGAGCCCGGCTCATCGAAGAGCCCCTCCCGCAGGGCGGGTCGCTCGTCGTGATTGCCCGCGACCCACACGACCGGCGCATCCAGCTGCTCGGCCATCGGTTCCACGAGCTCGCGCAGCCGGCGGTAGGCGGCGGGCTCTCCCAGGTCGGTGAGATCGCCCGTCACGACGATCGCGTCGGGGCGGATGCCGGTGCGCTCGACGGCTGCGAGGGCTGCCGCGACACCGCCCGTGGCGTCGTAGGCGCCGCCGAGCGGGCGATCGCCGGCGAGCAGGTGGGTGTCGCTCAGATGGACGATCGTGCGGACGGCGGGCGCATGGCGGCCGAAGGAGACGGGCTGCATGCCGCCCAGCCTATTGACGCCCCCGGACGCGCGGCGATCAGTGGTTGAACAGGATGAGCAGGAGCCCGCCCAGCACGACCAGGCCGCAGACCGCGAACGCGGCGTACGCCCCGACGAGGGCGATGCGCTTCTGGGCCGGGCTCAGCGGGTTCTTCTTGGCGGCCTTCTTGGCGGCCTTGGCGGCCCGCTTCTGCTCTTTGGGCGTCATCACGGTCAGCGCGTCGGTGAAGGTGGCCGGGATGACGACGGGCACCCGTCCCGCCCGAACGAGCAGACGCAGACCGATCGCGTAGAAGGCGACCACGGTCGCGGCGGCGAGGAGCGCCGCGACGAAGACCTGCACGAAGGCGAGCCAGTTGACGTCGACGCTCATCGGGTTGCCTCCTCGTCGGATGCGGCGGCGGACTGCGCGACGCGCTGCTGACGGCGTGTGGGGGGCGGTTCCTCCGTGAGATCGACGGCGGCACCCGAGTCGGCCACCTCGCTGCTCATCGCGTTCGCCGCGGTGACCTCGTTGCGCCGGGACCGCAGGAAGATCGCGAGCACGACGGCGACGGCCACGACGGCGCCGATGATGACGCCGATCAGCTCACCCGGTCCCTCGCCGAAGAGGTTCTCGAGCCCGACGATGAGGAGGGCGGCCAGTGCGCCGACGATGCCGGCGGCCGGGAGAGTGAGGACCCACCCGACCGTGATGCGCCCGACGGTGCGCCAGCGCACGCTGGACCCGCGACGACCGAGGCCCGACCCGATGACGGATCCCGAGGCGACCTGCGTCGTCGACAGGGCGAAGCCGAGCGCGCTCGAGGCGAGGATCGTCGACGCGGTGGATGCCTCCGCCGAGAAGCCCTGCGCGGGCTTGACGTCGGTGAGGCCCTTGCCGAGCGTGCGGATGATGCGCCACCCGCCCATGTACGTGCCGAGAGCGATCGTGAACGCGCACGCGAAGATGACCCAGAGCTCGGGCTCGGACTGCGTCTGCCAGCCGACCGTGATGAGGGCGAGGGTGATGACGCCCATCGTCTTCTGCGCGTCGTTGGTGCCGTGCGCGAGGGCGACGAGCGACGACGTGAAGATCTGACCCCAGCGGAAGCCGTCGCGGCCGTCCGGCTTGTTGTCGTAGCGGCGGGTGACGGCGTAGGCGATCTTCGTGGCGGCGAAGGCGATGATGCCGGCCGTGAGGGGGGCGATGAGGGCGGGGAGGACGACCTTCGACAGGACGACACCGACGTTGATCGCGCTGACGGACGCGCCGACGATCGTCGCCCCGATGAGGCCGCCAAAGAGTGCGTGCGAGGAGCTCGAGGGAAGGCCGAGCAGCCAGGTGAGCATGTTCCATGTGATGGCGCCGATCAGCCCGGCGAAGATGATCGCGGGGAAGATCGAGGGCGAGAGCTGATCCTCGCGGATCATGCCGCCCGAGATCGTCTTGGCGACCTCGGTCGACAGGAATGCGCCGACGAGGTTGAGGATGGCAGCCAGGAGCACCGCGACCTTGGGCTTGAGTGCGCCCGTCGCGATGGGTGTCGCCATCGCATTCGCCGTGTCGTGGAAGCCGTTGGTGAAGTCGAAGAAGAGTGCCAGTGCGATGACCAGGACGACGATGAGTGCTGCGGTCTCCACAGTTCGCTTTCCGTCGGGAATCGGGGGAACGGGTGCCGCGGCGATCGGCGTTGCGAACGAAAAGTTCACCCAGACGTCACCAGGGGTTCAATCGGGCCTGGGAAATCCTCGCACACGATCCGCCATGGCATAACCCGCGCGCGCCCGCGAGGGTCGGTTAGCGTGGTCGGGTGACCTCCGAAGCCGTGACACCGCCCGTCGCCGACCGCCGCCCGTTCACCCGCACGCACCACGGAGACGACGTCTCGGACCCCTACGAGTGGCTGCGCGCGAAGGACGACGAGACCGTCATCGGCCACCTCGAGGCGGAGAACGACTACACCGACAGCCGTACGGCGCACCTCGCCGGCCTCCGCGAGCGGATCTTCGAGGAGATCAAGGGCCGCACGCTCGAAACCGACCTCTCCGTCCCCTCGCGCCGCGGGCAGTGGTGGTACTACGGCCGCACTGTCGAGGGCAAGCAGTACGGCATCAACTGCCGCGCCCCCATCGCGGACGTCGCGGACTGGACGCCGCCCGTGCTCTCCCCCGACACCGACGTCCCCGGCGAGCAGGTGCTCCTGGACGGCAACGTCGAGGCCGAGGGCCACGACTTCTTCTCGCTCGGCAGCCTCGACGTCTCGAACGACGGCACCCGGATGCTGTACGCCGTCGACGTCGCCGGTGACGAGCGCTACACCCTCCGCATCCGCGACCTGGTGACCGGCGACGACCTCGCCGACGTCATCGAGAACACCTTCTCCGGCGCGGTCTTCTCCCCCGACGGCCGTCACGTCGTCTACACGACCGTCGACGACGCCTGGCGACCCGACACCGTCTGGCTGCACGAAGTGGGGACGGATGCCGCATCCGACCGCGTCATCTTCACCGAACCCGACGAGCGGTACTGGGTCGGCGCGGGCTTCACGCGCAGTGACCGCTTCCTCGTCATCGGGGTGGGGTCCTCCATCACCTCGGAGGAGTTCCTCGTCCCGGCCGACGACCTCACGGCGGAGCCCCGATCGGTGTGGCCTCGCCGCGAGGGCGTCGAGTACTCGCTGACCCACGCGGTGATCGACGGGGAGGACGTGCTCTACATCCTCCACAACGACGGCGCGCTGGACTTCGAGCTGGTGCGGGTAGCGGCATCCGACCCCACCGGGCAGCGGCACGTCGTGCTGCCGCACCAGCCGGGTCGGCGGTTGCTCGACGCGTCCGCCTACCGCGACTGGGCGGTCGTCGAGTACCGCCGCGAGGGCCTCGCGCGCGTCGGGATCCTCGACTACGCCACCGATGAGGTCACCGAGATCGCCTTCGACGAGCCGCTGTACGCCGCCGGGGCGAGCGGATCGTCGGAGTGGGCGCCCCCGGTCATCCGTCTCGGTTACGCCTCGTTCGTGACGCCCGGCACGGTGTACGACTACGTCGTGGCGACGGGCGAGCTCCTGCTGCGCAAGAGCCAGCCGGTCCTCGGCGGGTACGACCCGGCCGACTACCGTCAGGAACGGGTCTGGGCGACCGCCGACGACGGCACGCGCGTCCCCGTTTCTCTCGTGTGGAAGCGGTCGTTCGGCGAACCGGGAGCGGCGCCCCGCCCCCTGCACCTCTACGGCTACGGCTCGTACGAGCACTCCATCGAGCCCGGATTCTCGGTCGCCCGCCTGTCGATGCTGGACCGTGGCGTGATCTTCGCGATCGCCCACGTCCGCGGCGGTGGCGAGATGGGGCGCCGGTGGTACGAGGAGGGCAAGCTGCTGCACAAGCGGAACACCTTCACGGACTTCGTCGCCGTCGGCCGTCACCTCGTCGCCGAGGGGTACACCTCCCCCGACGGCCTGGTCGCGGAGGGCGGCTCCGCCGGCGGTCTGCTCATGGGCGCCGTGGCGAACCTCGCCCCGGACTTGTTCGCGGGCATCCTCGCCGGCGTCCCGTTCGTCGACGCGCTGACGACGATCCTCGACCCGTCCCTCCCGCTCACCGTGATCGAGTGGGACGAGTGGGGCGACCCGCTGCACGACGCCGACGTGTACGCCTACATGAAGTCGTACACCCCCTACGAGAACGTGCAGGAGGGCGTCCGGTACCCCCGCATCCTCGCCGTCACCTCGCTCAACGACACCCGGGTGCTCTACGTCGAGCCGGCGAAGTGGGTCGCGCGGCTGCGCGAGGTCGGTGCGGACGCCCTGCTCAAGTGCGAGATGGTGGCGGGGCACGGTGGTGTCAGCGGGCGGTACAACTCGTGGCGCGAGCGCGCGTTCGAGCTCGCCTGGCTCCTCGACGTCCTGGGACTGGCCGACGCGGACTGACACTGTAAGCGGGGCCGTGGGTACGATGCCCCCATGGCATCCGTTCCCCGCTACCGCGCGGCGGTCCGCATCGATCTCGACCTCGTCTGCGCGCACCCCGACGATCTCGTCGGCGGCATGGATGACGCGTCACGGATGTCCGAGTCGTCGATGGATGCCGAGGACGCGCTGCTGTCGCTGATCGAGGTGTCGGTGGCCGACGGCGCGCAGCACCTGGTGCGCATCGAATCCACCAACTCCTCGATCGTCGACTCGGAGTGGGAGGGCACGTCGGGCGAGGTTCCGGAAGGATCCTCCGACACCGCGCGGGTCGCCCGGGCGGGTGCGCGCCTGGCGGGGATCGACTGGGCACTGGACGAACTCTTCGGCGGACCGACGACCGAGGCGACGGCATCCGAGCTGCGCCAGCGGACGATCATCAAGGGGCTCGTCTGGAACGCCTCCGTCCTGGTCGTCGACTGCCTTTTCGACGATGTCCGCCAGCTGGCGGACGCGGCCGACACGCGATCCGCCTGGCGAGAGACGCACGTGATCTCGCAACTGCCCCCGCAGTACGCGACGCACTACGACCGAGCGTTCGCGCAGAAGTTCCTCGCCGCGACGATCGAGGTCACCTCCCGGCTCAGCGCCTCACCCGTGTACCCTCCCACCGTCGCCCACGAGCTGGCACTGAAGCTCGTGCTCGACGAGGCGGCGCGCAGCGCCGAACGCCTCACCGGCGACCTGCCGGAGGGCTGGCGCGAGCACCTGGACACCGTGCTGTTCCAGGACCTCGATGCGGAATCCCTCTTCGTCGATCAGGATTCGTCGAGCAAGCAGGATGCCGCCGCCGCGACTCCTCCGCTCGACTTCGCGAGCTGGTTCATCCCCTATGCGCACGCGCCCGCGCCGGCGCCGTACGCGAGCGACGATCTCAAGGAACCATCCCGCGGCTAGCACGCTCGGCCGCGTCAGGCAATTGTCAGTTTTGCCCGCGCCGATCCCGTAATATTTTGAGCCCCAGGGGGAGTACTCCACGACGGTCGGTTCGTCATTACGGATGTGAAGATGCATCCCGGACCACCGGTCCCGATCACTCGGGATGGAGAAGACTCTGGCGTCCTTTCATCACGCCATTGAGGAGACTCTTGTGGAAATCACCCCTCTCGTCTGGGGCATCACGATCGCCGTCACGATCGCCTTCTTCGTCTACGAATTCTTCGCGCACGTCCGCAAGCCGCATGAACCGTCGATCGGCGAGTCGGCGCGCTGGTCCGCGTTCTACATCGGTCTCGCGCTGATCTTCGGTGTCGTCATCGGCCTCATCCCGGGCTGGGGCTGGGTGTACTCGGGCGAGTACTTCGCCGGGTACCTGACCGAGAAGGCGCTGTCGATCGACAACCTCTTCGTCTTCCTCATCGTCATGACCGGGTTCGCGGTGCCGAAGAAGTACCAGCAGAAGGTGCTGATGATCGGCATCGTCATCGCGCTCATCATGCGGGGCGCGTTCATCGCCGCCGGCGCCGCGCTCATCGAGAACTTCTCGTGGATCTTCTACGTCTTCGGCGCGCTGCTGCTGTTCCTCGCCTACCGTCAGGCGTTCGCACACGGTGAGTCCGACCCGGCCAACGGCAAGTTCATGCAGTTCGTCCGCCGCATCCTGCCCGTCAGCGACGAGTACAACGGCGACAAGCTCACGGTCAAGAAGGCCGGTAAGCGCTTCGTCACCCCGATGCTGCTGGTGATCATCGCGATCGGCTTCGTCGACCTCATCTTCGCGGTCGACTCGATCCCCGCGATCTACGGTCTCACCAACGAGGCGTACATCGTGTTCACGGCCAACGCGTTCGCCCTCATGGGTCTGCGTCAGCTGTACTTCCTCATCGGCGGTCTGCTCGAGCGCCTCGTGTACCTCGCACAGGGCCTGGCCGTCATCCTCGCCTTCATCGGTGTGAAGCTCGTCCTGCACGCCATGTACGTCAACGAGCTGCCGTTCATCAACGGCGGCGAGCCGATGCTCTGGGCTCCCGAGATCCCGATCTGGTTCTCGCTCCTGTTCATCGCCGCCACGATCGTCGTCGCGACGGTGGCGAGCCTCGCCAAGACCCGTCGCGACCGCGAGCGCGAGCTGGACGCCGGCGCACCGACCTCGACCCCCTCCCCCGCAGAAACGAAGGAGCACCGCTGACCGATGGACAGCGATCATACGATCCCGCCCACCACTGAGACCGACGGCATCGAGGTGACTCGATGAACGATCTGGCCCTCAACATCGCCCTCGTCGTGGTGTTCGTCCTGGTGGGCGGGGTATTCGCGGCGACCGAGATGGCGCTGGTGACCCTGCGGGAGAGCCAGATCAACGCGATCGCCGCGCGCGGCAAACGTGGGCAGAAGGTGGCGGGCCTCGCCCGCAACCCCAACACGTTCCTCTCGGCGGTGCAGATCGGCGTCACGGTGGCAGGCTTCGCGTCCGCCGCGTACGGCGCGACCTCGATCGCCCCGTCGGTGGCGCCGCTCATCGAGTCGTGGGGCGCAGACCCGGGCTTGGCTCTGACGATCGCGACGCTGATCCTCACGCTGCTCATCGCTTACCTGTCGCTCGTGCTCGGCGAGCTCGTGCCGAAGCGTCTCGCCATCCAGCGGAACGCCCAGTTCGCCTACGTCGTCGCGCCCGTCCTCGACGGGTTCGCCAAGGTGATGAGGCCGGTCATCTGGCTGCTGTCGGTATCGACGAACGCCCTCGTGCGCCTCCTCGGCGGAGACCCGCACAAGACGGGTGAGGAGATGACGGATGAGGAGGTCCGCGACATCGTCGCGAGCCACGAGGGTCTGCCCGAGGACGAGCGCCGCATCCTGGAGGACGTCCTCTCGCTGCGGGAGCGACAGCTGAGCGAAGTCATGCGACCGCGTCCCGACGTCACCTCCCTCGACGACAGCGCGACGATCGGCGAGGCCATCTCCGCCGTGCACGAACTGCCGTTCTCGCGGTACCCCGTGGCCGACACGTCCATCGACGACATCGTCGGCTTCGTGCACGTCCGGGATCTGTTCGAGGCGGCTGCGGATGCGGCGGCCCCCCTGTCCAGCATCGTCCGGCCGATCCCCTACTTCCCGTCGACGGCGCGCGTCCTCCCGACGCTGACGAAGATGCGGGCGGAGGGGCACCAGATCGCTGTCGTCGTCGACGAGTACGGCGGTACGGACGGCATCGTGACCCTCGAGGACCTCGTGGAGGAGGTCGTCGGTGAGATCTTCGACGAGTACGACGACGCCGTCGCCCCCGTGGGTGATCGCGAGATCATCGACGGGCGCCTCAACCTGCAGGACTTCTCCGAGGCGACGGGGATCACGCTCCCCCGCGGCGCCTCGGACACGGTCGCCGGATTCGTGACCGAGCGGCTCGGTCGCCTCGCGGTCGTGGGCGACACGATTGACGTCGACGGCGCGACGATCCAGGTGACCGCCATGGACCGCCGGCGCATCGCGGAGGTCCGCGTCACGCCTCGTGAGGCCGAGACGCCCGTGGCGTGAGCCGAAGCTTCCCGCTCGCTCGACCCTCGCGAAACGTCGTGCGAGCGGGTAGCGTCATGCCCTAGACGGGCTGAGCGCGGTGGGGACCTGCGCTGCTCGCGACTTCTTGGGGGAAGACATGACGAGTGCGTCGACCGTCTCGCGCGCGACCGATCCGGCGCTCGCCCGCACCATCCCGTCGCTGGACGGGATCCGAGCGCTCGCGGTGCTCTGCGTGATCTGGGGGCACGGCGCGGCCACGCTTCCCCAGAACGACGTCGTGGTGTTCCTCCGAGCGAACCTTCCCGGCGGATACTTCGGCGTGCAGGCGTTCTTCGTCCTGTCGGGGTTCCTGATCACGACGCTGTTGCTGCGCGAGCGCGGGAAGACCGGTCGCATCTCGCTGTCGGCGTTCTACCGCCGTCGCGCATACCGCATCCTTCCCGCGCTGTTCGTGTTCCTCGCGGTCGTGTCCGTGCTCGCGGCGACCCGGGTGATCGACGGGCTCGGCCCTCGCGACATCATCAGCCCCGCCCTGTTCCTCCGCGACTACTGGCCGCTCGACGGCTCGTGGTGGACGGGGCACACCTGGTCGCTCAGCGTCGAGGAGCAGTTCTACGTCCTCTGGCCCCTCGCCGTCATCCTCATGCCGCGCCGGGTCGCGGTGAAGGTGCTCGTCATCGGCGTGCTGATCTCGCCGTTCGTCCGGATCGGGACCTACCTCCTGCCGTTCGTGCCCGAGGGAGGAGTGACCTACATGTTCCATACCCGCGCGGACGCGCTGATGATCGGATGCCTGTTGGCGTACGGCGCCGGAGAGCGATGGTTCGAGCGCCTCACCGAGTGGATCTTCGCGCGTCACCTGCAGTGGGCGGTGGTGGTGTGGCTGCCGCTGTCCTGGGCGCTCACGTCGAGATTCGAAGGCGTGTGGATGTACACGGTCGGCTACGTCGGCGATGCTCTCGCGGTGGCGCTCGTCATCGTGTGGATGATGCGGGCCCCTGCCTCGCCGTTCGGACGATTCCTGAACTGGCGCCCGATGGTCCACATCGGGCTGATCTCCTACAGCCTCTACCTCTACCAGCAGCTGTTCCTGACCCGGCACAACGAGACCTGGTTCGGGGGGCTGACGATCGGCGGACTCCTGGCACTCTTGCTCGTCGCGGAAGCGTCCTACTGGTTCGTCGAGCGTCCGTTCCTGCGCCTGCGCGTCCGACGCGAACGACCCGCGACCCCCGTATGACAAGCGCGCGTCGACGCACAGATGGAGTGCCGGCTACAGGACGTGAACCTGCAACCCCCGTATGACAAGTACGGGTCGACGCACAGCGATGGTGCCGGCTACAGGACTTGAACCTGCAACCCCCGTATTACAAGTACGGTGCGCTACCAATTGCGCCAAGCCGGCAGGTGGCCCAGTCTATCCGGGCCGCGCCGGTCACTCCGCAGGCGCGGTGGGCGTCGGCGTCTCCGCCGGTGCCGTCGGCGTGGGGGTCGGGGTCTGCTCGGTGTAGAACGCGTCGCTCGCGCTCGTCAGCACGAACTGGGAGAACTCCGCGGCGTCCGACAGCGCACCCATGTAGGGCTGGCCGTTGACGAGGATCATCGGCGTGCCGGTGAGCTCCAGGCCGTCGGTGTCGGGGATGCCGGCGATCGCGCGCTCCGTGGCATCCTTCGCCCACTCGATGAAGTCGCCGTCCTCGATGCACGACCGCAGCTTCTCGGGGTCGCTCGCGCCGACGGCCTGCGCCAGGTCGGCGAGCTCGACGTCGGAGAATCCGTCGGTGTCCATCGCCGGCTGACGCGTGAGCAGCTCGGTGTTGTACGCGAAGAAGACGCTCTCGTCGTGGGTCGCGACGCAGGCCGCCGCCGCGGCGGCGCGCAGCGAGTACTTCGTACCGTTGGACTTGGCCGTGAGCATCGACACCGGGTGGTAGCTGAGCGTCGCGGCTCCCTGGTCGACCCACGTGGTGAGCTGGTCGACATTGGCGAGCTGCCATTCGCGCGCACCCGGCGAGAGGTAGTCGACGTAGACGCGAATGTCGACGGGAGCAGCGGTCGGGGATGCCGTCGGTGCCGGCGTCGCCGCCTTGTCCGACCCCGGGGTCGCCTCGACGGCGCTCTCGTCGATCGCGCCCTGGTCCGCCGCGACGCCCGTGACGTCGCTGACCGCGAAGCCGTCCGATGATGCGGTGCTCGGGGTCAGGTCGCGTCCGCCCATTGTCGACGTGACCGACCACACGACGACGGTCGCGACGGCGGCGACGGCCGCGGTCGCCAGGACGCCGAGCGAGATGCGACGAGCGATCCGCGCGCGCGACTGGCGGATGTGGACGCGCTGCGCCTTCTCTCGCACGGCCTCGCGGCGGTCGGTCGCGGATGACGGAGTGTCGCCGGAATCGGTGGACATGAAACCTCGGGAAGATCTGTGGTGGCCGTAGGGCCCGGCGCTCGGGGGTGGCGCACGGTCGATGTTAGTCAGACGCGCTGGAAAAAGGCTGACGAGACCGCATCCCCTCTCGCGGCCCTCCCGTGCCATACTGAAGACGCACCCGATGGCGGGTGTGCGGGGTCGTCCCCGCTCGCTTCACTACGGATCGTCCGGCACGTACCTGCCGGTGAAGGAGAAGAAACAATGGCGTCCGTCACGTTCGACAACGCAACCCGTCTGTACCCCGGTGGAACCCGCCCCGCGGTCGACAAGCTCAACCTCGAGGTCGCCGACGGCGAATTCCTCGTCCTCGTCGGCCCGTCCGGCTGCGGTAAGTCCACCTCCCTGCGCATGCTCGCGGGTCTCGAGGAGGTCAACTCCGGCTCGATCCGCATCGGCGACCGCGACGTCACCGACGTCCCGCCGAAGGACCGCGACATCGCGATGGTCTTCCAGAACTACGCGCTGTACCCGCACATGACCGTCGCCGAGAACATGGGCTTCGCGCTCAAGATCGCCGGCGTCGGCAAGGAGGAGCGCGCCGCCCGCGTCCTCGAGGCCGCCAAGCTCCTCGACCTCGAGCAGTACCTGACCCGCAAGCCGAAGGCCCTCTCGGGTGGTCAGCGTCAGCGTGTCGCCATGGGTCGCGCCATCGTCCGCCAGCCCCAGGTCTTCCTCATGGACGAGCCGCTGTCGAACCTCGACGCCAAGCTCCGCGTCCAGACGCGCACGCAGATCGCGTCGCTGCAGCGTCGCCTCGGCGTCACCACGGTCTACGTCACGCACGACCAGACCGAGGCCCTCACGATGGGTGACCGCATCGCGGTCCTCAAGGACGGTCTGCTCCAGCAGGTCGGCACCCCGCGCGACCTCTACGAGAAGCCGAACAACGTCTTCGTCGCCGGCTTCATCGGCTCGCCTGCCATGAACCTGTTCCCGGCGAGCCTCGCCGACGGCGGCATCCAGTTCGGCACCGAGGTCGTCCCCCTCGACCGCGACACCGTCGGCCGCGCCACCGGCAGCCAGGTCACCGTGGGTGTGCGCCCCGAGGACCTCGAGGTCGGCCCCGCCGACGGTCGCGGCCTCGCGGTTCAGGTCGACCTCGTCGAGGAGCTCGGCGCCGACGGCTACCTGTACGGTCACGTCGACATCGACGGCAAGCGCACCGACGTCGTCGCCCGTGTCGACGGCCGCAACCACCCGAACGCGGGCGAGACGGTCACGCTGGCCGCCAAGCCGGGCCACGTCCACGCGTTCGACATCGAGTCGGGCGACCGCCTCAACGACAAGCCGGTCGTCTCGGCCTGATCGTCATCATCAGCAGGACCGCGGCGCGGGAAGGTCTCCGGACCTCCCGCGCCGCGGCGCGTCAGCCGGAGGTCACCGCGTGGTCCATTCCCTGAGCATCACCGCCAGCAGCGTCGACGCAGGGCTCCTCGCCCTGCCCTGGTCGACCCCGCTCGGCGAGTGGCCGAGCGACGCGATCGTCTCGCTCCCCAAAGGCCTCTCCCGCCACCTCGTGCGATTCGCGAGCCTGTCGGGGCGGGTGATCGCGGTGAAGGAGACGACCGCCGAGATGGCGCGCCGGGAGTACGAGATGCTCGGCTCGCTCGGCCGGCTCGACGTACCCTGCGTGAGTCGGGTGGCGGTCATCGACGGGCGGCGGACGCCCAAGGGCGAGCCGCTCCCGGCCGCGCTCGTCACCGCGCACCTGCGCTTCTCCCTCCCCTACCGCGCCCTGTTCACCCAGGTGCTGCGTCCCGACACGGCGACGCGGCTGGTCGACGCACTGGCAGCCCTGCTCGTGCGCCTGCACAACGTCGGCTTCTTCTGGGGCGACGTGTCGCTGTCGAACACGCTGTTCCGACGGGATGCCGGGGCCTTCGCCGCGTACCTGGTGGATGCCGAGACGGGCGAACTGCACGAGGGCGGCCTCACGCGGGGTCAGCGCGAGCACGACCTCGACGTCGCCCGCACGAACATCGCCGGCGAGATCATGGACCTCGAAGCGGGTGGCCGCCTCGAGGGCGGTGTGGATGCCGTCGCCATCGCCGACGGAATCATGTCCTCGTACCGCTCCCTGTGGAGCGCGCTGACCGAGACCGAGAGCTTCGCCGCGAACGAGACCTGGCGCATCACCGAGCGTGTGCAGCGGCTCAACGGTCTCGGCTTCGACATCGGCGAGATGTCGATCGACGAGACCGCCGACGGCACGAAGGTCCTCATCCAGCCGAAGGTGGTGGATGCTGGCCACCACCAGCGACGTCTGCTCCGCCTGACGGGGCTCGACGTCGAGGAGAACCAGGCGCGGCGCCTGCTCAACGACATGGACGAGTTCGCCGCCCGAGTCTCGCGCCTCGGCAGCGACGAGGAGATGGTCGCGCACGAGTGGCTCACGCGGGTGTTCGAGCCGGTCGTCAAGGCGATCCCGTGGGAGCTGCGGAGCAAGCTCGAGCCTGCCGAGGTGTTCCACCAGGTGCTCGAGCACCGCTGGTACATGTCGCAGGCGCGCGGCAGATCCATCCCGATCGCGGAGGTCCTGTCGTCGTACATCGACGACGTCCTCCGTCACCGCCGCGACGAGGCGACCGTGATGGGGCCGCCGACCGAGACGATGGCCGTTCCGGTCGTCACCGCCGATCTGCCCCTCCCCGACGAGGACGACGAGGAGCAGGTCGACTGGCGCGACCTCGTCTGAGCGGGGTCAGTACCCGACGGTGAACCGCTCGTTGCGGTGCTTCGGCGACTCGATCTCGTCGAGGACGGCGATCGCGAAGTCGGCACCGGAGATGAAGGACTCGCCTTCGTCGTCGGTGACGATCACGTCGCCGCCGTCGCGGTACGAGCCGGTGCGCTCCCCCGGCGCCCAGGCGCCGAATCCGCCGGCCGGGTGGATGTAGAACCATTCGCGGCCGGTCGTGTCGGCCTGCAGGTCCTCGAGGATGCCGATGGCCTCCATCGCTTCGGGCTTGATCTCGTCGGGGAAGCCGCTGTCGATCACGCGGGGCCCACCCGGGGCGACGAGGCTGCCCCCGGCGCCGCCGACGACACCGACCCGCACGGACAGCGGAAGCTCGCGGATCAGCTCGGTGACGGCATCCCGCATCTTGCCGGCCATGTCACCGCGCGGTGACGTCGCGAACACGACGACCTCGACGCCCTCCAGCTCGGCGACGAGCGCGGGCGCGTCGAGGAGCGTGCCCTCGACGTAGGTCGCGCCGTCGACGCGTTCGGCGGGGAGCTTGCGGGCCACGGAGACGACCGTGTGGCCGCGCTCGGCGGCCTCGGCGACGATGTGGCCGCCGGCGTAGCCGGTGCCACCGATCACAGCGATACGGGTCATGGGATGCGTCCTTTCGCAGTCGGTGACGTCAGTCTGGCGCGCGCTCCTCCGCCTGGGCTCTCACTCGGACGCCGCGCGCAGCGTGGCGACCTGGTAGAGCGCGACGGATGCGGCGATGCCGGCGTTCAGGGATTCGGTCGCCGCGTTGATCGGGATCGACACGATCTGATCGCACGTCTCGGTGACCAGGCGCGAGAGACCCTTGCCCTCGGAGCCCACGACGATCACGACGGGGCGGTCGGCGAGCTCGAGCGCGGGCAGGGAGACGTCCCCGCCGCCGTCCAGACCCAGGATGAAGACGCCCTGCTTCTTGAACTCCTTGAGCGTCGTCGTGAGGTTCGGCGCAATGGAGACGGGGATGCGGGCGGCCGCTCCCGCGCTCGTCTTCCACGCGGCGGAGTTCACGCCCGCCGAGCGGCGCTGCGGCAGGATGATCGCCTGCCCGCCGAACGCGGCGGTCGAGCGGATGATGGCACCCAGGTTGCGGGGATCGGTGACGCCGTCGAGGGCGACGAACAGGGGCAGCTGGCCGCGGTCGATGACCTGCTCGAGCAGGTCCTGCGGGTGGGCGTACTCGTACGGCGGCACCTTGAGCGCGACACCCTGGTGCACACCGTCGAACCCGGCCATCCGGTCCAGCTCCTGACGGGTGACCTCGAGGACGGGGATGTCGCGGTTGGTCGCGATCGAGAGCATCTCCTTGACGCGGTCGTCCATCTCGACGCGCTGCGCGATGTAGAACGCGCTCGCGGGGATCTTGGCGCGGAGGGCCTCGAGCACGCTGTTGCGCCCGGTCACGGTCTCGGTGTCGTCACCGGACTTCGCCTTGGGCGCGCGACCGCCCGTGGTCTGGCGGATCTGCGGCTTGCCGCCGGCGGCGACGAACCGCTCCTTGGCGGCCTTGCGCTTCCCGGCGGGGTGCCAGGCGCGGTCCTCGGCCTTGGGGGTCGGGCCGCGCCCTTCGAGCGAGCGCTTGTTCTTGCCGCCGGATCCCTTCGTGGGACCCTTCTTGCCGCGTCCGGCGGACGGGTTGCCTGGCTTAGCCATTGTTCAAACTCCAATGGGTCCCTTCGGGACCGTCTTCGAGGACGACGCCGGCCGCCGCGATCGCGTCGCGGATGCGGTCGGCTGCCGCCCAGTCTTTCGCCGCGCGGGCCTCCGCACGCTGGTCGATCATGGTGGTGATGAGGGCGTCGAGGGCGGCGTCCGCAGCGGCGCCGTAACCGACCGCTGTCGCGGAATCGTCTGCGGGAAGTCCGAGGACCTGCAACATGGCGACGACGCTCCCCCGGTGCGTGATGGCGGTCGCCAGGTCCCCCGCATCGACCGCCGTGTTGCCACGGCGCACCGTGTCGTGCAGGACCGCGAGAGCCTGCGGCACGCCGAGGTCGTCGTCCATGGCGACCGCGAAGGCCTCCGGGATGCTCCCTGGCTGCAGGACCGACGGCTCGGAACCCGCCGCGCGGAGGACGCGCTGCAGGAACGAGTCGATCCGACCGAGCGCCGCCTCGGCCTCGGCGAACGTCGAGGCGGAGAGATCCAGATTCGAGCGGTAGTGGGCGGCGAGCAGCGCGTAGCGCACCACGACGGGGTCGTTCTCCGCCAGCACGTCCTCGGCGAGCAGGAAGTTGCCGAGCGACTTCGACATCTTCTGGTCGCCGACAGTGACGAGGCCGTTGTGCACCCAGTACCGCGCGAACGGATCGCCGGCGGCGGTCGACTGCGCGAGTTCGTTCTCGTGGTGCGGGAAGCGCAGGTCGAGACCCCCGCCGTGGATGTCGAACTCGGGCCCGAGGTACCGCCGGCTCATCGCCGAGCACTCGATGTGCCAGCCGGGACGGCCCGATCCCCAGGGCGATGCCCATGCGGCATCCGCCGGTTCGCCCTCCTTCGCGCCCTTCCACAGGGCGAAGTCGCGCGGATCGCGCTTGCCGCGCGGATCGGCGTCGGCGGCGGACTCCATCGCGTCGACGGACTGGCGGGTGAGCGCCCCGTACTGCGGCCAGGACCGCACGTCGAAGTACACGTCACCTGCAGCGGCGTACGCGTGGCCGGCCTCGATGAGGCGTTCGATGAGTTCCTGCATCTGCGGGATGGATGCCGTCGCCCGGGGTTCGTACGTCGGGGGCAGGATGCCGACCGCGGCATACGCGCGCGAGAACTCGAGTTCCATCCGGTACGCCAGCGCCCACCAGGGCTCGTCGTCGGTCGCGTTCGCGAGGACCTTGTCGTCGATGTCGGTGACGTTGCGGACGAACGTGACGCGACCGAAACGGTGGGCGAGCCACCGACGGAGGACGTCGAAGCTCAGCGCCGCGCGGACGTGGCCGATGTGCGGCCCCGACTGGACGGTCGGCCCGCAGACGTACATCGTGACGTTTCCGGGGTCGGCGGGCGCGAAGTCGCGCAGCGCCTGAGCCTGGGAATCGTAGAGCCGAACCGTCACCGGTCCATGCTACCGGCGGGTGGCGGAGGCACCCGCGTCGAGACGATAGAAAAGGATGGTGCTGCATCTGCTCGCCGTCCTCGCCGCCGCGCTGCTGTTCGGGACGACGGGAACCGCAGGCGCCCTCGGTCCGGACGACGCCTCGACGCTCTCGGTCGGCGTCGCGCGGATGGTGGTCGGCGGCATCGGGCTCGCTGCCCTCGCGTTCCTCCTCGCCGCCCGGTTCCGCCGGCGGACGCCCGACCGGCCGCGCCCCGCGCTCACCTGGCGCCCGCTCGCGCTCATGGCGGCCACGGGGGTCGCGATCAGCCTCTACCAGCCGCTCTTCTTCCTCGGCACCGAGACCAACGGCGTCGCCGTCAGCACCGTGATCGCGCTCGGGTCCGCTCCCGTGCTCGCCGGCATCCTCGAATGGGCGATCTCGCGCCAGGTGCCCTCCGGATTGTGGATGGCTGCCACCGCCCTCGCCGCGGTGGGTGTCGTGCTGCTCGGGCTCGGCGGCGGATCGGGCACGGGTGGTGTCGACGGCGCGGGTCTCGCCGCCGCCGTCGGCGCCGGCGCCTGCTTCGCCGTCATCGCGAACGCGCAGCGGCGACTGCTGGACGCGGGATGGGACGCCTTCACCGTCGTGGGATCGATGGGTGTCGGGTCGGCCGTCCTGTGCGCCGCGGCGATCCCCTTCGTCGACCTGAGCTGGGCGGCGACGCCGTCCGGGCTCGCGATGGCGGTCTGGCTCGGTCTCGCGACGATCTCCCTCGCCTATGTGCTCTTCACGTGGGGCCTCCAGGGGTTGACGGCGGCGACGGCGGCGACGCTGACCCTCGGCGAACCCCTCACGGCGACGGTGCTCGGCGTGACGGTGCTCGGCGAGGGGCTCTCCGCTCTCGCGGTGACGGGCCTCGTCGTCCTGGCTGCGGGTCTCGTGACCCTGGCCTGGGGGTCGCGGCGACCCCGCGACCCCGCCCCGTTCGCCGTGGAGGCCTGACGTGCCCGCTCCCCTCGACATCCGCCTCGACGACCTCACCGGGCCGGCCAGCACCGCCCTCGTGCGGCAGCACCTCGCCGGCATGCACGCGCAGTCCCCCACCGAGAGCGTGCACGCCCTCGACGTCGGCGCGCTGCGGCATCCGTCCGTCACCGTCTGGTCGGCGTGGCGGGACGGCGAGATCGCCGGGATCGGAGCCCTCGCCCGGCTCAGCGCGACGGACGGCGAGCTGAAGTCGATGCGGGTCGCCGACGCCCATCTCGGCACCGGCGTCGGCCGCGCGATTCTGCGTCACATCCTCGCTGCGGCGCGCGCCGACGGCCTCACCCGAATCTGGTTGGAGACGGGGTCGGATGCTGCGTTCCTCGCCGCGCGCACGCTGTACGCGAGTGAGGGGTTCGTCGAGTGTGAGCCGTTCGGCGACTACCGCCCGGATCCCGCCTCGACGTTCATGACGCGAGAGCTCTGAGCCGCCGGGTCACGCGGGGACGACGATGGCGACCGCGAACGCCGCGACTCCTTCTCCGGTACCGGTGAATCCGAGCCCGTCCGTCGTCGTCGCCGAGACCGCGACGGGGGCGCCGAGCGCCTCGGACAGCACCCGTTCCGCCTCCGCGCGCCGCGCGGCGAACCGCGGCCGGTTCGCCTGCACCTGCACGCTGACGTTGCCGATGCGCCATCCCGCCTCTCCGGCGAGCGCGCGGGTGCGGGCGAGGAACGCCGCGGCATGCGCACCGGCGTACTCGGGCTGGTCCGTGCCGAAGTGCGTGCCGATGTCGCCGAGCCCCGCAGCTGCCAGCACCGCGTCGACGATCGCGTGCGCGACGGCATCCCCGTCGGAGTGCCCGTGGAGTCCCGGCTCCCCCGGCCACTCGAGGCCGGCGAGCCACAGCGTGCCGTCGCCGCCGAAGGCGTGGACGTCGGTACCGATCCCGACCCGCGGGATCGCGACCGGCGCCGCGGGGACGACCGGCGGGATCGGCGAGACGAGTCCGCGTGCCCGGTCGAGGTCCGCCGACGTCGTGATCTTGAACGCCCGCTCGTCGCCGGGGACGGTGCGCACGACCGTGCCGGCGGCCTGCAGCAGGGCGGCGTCGTCGGTGTGGTCGGCCGTGGCATCCCGATACGCGTCGTCGAGGACGGCGCGACGGAAACCCTGCGGGGTCTGCGCCGCGGCGAGGACCGACCGGTCCACCGGCTCGACGACCGTGTCGGCGTCGATCCGCTTCAGGGTGTCGACGACGGGCAGCACGGGGATGACCGCATCCGACCCCGCGGCGACCGCGTCGATCACCCGGGCGAAGACCTCGGGCGGGGTGAGCGCGCGGGCGGCGTCGTGGACGAGGACGATCTCGACGTCGGGCCAGACCGCGGCCAGTCCCGCCGCGACCGACGCCTGCCGGGTCGCCCCGCCGGCGACGACCGAGACCAGGTCACCCCGATCACCGGCGGCCTCGTGGGCCTCCGTCGTGGCGTCGCCGACGCGGTCGGCGGGCGCGACGACGACCACCTGCGCCTGGGGGGCCGCGAACACGCCGCGCAGCGCGTGACGCAGGATCGTGTGCGCATCGATCCCCACGAACGCCTTGGGCGCGTCGGCCCCGAGCCGGGTGCCCAACCCCGCGGCGACGACGATGACGGCCACATGGGGAACGGGGATGATGCTCATGCCTCCGAGCGTACCGACGCGTGTGCGCGCGGGCGGCGCCGAAGGAGGAACACAGCGAGGGCCAGCAGCACCGCACCCCCGACCGCGATCGGCAGATCGAGGAACCACTCCATCACCGCGAACGGCGGGACGAACGCGCACACCCAGGCGAGGGCAACGACCGCCCGGGGCGGTGTCGACCCGAGCGTGCCGAGGGCCTCCCACCGTGCGATGGCGAGAGAGAGCACGAGCAGGACGGCCAGCACGACGACGAAGAGGATCGGCCGCGACCACCACCAGGCCTCGGACGCCGGTGTCGGCGCCGCCCCGGGGATGAGCAGGCTGATGCCGGTGAGGGCCAGCATCACCGGCAGGTGCCAGAGGTAGATCGTCATGAGCCGGGACCCGAGGACGAAGACGACCTCTTGCATCGCACGGAGCGACATGAGGCGCGCGAGCGCCGGCTTGAGCAGTCGCAGCAGACAGGCCTGGGCGATCCCGAGAACCACGAGCGGCACCGTCGGCGGATTGAGGTTGCCGAGCATGCTGGTCGAGTACGGTCCGACCGTCGTCAACGGCCACAGGAGCAGATAGCAGGCGGTCGCGATGCCGACGAGGGTGAGCGGATGCCGCCGGGCGAACCATCCGTCGGCGTACCAGAACCCGAACTGCTGCACGAGGGGCCAGACGAACAGCAGGTTCAGCAGGCCGACCTCTTCGACACCCGACGAGAATCGCACCACGTCGACCGCGATGACCCCCAGTGCGAGGACGACGAGCGTCGCCACCGGGCGGCGGGCGTGGCAGGCCGCGAGGAACGGGACCGCCGCCTGACAGAGGAGATACGCCGCGAGGAACCACAGCGGCGACCCGGCGCCCACGGCGGCATCCGACACGAGCTGCGCCGGCAGACCGGCCGCCGTGGCGACGCCGAGGACGACCGCGAAGAAGACGAAGAGGGGCAGGGCGGGCTGCGCGAGACGGAGCGTGCGCGTGCGGATGAAGCCGGCGGCATCCCCGCCCTTCGCCGTCCAGGACCGCCAGCCGGTGGCCGCGGCGAATCCGCCGACGACGAAGAAGAGCGGCATGATCTGGCCGACCCACGTCGCCGCATCGAACCACGGCTGCTGTTCGGCGGGGCGGGATGCGACGAGACCGCCGTCCTGCCCGGGTCCGATGCCGACCTGCACGAGGTGCACGACGATGACGAACAGGACGCAGACGACCCGGGCGAGGTCGAGGGTGAGGTCCCGCCGCGAGAGGTCGACGGCGGCGGGTGCGGCGCGGGTGGTCACGGCCTCATCCTGGCGCGCGCATCGCCCGAACGCACGCATGCCGTCCCGCGGCAAACGAAGAACGGCCGGCTGAGCAGCCGGCCGTTCTTTCGTGGTCTCAGGAGGCGAGGACCTCGTCGAGGACGCTGGACGCCTTCTCCTCGTCGGCCTTCAGTGCCAGCGCGATCTCGGAGATGAGGATCTGCCGCGCCTTCGCCAGCATCCGCTTCTCACCCGCGGAGAGCCCGCGGTCCTGGTCGCGGCGCCACAGGTCGCGCACGACCTCGCTCACCTTGATGACGTCACCCGACGCGAGCTTCTCGAGGTTCGCCTTGTAGCGACGCGACCAGTTGGTCGGCTCCTCGGTGAAGGGTGCGCGCAGGACGTCGAAGACCTTCTCGAGCCCGTCCTTGCCGATCACGTCGCGGACGCCCACGAGATCGACGTTGTCCGCAGGGACCTCGATGATGAGGTCGCCCTGGGTGACGTTGAGCTTCAGGTATTTCTTCGTCTCTCCCTTGATGACGCGATCCTTGACCTCGATGATGGTCGCAGCGCCATGGTGCGGATAGACGACGGTTTCGCCAACCTCAAAAAGCATGCAGTTGTGTCCTTTCGGCAACCTCCAGAATACCACAGGCGATATACGCTAGAGTTCGCCGCCCCCTCCGCCCAGTCTCGCCGTCGTGACCCCATAGGATGAGAGTGCCGCCGTTCGTGTCATCTGGAGGATCCGTGAAATCGCGTCTCATCGCGTCCCTCGCCCTGGGCGCCGCCGTCGTTCTGGGAACCACGGGCTGCAACATGCTGGCCCCGCAGGCGACGACCATCCAGTACTCGGCGTCCGACGGCGTCAACATCCCCGAGTCCGGGCCGCTGAAGGTCCGGAACGCCATGATCATCGCCAACGAGGACGGCTCGCTGGGCAACCTCATCGCCGGCATCGTCAACGGCACCGATGAGGACCTGGTCCTCAACGTCACCGTCGGCGACCAGCCGCAGCGCGTCGACGTCCCGGCGAACAGCACCGTCAGCCTCGGCGTGACGCAGGCTCCGCTCCTGTTCGACGACACCGGCAAGCCCGGCTCCGACGTCGAGGTCTCGTTCCAGTCGGGCGAGGGCGAGGGCGTCCGCGTCGCCGTCCCGATCCTCGACGGCACGCTCCCCTACTACACCGAATTCGTCCCGACGCCCGCCGCGACGGCGACGACCACCGGCTGACACCCCCGTCACGAAGGCCCCCACCGCGAGGTGGGGGCCTTCGTCGTCGAGGGAGCGCTCAGGCCTCGAAGCGGTAGCCGAGTCCGCGGACGGTCAGCAGCATGACGGGGTCGCTCGGATTCGTCTCGATGCGCGAGCGGATGCGCTTGATGTGGACGTCGAGCGTCTTCGTGTCACCGAAGTAGTCGCTCCCCCACACCCGGTCGATGAGCTGCCCGCGCGTCAGCACGCGACCCGCGTTGCGCATGAGCAGTTCGAGGAGCTCGAACTCCTTGAGCGGCATCGAGATCTCGTCGCCGTCGACGGCGACCGTGTGCCGGTCGATGTCGAGGGTCACACGACCGCCCTGGATGATGCGGTCGTCGACGTCGAGCTCGTCGCTGTCCGCACGGCGCAGCACGGCACGCATGCGGGCGAGCAGCTCGCGCGAGGAGTAGGGCTTCGTGATGTAGTCGTCGGCGCCGAGTTCGAGCCCCACGACGATGTCGACCTCGCTGTCCTTCGCGGTCAGCATGATGATCGGCACCTTGGAGGTCTGCCGGATGACGCGGCACACCTCGGTGCCCGGCATCCCCGGCAGCATCAGGTCGAGCAGGACGATGTCGGCGCCGCGCGACGTGAACGCGTCGAGGGCCAGGCCTCCGTCCTCGGCGGTCTCGACCTCGAACCCCTCCCGTCGCAGGAGGTAGGCGAGGGGGTCTGCGAGGTCGGGTTCGTCTTCGACGATCAGGACTCGGGTCATGAGGCTTTCCTTCTGCTGGGCGCCTTCGCGCCGATCTTCTTCTTCTTGGGCTTACGGGTGGTGGAGGTGTCGACGGCGGCGAGGGGCAGGCGGATCGTGAAGGTCGACCCGCGCCCGGGGCGCGACCAGAGGTCGACCGACCCGCCGTGGCGCTGGACGGCGTGCTTGACGATCGCGAGCCCGAGTCCCGTGCCACCGGTGCGCCGGGACCGGGCCTGGTCGGCGCGGTAGAAGCGCTCGAAGACGCGCTGCTGGTCCTCTTCGGGGATGCCGATGCCATGGTCGGCCACGGCGATCTCGACCGCGCCGTCGGCCTCCCGCACGCCGACCCCCACCTGCGCTCCGGGCGGCGAGTAGGCGATGGCGTTGGCGAGCAGGTTGCTGACCGCCTCGGTGAGGATCTGGCGGTCGCCGCGGACGAACAGGCCGCGGTCGCCCCCGCGGGCGACGCTGATCTCGGCGGACTCCGCCGACACCGCGAGCGACTCGATCGCCGCGCGGACCACCTCGTCCACCGAGACGTCGCGCATCTCGGAGATCTCGTCGGCGGACTGCAGGCGGGAGAGGTTCATGATGCGGGAGGTCAGCTGCCCGAGGCGGGTCGCCTCGGCGCTCAGACGCCTGACGAAGTGGCGCACCTGTTCGGGGTCGTCGGCGGCGGACTCGATCGCCTCGGCGAGGAGGGTGACGGCGCCGACGGGGGTCTTGAGCTCGTGCGAGGTGTTCGAGACGAAGTCGCGCCGCATCTGCTCGACGCGCTCGCGCTCGGTGATGTCGCGGATGACGATGAGGGTGAGACGCGGGGTGATGACGCTCGCCCGCGCGGCCACGACGCGCGGCTCGACGCCGCGGTTGAGCGTCATGTTCTCGGTCGCGGGAAGCCCCGTCTGGCGGGCGCCGCGCACGAGGACGCGCAGCCGCTCGGCGTCGAGGCTCTCGTTCACCCGCAGCGAGAAGACCTCTGCCGTCGCGGAGGCAGCGAGGACGAGCATCGACGGATCGACGACGACGGCCGCGTCGTCCATGGCCTGCAGAACGGATGCCGTGCCCTCGGGGAGCTCGGTCGAGGTAACCAGCCGGGTGCGCTCCCGCGATCGCGCCGCATAGAACACGAGCGCGGCCGCACCACCGCCGACCAGGAGCCCCACGACGAGCGCCAGCAGCTCGAGCTGCGTCGAATCCATGACCCCAGCGTAGGGTGGCCACACCCCCGCCATCGGACGGAAATCGGCCCGTAGGTCGGTCACCGCCGACTGTTCACCGTGTCGGCACCGACCGTTAACCTGAGCGCGGGAGGATCGCCGAGGTCTCTGCGCGACAGTCGCGCCCCTCACCCGCCCGCACGAAGAGAAGGTGCTCCATGCGCGAAGTTTTCCACCAGTCCCTCGAGGACGTGCAGACCCGTCTCGTCGAGATCTCCGAACTCGTCACCGTCGCCATCGAGAAGGCCACCCGGGCCTTCGCCACGAGCGACGTCGCCCTCGCCGAGGACGTCATCGACAACGACCAGGTCATCGATGACAAGGCCATCGAGCTCGACGAGCTCGCCATCGAGATCCTCGCGCGCCAGCAGCCCGTCGCGCGCGACCTGCGCATCGTCGTCGCGGCGCTGCGCGTGAGCGCCTCGCTCGAGCGCATGGGCGACATCGCCGAGCACATCGCCCAGCTGACGCGGATGCGCTTCCCCGAGCGCGCCGTCCCGAAGGGCCTGAAGAACACGTTCACGAAGATGGGCGAGATCGACACCGAGGTCGCCCGCACCCTGGCCGACCTGCTGCGCACCGAGGACCTGTCGCTCGTGAGCCGCCTGCACGAGCTCGACGACCAGCTCGACGCACTGCACCTCGCGGTGTTCGAGAAGGTCCTGAGCGACAACTGGCAGGGCGAGGCATCCGCCACCGTCGACGCCACGCTGGCCTCCCGCTACCACGAGCGCTTCGGCGACCACGCGTTGTCGGTCGCCAAGAAGGTGTCGTACCTCGCGACCGGAACCTGGGCCGCCGACACCGAGGGCGTCGACCTCGAAGTCTGAGCCGCCGCAACCACGAAGAGCGGATGCCGGGAGGCATCCGCTCTTCGTGTTCCCGGTGTGAGGCGGGTTACTTCTTGCCCTGCGAGGCGACCGCGGCGGCGCCGGCAGCGGCGGCGTCGGGGTCGAGGTACTCGCCCGGGCCGATCGGGACGAGGTTCTCGTCGAGGCGGTACACGAGCGGGATGCCGGTGGGGATGTTCAGCTCGGCGATGTCGTCGTCGCTGATGCCGTCGAGGTGCTTCACGAGCGCGCGCAGCGAGTTGCCGTGGGCGGTCACCATGACGGTCTTCCCCGTCTTCAGGTCGGGGACGATCTCGCTCTCCCAGTAGGGCAGCAGGCGGTCGATGACGATCTTCAGCGACTCGGTGCGGGGCACCTCGCCGTCGATGCCCTCGTAACGCACGTCGCCGACCTGCGTGTACGGGTCGTCGTCGGAGATGTCCGGCGGCGGGACGTCGAACGAGCGACGCCAGAGCATGAACTGCTCCTCGCCGAACTCCTCGAGGGTCTGCGCCTTGTCCTTGCCCTGCAGGGCGCCGTAGTGGCGCTCGTTGAGGCGCCACGACCGCTTGACCGGCACCCACAGGCGGTCGGCCGCGTCGAGGGCGATGTTCGCGGTCTGGATGGCGCGGGACAGGAGCGAGGTGTGCAGGATGTCGGGCAGCAGACCCGACTCCTTGATCAGCTCGCCGCCGCGCTGGGCCTCGGCCTTGCCCTGATCGGTGAGACGGACGTCCACCCACCCGGTGAACTGGTTCGACTTGTTCCACTCGCTCTGGCCGTGCCGGAGGAGGATCAAGGTGTAGGGGGCTGTCATGCCCGCAATCCTACCGGCGCGGCGGGTGCGATCATGGGGGCATGACGCGCTCCGATCCTGTCGTCGGACAGGTGACCCGGGGGACGACGAACACCAACCGCCTGCGCCGCGTCGACCGCTGGATCGCGCGGCATCCGGTGCTGCGCCGGACCGCCGATCCGCTCGTGGTGGATCTCGGGTACGGCGCGAGCGGGGTGACCGCGTTCGAGCTCGAAGCCCGGCTGCGGCGAGCGCGCCCGGACGTCGAGGTGCTGGGGCTGGAGATCGAGCCGGCCCGCGTGGAGCGCGCCCGCGCGCAGCTCGCGCTGATCCGTGCGGGGGCGGGGGTGTTCGCCGCGGATGCGCGCGTGTCGTTCGCGCGCGGCGGGTTCGAGGTGCCGGTGCCGGACGGGCGCCGCCCGGCGGTGATCCGCGCGTTCAACGTCCTGCGTCAGTACGACGAGGCCGACGTGCCCGCGGCGTGGGAACGGATGGCGTCGCGCCTGCGCCCGGACGGCATGCTCGTCGAGGGCACGTGCGATGAGCTCGGCCGGATCTCGACCTGGATCGAGATCGGACCGGATGCCGCGCCCCGCACGCTCACGATCTCGTTGCGGCTCGCAGGGCTCGACTCCCCCGCCGTCGCCGCCGAGCGGCTGCCGAAGGCGCTCATCCACCGCAACATCCCGGGCGAGCGGGTGCACGAGGTCCTCGACGCCCTCGACCGGGAGTGGACGCGGGCGGTCGCCGCGTCGTCGTTCGGCCCGGTCCAGCGGTGGCGCGCCGCCCTCGACGCGCTCGTCGCGGCGGGGTGGCCGATCGGCGGGCGGAGCCGGTGGCGACTGGGCGAGTTCACGGTGCCGTGGGAGGCCGTCGCGCCCCGATGAGCGGGGCGCGTCACACCCGCGGGAGCAGCGCGCGGGCTTCGTCGGGGCGCAGGCCCGTCGCGCACAGCAGGTCGGTCGCGAGCGGCCGCAGCGCCGTGATGAGGGTCTGGTCGCCGAGCGATCCGTCGGGGACGAGGGCGATCGGGTCGAGGCGGGCCGCCACCGCGGTGAGTACCTCGCGCGCCGCCGGCTCGTGCGAGATGTCGGTCAGCGACGAGGCGACGAGGTTCGCGCCGCGCACGAGCTCGAGGAGCAGATCGGCGGCGACGTCGCGCTCGCGACCGTCGTCGCTCAGGTAGACGGCGCGCCGGGCGACGACGCGCAGGTTGCGCACCGCGAGGTCCATGGCCTGCCGCATCCGCTCGAAACGATCGAGCTCGAAGCGCTGGCGGCGGAGGAACGGCGAGATGCGGGCGATCGCCGCGCCCGACTCGACCGAGACCCGCCAGTCGTCGACGCGGCCCTGCAGCTCGCGCGCCTTCTCGAGCCCGCGCTCGGCGCGTACGCGGCTGCCACGACGCAGGCCCTGCGCGACGGTGCCGGCGGCGCCCTCGAAGGCAGCGAACAGGCGCGTCGCGTCGGCGAGGGCGGTGCGGAGCGGGCTGCGCGGGATGAGGGCGGTGACGAGCAGCGCCATCGCGCCGCCGATGAGGGCGTCGAGCAGTCGCAGGAACGGGGTCTGCGAGGGGACGACGACCACGATGATCGACTGGATCGCCGCGGCGATCGCGAAGCCCGCCTGCGGCGAGACGAACCGCGCGATCGACAGGCTCACCCCGAGGGTGAGGGCGAGCTGCCACCACCCGCTGCCGGCCGCGAAGACGACCAGCTCGGCGACGAAGACGCCCAGCACCATGCCGATGACGGTCTCGAGCACCCGCCACGGTCGGGCGTCGCGAACGAGACCGAGGCTCGAGATGGTGACGGTCGCCGCGATCAGCGGAGCCGGGTGCCCCAGTCCGTAGTGCGCGATCGAGAACGCGGCGCTCGCAGCGACGACGAGCTGCACGATCGCGACGGCGGACCCGCGCAGTCGCGCCCAACCCTCGCGCGGATACCTCCGGGCAGTGGGCACCGGAACCGTGGTGGTCGGTTCGGGCGCCATCGTCAGCGGCGCTGCGACAGACGCGGCAGACGCGGGACGGATGCCGCACGCCCGGCATCCGGCGGAACGACGACCTCCTGCGCCGCGGCGATCTCGCCCTCCGCGACGGCCACGGTCAGCGCCGCGTCGACGGGGACGGACCGTTTCACGATCGCGAGGGCGATGGGGCCCTCCTCGTGGTGGCGGGCGACGGAGGTGATCGCTCCGACCTCGGCGCCGTCGAGGCGGACCGGTGCGCCCGGGTCGGGCAGCTCGGCATCCGATCCGTCGAGCTGCAGCGCGACGAGGCGACGCGGCGGGTGCCCGAGGTTGTGCACCTTGGCGACGGTCTCCTGCCCGCGGTAGCAGCCCTTGTCGAGGTGGACGGCCGTGCGCAGCCAGTCGACCTCGTGCGGGAGGGTCCGGCCGTCGGCCTCCGCGGCGGCGCGGGGACGCCAGGCGGCGACGCGCAGCGCGTCGACGGCGAGGTGACCGGCCAGGCGGACGTCGCCGCGGACGGCGGCGGCGGCGAGCTCGTCGAGGGTGGCCCGCGGCACGATCGCCTCGGCCCAGTCGCGCTCGGCACCGGGGTGCGGTTCGACCGGGGAGTATCCCCACCCACCGGGGCTCACGCGGGGCCACGGGTCGCGCCACACGACGGCGGCGCCCAGGGCGTCGACAGCGGCGGCGGTCCCGCCGACGACGGCGTGGTCGGCGGCGTCCTGCGGGTCGACGCGCAGGCGGAATCGCATCCGCGTCAGCCAGGTCAGCAGCGCGTCGGCGCGGTCGCGGTCGACGATGAGCCAGGTGCGCTCCCCGTCGTCCACGACGGATGCCGCGTGCTCGACGTGCCCCTGCGGGTCGAGGACGAGCAACTCGGTGCCGACTCCGGGCGCGAGGGTCGTCAATGCCTGCGAGGTGATGGAGTCGAGCCACGAGAGCCGGTCCTCGCCGGAGACGGTGAGGACGGCGCGGTCCGCAAGGGGCGCGACCGCGGCCCCGCTCGCGAGGTCGCGCTGCTCCCTCACCGGGTTGCCGAGGTGGGCGAGCCCGCGGTCATCGAGGACAGCACCGGGCACGGCCGCGAAGGCGTCGGCGGTCATTGGACCCTCGCGAGTCGAGCGGAGGCGTGGGACGACAGGTCCGAGCCGAGCGCGGCGATGTCCCACGCCCACAGCAGGTGCCCGTCGACGAGCCCGTACATCCGGGTCGCGGCGCCGTACTCCTTGGCGCCCGCGGGGCGGACGATCGCGTCGGTGGCGATGTCGATGCGCGGACCGCGCACCTGGCCGAGGTAGAGCTCGCTGATGCCGTCGGAGTGCACGAGCGCGACCTCGATCTCGAAGCCGTCCTCCGCCGTGCGGAGAGCCTCGACGTCGTGCACGGTACGCGCGTCGACGCGAGGTGCGAGGGCCGGCAGCAGCGCGGGCCCGGGATCCTGCTCGGTCGCGGGGCGGGACAGCCGCCAGTACCCGGTCTCGGCGACGAGGTCGCGGCGGCGGCCCTCGGCATCCTCGAACCAGGCGGTCGCCGCGTAGTTCAGGGCGTCGCCACCGTCATGGCTGAAGCTCACGCGGTGGGAGAACTCGCCCGACATCGTGCGACCCTGCGCGTCGTACTCGAGGACGCCGGTGCCCTCCCACACGCCGAGGAGCCAGGAGAGCGGGACCAGATCAGCCGGAAGGTCGGTCGGCAGATCGATCACGATGTCAGCGCTGACCGCGGTAGAGGTTCCAGACGACGACGCCGGACACGAACGCGATCGCGAGCGATGCGAGGCCGAGCAGCCCGACGAAGAAGAGTTCGAGTGCGACGAGATCCATGCCGTCCACTTTAGCGGCCGGGAGCGGGCTCCCGGTCGGCGGATGCCGGTGGATCAGCTCGCGAAGAGTTCGGCGAGCGCGAAGCCGGCGCCGATGAGTCCCATCACCAGCATCGCGCCGAGGACGCTCGCCGAGATGCGCATGATGAACCCCTGCGACCGCCCCGACGCCAGCTGCACCGCGAAGGCGAGGAAGAAGCAGAATCCGAGGCCGACCAGGAGCCACGCGCCGCGCCAGTCGGGCTCAACGAACACGCCGACGGCGAGGGCGACGAGAGCGGCGGCCACCCAGACCGCGATCACTCCGGCGGCCCGTCGACGAGGGAGGATCTCGGGCGCGGTCATGGTCCCTATTGTGACGCACCGGCGCGGGGCCCGCACGGCGGCGAGCCCGCGTCGCGGCGGCCGCGGGGCGAGCCCCTAAGATGAGACCGGTTCCGAGTCCGCACCGGAGGGTCCCCCTTGGCACAGTTGCTCGTCCTGAGCTCCGCCGCCGGCGGCGACTCCGTCCTGCCCTCTCTCGAACTGCTGAGCCACCGGGTCCGCCAGATCCCCGCCGAGGCGGCGCAGCTGGTGAACGCCCCCAATGCGGACATCGTGTTCGTCGACGCCCGTAAGGACCTCGTCGCCGCGAAGTCGCTCTGCAAGATCCTGACGACGACGGGTCTCGACGCGCCGCTTCTGCTGGTCGTCACCGAGGGCGGACTCACCGCGGTCTCCCCCGACTGGGGCATCGACGACGTCGTCCTCGTCGGCGCAGGCCCCGCCGAGGTCGATGCCCGCATCCGCCTCGCCATCGGACGCGTGTCGAAGGAGCAGGTCTCCACCCGCATCCAGACCTCCGGCATCACGATCGACGAATCCTCCTACTCGGCGAAGGTGCACGGTCGCCCGCTCGACCTCACCTACAAGGAGTTCCAGCTGCTTCACTTCTTCGCGACGCACCCCTCGCGGGTGTTCACCCGCGAACAGCTGTTGAGCGAGGTGTGGGGTTACGACTACTTCGGCGGCACCCGCACGGTCGACGTTCACGTGCGCCGGCTGCGCGCGAAGCTCGGGGACCTCGAGCAACTCATCGGCACCGTGCGAAACGTCGGCTACCGCTTCAACGTCTACGAGGACGAGCAGCTGCCGGGCGCCTCCGCCTGAGTCGGATGCCGCGGCATCCGTCGCCATGTTCACGCACACGTCACCGTCCCCTGCAATGATGTGGGGATGATCGACACCCAGGTTCACGACTCCGGACTGGGCGACGCGGACGACGACGACTTCGACGACGTCGTCGAAGCGTACGACTCGCAGCTGCCCGACAACCGCTACCTCGACCGCGAGCTCAGCTGGCTCGCATTCAATCAGCGCGTGCTGGAGCTCGCGGAGGATCCGAACCTGCCGACGCTGGAGCGAGCGAACTTCCTCGCGATCTTCGCCAGCAACCTCGACGAGTTCTTCATGGTGCGGGTCGCCGGCCTCAAGCGCCGCATCCTCACCGGCCTCGCCGTGCCGACCAACGTCGGCCGCGCTCCCCTCGATGTGCTGACCGACCTCGCAACAGCGGCGCACGCACTGCAGGAGCGTCACGCGGCGGTGTGGTCCGAGCAGGTCCGCCCGGCCCTCGCCGACGCGGGCATCGAGGTCGTCTCCTGGGCCGAGCTGTCGGACCCCGAGCGGAGCACGCTCTACGACTACTTCTCGGCGCAGGTCTTCCCGGTACTCATGCCGCTCGCCGTGGACCCCGCCCACCCGTTCCCCTACATCTCGGGCCTCTCGCTGAACCTCGCCGTGCGCATCCGCAACGCGCGCACCGGCCGTCAGGAGTTCGCCCGTCTCAAGGTGCCGCCCATGCTCCCCCGCCTCATCGAGGTGGCGAAGAACGGCTCCACCGTGCGGTACCTGCCGATCGAGGAACTGATCTCCGAGAACCTCGACGACCTGTTCCCGGGCATGGAGATCCTCGAGCACCACACGTTCCGCCTCACGCGCAACGAGGACGTCGTGATCGAGGAGGACGAGACCGAGAACCTCATCCAGGCGCTCGAAGCCGAGCTGCTGCGCCGCCGCTTCGGTCCGCCGATCCGCCTCGAGATCACCGAGGACATGGACGAGGTCACGCTCTCGCTACTGCTCGACGAGCTCGACATCACCGAGAACGACGTCTACCGCCTGCCCGCCCCCCTCGACCTGCGGGGACTCTTCTCCCTGTCGCAGATCGAGCGGCCCGATCTGCGCTACCCGGCGCACGTGCCGAAGACCTCGACGCCGTTCCAGCCGGCCGAGCAGAACGGCCGCGCCGACATCTTCGCGGCGATCCGCAAGGAGGACGTCCTCGTCCACCACCCGTACGAGTCGTTCACGACGAGCGTCGTGTCGTTCCTGCAGCAGGCCGCGCGCGACCCGCACGTGCTCGCGATCAAGCAGACGCTGTACCGCACCTCAGGCGACAGTCCGATCGTCGAGGCGCTCATCGACGCGGCCGAGAACGGCAAGCAGGTCCTCGCGCTCGTCGAGGTGAAGGCCCGCTTCGACGAGGCGGCCAACATCGTGTGGGCGCGCAAGCTCGAGAAGGCCGGCGTGCACGTCGTCTACGGCCTCGTGGGCCTGAAGACCCACTGCAAGCTCCTTCACGTGATCCGCGAGGAGGACGGCGTCCTCCGCAGCTACAGCCACATCGGGACGGGCAACTACAACCCGAAGACGAGCCGCATCTACGAGGACTACGGCCTGTTCACCGCGAACGAGCAGGTTGGTCGCGACTTGACCCGCCTCTTCAACGAACTGAGCGGCTACGCGATCGAGAAGAAGTTCAAGAGGCTTCTCGTGGCCCCGCTCCACCTGCGCAAGGGCCTCCTCCGCCACATCGACGGCGAGCGCCGCAACGCGCTGGCCGGCAAGCCCGCCCACGTGCGCATCAAGGTCAACTCGATGGTCGACGAGCAGATCATCGACGCCCTCTACCGCGCCAGCCAGGCCGGGGTGAAGGTCGACGTCTGGGTGCGCGGCATCTGCTCGCTGCGCTCGGACCTGCCGGGGGTCAGCGACAACATCACGGTGCGCTCGATCCTGGGGCGCTACCTCGAGCACTCCCGCATCTTCACGTTCCACAACAACGGCGACCCGCAGGTCTTCATCGGCAGTGCCGACATGATGCACCGCAACCTCGACCGCCGCGTCGAGGCGCTCGTGCGGGTGACCGAGCCCGCGCACGTGAACGAGTTGATCTCGCTGTTCGAGCTGGCGATGTCCGACACCACGAGCTCGTGGCACCTCGGCGCCGAGGGCGAGTGGACGCGGCACCATCTGGATGCCGAGGGCAACCCGCTCGTCGATCTGCAGGAGAAGACGATGTCGCAGGTGCTCCGCCGGCGGCGTGCGCGGGCGGTGCGATGACGGAGACCGCGGTCTACGCCGCGGGCGGCGTCGTCTGGCGGATGGTGGACGGCAAGCTGCTCGTCCTGGCGATCCACCGCACGAAGTACCGCGACATCACCCTGCCCAAGGGCAAGGTCGATCCCGGTGAGACCCTCGCCGAGACGGCCGTGCGCGAGATCTTCGAGGAGACCGGCATCCGTGTCCACCTCGGGGTGCCCGTCGGGATCTCGAAGTACCGCCTGCCGAGCAAGCGGACGAAGATCGTCCACTACTGGAGCACCGAGGCGACCGAGGAGGCGATCCGCGGGTCGTCCTTCGTGCCGAACCGCGAGATCGCCGCGATCGAATGGCTCACGCCGAAGAAGGCGCTCGAACGGCTGAGCTATCCGGTGGACGTCGAGATCCTCGAGAACTTCCTACGCCTCGTCGACGACGGCGTGCTCGCGACCTTCCCCGTCGTCGTGCTGCGCCACGGCAAGGCGACTCCCCGCGAGGACTGGAAGGGGAAGGATGCCGCCCGCCCCCTCACCGACCGCGGCAAGCGCCAGGCGAAGGCGGCCGTCGGGCCGTTGCGGGCGTTCGGCATCCGTCGGGTCGTCTCGAGCGACGCGGTCCGCTGCGTCGACACCGTGGCACCGCTCGCGAAGGCGCTGGGCCGCGACATCCGTCGGACCGAGCTGATCTCGCAGGATGCCTGGGAGGAAGGGCGCGCGGATGTGCGCGCCGTCGTCGGCAAACGCGTGAGGTCGCGGAAGGCCGCTGTGCTGTGCTCGCACCGACCGGTGATCCCCACGATCATGAGCGAGCTGGCGCTGGCGACCGGAAGCCTGAAGGGCTCGTACATCGAGAGCGCCGCCGACCTCGAGGTCGGCGGGTTCTCCGTCGCGCACCTGTCGGCGACAAACCCCGGCTCGGGCATCGTGGCGATCGAGACGCATCCCCCGAAGGTGTGAATCGGCTGAGCGAGAGGCGTTCGGACCCGACCCGTTCACCTGTCGTTCACTTGCGGAGCGGAACCTGGTCACCGGCGACTCTTAGCGTCGAGCCAGCCCCGCACCGGGGTGTCCCGATCACCAAAGGAATTCACACGTGAAGCTCAACCGCATCGCCCGCGTGGGCGCTGTCGCCGCCGTCGCCGTCCTCTCCCTGTCGGCCTGCGCCGCCAACGAGGGCACCCCTGCTGGCAGCGGCCAGCCCTCCGACGGCGGCAGCTCGCTGTCGGGCACCGTCAAGGCAACCGGCGCCTCCTCGCAGGGCGCCGCCCAGCAGGCGTGGACCGCGGCCTTCCAGATCGCCAACCCGGACGTCACGGTCAACTACCAGCCGACCGGCTCGGGCACCGGCCGCGACAACTTCATCGCCGGCTCCAGCAACTTCATCGGCTCGGACCGCGCCTACAAGGCCGACGAGATCGCCGCCGGGAAGTTCGACGCCTGCGCGACGCCCGACATCGTCGAGGTCCCCGCCTACATCTCGCCCGTGGCCGTCGTCTTCAACCTCGAGGGCATCACCGAGCTGAACCTCACGCCCGAGGTCATCGGCGAGATCTTCAACGAGAAGATCGAGAAGTGGAACGACCCGAAGATCGCGGAGATCAACGAGGGCGTCGAGCTGCCCGACCTGGCGATCACGCCGGTCTTCCGCGGCGACGAGTCGGGCACGACCGGCACCTTCACCGCCTACCTCGCCTCCGTCGCGCCCGACGCGTGGCCGTACGAGGACGACGACGCCTGGCCCGTCAAGACCACGCGCTCCGAGGCTGCCCAGCAGACCTCCGGCGTCGAGGCCGCCGTCAAGGCCGGCAACGGCACCATCGGCTACATCGACGCCTCGCGCGTCGGTGACCTGGGCTCGGCCGCCGTCAAGGTCGGCGACGAGTTCGTGCCGTTCTCCTCCGAGGCCGCCGCGGAGCTCGTCGCGTCGTCGCCGCTCGAGGAGGGCCGTGCCGACGGTGACCTCGTCTACGACGTCGACCCCGCCAAGGCTCCCGCCGGCTCGTACCCGATCGCCCTCGTGAGCTACCTCATCGGCTGCCAGCAGTACGAGGATGCCGACACCGCCGCCATCGTGAAGGCGTACTTCTCGTACATCGTCAGCGAAGAGGGCCAGAAGGTCGCCAACGAGGCCGCCGGCTCCGCGCCGCTGTCGACCGAGGTCGCCGAGGAGGCCCAGGCCGCCATCGACCTGATCGGCGCCAAGCAGTAACACCCCTGCTGCGGGTGGCCCTCCACGGAGGGTCACCCGCAGCCCCACGTCCGCCCGCTTCCGACCCGAGGACTGCGATGCCCCCCACCTCCGACCTGGCCACCAACCAGGCGCCCACGAGACGACCGATGCGTCGCCGCGGCGACCTCGTCTTCTCCAGCACCGCGCTCGGCGCGGGCATCATCATCCTCATCGTGCTCGCCGCGGTGACGCTGTTCCTCATCGTCGAGAGCGTCCCCGCGTTCACCGCGAACCCCGACGAGACGCAGTTCCTGAACGGCGAGCCGTTCTGGCAGTACGTCTGGCCCTTCGTCTTCGGCACACTCTGGGCGTCGATCATCGCCCTGGTCGTGGCGAGTCCGCTCGCCATCGGCATCGCGCTCTTCATCTCGCACTACGCCCCGCGCCGGCTCGCCTCCGCCCTCGGCTACATCATCGACCTGCTCGCCGCGATCCCCTCGGTCGTCTACGGCCTGTGGGGCGCCCTCGTCTTCTCGCAGATCCTGCAGCCCTTCTACGTGTGGCTGAACGAAAACCTCGGCTGGATCCCCTTCTTCGCCGGTGCCGTCTCCCCCACCGGGCGCACGATCCTCACGGCATCCCTCGTCCTCGCGGTGATGATCCTGCCGATCATGACTGCGATCACGCGCGAGGTCTTCCTGCAGACGCCCGTCCTCCACGAAGAGGCGGCGCTGGCACTCGGCGCGACGCGCTGGGAGATGATCCGCATGGCCGTGTTCCCCTTCGCCCGGGGCGGCATGGTCTCGGGTGCGATGCTCGGGCTGGGTCGCGCCCTCGGCGAGACGATGGCCGTCACGATGGTGCTCTCGGCCACGGGTGCGGTCACCTTCCAGGTGCTCAACTCGAACAACCCGACGCCGATCCCGGCGAACATCGCCCTCAACTTCGGTGAGGCGTACGGGGACGGCGTCAACGTCCTCATCGCGACCGGCCTCATCCTCTTCCTCGTGACCTTCGCCGTCAACGCGCTCGCGCGGTGGATCGTGAACCGTCGCGCCGAGTTCTCTGGAGCGAACTGATGACGACGACCCTCACCCGCTCCGCGGCCCGGACGCCCGTCGGCAACTCGCTCACCGCGGGTCAGCTGCCGAAGTGGATGCCGTGGGTGCTGCTGGCCGGTGCCCTCGCCCTCTCGAGCATCGTGTTCGCCATCATGAACGGCGGCGGTGACGTCGCGGACTTCAACATCGCCGCGGCGGTCTTCGTCGGGGTGGTGCTGTTCGCGATCGTCCTCGTCATCCTCTCGAACGTCGTCGAGACCCGGCGCCGCGCCGCCGACCGACTGGCGACCGTGCTGGTGTCGATCGCCTTCACGATCGCGCTGCTGCCGCTGATCTCGCTGCTGTTCACGGTCGTCGTCAACGGCATCGCACGATTCGACCCGATGTTCTTCTCGTACTCGATGCGGAACATCGTCGGCGAGGGCGGTGGAGCGATCCACGCCATCTACGGCACGCTCATCGTCACCGGGTGGGCGACGCTCATCTCCGTGCCGATCGGCCTCATGACGTCGATCTATCTCGTCGAGTACGGACGCGGCCGTCTCGCAAAGGCGATCACGTTCTTCGTCGACGTCATGACCGGCATCCCCTCGATCGTGGCGGGTCTGTTCATCGTCGCCGTCTGCGCGCTCATCTACGGACCGGGTCTCAACACCGGCTTCATGGGTTCGCTCGCGCTCAGCGTGCTGATGATCCCCGTCGTCGTGCGGTCGAGCGAGGAGATGCTGCGGCTCGTGCCGAACGAGCTGCGCGAGGCGAGCTACGCGCTCGGTGTGCCGAAGTGGCTGACGATCGTCAAGGTCGTGCTCCCGACATCCGTCGCGGGCATCACGACGGGCATCATGCTGTCGATCTCCCGCGTCATCGGCGAGACCGCGCCGCTGCTGCTGACGGCCGGCTTCACCCAGTCGCTCAACGTGAACGCGTTCGACAACCCGATGATGACGCTGCCGGTGTTCGTCTACGACCAGTTCCAGAACCCCGGCACGAACATCCCCGCCGCCCTCGAGCGGGCCTGGGCCGGCGCGCTCACCCTCATCATCATCGTCATGGCGCTGAACCTCATCGCACGCTTCGTCGCGAAGAAGTTCGCCCCCAAGTTCGGCCGCTGACTCGCGGCATCCGACAGAAAGCACCCCGAAGTGTCCAAGAGCATCGAAGTCAACGACCTCAACGTCTACTACAGCGACTTCCTCGCCGTGGAGGGCGTGTCCCTCGACATCGAGCCCCGCAGCGTGACGGCCTTCATCGGCCCGTCCGGATGCGGCAAGTCCACCTTCCTGCGCACGCTCAACCGCATGCACGAGGTCATCCCCGGCGCGCGCGTCGAGGGCGAAGTCCTGCTCGACGGCGAGGACCTCTACGGCCCTGGTGTCGACCCGGTGCTGGTGCGCCGGCAGATCGGCATGGTCTTCCAGCGCCCGAACCCGTTCCCCACGATGTCGATCCGCGACAACGTGCTGGCCGGTGTGAAGCTCAACAACTCGCGCATCTCGAAGTCCGACGCCGACGCGCTCGTCGAGAAGTCGCTGCGCGGCGCGAACCTCTGGAACGAGGTCAAGGACCGCCTCGAGAAGCCCGGATCGGGTCTGTCGGGTGGTCAGCAGCAGCGCCTCTGCATCGCGCGCGCGATCGCCGTCTCGCCCGACGTGCTGCTGATGGACGAGCCGTGCTCGGCCCTCGACCCGATCTCGACGTTCGCGATCGAGGAGCTCATCCAGGAGCTCAAGAGCGAGTACACGATCGTGATTGTGACGCACAACATGCAGCAGGCCTCGCGCGTCTCGGACAAGACCGCGTTCTTCAACATCGCCGGCACCGGCAAGCCCGGCAAGCTCATCGAGTACGACGAGACCGGCACGATCTTCACCAAGCCGTCCGTCCAGGCCACCGAGGACTACGTCTCGGGTCGCTTCGGGTGAGTCTTTCTCCCTGAGGCCACGCGCCGGCACGGATTCGGGTTCCGTGCCGGCGCGTTTTCTTTGTGCGCGCGTGCGTCGCGTGCGTGGGTCGGGTTGGCGTGCGCGGATGCAATGGATGCCGGGCGACACGCGGCATCCCTCGGGTCCGGAACGGCGTGTCGGGGCGGATCTGTTGCATCGGTGAACGGGCGGGGCGGTCGCGTACGGGTGCGCTCGCGTGCGGGCGCGCTCGCGCGCGGGTGTGGTCGCGTGCGGGGGCGTTCGCGGATGCAATGGATGCCGGGCGACACGCGGCATCCAATCGGTCTGCCACGGGGTGTGGCGGCGGATCTGTTGCATCGGTGAACGGTGGGTGCGCTCGCGTGCGGGCGCGCTCGCGTGCGGGCGCGCTCGCGCGCGGGTGTGGTCGCGTGCCGGGGCGTTCGCGGATGCAAGGGATGCCGGGCGACACGCGGCATCCAATCGGTCTGCCACGGGGTGTCGGGGCGGATCTGTTGCATCCGCGAACGGCCTTCCTCCCCAGAGGGTGGGATGCGGCGGCTTTCCCTCGGTTCGGGGTGCGAGTCCGTGCGGGGTGACGGCGGCGGCGAGGATCGCGGGATGTGCGAGCTGCGGCATCCGATCCTCCGTCTTCGTCAGTTGCTCGACGCGGGGTGGTCGATGCGTCGGGTGCAGCGTGCGCTGCGGACGGATGAGCTGCGCCGGGTCCGCGTCGGCGTCTTCGTTCCGCCGGACGCGTGCGCCGACGCCGTCGCGATCGCCCTTCACGGCGGGTCGATGGCGTGCGTGACCGCGGCGCGGCATCGCGGACTGTGGGTGCTCGACGAGGACGATTCGCCGCACGTCTGGATGCGGCCGGGCGGCCGGTCGCACGACGCGGACTGCGACTGCGTCGAGCACTGGGACGCGCCGGGCGTCGGTGAATCGCGGCGGGAGCCGTCGCTCGCCCGGGTGCTGCGGCAGATCCTCCTGTGCCGTGGCGTCGAGGCGTTCTTCGTCGCGCTCGAGTCGGCCCGACGACAGCGGATGCTCGACGGCGACGACATGCGGTGGCTCGCGCAGAACCTGAACGCCGCCGGACGCGAGGCACTCGGACTGAGCCGGGACGACGCCGACAGCGGTCTCGAGTCGCTGCTGCGGTGGCGGCTGCGCGGGTTCGGGCTGACCGTGCGGACGCAGGTGCGCGTCGCAGGCGTCGGGGTCGTGGACGCCCTGATCGGCGACCGCGTGATCGTCGAGGTCGACGGGCGGGAGAACCACGACGGCGCGTCGCTGCGGCACAAGGACCTCGTGCGGGACGCGAACGCCGCCTTGTGGGGGTATGTCACGCTCCGGTTCGACTACGCGATGGTGCTGCACGACTGGGACCTCGTCGAGCGTGCGATCCTCGCGGCCCTCGCGCGGGCGTGACGCGTTCACGGATGCAATGGATGCGGGGCGACACGCGGCGTCCCGGGGCGGATCAGCGGCGTGTCGGGGCAGATCTGTTGCATCCGTGAACGGCAACCCGCCGCGGGGTCAGTCGCGGGGGCTGAGCAGGTAGCGGTTGAAGGATGCGGTGAGCTCGGCGTCCACGGCCAGCGGGCGACCGTCGACGGCGGTGATCGGAGCGGCGAGGCGCACGCTGGAGACGAGCCAGGCGGCATCCGCTTCGTGTAGGGCCGAGACGGGCAGCGTCTCGTAGGCGGTCTCGAATCCCTGCGCGGCGAGGTGCTCGAACAGGCTCAGCTGGGTCGTGCCGTGCAGGATGCCGCCGTTCGGCGCCGGGGTCACGAACGCGTCGCCGCGGCGGATGATCAGCGACGCGGTCGGCGCTTCGAGCACGAATCCGTCGGAGCTCACGAACACGGCGTCGTCGGCTCCGCGGCGCTTCGCCTCGCGGATCGCCGCCATGTTGACCGCGTACGACAGCGTCTTCGCGCCCAGCAGCAGCCACGGCGCCCGCCCGGGCAGATCGATGCTGTACCCGCGGTCGAGCACCGCCACCGCGATGCCCTCGGTGCGCGCCTTCGTGAAGTCCGCGGCCGGCGCCACCGTGACCCACGCGGTCGGCGTCGGTCCGTGCTCGACACCGCGGCTCAGGATCAGCTTGATGACCGCCTCGCCCTCCCCCGACGCGGCCTGCGCCCGCCGGATCGCCTCGCGCCACTGCCCCTGGTTCGGCGCCGGCAGCTCGCAGATCTCAGCGGAGTGCGCGAGTCGCTCGAGGTGCGGCTCGACCTCCTGCGCGTGCCCGTCGACGACGCCGATCGACTCGAAGATCCCGTCGCCGCGCTGCGTGCTCAGCTCGCCCACGGTGAGCGCGGGGGCCGACGGGTCCACCTCGGTGAACGTGTCGGCGAAGTCGGTGCGCGCATCGTCGGATGCCGCGGGGTCGATCATGAGAGCGAAGCGCCAAGCCATGCGACGAGCCTACGCGGCGGCATCCGTCGTCGGCGGTGTCGACGGATGCAACGGATCGTGCGCGACACGCCGCTGAAGGGCGACGGGATGCCGGGTGTCGCCCGGCATCCGTTGCATCCGTGAACGCGCACGACGCCCGCGGCGCGACACGCCCGGCCCGAACGAAATCCCCCGCGGGCTGGAATACCCGCGGAGCCCCTCCGTTACACTTTTCTAGCCGGGCCGCAGTAACCCCGGGCTCCATCTTCAGCCGCTGCGAGCGGCCACGCGCCGAGAGGCGTTCTGCGGCCCGGCACTTTCCTGCCCGCGAACGCGGCCCCCGACTCAGGTGAGGCCGTCGCGGCGCCACAGGGACGCGGCCGCCGTGAGGTCGCCGGCGTAGGTGTCGAGGCGCAGCGCGCGGATCGTGAACTGCGACGCCCGGCCGGGTTCGCTCGCGTCGTAGTCGTCGGCGAGGTCGGTCGCGCCGGCCGAGACGACGCGCGAGAACGCCGCCGCCCGCTCGAGGGCGAGAGCGAAGTCGCCTGCGAACACCCCGCGCATGATGAGGTCGATGAGCGAGACGAGCTCGTCGGGGCTCGCCGGAGCCGGCGCCCCCGCGATGACGACGTCCGCCGACGCGAGCCGCGTGCGTCCCCGCTCGTAGAGCAGCGCGGACGTCGCCGGGTCGTCGTGGATCATCAGCTGCAGCAGGTACAGCCGCCACAGCGCGCCCGGCAGCGACCGGGCGGGCGACTGCGCCCACAGCTCGGCGATGGTCGCGATGCCGTGCGCGTCCGTGAAGGTCACGAGCCGGTCGATGACCTCGTCGTGCGGCGCCTCGCGCACCCGCGAGAGCAGAGCGGATGCCGTGGCATGCGCCACGCGGCTGGCTTCGGCGGGATCGTCGGCGGCGAAGTTGCGATCGAACGAATCGGGGGAACGGCGGACCGGCTTGTGGAAGTCGCGGGACGCGTCAGACATCGCTCCAGGCTACCGCGCAGGGCGGGGACGAGACCCGAGAGGCTCAGGCCGTGGGAATCGTGATGATCGGGTCGGTCGTGGGCGAGCCGTCGGGCGATCCGCCCTTCTGCTCGACCGTGACCGCGACGATGTCGCCGGGCTGGAACTCGCCCGACAGCAGCGCCGTGACCTCGTCGGACGGGTCGAACACGCCGGCCGAGATGGGCTGATCGCCGCGGATGAACCACAGCTCGAAGGAGCGGTCCGAGGGGATCTCGGGTGCGTCATCCGTCGTCAGCACGACCTTGTCGAGCTCGTCCGACCAGTGCAGCACGGCCTCGCCGCCGTCGGTGAACTGACCAGTGACGGTCTGCGCGTCGGGCGCGGCCTCGATCTGCTCCAGGGCCTGCACCTCGAGGGGCGTGCGGGCCTGTTCGACGAGGGATCCGACGCCCCAGCCGATGCCGACGAGGAGTGCGGCGGATGCGACGAGCGCGAAGAGTCCGCGGGTCCAGTTGCGCCGCTGCACGGCCTGGATCGCTTCGGTCGGCGGTCCGGCGACGACGGGCTCGTCCGCCGGAGCGGACTCGGCCGCAGGCTCCGCGGCGACAGGCTCAGCGGCAGCAGCACGCGCCGGGGCCTGCGGCATCCCACTGATCTGCTCGAGCAACCGGGCCCGCAGATCGGCGGGAGGGGCTTCTTCGCCCGCGCCTTCGGCGAGGAATCCGGCGACCTGTGCGTCGGCGTCGACCTGGTCCTGCCACTCGGGGTGGGCGGCCAGTGCGTCCTGGTAGGCGCGCTCGTCCTCCGGCGACAGCGCGTCGAGCGCGTGCCCTGCGGAAAGTTCGGCGAAATCCTTCTCGTTCACAGTGTCACCCCCATCTCCTGTCGTAGGCGGTTCAGTCCGTCGCGCATCCGTGTCTTGATCGTTCCCAGCGGTGCTCCGAGGAGCGTCGCAATCTCACTTTGGCTGTATCCCCCGAAGTACGCGAGGGTCAGGGCCTCACGTTGCGGGTCGGGCAGAGACCGGAGTGCGCGGACGACGCGACGTCCTTCGATCTTCATCTCGACCTGTTCGGCGATGCCTTCTTCTTGTGTGTACGCGTCCCGGGCTCCGACACGCATATCCCGGTCCACGCTCGATTGTGACGAGCGCACCCGGTCGACGGCCCGACGATGGGCCATCGTCAGGATCCAGGTTCTTCCTTGCCCTTTGTTCGGAGCGAACGAGGAAGCGGATTGCCAGACCTCGAGGAAGACCTCTTGCAGCACCTCTTCGCTCTGCGACGGGTCGACGAGGACGCGTCGGATCAGTCCGAACACCCGTGAGGAGAGCATGTCGTAGAGCTCTGCGAAGGCCGCCTGGTCGCCGTCGGCGATGCGGACGAGGAGGTCGCCGGCGTGATCTGTCGCCTGCCCGTCGTCGGGAACTTCAACACCGTCGATAACCATCGCCTCTCAGCATGCCACCCCGGAGACGAGGAACTCGGATGCCGGGGCTTGAAACCCCGGCCACACGTGGGATCGAGAGCGTTTTGTGACCGTCGGCATCCGCCCGGATCGGATACGCGAAAAAGAATCTCGGGAAATGTGCAATCCGTTTGCCTAGTGGTTCCGAAGACCAGACATCGCCGCCGCAGAGGGCGGTCCCAACACATGGAGGACAACATGTTCAGCACGAAGAAGAAGATGACCGCAGCACTCTCTCTGACGCTGGTCGGTGCGTTCGCTCTCGCCGGCTGCTCGTCGAGCACCGCCCCCGAGGGTGGCACCAGCAGCGAGGGCATGGAGTCGCAGGAGCCGATGGAGTCGCCCTCGCCCGAGATGACCGAGGACACGATGGACCCCGCCGCCAACCTCGTCGGCCCGGGCTGCGCGGACTACGCCGAGGCCGTTCCGGACGGCGCCGGTTCGGTCGCCGGCATGGCGCAGGACCCGGTGGCCACTGCGGCATCCAACAACCCGCTGCTCAAGACCCTGGTGTCCGCTGTCAGCGGTGAACTGAACCCGGACGTCAACCTCGTCGACACGCTGAACGGTGACGAGTTCACCGTCTTCGCCCCGGTCGACGACGCCTTCGCCAAGATCCCCGCCGAGACCATCGAGGGTCTGAAGACGGACTCCGAGACGCTGACGTCGATCCTCACCTACCACGTGGTCCCCGGCCAGATCGCACCCGACGAGATCGCCGGCACGCACGCGACCGTTCAGGGCGCTGACCTCGAGGTCACCGGCTCGGGCGACGAGCTCATGGTCAACGACGCCATGGTGATCTGCGGTGGCGTTCAGACCGCCAACGCGACCGTTTACCTCATCGACACGGTGCTGATGCCCCCGATGTGATCACGGTCTTCTCGACCGGCGGCGTCGTCGAAGCTCTGCGGGCTCCGGCGGCGCCGCCTCCTTTTTCCCTCGTACGGGGGATGCCGCCGGTCGGCGCCTCTCGTAGCGTCGAGGTATGGCGAACAAGAACATCAACGGGATCTCGTTCGGCCTCTGGATCGCGTTCGGAATGCTCGGCGGGATGATGGTCGGACTGCTGTTCCTCGACAGCATCGGGCTCGGCGTCGGGTTCGGCCTGTCGTTCGGCATCATGCTCGGGGTCGTCTTCGGCAGTTCGAAGAGCACCGAGTGACGGATGCCGCGCCGCTCCCCCATTAGGCTGGGACGCTGAGGGCCTCTAGCTCAGTCGGTAGAGCATCGGACTTTTAATCCGCGGGTCGTGGGTTCGAGCCCCACGGGGCCCACCTCTATGGCAGCGTCGGAGTTTGGTCCCTGCGAGCCGCGCCACGCACCGAATCTGCTCGACTGGGTGATGCTCACGCCGACGGTCGCTTGGCCCGCGCGGCGGACCTTGCCCGTGCATCGCATCGGGCGGGCTATCTGAAAACACCGCGTCCGCGGGCGACGGGCGCGGGCGCGTGAAGCGGGACTGGCACGCATGACGACCGGCTACTGCGCGCTCGGGTGACTAGCGATCTCCTGGAGGATCGCCGATCTGGGAGGTGCTGGCTTCATCGCGCGGATAGTGCGTGATCGGGCTTCGCCCGAGTTGGATATCCGAGTATGCGTCGGATGCCGAAAGCTCGGAAGCAGCATGGCGCGGCCGCCGCCTCCGGCGGATGAACCCAATAGTGATGAGGATCGCGAGCAACACATACCCGATCAGCACGATCCACTGCGCCGCCGGCCAGTTGAACGCGACCGACGCCCACAGCAACAGGAAGCCGAACACGACAACCGCGATCACCGTGGTTCGGAGAATTGGGCGGCCCATGATGTGACCCCAATGGGGCGCCACGGACGGCGCCAGCCCGTCAAGCCGTTCGCTGAAGGATCGGGACGTGACTCTGTCCCCGCGCGTATCCCGGGGGTGTTGGCAGGGTGAGGCGGTCCCCTCGTCTCGCGGGTCAGGGATCCGGTCGGCGAAGGTACCACCACGCGACATCACACCAGCAGTCGAGGTGTATGGCCCCCAGATGGGGGGATGCTGGGGCTCGGGTGCCGCGCGCCGTCAGTGTACGCGCGACCGCGCGTGTCGGCGAGGATCTCGATACGCGGCGCAACGGCGGCCATCCGACCTCGAATCCACGGTCCCAGACTCGTCCACGGGATCCGGGCCTTCTCGCGTGCCGATCGGCTCGGTCTAATCGGGTGCGGGGTCAGCGATCGCTGGTCTCCCTTCGAGTTCGGCGGGCTACGACCCAGGCCTGCGCGGCGAAGATCACTGCTGGGAGACCTGCTGCGACGGCAACGGTGGGCAGATCGGATTGCGCCTTGCTGATCGTGAACGCGGCGAGGATCGCGACGTCCAGCACGATCGTGGCGATGGGTAGCCAGCGCTGCGCGTTGATCTTGTCGCGCAGCCGGCGAAGCACTCCCCACTGCACGGCGATGTCCATCGTGAGATAGAGGAAGACCCCCAGTGCCGCGATGCGGCTCAGGTCGAGTACCGCGGTGAGGATGATCGCGGCCCCGGCAGTGATCAGCAGCGGCTGGTGCGGCACCCGCGCCGGCAGGGAGGGGGCTTGCTTCATCTCCTGCAGCATCCCGTACAGGCGCGACACCGAGAACAGGCTGGCGAGCAGTCCGGAGAGGGTCGCGATCACCGCGATCGCGACAGTGATGCCCACGCCCCACGCGCCGAACACCGGGTCTGCTGCTTCAGCGAGGGCGTAGTCGCGGGCATCGATCGCGCCGGACGCCCCGATGCTCGCACCCACCGACAGAGTGATCAGCAGATACAGCACCGCGCAGATCACGATCGAGATCGTGATGGACCGGGCGATGTTCCGCTTGGGGTGTGCCAGGTCATCGCCCTGGTTTGTGATCGTCGTGAAGCCCTTGTACGCGAGCACGCACAGCGCGACAGCGGCGATGGCGCCGAGGATGCCGTCGCCGCTGTCGGAGCTGTGTGAGAAGAACCCGGCGCCGGTGGCGGCCGCACCGATGAGACCGGCCGCTGCGAGGACCGCGATCCCGACGATCTTCAGGACCGCGGTGACCAGCGCGGAGCGTTCCACGAGCTGGTTGCCGACGAGGTTCACTACAGCCGCGGCCGCGATCGCGATGATGCCCAGCAGCGGCACCAGCACGGCGGAGTCCTGGAGCCCGAAGGGTCGCAGCAGGTAGGTGCCGAACGTGCGGGCGAGGAGGCTCTCGGCGACCACCATCGACACGTACATGAACAGCGAGAACGACCCAGCGACCACGCCCGGGCCATACGCGTCCTTCAGCAGCATCGCGATGCCGCCCGCCGACGGGTTCACGCTCGAGTACCGTGCGTAGGCGTAGGAGCTGACACCTGCGACGGCGGCGCCGGCGATGAACGCGACCGGGAACCAGTCGCCGGCGAGTCCGGCGACCTGCCCGACGAGTGCGAAGATCCCCGCGCCGATCATCACCCCGGTGCCCAGCGCCACCGAGCCGACGAGGCTGATCTTCGCGGACTGCTCGCTCACGTGCGCCTCCCGACTCGCAGGTCCCGGGTCACTGGTCGCCGCCGAGGAGCCGGAGCCCGCTGTCGTCGGCCACGGCGATCTCTCCCGACGAGGTGAGAGCGACCGCCTGCGCCTGGCCGTCCGCACTGCCGACTTCGGTCCACGATACGGCGGCGTCCGCGCTCGTCCAGATGGTGCCCTCGGCGTCGACTCCGACCAGGGTCGAGTGGTCGGGGGATGCCGACAGCAGATACAGCGCCGGCGCATCGGTCACGGGCGCGAAGGTGGCCGCCCCGTCCACGCTGAACAGAACCCCGCCGGGGGTGGTGGCGTAGACGGTGCCGGTGTCGTCGACAGTGAGCGCGTACGCGGAGATGTTCGCGCCCGCTGCCGTCCAGGTCGAACCGCCGTCGGTGCTGGTCAGCACAGCAGGCTCATCTGTGGAGAGCCCGTACAGGGTGCCGTCGGGTCCGGCGGTCAGGGCGTGGAAGTCCTTCTCGCTCGTGTACGCGATGGGTGACCAGGACTGGCCGGCCCCCGCCGCGTTCGACGTCGCGCTCATCTGCTGCCCGTTCGGCATGTCGTCATCATAGCCTCGCTCGGCCGGCCAACCGCTGGCCCACGGCCAACGCATGATCCGGCGGGTCTCAGAACGCCGTGGACCCGGTGATGACCGGGCAGCGCGTCTCATCCGCCTCTGAGAACACGCGAGCGCTCGTTGAACTCGTCCGTGTCGATCTCGCCGCGCGCGTAGCGCTCCTCGAGGATCCGCTGAGCCGACGACACCGCAGGACCAGGCGACGCCTCACCGGTCGTCGGAGGGGCGGAAGCTGCAGGCGATGTCGTACTGCGAGTGCTCAGCCGGACCGCCACGTACACCAGCAGCCCGATCCCGATCAGGATGAGAACAGCCCACAGCCAACCCCAACCCCAGCCCATTCCGAAGCCCATGTCGTAGCCGCCATCACCGTCATCCCACATCATCAGCACACCACTTCTTCCTCACGGGGACCGTGCCCCTCCCCTGCATGATCACCACCTATACCCCCGGCGGGTATCTACAATTCCAAGCTACGTCTCGCTGTGGCGGGGATGCGGGACCAAGGTCCCGGGCCCTGGCACGTCAACGCTCCCTCCGAACGGGCTTCCAGTTCCCCGCTGTCGCACGCGTCTCCTCGTCAGCCATCAGCTCGCCGAATGGATCGGCGCAGGTAGCAACGGGGCCCTAATCGCGCGCGTCTCCGCGCGTACGCGACCTTGTGGACGTCGGGGCTCGAGGGCACTGTTTTAGTAACGCTAAATGGCAGTTTCTCAGGTGCCGATGACGAGGGTGCTTGCAGCGGCCTCGATGACGTCGTCGGTGATCGTTTCAAGTTCGTTGATCTTGAGGACTCGTGCGACCTGTGGAAAGAGGCGCTCGAGTAACCGGAAGTTACCTCGGGTGATGCGCTCGATCGCGGCGATCGCTTGCGCGTCGGTGAAGTCCTCGGGATCGAGGGTGCGGCCGAGGCGTTTCCAATGGCGCGTGAGGACGAAGAGAAGCTCGTCGCGTCCTAGGTTTCGGTATCGGTGGGAGAATCCGAGTCGGCTGTATAGCTGCGGGTAGTGGCGGAAACGTTGGTCGATGCCGGGCATGCCGATGAGGATGATCGCGATGTGTTCTCGATCATGTCGGTCACGAAGGATCTCGAGGGCGGTCGCGGAGAGTCGTTCGGCTTCATCGATGATGAGGAGTTCTACCCATCGCCGGGAATCATGGCGATGACCAGGAGCGATGTCCCTACGGCCGCGGCAATGGGGAGGCCAAGGAAGGTGAGCGCGGGGACGATGAGGAACCCGCCGCCTGCGCCCAGGGCTCCCGTGAGCACGCCCACATCAAGTCCGGTGGCGACCGTTCGAATCGCTCGCGTGATCGGCCGCGTCTGACGAGGTTCGGTGGGCTCTCGTCGGCGCCGCATCATGGCGATCGCGGTGACGATCATGATCGCCGCGAACAGGCCGGTGAGCACAGGTTCCGGAAAGAACCGGCCGACCATCCCGCCCGCCACTCCCCCGAGCAGACCGGTCGCCGCGAAGACCGCAGCGACCCTCCACAGCACCTCGCGTCTACGGACGCGGAATGCGGTGGAAACCACGCTGGTGATGGCGACGACGAAGAGGGAGGAGACGATCGCCTCTCTCGTTCCGGTGCCGAGGACGAGGGTGAAGATGGGGACGGTGAGGATGGAGCCCCCGCCGCCGAGGAGCCCGAGTGCGACACCGACCAGGGCCGCGAGGATCATGGCGATGACGATGGACGTATCCACTCGAGCTCCCGAGCTTGGTCAGGCCGGGGCGGTCTGGGGTGCGGTGGCTGCGACCCAGGCGTTGTAGCTGCCTTCGATTTCGATGACGTCGTGCCCGGCGCGGCGGAGGGCGCTGGCGACGACGCTGTTGCGGACGCCGCTCTGGCAGTAGGTCAGAATCTTCCCGGCCGGCAGTTCGTCGGCGTGCCAGAGTGCTCGGCCTCCGGAGAGCTGCACGGCGTCGGGGATGTGTCCGGCGTTGTACTCGGTGCGGTTGCGGACGTCGAGGAGAAGCGCCGCGTCGACCTGGTCAAGGTCGGTCGGGGCGATCGTCTTAGGCTGCACCGTGGGCAGGCCTTCGAGGGTGGTGATGAACCCGTCGACCTGGTCGATGCCGACACGCAGCAAGTGGTCCCGGAACTGGGCTGCGGTGTTCGCTGAGTCGATGAGCAGCACAAGCGGGCGGGTTTCGGCCTCGGGGTTGTAGACCCACGCGCCGTAACTGGCTGCCTTCGCGACCCCGGGGACGTTCAGCGCGCCCGGCACGGTGCCCTCGTGGACAAGGGAGTGGTGGCGCGTGTCGACCACGATCACCCGGTCCGCCTCGATGCCGGCGCGAAGCTCGGGCGCGGAGTACTCGGTGAGCGGGGCGAGCTGGCCGCGCAGGGCCGGGCCGACACGATTCTGCCGCTTCATGCGCGCGAAGTACGCGTGCGCGTCAGGTTGATCGTTCAGCAGCGCGTCGATGAAGCCCTGCTCGTCGCCGGCCTCGAGGTAGGGCGCCCACCACGCGAAGCGGCGTTCGTAGCCGACCGTCGAGCTGGGGACCGCGCCGAGGGCTTTGCCGCACGCAGACCCTGAGCCGTGAGCCGGGAGAACCTGCACATAGTCGGGCAGGGTGAGGAACTGGTCGCGGAGGCTGGCGAACAGGTCACGCGCACCGTCGAACCGGGTATCGACACCGCTGGCGGCCTCATCGAGCAGGTCAGGACGTCCGACGTCACCGACGAATACGAAGTCTCCCGTGAGGACGTAGCCCGGCTCCGAGGAGGCGGCGCCGTCGGTGATGAGGAAGGACAGGTGCTCGGGGGTGTGCCCGGGAGTGTGGACCGCCTCGATGGTGATGTTCCCGATAGCGATGCGGTGGCCGTGCATCATCCGGGTGGCGTCCTGGAACCCGGAGCCGTACTGCCAGTCAGGGCCACCTTCGCCGGAGACGTACATCGTCGCTCCGGTGCGGGCCGCGAGCTCGCGGGTGCCGGAGAGGTAGTCCGCGTGGATATGGGTTTCGGTGACCGCAGTGATGGTCATGCCGTTCTTCGCGGCGAGGTCGAGGTAGACCTGCACATCACGGCGCGGGTCGACGACGATCGCTTCACCGGTGCGCTGGCATCCGATGACGTAGCTGGCGTGGGCGAGGTCGTCGTCATAAAGACGTTCGAGGAGCATGGGTCTGCTTTCGGTCGCTGTCAGTGAGCGCAGCTGCAGCGCTCGTCGTTGGGGATGCCCGCGAGGGCTTGTTCGATGTGCTGTCCGCAGCCGGCCCAGGTGGGCTTACCGCAGGTTGAGCAGGTGATCTGTGCGCACATAGGGGGTCCTTTTCAGGCGGCGGTGGGGGATTCGGCGATTTGCCGGCGCACGTCATCCATGTCGAGCTCGCGGGCCTTGCTGATCAGGAGCTCGAGCTGAGGTTCGGGGAGAGCGCCGGGCTGCTTGTAAACCAAGACGCCGTCACGGATGACCATGAGCGTGGGAATGGAGGTGATGCGGTTCGCCGTGGCGAGCCCGACCTCCGCTTCGGTGTCGACCTTCGCAAAGACGACGTCGGGGTGGCGCTCTGACGCGGCCTCGAACACGGGGGCGAACGCCCGGCAGGGCCCGCACCAAGCCGCCCAGAAGTCGACAAGGACGATGCCTTCGCTCGCAACCGTGCCGCCGAAGGTCTCGCCGGTCAGATCGATCGTGGCCATGCCCGTCACTTCCCGAACAGGCGGGAGAAGAACCCACCACGCTGCGACTGCGCGGCCTGGACCTCGCCGCGGGTGTGGTTGCCGTTACACCAGTCCGATGCGGGCACGCTCTTGCGGACGGCTGCGACATGCTGTCCGCATCCCGCCCACGTGGTCTTCCCGCAGGTCCGGCACTTTGTTGCTCTGCACATGTGATCCTCAATCTGTAATACCCCTGGGGGTATCAGTCCGGGGTGGACTCAGCATACCCCAGGGGGTATCGTGATTGTCAACTCCACGGAAGGAACGAGAATGAGCGCAACCGAGATCACCACTGAGCCGTTTGCCCACGACGCCGAGGCCAAGCGGAAGGTGGTCAACCGTCTCAAGCGCGCTCAGGGCCAGCTCGCAGCGGTCATCACTGCCGTGGAAAGCGACGCGCACTGCCGTGACGTTGTGCAGCAGCTCGCCGCCGTCTCCAAAGCCCTCGACCGGGCGGGCTTCCTCGTCATCTCGACGGCACTTCGCGACTGCATGACTGATCCCGATGCCGACGGCGTCAGCACCCCGGACGAGCTCGAAAAGCTCTTCCTCTCCCTGGCATGACCGACGCCAGACCCCTCGACCCTGAGCCCACGCAACCACTCCCCGCCGCGGCGCCGACCCCCGCGCTACCGCGCACCTACTGGCAAGACGAGATCTCCGAGCCGAAAGCCCTCGCCCGCCAGACCCTCGAAGCGTTGCGCACCTACCGGGCCGCAGAGGTCGCCATGCGCCGCCGCACGCGAGAAGCGATGTCGATGGCCGAAGACGAGATGCTCGCTCTACGCTTCCTCCTCCGCCGCGCGGATCGAACCGCACGACCCGCCGAGCTCGCCCACTACCTCGGCATCACGACCGCCGACACGAACGCACTCGCGGACAAGCTTCAGCGCGACGGACGCGTCGAACGCGTCGCCGGCTTCGCGATCAACCGCAGCGCATCGATCCGCGCCACCGACACGGCCGATGCCGAGGTCCGCGACACGCTGAACGGCATGCACCTCCGCATGTACGCCGCCGCGATGAAACTCACCCCAAGCCAACACCGGCACATCACCGGCTTCCTCGCCGCGATGACAGATGCGATCGACTCCGTAGACCCTCGGTAGAAATTCGCGCTCGCGAGCAGCCGGAAAACACGCCGAAAACGTCTGCCGCAAGACGGTTTTGATCCACGTTTCCGGCGGACTGTGGACGTCGGGGCTCGAGGGCACTGTTTTAGTAACGCTAAATGGCAGTTTCTCAGGTGCCGATGACGAGGGTGCTTGCAGCGGCCTCGATGACGTCGTCGGTGATCGTTTCAAGTTCGTTGATCTTGAGGACTCGTGCGACCTGTGGAAAGAGGCGCTCGAGTAACCGGAAGTTACCTCGGGTGATGCGCTCGATCGCGGCGATCGCTTGCGCGTCGGTGAAGTCCTCGGGATCGAGGGTGCGGCCGAGGCGTTTCCAATGGCGCGTGAGGACGAAGAGAAGCTCGTCGCGTCCTAGGTTTCGGTATCGGTGGGAGAATCCGAGTCGGCTGTATAGCTGCGGGTAGTGGCGGAAACGTTGGTCGATGCCGGGCATGCCGATGAGGATGATCGCGATGTGTTCTCGATCATGTCGGTCACGAAGGATCTCGAGGGCGGTCGCGGAGAGTCGTTCGGCTTCATCGATGATGAGGAGTTCTACCCATCGCCGGGAATCATGGCGCATGACGGATCCTGTCCCTTTGCCGATCGCTCGAAGGTGTTCGTCGATGCAGTGCCCCAGTCGCCCCTGGATGCGATCGATGTCGTGGAGGAGCTGGGCGGTTTTGGCGAGAACGGGTGGGGTGAAGAACAAGGTGCGGGCTCGGTGAGCTGCCGCGTAGTGTTCCGCATCGGCCGCGTCTCGAGGTCCCCATTCGGTGATGAACGGTTCAAGGGTGTCCCACCTGGCGTAGCGGCGAGCGGATTGGGTCTTCCCCACTCCCGCGTCGCCATGGCAGATGGGCGTGAGGAACGAATCGGTGACAACTGATCGTTAGTGCCGGGAGGCGCTGGCGGGGAGGATGTCATCATGCCCGGTCCCTATCCCAGAGAGTTCCGCGAGGACGTTGTCGCGGTCGCTCGGCGTCGTGAGAGCGGCGTCACCATCAAGCAGATCGCCACTGACTTCGGTATCAGCGAAGCGACGCTGCAGAACTGGCTCCGCCAGGCCGATGTCGAGGACGGCAACCGTCCCGGTCAGACTGCCGCCGATGCTGCCGAGGCTCGGGAGTTGAAGAAGCGGATCCGGCTGCTCGAGCAGGAGAACGAAGTGCTTCGTCGTGCGGCGGCGTATCTGTCGCAGGCGAACCTGCGGCTCGGTGGCTCCCCAAAATGACGTACCCGCTCGTATCTGAGCTCGCCGACGCGGGGATTCCCGTGACGGTGTCGTGCCGGGTCCTCAAGCTCGCAAGACAGCCCTACTACCGGTGGCGAAACGACCCGGTCCGGGACGCCGATGTGCTCCGCGCGTATCGGATCAACGCGCTGCATGACGCGCACCATGATGACCCGACGTTCGGCTACCGATACCTCGCCGACGAAGCTCGTCGAGCGGGGTGGCGGATGAGCAGGCGGACGGCGTGGAAGCTGTGCTCGCAGGCTGGGATCCTCTCCTCGGCGCAGCGGCGGCGACGCGGGAAGGGCAAGAAGGCCGGGCCGCCCGTGTTCGACGACCACGTCCAGCGGGTGTTCCGCGCTGATGCGCCGAACCGGCTCTGGCTCACCGACATCACGGAGCACTGGACCGCCGAGGGCAAGCTGTACTGCTGCGCGATCAAGGACGTGTTCTCGAACCGCATCGTCGGGTACTCCATCAGCGATCGGATGACCGCGAAACTCGCCGTCGACGCCGTCCGAAACGCCGTCGCCCGTCGGGGCGAGGTCGCCGGATGCATACTGCATGCCGATAGGGGCAGTCAGTTTCGGAGTAGGGCCATGGCCCGCGAGTTGCGCCGTCACGACATGGTCGGCTCGATGGGACGCGTCGGCGCCGCCGGAGACAACGCCGCAATGGAGAGCTTCTGGTCGTTGCTGCAAACGAACGTGCTCAACCAGCAGCGGTGGACGACTCGGCAGGAGCTGCGGCTCGCGATCGTCGTCTGGATCGAGCGGAAGTATCACCGCCAACGCGCCCAGGACACCCTCGGCGGCTTGACGCCGATCGAGTTCGAAGCCAAGCTAACCGAGCCGCTCACACTCGCGGCCTAAACCGAAACTGTCATCAGTTCGTTCCTCACGCCCATGCGCCACACGACAACCGTGTCGCCCTCCGTCGCGTATTCGAGGAGCTTCTTCATCCCGGACCGTTTAATCGCCGCTCGCGCGCCCGAGGTCACGTCCGAGAACACATCGCGCGCCTCCACGCCTGCCGCCATCAGCGCGTCGAGTTGGAGACGCGCATCCTGACTCACCGTGCTCACCCTCGTATACCCCAACAGCCTCATCTCCCCAGTCTGACTCGTAAACCCCAAATAGTCCACAAACCGAGACAAGAATCGTCGAGACGAGTTTCTGAGACCACTCACGGCCTCGAGACCGCGCGGGCGTGAACCTCGCAACGAGGCATGGGCGCCGTGGCTCGTTTAGCTTTAGCTTTTCGAGGCGGACCGCTGGTGCGGACAACGACGGGCTTACGGGAGCGGCTGTGGGATGACGTGGCAGATGCTGCGCTCCGAGCACGTCGCTGGATCCAGGGCCGAGCTGGTCGTCAGCATGCCCACGAGCTCTCTCTCGAGGCGGGCGAGTTCTTGTTGGCGGGCTCTGACTTCACCGAGTTTGCCAGTGAGTAGTGAATGCACGTGTGAGCACGGGGCCTGCCCATCCTCCCGGAGGGCGAGAACCCCGGCGATATCGGACAGCGTTAGTCCGGCGGTTTGAGCGGCGCGAATGAACCCGACCCGGGAAGCGACCCCGTCGTCATAGACCCGGTATCCGTTGCTTTGTCGGCTCGGGGCCGGCAGGAGGCCCTCGCGTTCGTAGAAGCGAAGGGTTTGAGTGCTGACGCCCGTGGCCGCGGCGAGGTCCCCAATGCGCATGTGACCATCACACCACTTGACCTTGTACCGGGCTGCAACGTTTACGGTCGTTGGATGGAGATCACGTTGCAGTACTTCGATGGG
>NZ_JBFBOP010000010.1:0-103191 GCF_040686395.1 Microbacterium sp. NPDC080220
GCCACTCGATACGACAAACACGCCGTCACCTACCGCGCCGCCGTCGTCCTGAACTCCGTCATCGCATGGGTCCAGCAATTATCAGACACGCCCTAGGTCGGGTCGCTCGCGATGGCGGCGACCCTGGCGGTCGGAGTGACGGCGGCCGTGACGAGCCGTCCGGTGTGGACGGCGGCATCCGTCCCGCCCGGGGCCGACATCCGGCACGTCGCGACCCTGACGGAGGATCAGGACCGCGGATGGCCGGACGGATATCTCGGCGGCACCGCCGACGGCGTCGTGTTCGAGTCGATCGGCGAGATCACCCCCGTCGTCGGATCCATGCCGACCGGTACGGGTGTGACCCGGTGCATGCAGTTGCTCCCGCCACAGGCGTGGGAGCCCTCGGGCGAAGAGGGCAGCGTGTGGGGCGGATACGGCGGATGCAGCGTCGAGCCGTTCTCCGTCACCGCCACCTTCGTCGTCGGGCCCGAGGCGCCGTCGGCGCTGCGGGAGAGGTTCGTCGAGGGGACGCGCCTGCAGTTCGTGGCCGGCGACGCTGTCATCGAGGTGTTCTCGGCGGACGCGCCGACGGCCGAGGCGACGAACTGACCGCCCCGGCCGTCCGACGTCGTCAGGCCGCCTGGTAGGTGAGGCAGTCGGCGGACTCGGCTCCGGGTCCGACGCGGACAGCGGATGCCGTGCACTCGAGCGACGAGTTGAAGACGCACTCCGAGCGCTGACAGGCGCCGACGTGGCTGACGACCTTGTCGAGTCCGCCCTTCGTTCCGAGGGGGATGAAGGTTGCGCACTCGGCGTCGCCGGGGGCGCCGCCGATCGTCACCGCCGCGGCGTGGCAGTGCGAGTGGTCGTTGTATGAGCAGCCGAGGGCGTTGCACTCGGACACGCGGGGCAGGTCGTCGAGGGTCATGCTCATGGAAGCCTCCAGGGTCGTGGTGGTTCGAGGGTATTCCGCGACCCCCGGAGGTTGGACAGCCTTAGTCGCGAGAAATCTGCCCGATCAGTCGCCTTTTCGAAGTTAGGTGAGCCTCGCCTCTCAGGGCCGTGACTCGCGTGGCCCGCGAGGCCTATCACAGGCTGTCGATTTCCACATCGGGCACCGCCGGCGAGCACGGAAATGGTAGATTCCCTGCATTCCGCAGCGCGCGGAAAGCCCGGGTCGGACCCGAATCCCGACACGGGCGACGGGGAACATCGGCGCGAGGCGGCCGGCGCGAGAAAGCGGAGTGCTCGTCCCGACGGAGGGAGAAGGGTACGCATGGCTCTCGCTGCATTGTCCGCCGACCTTCCGCCCGCCCTTCCGCTGTGGCCTCAACTCGCGCTCAGCCACGTCGAGACGGCGCTCTCGGAGCCGGACCGGCCGCTGCGCCTCGTCGTGATCGGTCCCGCGGGCTCCGACAAGTCGCCGCTGCTCGCGCAGATCGCCGATCGCCTCCCCACCCTCCCCCCCACGCGGATCATCGACGACGGCCATCGCCTCTCCGACGATGAGGTGCACGCGCTGCACACCTCGCTCGACGACCCCCGCGCCGGGCTCATCCTCGCCTGTCGGCCGTCGCCGTGGACGCCGACCCTGACGGCGCTGATTCGACGGATCGAGCAGTCGCACCCCGCCCTCGCCCTCGGTCAGGTGGACACCGAGGACGTCCTCCGCGCGCTGTCCGCAGCCGGACGCTCCATCGACACCGGCTGCGTCGGCGCGATCGTGCAGATGGCGGCATCCGTCACCTGGCTCGTGAAGGAGGCGCTCGCCGCGCACGGCGACGGCTTCTGCCACGACCCCTCCCACGAACGGGTCGCCCGCGCCGTCGGCGAAGTCATCGCCCTGCGGCTGGACACCCTCGCCCCCGAGACAGCGCGCATCGTGCGTCTGGCCAGCCTCGCAGGCGACGACCTGCCCCCCACCATCGACGGGACGGCCACGGAGTCGCTCGCCCGCGGCCACGCCGAGGGACTGTTGCTGCGCGGCGGGCGCCCCGTGCCGATCGTCCGGACGACCGTCGCCCGGATGACCCCCGTCGCCGAGCTCATCGACCTGCTCGACACCGCCCCGCTCTCGCCCCTCGACCCCGAGATCGCCACCTCTCTCGGTGGCCATCTGGACCCGCGATTGGCTCTCGCCCTTCGCGGCCAGGCCGACGAGGCGGCCGGCTACGATCCGCTGCGCGCCACGGAGCTCTACGACGCCGCGCTCGCGGCCGGCGACGACGCGCCGCTCATCGCGATCCGCAAGGCTCGGATGGCCTGGCATCGCGGAGATGTCGACGAGGCCGCATCCCTCGTCGACGCCATCGTCCGGGAGGCCACCGGGGACGAGGGCGACGAGGCCCTGCGCATCCTCGGCTCGGCGTGGAGCGCCCGCGGCCTGCTCCGCGCCAGCGCAGCGACCTACCACGCCCAACCGACCACGGACTTCGTCCTGCGTGCGCAGGGTGCGCTCTCGGCCTTCGGCACCGGCGACGCGGGGCCGATGCACGACACGCTCGGCATCGTCGACAGCGGAGTGAGCGGCATCCCGACCACCCTCCACGTCGCCTACGTGAAGCTGCTGCGGGGGCTCGCGGCATCCCTCGCCGCCGCGACGGGCACCGCCTTCAACGAGCTCATCCGGGCCAGCGCGACGTACGGCGATTCGAACGAGCACGGGCCTGTGCCCGAGCTGCCCGCTGTCATCGCGGCGATCGGCGCGATCAACATCGGCGAGCTCGATACGGCCGGCAACCTCCTCGCCGATGCGCTGATGGAGGAGCACGGCGGCCCCTGGGCCCGCTCGCGATTGCTTCTGTGGGCCGCGTGGGTTGCGGTGCACCGGCAGCATCCGGAGGAATCCGCGGCGCGACTCGCCGACGTCGACGCCTCGGCCTTGCCGTTGAGCAGCCGCGAAGTGCTGGTCCGCGACTCGGTCATGCTCGCGCACGTGCGGCGCTACGGGTCGCTCGACGAACTGCGTGCGCTGTGGGAGCGGGTGCGGGACGACGTCCGCCATGTCGAACCCGACCTCTACCTGCTGCACCCGCTGCGCGAGTTCATCGAGACCGCCCCGCTGTTCGACGACTCGGAGCGTGTCCTGCCCGCGATCGAGGCGCTGACGGACATCCTGCGCGGTCTCGGCGACCCGTCGATGTGGTCGACGCCGTTCCACTGGTCGACCTACCATCGGGCGCTGCTCGCACGGGATGCGCACGGACAGGCGCACGCGGCGCGCGCGCTGTCAGCCGCGGCACGCGGCTCCCGTCTCGCCGCCACCCTGTCGGCGGCGGTCGGCGAGTGGTCGCGCAGCCGCGTCGACGACGGCGACATCGATCGCATCGAGCAGATCGCCTCGCGCCTGGCCGAGGTGGGGCTCGCCTGGGAGGGCGCACGGTTGGCGATCTCGCTCTCCGAGCGTTCCCGCGATCGCCGCGCCGGCACGCGCCTCGCCACCTTCGCCCGCGCTCTGCACCCGAACGCCGGACCGGGGGTCTCGGGCAACGACGTGGCCCTCGGCGACAGCGGGCTGTTGAGCGCCCGGGAGCGCGAGGTCGCCGGCCTGGTGCTCAGCGGGATGACGTATGCCGAGATCGGCGAGGCGATCTTCATCTCACCTCGGACGGCCGAGCACCACATCGCGCGCATCCGCCGCCGACTGGGCGCGACCTCGCGCACCGACCTCATCGCCAAGCTGCAGGCGATCGTCGGCACCGACGACGGCGCAAGCGACGCGGGCGACAGCCGCTGACGAGGACCGCTCGAGAAGAGCGGACCCCCTCCGGCCAGTTCAGTGGGGACTGCGGCGGGAGAGGGTCCGCGAAACCATCCAGGTCGCCGGAGACGCGCAAGTTTGGGGACAGTGCGCGTCGAGACCGCTTGGGGAACGGTTCGGCAACCGATGGGGGATGGCTCTCACATGCTAGAGGAAAGCGCACCGCCGGAACAGGCAGGACGCCGGATCTTGAGGTGAACGACGAGGATCAGGCGGCCGGACAACCGATCCGACCCGAGCGCACATCGACGGGAGCGAGGAGCGGCGTGTGCAGAAGCCGTGGCTCCGCGCCGTCCGTCTTCACGTCGGGACCGGCCACGAATCGGAAGGTCAGCACGTCGGATCCTCCCGGCGACAGCTCGACCCGATGGGTGACTGAGAGACGACCGTCGTCCTGCACATCGACGGATGCGACGGACGCGCCGTCGAGCGTCACACCGCCGGCGAACCAGCCGCGCGGCGTCACCACCGTCACCGTGGGCGCGATGTTTCCCGCCTCCACGCCGTAGGCCCCGCCGCCCGTGACGCTGAGGGGCAGCGACGACGCGTCCGCCGCCGCCAGGGTGTTCCCCAGGTCGACCGCCACCTCGACCTCCCGCAGGCCGTCGGCGCGACAGACACCCGAGCGGGTCTCCAGCCCGACGGTCAGGTAGGGCGTGAGCTTGCCTCCGGTGGCATCGTTGAAGTACACGGCGAACGCATCCGGACCGGCCGCGTCGAGGCGGGCGAGCGGACCGGCGAACGCCGTGCCGGCGAGAACCGCCTGCTGCTCCGCGTCGCGGCTCCAGATCGAGATGCGCCCCTCCTCGACGACGCCGGTGAGCGCGGTGACCAGCGTCAGCGGGCGGGCGCGCTCGGTCACCGCCGCGAAGACGGCCCCCGCGGCATCCGCGAAGTACCGGCTCTGCGCGTCCTGATCGAGGGTGCGGTACGGCTCGACGAGCAGCCGGTCGATCGCGTTCGACTGATCGAGCGCACCCGATCGCGTCTCGACGGGGCCGACCGCCTTCAGGATCGCTGCGAGGACGACGGGGTCCATCGACACCACGACATCGGGGGCCGACCCGCCCGATCTCTGCCACCACGCGGCGGCGAGGTTCGCCGTGACACGGAAGTCCGCGGTCATCGACGTGTTCTGCACGTACCGACCGATGCCGTCCCCGAGCGCTCGGACCTCGGCGGCAGGCACGGTGCCGAGCGGCCTGTCGGACGGCGAGAAGTCCGACGAGTCGCGCTGGGCTTCGAGCGAGAGCATGCCGTCCCTCGCCCGGAGCTCGAGGAACGTCCCGGTGATGCCGCCGCCGGTACGCAATTCGGCGGTGTTCTGGAGGACGATGAGGATGCGACGGTCGCCGTCGACCCCGAGCATCGCCGGGACCAGCTCGGCAGCCTGCGCGGCTCCGTCCATCGCCGTCCGGAGATCGTCGACGGCATCGATCACGCGCTCGACGCCGTCGGCGAGCCGGGGGATCAGGGCGGTACGGTCGATGCCCGCCAGATCGCGCGCGATGTCGTCCTGCGTGGCGGCCGCCCGACTCAGCGCCGGGGCGGCCTCGCGCAGGGCGTGGACCGCGGCGGGGGCGTCGGCATCCGTCAGCCGCCGCGCCGTCTCGAACATCGTCGGCGCGACCTCCTCGCCCATTCGGACGATCGCGGTCGCCGCGCGACGCGCCGCCGAGAGATTCGCCCCCACCCCCGGGATCGCTTCGGCGGCGGACCAGACCGGATCGTCGGGGATCGCCGGCGCGATCTCGGCGACGAGTCGGGATGCCGCGCGTTCAGCTCCGTCGATGTCGCCCTCGGCGACGGCCGTCGTGGCGACGGCGGCATCCTCCGTCGCAGCCGTCAGGGCCTGCTGCAGGTCCCAGGCGGATCGCCCGACATGGACGACGGCGACCACGGCGCCGAGGAGGAGGAGAGCGCCGGCGACCCAGAGGAGTCGACGGCGCCTCGTCACGACTCGACCCGGCGGCGGCGGCGAGCGACCAGGAAGAGCCCTCCGGCGACGGCGGCGGCGCCACCGACGGCGGCCGCGATGGGCCACTGCCCGCCCGTGAACGCCAGCGTTCCGGGAGTGCCGTTCGAGGCGACCCCCGTCGGCGTGGCGCACGTGTCGGAGTAGCCCGGGTAGGCCAGCGGCACCGCGATGCTCTCGTCGCCGACGCGCAGCTGAGCGGTCACGGCCCCCGTGGTCCACGCGGCTGCGTCGTCGCGCGGAGTCCACTGATCGCCGGAGCGCACCCAGCCGGGGAGGGCCTCGACGGTGCCGTCGCCGTCGACCTCGACGCCCGGCCAGAGCACGGTGCCGTGCCCTTCACCGGCATCGTCCACCGTGAGCGGCACCGAGAGCTGGTGACCGTCCCCGGAGATGACGAGCTCAGCGGACGGCGCCGACGCGGTACGTGCAGCCGCCGATGCATCCACACGGACGATCGAGTAGTCGATCGCCGGTGCCTGGTGGACGCACAGCGACTGCACGACCGACCCGTTCAGTCCCGACTCGTCGGGAGTGTTCGGGACGTACGACCCGTCGGCCGCGAATGCCGGTGCCGAGCCGGCACCGACGATGACGGCGCCCACGATCGCGGCACGCCAAAGTTCCCCCCACATGTCTGCCTCCCCAAAGGCGACGAGGCGGCGCCTCGGATGGGCGCTCGCTCGTTCTTCAGCCGCCACGTTACCGCCGGTGCCGCCGGCGGACCTCCCGTGTTCTGCCCCGCAACCCCCTAATCCTCCTCCCTACTTGTCCCCCATCTGGGGGACAGGAGATTAGGTTCGTCCCCCTATTGGTGGACACCGTCGTCACCTGTAGCGTCTCCGATATCGCCGCCGCAGAGGCTTTGGGGAGTCGACACGGCACATGGCGGCAGCAGATGGAGTGGGGGCGAGCTTGGGGGCCGTACCCATATCTGCCTGGGCTCTTCGTACGTCTTCGTTCGCGCATCGAACTCGTGCGAAGAGCCCTTACTCCGCACACCGTATGGGGCGGTGGGCGGGGTTTTCTGGGGGAAGAGAAAGAGGGTGCGCCGAGGGGTCGGTGCATCGAGCGGTGTCGCTGGGGGGCGGCGCCGCACACGGGGAATCGCGGATCGGATCCGCACATCGGGGGACGCGAGCCACACTTGCGTCGATGTTTTTCGGGGGATGGAACGTTCATGGGGACAGAACGGAACAGGGGTGCGCGTCTGCGTGACGCGCTCGTCGATCCGACGAGACCATCGGTGCGCGAGGCACTCCGGGGCCCGCGTGATCGCCGCCGGAGCCGTGGCCGCACCACGGTCTCCGGCGGCATCACCCCGACCGCGAGGGCGGTCCGCTGATGCACATGCGCCTTGTTGCGCCCGCGCCGCACTCCGCAGCTGTCGCTGAGCGCCGCACCCCGTCGCCGGCATCGCCCGTCGCCCCGTACCCTGCTGAGGGTCTGCGCGAGCGCTCGACGCCCGGCGGTCTGACGCCCGGCGCCATCCTGGAGCATGCCGACGCGGCACACTGGCGCGTCGCCGTCGTCGGCGGCTCACCCGCCCAGCGCGAGGAGCTTCACCAGCGCATGGTCGCCGACCGACCCGGCGTGGCCCTCATCGGCCACTGGACGCCGGTGCACACCGCGATCCGATCGCGGGAGACCTCCCTCGACATCGCCGAACAGATCCGGCACGCCGAGGCCGACCTCGTGGTCGTCTGCCTGCAGACGCACCGGCAGACGGACTGGATCGGCACCTACGGCGAACTGACGGGCGCACGCGCCCTGATCGCTGTGGACGCACTCGGCGATCTTCTGACCGATCGAGTCCCGCGCATCCTTGCCGACGGCGCGCGCGGACGACTCGACAAGATGTGGCGGCTCGCGCTCGAGCCGAAGCGATGGGCGAAGCGGTACCTCGTCGAGGGACCCCCGGCCTCCCAGGCCGTCCGCCGATCCTCGGCTCCTCATGACGCGTGAACCGTCACCCGCACGCGGGCACGGCCGGACCTCCCCCCCGTCCGTCCGTGCCCGCCTGGTGGATCAGCCGGCGCGGCCCGAGCGCCGGCTCTTCCACGACCGCTCTGCCACCTGAGCGCGGCACGGACCGTCAGCCCGCGACGCACCGCGGCGCCCCGCGCTGAGCGGGATGCGGCAGCTCAGCGACCGCAGCGCACAGCGCCTTGCTCAGCGACCCGAGCGCGTCACCGTCTGCGCGTTCGCGAGCGCGGGTGCGCCCGGGTCGCGCAGGATCGCCACGATCTGATCCTGTTGCGCGGCCGTGAGCATGCGCGAAACGGGCAGGGCGAGCGTGCGATCGGCGAACCGCTCCGACCCGGGAAGCCCGTCGGGAGGTGTCAGCGCACGGTACGGCGCATGGCGGTGGATCGCCGAGCCGCCCCTTCGCACGGCGATGCCGGCGGCGGCGAGCGCGGCGAGCAGTCCGTCGCGGTCGACCGGATACGCGTCCTCGACCTCGACCCAGAAGGATCCGACGTTGCCCGTTCCCCACGCGGGGTCCGCCGCGAGACGTAGCCCCCGCACGTCCCGGAGCCCGTCGCGGTACCGGTCGGCGATCTGCCGACGGCGGCGCACGATCTCGGGCAGGCGACCGAGCTGGACGATCCCCACGGCGGCCTGCAGGTCGGTCAGGCGCGAGTCCCCACCCACCTCCCGGTACTCCTCCGCGGGCGGCACCGAGCCGGGACGCGGATCGGCGGACGGGGTGATCATGCCGTGCTCGCGCAGCCGCCGCGCCCGCGCCGCCCAGGCAGCGTGCGTCGTGGTAAGCATGCCGCCGTCACCCGTCGTCAGGATCGCGCGGCCGTCGAACGACCAGGTGGCGATCTCGGCCGCGGCACCGACGGGGCGGCCGCGACAGGTCGAGCCCACACCGCCGGCGGTGTCCTCGATGACGACGATCCCGAGCGGGTCCGTGACGTCGCGGATGCTCTGCAGGTCGACGGGAGAGCCCCCGTGGTCCGCGACGATGACCGCGGTCGTCGTCGGGGTGAGGGCACGCTCGACCGTGGCAGCGGTCGCGGTCCCGGTGACCGGATCGACGTCGGCGAACACCGGCGTCGCCCCCACCGAGCGCACGGCGTTCGCGGTGGCGATGAATGCCAACGACGGGACGACGACGTCCTCGCCGGGCCGCACCCCTGCGACGAGCAGGGCGAGATGCAGGGCGTCGGTGCCGTTGGCGGTCGCAACGGCGTAGTTCGCGTCGACGAGACCGGCGAAGTCCTGCTCGAAGCGCGCCACCCTCGGGCCCTGCCCCACCCAGCCGCTCGCGATGACCTCGGCGACCGCGTTCAGCTCGGCCTGGCCCAGCCAGGGGGCGTCGACGCCGATCTCCCACTCAGCCATGGTGGGCCCGCCCGTGGCGGCGCGACCGGCTCATGCCGCCACCTCGGCAGAGGAGCGGGCGTGCGGGATCGGATGCGGCGCACCGAAGGCCGCCAGGCTGCCCGCGGCGGCGTCGAGGATCGACAGCACCCGGAGCCCGGACGCGCCACTCGTGCGCGAGGCGCGCTTCTCACGGATCGCGGCGGCGAACTCGCTCACGACGAGCGTGAGCGCCTCCCGCTCCTCGAGCGCCGGCGCGCGGGTCGCGCCCGCCCGGTACGGGATGCTGACCTCCCGTCGCTCCTTCGCGGTCGCGCGCGAGATCGATGCGACGTCCGCGCCGCGGTCGTACATGGTGAGCCGCTGCTGCGTGTTCAGGTCGTCCCACACCAGGGTGTGGCGGGTGCCCCCGATCACCATGCGGCGCGTACGGGTCGGGCTCAGCCAGTTGACGTGCACGTGCGCCATCGCCCCGCCCGCGAGCGGCATCGCGAGGTGGCCGATGCACGACTTGCCGGTGTTCAACGGATCGGATCCGTGCGCCGACACCGAGGTCGCCCGCAGGCCACCCGGCAGCACGAAGTCCATGATCGACAGGTCGTGCGGAGCGAGGTCGCGGAAGACGTCCACGTCGGGCTGCACGAGACCGAAGTTGATGCGCACGCTGTCGATGAACAGGATGTCGCCGAGCTCGCCGCTCGCGATCAGCTCACGCATCTTCATCACCGCGGGCGTGTAGCAGGACGTGTGGTCGGCCATCAGCACGAGGCCGCGTTCGGATGCCCGCCCGACCATCTCCTCGCCGCGCTGCTGGGTGTCGGCGAGCGGCTTCTCGACCAGTACGTGCTTGCCGGCCTCGAGCGCTGCCATCGCGATCTCGTGATGGGTCGATGCGGGCGTCGCGATGGCGATGGCGTCGATCTGAGCGTCGGCCAGCACGGAATCGAGCTCGGGGACGACCCGGGCACCCCCCACGGCGTCCGCGGCGCGGCGCGCGCGGTCGATGTCGAGGTCGCAGATGGCGGCGAGACTCCACTCACGGCTGGCACGCAGCGTGCGCGCCAGGGTCGGCCCCCAATATCCCGCGCCGATCACGGCGACATTCAGTCGTCTCTTCACTTCGTCCCCCGGATTCCCCCCGCGGATCACGCTCCCCACGAGCGCCCCCCGACGGCTGCTGCCGTCAACCGGTGGGGGCGATCGCCGCCGCACCGGTGTCGTCTCGCGGCGACCCTCCGAGGGCCGTCCGCGATGTCATGTGCCCGCACTGCGGTCGCCGAGCGAGCGCAGAGCTGCGGAAGTGTTTCGGAGCGCTCCGTCAGTCGGATGGCGACGCGCGGCGCTCGCAGGACCGGGGCGGCGTACGGCGTCCGGACGGCCGTGGCAAGGCGCGGTCGCGCGGTGGTCGCACGCACGTCGATGCGCGTCGGACCCGTCCGGTGTACGCCGAGTGTCCCCGCAGTCCCCATGCTCTCCCCCACAACGCCCACCCCGAGCAAGAGGTGCGGACGGTAGACCGGCGCCGTCGACGATCCCACTCGTCGCCGTTGTGCTCGCCTCCCCAGGCGGGCACGACCGGTGTCCCCGCGGCTATGAAACCAGACGGGGGCGGCGGGCACAAGGCGACCCGCTCTGTGAATCCCGTGGGTGTTCAGCCCCACCCGCCGAGGTAGGCGGCGACATCGGGCTCGCCGACCAGCTCGCGCACCGCGTCGGCGGTCTCCGTCGTGCGGGGGAACAGGTCGTCCCGCTGCCAGCGCGCCTCGCGCGCCGCGGCCCGGAGGGAACGGATGCGGAGGAGCACCGCGCCGTCCTCATCGATGAGGCTCGCGACGCCGAGACCCTCCTGGGCGACCCGCTCCACGACCGCGTGAAGGCCCGCACCCGCGCGGACCGGTCGCACGATCTCGAGGTGCAGCCGCACGCGATCGAGCACGCCGCGCCCCGCCGCCAGATCCGCGGCGGCGACGGCGGCCGATCCCGGCACCGCCGCCACGACGGAATCGACGCTCACGAACGCAGCGGCGTCCGAGGCACCCTCCGGCGCGGTCACGGCGACGTCGACCTGCGCGGTCGGCAGCCCGCGGGGTCGCGAGCCCGGCACCGGGATCAGCTCCGACAGCAGCATCGCCTCGGCGTTCCGGTCCGCCTGGCCCGTCCCCTCGCGCGCACCCGCATCCGGACCGTCGTGCCATGCCACCGCGGACGGCACGTGCGCGAGCACCGCACCCCGCAGCCACGCGCGGTACGTCCACTCCCAGTCCTCCCCGCCGTAGGCCCGGAACGACTCGTCGAAACCGCCGGCGGCCGCGAACATCGTCCGCGAGCACGCGAGCACGGCGCCGATCGTATGCCGGTAGCTGCGGTCGTCGGCGTCGAGCAGGTCGCGCGAGCGCCGGTAGGCGTCGGCGAGCCATGCGGGCTCGGGGAGCTCCCGCCCCGCGACGACCCCGCGCACGTCGGCGACGGGGGGCGCGTCGGCGAGGTCGGCGTGGCGCCGCCGTCCGACCGCGACGACGTCCGGGGCGAGCCCCGGCATCCGCGTCAGCTCACGGATGAAGCCCGGCTCGGGGACCGTGTCGGCGTCGAGGAAGACGAGCACCTCCCCCGTCGCGTGCGCCGCGCCGAGGTTGCGCACCGCGGCGAGGCGGAATCCCTCGTCGGCCTGCCGGACGAGCCCGACGCCCGCCGGCACCTGCGGCGGCGTGGCCGAGCCGTCGTCCGCGACGATCACTTCGAGGCGGTCGCGGGGGTGGTCCTGGCCGGCGAGGGCGGCGAGGCACCGCGCCAGCTGCGCGGGCTGCTCGTAGTGCGCGACGACGACCGAGACGGTGGGTGTCGCCTCCCGTCCGTCCAGCAGGTCCCAGCGGTTGCCCGGCAGGGCGATGCCCTCCGGCATCAGGCCGCCCACCAGGCGAGGTACGACGCGGCGACGTCGTCGAGCGTCGGCGCGAGCGAGGCTCCGGGAGCCAGCCGCGTCGACGTCGGATCGAGCCAGGCGTCCACGAGGCGGGCGGCGAGCTCGTCGGGGGCGTAGCGGGCGAGCGTGCCGGGGCGGAGCGCATCCATCTCGGCGGCGTAGCGCGAGTCGACGACCAGCGGGCGGCGGCCCGCCTCGACCCAGTCCAGCATCGACCGCGAGGCCGACACGTGCTCGTGTGCCGCGAGGGGGATGCCGGGGGCGAGCAGCTCGGCGGCGAAGGCGTCGTCGCCCAGGAATCCGGTGACCTCGAACGCGACGCCGAGCTCGGCGGCATCCGCCCGCAACCGGACGACGTCCTCCTCGTGGCCGCGCGACGGCGCGCCGATCGCGCGCACCGCGACGTCGCCGACGTCCTCGCCCCGGCGGAGGAGCTCGTCGGCGGCCCGGGCCGCCGCGACCACGGCGGGACGGTGACCCTTTCCGGGGTAGACGAAGCCGGCGATGAGGACGCGCAGGTCGCGCGTCGCCTCGCCGGGGCGCGACGGCGGGATGCCGGTGCGCGCCCCGAGCGCGATCGCCTCGGCGCGGGTGACCCCGGGCAGGAACTCGTCCATGAGCAGTTGCTCGTGACGACTGTTGACGGCGACCCGGCTGGCTGCGGCGACCATCCGCGCGTAGGCGGCGCGGCGGCGCTCGAACATCGTGCCGTCGGAGGGCTGGGGCACGTCGTGGAGCGTGAGCGTCAGCCGCATCCGCTCGGCCCAGCGTTCGACGACGTCGGCGGCGTCCTCGGGTGTCCTGCCGAAGAGGCGGTCGGTGGCGTGGAGGTGCACGCGCGCACCCGCGTCGAGCCCGGCGAGCGCCCGGTCGCCGGCGGCGACGTCCGCGACGCGCACCGTCCGCGCGCCGGGACGGAGGGCCCCGACGGCGCGGGCGACATCGTCGCCGTACCGCGTGACACCGTGCCCCTCCGGACCGAGGACGAGCAGGAGCGGAGGCGCGGAGATCACCCGGCATGGTTATCCGTCCGGGGGAGCGAGGTCAAGCCCCCTCGATCCGACGCCTGATGCGCCTACGGTCGGGGCGTTCCCGCGCACCCACTTCTCGGTCGGCGCGACGCCGTCAAAGGGAGAACAGTGGACACGAGCACGCCGATCGTCGCCCCCGCGGGTGCGGAGAGGACCGGAGCGATCAGGATCGTCTCGGTCCCCGCCGGCCACCCGTACGTCCGGCAGACGACGGCGGATCCGTGTGTGAGTGTGCTCCCCGACCCCATCGCCCCCGGAGCGGACCCCGCGGTGTGGTGGCCGCCCGCCGCCCTCGACCCGACCTGGATCCGTGCGCACGCCGATGCCGCATCGCTCCTCCACATCCACTTCGGCACCGAGTCGTTCCCGCCCGGACACCTGACCGCGTGCCTCGAGGCCGCCCACGCCGTCGGCTGGCCCGTCGTCTACACGCTGCACGACCTCGAGCACCCGCAGCTGACCGACGACTCCGGCTACCTCGCCCAGCTCGACGAGCTCGTGACGGGCGCCGACGCGGTCACGACCCTCACGGTCGGCGCCGCCCGCGCGGTGCGCGAGCGCTGGGGCCAGCACGCGACCGTCATCCCGCATCCGTCGGTCCTGCCGCGATCCGCCGCGATCGAACCGGCACTCGGTGCGGGCCGCGTCGTCGGCGTGCATCTGAAGGACCTCCGGCCGAGCGTCGACGGACCGGGCACGGTCCGGGCGCTGGAGGCCGCGCTCACCGCCCTGCGCGACGCGGGCCACGACGTCCGCGGCGAGGTGCGTCTGCACCATCGGGTGCGGGACGCGGATGCCGCAGCCGAGGTGCGCGCGCTGTGCGCGGCATCCGCTGTCCTCGACCTCGTCGAGCACGAGCGTCTCGCCGACGACGAGCTGTTCGCGGCCCTCGCGAGCCTCGACGCGTGCGTGCTGCCCTACCGGCACGGCACGCACTCGGGATGGCTCGAGCTGTGCTGGGACCTGGGCGTCCCGGTCGCCGCCCCGCGGATCGGGTTCTTCGCCGAGCAGCACGCCGACGACACGGTCGCCTCGTTCGCGCCCGGCGACGCCGCGGAGCTCGCGCAGGCCCTCGCCGGCCTGTGGGTCGCCCCGTCGGCGCGTCCGGCGAGCGCCGCGCGCGACGCCCTCGTCGACGAGCGCCGGGCGCTGCGCACCGTGACGGATGCCGCGATCGCCGAGCGTCACGCGGAGCTCTACCTGCACCTGCTCGAGAGCCGCACCGCGTGAGCGCCCGTCCGCTCCGCATCGTCGTGATCGCGCCGCTGCGCTTCCCGATCCGGCGCCCGCACGCGGGCGGTCTGGAGTCCGCCGTCTGGGCCGAGGTCGACGCGCTCCGCCGCCGCGGGCACGAGGTGACCTTCATCGCCCCCGAGGGGTCGGACTTCCTGCCAGACGAGGCGGCGTTCCGGCTGCCGCCGGTGGTGTGGCCGGGCGATGCCGCACCGACCGACAAGACGTGGCCCGAGAGCTACCACCGCGAGAGCGCCCCGGCGCTCGACCGTGCGCTCAGCGGGATCGCCCGCCATCCCGAGCGGTACGACGTGGTCTCGAACCACTGCCTCGACCCCCTGCCGCTGCGCCGCGCGAACACCCTCGGCGTGCCGATGGTGACGACCCTGCACACGCCGGTCGAGGCCGCCGCCGTGGCCGCCCACGTCGCCGCGGGAGGGGCGGGGTCACGGTTCCTCGCGGTGAGTTCGCACACGAAAGGGCAGTGGGATGCCGCGGGTGTGCCCTCGCAGCTGTTGCCGAACGGCGTCGACCCGGCCGCGTGGCCGCTCGGTCCCGGGGGCGACGACCTCGTGTGGTTCGGCCGGATCGTCCCCGAGAAGGCTCCCCATGTCGCCGTCGAGGTCGCGCGCCGGCTCGGTCGCCGCCTCGTCATCGCCGGCCGGATCGGCGACGAGTCGTACGCGCGCGAGGTGCTCCTGCCGAGCGTCCACGGCGCGGTCGAGTACGCCGGCGAGCTCTCGCCCGGACCGCTCGCGGAGCTCGTCGGGCGGAGCGGTCTCGCCCTCGCGACCCCCGCCTGGGCCGAGCCGTTCGGGCTGGTCGGACCCGAGGCGCTCATGTGCGGCACACCGGTGGTGGGGTTCGCGGTCGGCGGCGTTCCCGAGATCGCGGCCGCGACGATGGGGATGCAGCTCGTGGCGCCCGGCGACGTCCTCGCGATGACCGAACGGGCCGCGGCCGTGCTGCCGAGCGGGAAGGATGCCGCGTTCCGTGCCGTCGTGCGCGAGACGGCGGAGCGCCGGTTCTCGCTCGACGCGCGCATCGACGCCCTCGAGGCGACGTTCGCCCGGATGCTCGCGACGGAGACCGCCGCGTGACCGGGCGGACGCCCCGGCTCGGCTGGTACGTGCACCACCACGGCCGCGGGCACCTGACCCGGCTGCTCGCGATCGCACCGCACCTGGATGCCGAGGTCGACGCCGTCAGCAGCCTCGCGGCGCCCGCGGGCCTGCCGTCCGGCTGGACCTGGACCGTGCTCGACCGCGACGACGACGGCGGCGCGCCGATCGACCCGACGGTGGACGGGATGCTGCACTGGGCCCCGATCGGGCACGTCGGGCACCGCACCCGGCTCTCGGTCATCGCCGCCGCGGCGGCGGAACGGCACTGGGACGGGATGGTCGTCGACACCTCGGTCGAGGTGACCCTGCTCGCGCGCCTGCTGGGGCTGCGGACCGTCGTCGTCACGCAGCCGGGTCATCGCATCGACCGGCCGCACCTGCTGGGATTCGCCGCCGCCGACACCGTGATCGCACCGTGGGCCCGCGGCATCCTCTCGCCCCCGCACCTCGAGGCGCTCGGCGACAAGGTCGTGCACACGGGCGGGATCAGCCGTTTCACCGCGCGCGTCGCGAACGGGCCGCGCTCGGATGAGGTGGTGCTGCTCGCGAGCGGGGGGACCGTCGGACCGGCCGCGATCCGGGATGCCGAGAAGGCCACCGGCCGGCCGTGGCGGGCGCTCGGGGGCGGCGCGTGGGCCGACGATCCGTGGCCGGTGCTGGCGACCGCGGGCGTCGTCGTGTCGTGGGCCGGCCAGAACGCGGTCGCCGATCTGGCGGCGGCCCGGGCGTCGGCGATCGTGATCCCGCAGGATCGGCCGTTCGACGAGCAGCGCGAGACGGGGCGCGCGCTCCGGCGGGCGAACCTCGCGCAGGTCGAGGACTCGTGGCCGACCGCGGCGCAGTGGCCCGACCTGATCGAGCGGGCGGCGACCGCGCGGCCGGAGTGGGAGCGCTGGGAGGTCGCGGGGGCGCCCCAGCGCGCCGCCGCCGCGATCACCGACACGATGCGCGGTCGGCGATGAGCGTCGCCGTCGTGAGCCTGTGCTCGACCCCCCGGCTCGCGCACCTGCGGGTGCAGTTGCGGGCCCTCGCCGGGGCACCCGACGTGCGTCGTGTCGTGGTGTGGATCGGGGACGAGGAGCCGCCCGTCCTGGACGCCGAGACCGTGCTCCGGGTCCCGCCCGGCGCGGACGGACTGCGCCTCGCCGCCGCCCGGAACGCGGGCGCGGCCGCCGCCGACGGCGCCGACCTGCTCGTCTTCCTCGACGCGGACTGCGTGCCCGGCCCGGATCTCGTGCGTCGCTACCGGGAGGCCGCCGTCCGTCACCCGGACGCCGTGCTGTGCGGGCCGGTGACGTACCTCGCCGAGGGGGTGTCGGCATCCGACCCGGCGGAGCTCGCCGCGCTCACCTCCCCCCACCCGGCGCGGCCGATGCCGCCGGACGAGGCGGAACGGACCGCGACAGCCGGCGAGTACCCGCTGTTCTGGTCGCTGTCGTTCGCGCTCTCCCCCGCGACGTGGCGACGGATCGGGGGCTTCGACGAGGCGTACGAGGGGTACGGCGGCGAGGACACCGACTTCGCGTTCCGGATGCGCGAGCGCGAGGTGCCCCTCGTGTGGACGGGTGGCGCCCACGCGTACCACCAGTACCACCCGACGACCTCGCCGCCCTGGCAGCACCTCGACGACATCCTCCGCAACGGGGCGCTGTTCGCCGCGCGCTGGGGCGAGTGGCCCATGACCGGCTGGCTCGAAGCATTCGAGCGGGCCGGCGCGGTGACGAGGGATGCCGCGGGCTGGCGCCGCGTGCCCTAGAAGCCCTCGACGCAGCCGTCGAGGGTGACGTTGGTCGAGTACCGGAGGGGGCGCACAGCGCGACCCTACGCCGGGATGGCCGCGCGCGACAGCATCCGATCGACGGCCGCCCGGAGGTCGGCCGCCACCGGCGCGGGGGCGAAGCGGTCGACTCCTGCGGCGGCGCGCGTCGCCCGTCGGCGGGCGGCGCCCGGGTCGTCGAGCACGGTGGCGAGCGCGGCCGCGAGGGCCTCCGGGTCGGCGGGCGGCACCATGAGGCAGTCGGCGCCATCGGTGCAGAAGTCGTCGAATCCGCTACCGGAGGTGACGACCAGCGGCACCCCGGCGGCCATCACCTCGACGGCCACGTTTCCGAAGCCCTCCCACCGAGAGGGACACATCACCACGTCGGCGGCAGCGATCGCGCCGTACAGCTCGTCGCCCGACACATGCCCGAGGAACGTCACCCGATCGCGCGCCGCGGACGGCACCCGGTCGAGGAGGGTCGCCCGCGACGGTTCGAAGCGGTCGTCTCCCCCGGCACCGGCCAGCACGAGGCGGGCGGTGGGATGCCGCTGCGCGACCCGCGCGAAGGCGTCGACGCCGTCGACCACGCCCTTCCGCCGCTCGGCGCGGCCGAGGAAGAGGACGATCGGACCGTCCCGCTCGGGCCAGCCCGCCGGCGGCCTGCGCGTCGCCGCCGCGTGCCGCACCCCCGCGACGTCGATGCAGTTGCGGACGACCTCGACCCGCGGCATCCGTCCCCAGATGCGCTCCGCCCGGTCGGCCATCGCGTGCGAGATCGCGACGATCCCGGCCGAGCGGCGCACCTGCCGCGCCTCGAGGCGACTCTGCAGCACGACCGCCGGACGACTCGATGCCGGGAGGTCGGCGATCCGCAGGCCCGAGATCTCGTGCGCGAGGTCCACGCCTGTTGCGAGGTTCGTCACGAGCGGGGCGTCGCGCGGCAGCAGCGCACCGAGCCCCATCCACTCCGGCACGAAGACGCGGTCGTAGGCGTCCGCAAGGTACGCGCGCCGCAGCGCACGGGGGCGATGCAGGAGCGCCGCGAGCCGCGGCATCCCCTTGGTCCGGTGGACGACCAGGCGACGGATGCCGGGGGCACCCGCTGCTTCTTCGGGACCGTCCGTGAACACCACGAGGTCGATCTCGGCGCACTGCGCGGCGAGGGCGGGTAGCAGGGCGGCGTAGTGCCTGCCGATCCCGCCGGTGTACGACGTCACGCCGGCGTATTCGGTCGTGGCGACGAGCCAGCGCTCGGTCATCGATATCGCCTCGGCACCGTCCAGTGTCGACCGAACTCCGTGTTGAAGGACTCCGGGTGGAACGGGCTGTCGCCGCCGGCGGGGAAGCTCGTCAGTTCGCCGAAGACGATGCGGCCGTCGACGTCGTACAGGTCGACGCGCACGAAGTCGGTGTCCGCACCGAGCGCCTCGGCGACGCGGATCATCTCGTCGAGGCCCGCCGGCCGCGGCGGTGTCGGATCGGCCCACGGCGGACCGCCGCTCAGCGGCAGATGGGTCCAGTCGCGGTCGAAGAAGTCCTGCGTGCGACCGGCGAAGCGCCCCGCATCCACTTGCACGTACTGCACCCGACCGTGGAACACGAAGAGCTTGAGGTCGTCGGGGATGCGGTCCGTCGCGCCGCCGAGCATCTCCTCGACGATGATCCGCCGCGGCACCCGGCCGTAGACCCACTCCCGGTTCGGACCCTGCCCGTAGAGCTGCGAGAGCCAGTCCGTCGCGAGGCGCACGAGATGCTCCCGCGGGGCGTGCTCGGGCCGGACGTGGCGGTAGACCCAACTGCCGTCCTCGGGCAGGCGCGCGTCCACCGGCGCCGACGGCGAGACGATGATCGCCGCCCCACTCCCGTGCGTCGGTTTCAGGACGAACGCGTCGGGCAGCTCCGCCGTCAGCAGCTCGGTCGGCGAATCGAACACGGCCGCATCGGGCAGGTACTGCGCGCCGACACGGTCGGCGACGTAGTCGCGCACCGCCGCCTTGTCGGCGAAGGTGACGACGAGGGGCCGATGGTCGCGGAGCATCTTGTAGCGGACCTTGTCGCGGAAGGTGACCGGATGCCGCGTCCGCCACAATCGCCAGCCGCGGACGAGGCGGCTGCGCTCCCGCAGGCGTGCGCGTCTCAGAACGACTCCTCGTACCAGGGGTCGTCTTCTTCGTACGGGTACTCGCCGACCGTCTCGGGCGGGTGCACGAGACGGTCGTTGCGACTGAGGAGGTCCATGACGGCGGCTTCGTCGTCGAGGTCCGCAGCGGCACCGGAGTGCGGCGTCGTATAGAGCTGGCTCGCGGGACCGATGAGCATCGACGAGACAGCCGGGCCCTCCGGAGTCGCGATGGGCACCGTGATGAGGTCGGAGGCCTTCTGCTCGGCGAGGGTCTTGGCGTAACGCAGCACCGCGTCGGCGATCGCGCCCGTCGTGACGACGTATCCGTCGGAGTAGTGCAGCTCGAGCATTGCTCGATGGTGCCCGCCGTCGGTCGAGGTTCGAGGGGGGTCGCGCCTCCGGCATCCGTCTCTTACACTGCGGCGCTGCGAGGTGATTCGTCCATCACAGTCGCCGGCCGCTCGCAACCCCCTGCCGCGGCCGTCCTTCGCGGCGGAGCGTGTGGGCATGAGCGAATCCGACGACATCCGACAGCCACTCGACCACCTGCCCAGGAAGGAGGACCGCGACCGCGCGGTCGAGATCGAGGAGCCGTCCTACCCGGGAACGGACTCCCCCCACGGTGGTTCCGCCGCGTCGCCCGCGACGGCCGCCGAACCGGACGAGCCGAATCGGCACGGCGTGGCGAAGCTCCCGCCCACCGGCCGTTGACGCCGACCTCAGCGGCCCGGTGATCCCCCGTTTCAGACGGGTGGGAGTGTCGACTTCCGTCATCGGTCCTCGTCCTCACCGTGGGCGAGGCGGATGCGGCGACCCTCGTCGATGTCCTTCTGCTCCTTCGCGGCCTGCTTGTCGGACTTCCGCGTGTCGCGGGCCGGCAGCTGGATGTCCTCCTCGGCGGCGATGCCGCCCTGCAGCTGACGGCCCCGTTCGAGCTCGGCGTCGAACTCCGCGCCGAACAGCAGCACGTTGTTCGCGATCCACAACCAGAGCAGGAACACGATGACGCCGGCGAGTGAGCCGTAGGTCCGGTCGTAGTTCGAGAAGTTCGCGACGTAGAAGGCGAACCCGGCGGTGGCGATGATCATCACGACGATCGCGATGAGCGCGCCGATGCTGATCCAGCGGAACTTCGGCTGCTTCGCGTTGGGGGTCGCGTAGTACAGGACCGCGACGAGGAACACGACGACGAAGAGCATGACGGGCCACTTCGCGATGTTCCACGCGAGCAGCACGCCGTCGCCGAGGCCCAACGTCTCCCCGATCGCTCGGGTGACGTCGCCCGAGAGGACGAGGCCGAGCGCGACGAGGGCGAGCGAGACCACCGCGACGAGCGTCACGAGCAGCTGCATCGGGCGCAGCTTCCAGAACGGGCGCCCCTCCTCGATCTCGTAGATCCGGTTCATCGCCCGGGAGAAGGCCCCGACGTACCCCGAAGCCGACCACAGCGCCACGACGATGCCGAGCACGAGCGCGAGTCCCGCACCGGGCGACGACGCGATCTGCTGGATCGGGCCCTCCAGCGCGCTCGCCGTGTCGGAGGGCGCGACATCGCGCACGATGCCGAGCACCGCGTCGGCGGCCGCCTGCCCCTGTCCCACGACGCCGAGCAGCGAGAAGATCGCGATGAGGGCCGGGAAGAGCGCGAGCACCCCGTAGTAGGTGAGGCCCGCCGCGGCATCCGTGCACTGGTCCGCGCTGAACTCGCGGATCGTCTTGCCCAGGACGTACTTCCACGACCGCTTCTTCACGTCGCCGACGGAGTCGGGCTTGCGCGACGCCTCGGGGTCGGGCGCGTCGGTGCGTGTCGTCTGCGTGGTGTTCTGCTCGGCCATGGTGGTCCTCCCGGTCGGAGGTCACCCTGCGGCCGACACGGTCCGGTTCAGAGGGGGTTGCACGCGGCGCCGGTTCGTGGCATTGCGTCAGCGGTGGAACGGGCAGCGCGCGCCGCCCGTCGATCCCGCGGTCCGGACGCGGCCGCCCGAACGGGGTTTCGTCGGCATCCGTCGCTCGTTCACCTCGAGTCCTGCGGGCAGGATCGCCAGGCGGGGGTCGCTCAGAGCGCTGATGGATGCCGCGAGCCCCGCGATCGCGAGCTTCTCGCCCGGGCAGCGGTGCCCTGTCGCGACGTCCGCACCCCCGTGCGGCACGAACACGGTGATCGCCTCGTAGTCGTCGACGCCGACGAAGCGCTCGGGATCGAAGACGTCGGCGCGCTCCCACGACCCCTCGTCGGTGTCGGTGCCGAGGATGTCGAGCACGATGCGCCCGCCGGCGCGGACCATACGACCGTCGACCTCGATGTCCTGCGTCGCGAAGGCCGGCAGCATCGGGACGAACGGCGACGTGCGGCGGATCTCCTGTGCGAACGCGGTCGCGAGCGGGCCGTCGACGAGCGACCCCCGTTCGGCGACCTCCGCGGCGATGCGCTCGCGCCATTCCGGGTGCTCCTGCAGCCGCTTCGCGGCGAAGGCGGTGAACCGGGCGACGGCGATCATCGGGCGGAAGCTGTTCTGCAGTTCCACCCCCGCGAGGCGAGCCGGCAGCAGCTCACCGGCGCTGTCGCGGTTCCCTGCCCAGGCGGCCAGCGCGGTTCCCGGGTGCGCGTCGAGGCGGCCTGCGCGCACGGCGCGGATGAGACGCTCGGCGTGGCGGTCGGACCACCGCCGGTTCAGAGCGGTGAGCAGGTACTCCGGGGAGTACGGCACACCGAATCCGTCGACGATCTGCGCCTGCCGGCGCGCCCATCGCGTCTTCGCCTCGCCGGTGCCGGGGAGCCCCGCCCACCGCATGATCGCGCGACCCAAGGCTCCGACGGCCGCGTCGTACGCCGACCGTTCGCCACCGGCGATCCACGCGTCGACCTCGTGCCGCCACTCGCGCTCGAGGTGCGGGCGCAGCCGGGCGACCTGCTCGTCCTCGTACAGCGCGGAGACGAACGTCGCCTTGCGGTGCCGGTGCTCGTCGCCGTCGAGGCTGTGCACCGAGTCGTGCCCGAAGAGGGTCTCCTGAATGAACGGCGGCATGGCGCCGTGCCGTGAGACCCGGGCGTCGTCGTAGAACGCCGCGACCCCCTCCGCGCCGCGCACCAGCAGGGCGTCGGAGAACAGCAGTCGCATCGGCGCCGAGCGCGCGCCGCGCGGCACGCGCTGCCAGATGCGATCGCCGAAGCGGTAGCCGCGGGTCAGGAGCGAGGCGGAGTCGTCGCGCCACGCGGGCCGCGACACGACCCCGAGCGTGGGATCCGCTGCCTGCCCAGCGCGGGTCTGCGGAGCGTCGGTCGTGGACTCAGGAGTGGTCGGCATGCTCCGACGCTCGCAGCGCGGAGCTGTGCCGGCCAGGGGCGTGCGCCCGCGGGGCCCATGTGATACCCCGCGTCACTCGCAGTCGCTACGAGGGCCGTCGTCGTACCAGACGTCGAAATCCGCCGGGGAGGCGACCGCCTGACCGTGCCCTATCGGGAGGGCGTCGTTAATCCCGTTCTCAGGATCGGTCAACATCCGCCGAACCTCGCGTCCGTACTCCTGGAGGCATGCCTCACACCACGAAACCGCGCCATCTTCGGACCGCCCTCATCGCCGGCGGCCTCACCGTCGCACTCGCCGTCGGAGGGGCGACGGCGTGGGCCGCAGACCGCTTCCTCATCGAACACGTCGAGATCTCCGACGTCTCGGCATATGAGGCCGAGAACTCGGCCGTCGAGCCGACGACGTCGGCAACGAATGCGGCGGGTGCCGTCGACGGAGACACGTACTCCGACGGGGCCACGAGCGTCACCGTGTCGCAGGTCGTCACCGGGTCGGGCGACGACACCCTCACCTACTACGTCGCCGATGTGGTCCTCTCGGATGCGACCCGGTTGCGCTCCGCATTCGCGAAGGATCAGTTCGGCGAGAACATCACCGAGACCACGAGCGGGATCGCCGAGGACAACGACGCCGTCTTCGCGATCAACGGCGACTACTACGGATTCCGCGACACCGGCATCGTCATCCGCAACGGCGTCGTCTATCGCGATTCCCCCGCCCGCGCCGGGCTGGCCTTCTACGCCGACGGAACGGTGCAGGTCTACGACGAGACGGCCACGAGCGCCGACCAGCTGCTCGCCGACGGGGTCTGGAACACCCTCAGCTTCGGCCCCGCACTCGTCGAGGACGGCGCCGTCGTGGCCGGGATCGAGGACGTCGAGGTCGACACCAACGTCGGCAACCATTCGATCCAGGGTGAGCAGCCGCGCACCGCCGTCGGCGTGATCGACGACAACCATCTCGTCTTCGTCGTCGTCGACGGCCGCAGCGAGGGCTACAGCCGCGGAGCGACCCTCATCGAGCTCGCCCAGATCATGATCGACCTCGGCGCCGAGACCGCCTACAACCTCGACGGCGGCGGGTCGTCGACGATGTTCTTCGACGGCGAGGTCGTGAACCAGCCCTCGAACGGCGGCGAGCGCGGCACGAGCGACATCCTCTACATCGCGGAGTGAGCCGTGATCATCCTCATCCCGGCCTACGAACCCGACGTCGCCCTGACCGACCTGGTCGGCGCACTCACGATCTCCGCTCCCGGCATCCCGATCGTCGTCGTCGACGACGGCAGCGGACCCCGCCATGCCGCCGTCTTCGACGACGTCGCGGCACTCGGGGCGACGGTCCTCGGACACGTGCGGAACCAGGGGAAGGGCGCAGCGCTGCGCACGGGGTTCCGGCACGCGATGAGCGCCTTCCCCGGACATTCCGTGGTCACGGCCGATGCCGACGGCCAGCACACGGTCGCCGACATCCTGAACGTCGGCGCGACCACCGTCGCCGCGGTCGACTCCGGCGCGCCGGTGATGGTGCTCGGATGCCGCGACACCGGCCGACGCGGCAATCCGATGCGCAGCAGGCTCGGCAACGGGGCGGCGCGGGCGACGTTCCGTCTCGCGGCGGGATGGACCCTCTCCGACACCCAGACGGGGCTGCGCGGCATCCCGCCCGTCATGCTGCCCTGGCTGCTCGCGCAGCGCGGCGACCGCTTCGAGTACGAGCAGAACGTGCTCCTGCGCTGTCACCGTGACGGGTGGGAGACGTGCGAGGTCCCGATCGAGACCGTCTACATGGCGGGGAACGCGTCGAGCCACTTCCGCCCCCTGGTCGACACCCTGCGCGTAGGGGTGCCGCTGCTGCTGTTCGCGGCCTCGTCGCTGTTCGCGTTCGCCGTCGACACCCTGCTGCTCCTCGTCCTGACCGCGGTGACGGGAGCCTTGATCCCGTCCATCGTCGCCGCCCGGGTCGTCAGCGCGACCGTGAACTTCGTCGTCAATCGGCACGTCGTCTTCCGTCGCGACGGTACCGGTGCGCTGCACCGCCAGGCGACACGGTACGCGCTCCTCGCCGGCGCACTGCTGGCCTCGAACGTCGCCTGGATGACGATGCCTCACCGCGGCCGGGATGCCGCTGCTCGCCGCCAAGCTCGTCACCGAGGCGGCGCTGTTCACGCTCGGCTACCTCATCCAGCGGAGCGTGGTGTTCGGCCGGAACCCGCGCGCTTCCCGCCTCGAATCGGCCGTCAATGCGCCTCTTAGGAACGGTGAAGGTGCCGCCACTCGAATGGAGATCGTCACCACATCCCCACGGAGGAACCCATGACCATCGCCTCGATCTCGCTCATCGCGATCGACCTCGCCGCCGCCCTCATCCTCAGCCTGGGGCTCTACTACCGACGCCACCGCCGCCGCGACCTGGTCGTCGCCTTCCTCGGGGTCAACGTCGGGGTGATGGCCGTCGCGACCGTCCTCGGCACCGCCGAGGTCGCGCTCGGACTCGGCCTCGGGCTGTTCGGTGTGCTCTCGATCATCCGGCTCCGGTCGTCGGAGATCTCGCAGCGCGAGGTGGCCTACTACTTCGCCGCACTGGCCACAGGCCTCATGGCCGGCCTCCCGACCACCGACATCCTGCCCGTCACCGGACTCATCGCGCTGATCCTCGTCGTGATGTGGGCGGCCGACCACCCGCGTCTGCTCTCCCGCAGCCGCCACCAAGTGGTGCGCCTCGACCGTGCCGAGGCCGACGAGACCGCGCTCCGCGCCCTCGTCGGGCAGCGGCTCGGCGGAGAGGTCACCTCGCTGACCGTGCAGGAGCTGGACCTCGTGAACGACACGACCACCGTCGACGTGCGCTACCGCATCGCGGACAACGATCGTCCCGCGCCCGACTCGGCGGGGTCGCAGGTGGACGGCCGCCTCGCAGCCGGAGCGGTCCGATGAGCCCCGACGCCCTCGCCCGCTTCGACGGGGTGAGCCTCGAGGACATGGTGGCCGAGGCGGCACTCCTGGCCCGCGTCGACCGCAAGTACGTGGTGCCCCAGTCCGCACTGGGCGGCCTGCTCTCGCGGGTCGACGAGCGCACCCGCGTCCTCGACATCGGCGGCGCCCGCCGATTCGCCTACGAGTCCGTCTACTTCGACACCCCCGACCTGCTGAGCTTCCATATGGCCGCGCAGCCGCGCCGTCGTCGGTTCAAGCTCCGTACCCGCACCTACGTCGACACCCACGCCGCCTACCTCGAGATCAAGACGCGCGGCGCTCGTGGGACGACGGTCAAGGAACGGTCGGAGTACGACGTCGCCCAGCGCGCCGTCCTCACCCCCGAAGCCCAAGAAGAGGTCGCTGCCGCCTTCGCCACGATCGGCGTCGACAGCGGTCGCGTCGACGAGCTGGATGCCACGCTCGTCACCCGGTACGCACGGGCGACGCTCCTCGCCCCCGACCAGTCGTCGCGGGCGACCATCGACACCGACCTGCGCTGGGACCGCCCGGACGGCACCGGCTTCTCCCTCCCCGACCTCGCGATCGTCGAGACGAAGTCGCCGTCGTCGGCATCCGCCCTCGACCGGCTGTTGTGGCGTGCCGGGCACCGTCCCGTCTCGGTCAGCAAATACGCGACCGGGCTCGCCGCGCTGAGCCCCGACCTCCCCCGCAACCGCTGGGGACGCCTCCTGCGCGGCCCCTTCTCCCCCTCATCCACCGCCATCCACACCGAGGAGCTGCCATGCGCCGCCGCCTGATCCTTCCCGCCGTCCCTCTCACCCTCGCCGGGCTCGTCCTCGCGGGGTGCGCCGTGACCGGCGTCGCCTCGACCGGCACGAGCGGAACCACATCCACGACGGACGACTCCGCCACCGTCGCGGTCGCGGAGATCGACTCCGACCTCGACCCTGCGGCCGTCCTCGCCGCCAACGAGAAAGCGACGGTCGTGGACGACGACGAGTGGTCGGCGGCCGACGCGATCGACGTCACTCTCGAGGGATCGACCGCGACGGCGTCCGGCGACGGCGTGAGCGTCGACGGCGGCACGGTCACCATCTCGGCCGCCGGCGTCTACCGGCTCAGCGGCGACCTCGCCGGATCTGTCGTCGTCGCCGCACCCGACGACGCGCAGGTCGTCCTCATCCTCGACGGCGTCGACATCACGAACGACGACGGCGCCGCCATCTCGGTCACGACGGCCGACGACGTCGCCATCTCGCTCGCCGACGGCAGCGAGAACTCGGTCTCGGACGCCGCGAGCTACGACGACAGCGCCGCAGCGAACGCGGCGATCTACGCCGATGCCGACCTGACCATCGGTGGAACCGGTTCGCTCGTCGTCTCGGGGAACGGCAACGACGGCATCGCCAGCACGGACGACCTCGCGATCATCGGCGGGACGATCACGGTGGATGCCGCCGACGACGCCCTCCGCGGCAAGGACGCCCTCGTCATCTCGGGCGGAACGCTCGATGTCACTGCCGGCGGCGATGTGCTCAAGAGCGACGACGACGAAGACGCCACGCGTGGGTACGTCTGGATCTCCGGCGGTGACATCACCGCCACCAGTGGTGACGACGGCATCGCCGCAACCACCGATGCCGTGATCACGGGCGGGACGGTGTCGATCAGCGCCGAAGGCGCGGCGGACGCCGGCTCGAAGGGCATCAGCGCGGGGGTCGTCGTCGCGATCGGCGACGGCTCGGTCGACGTGTCCGCCACGGACGATGGCCTGCATTCGGACGGCTCGATCGGGATCCTCGGCGGAACGGTCACGATCAGCGCGGGAGACGACGGTGCGCACGCCGAGGCGGCGCTGGAGATCGGTGGCGGCACGGTGACCGTCGGACAGTCGAACGAGGGACTCGAGGCGACCGACATCACCATCAGCGGTGGTGACGTCGCGGTCACATCCTCCGACGACGCACTGAACGGCAGCGGCGACGCCGGCGCCGCAAGCGCCGACGGGGCCGGCATGGGCGGCGGCATGGCCGACACCGGCGAGACCATCACGATCTCGGGGGGCACCCTGACCGTGGATGCCGGAGGGGACGGGATCGACTCGAACGGCTCCGTGACCGTGACCGGCGGCGACATCGTCGTCTGGGGTCCGACCTCGTCCGGCAACGGTGCGCTCGACAGCAACGGGGGCTTCGATGTCTCCGGCGGCACGCTCCTCGCCGTGGGCAGCTCGGGCATGGCCGAGTCGCCCGACAGCGGCAGCGCGCAGGCGTGGATCGCCGCGACGGTCAGCGGCTCTGCCGGCGACGAGATCCGGATCACGGATGCCGACGGCACGGTCGTCTTCTCCACCACGGCGGAGAAGGAGTTCCAGACCGTGGTGTTCTCGTCGGCCGACATCACGGCCGATGGGACCTACACGGTGTCGGCGGGCGCGACGTCGGTCACGGTGACGGCGGGAGAAGCCGTCACCGGCGGGATGGGGGACGGAATGGGCGGCGGCCCCCGCGGCGGCACCGCACCCGACGGTGCCGCCGGCGCCGGCGAACGCTCCTGATCCCGCGCGACCGTGCGGCGCGCCGCGCCGGCCGTCGCACGGTCGCATTTCCCCCTCGAACACGGAAAGCTGAAGCCATGAACGCCACCCGCCCGACCCCGATGACCCGCATCGACGGTTCCCCGATCCGCGTGCTGGTCGTCGACGACGAGGCGAACCTCAGCGACCTGCTCCGCATGGCGCTGCAGAACGAGGGCTGGGACGCCCGCACCGCCGCGAACGGCCAGGAGGCCCTCACCCTGGTGCGCGAGTTCGCCCCAGACCTCGTCGTGCTCGACATCATGATGCCGGGCATCGACGGCATGGAGGTGCTGCGCCGCCTGCGCTCAGCCGGCAATGACGTTCCCGTCCTCTTCCTGACGGCGAAGGATGCCGTGGAGGATCGCATCGCCGGCATCAGCGCGGGCGGCGACGACTACCTGACCAAGCCGTTCAACCTCGAAGAGGTCGTCGTGAGGCTGCGCGCCATGGCGCGTCGTCACGTGGCCGCGACCGCCGCGGCCGAGACGCGTCTGCGGGTCGGCGACCTCACCCTTGACGAGGAGACGTACGAGGTGGAGCGCGGCGGCATCCCGATCAAGCTGACGGCGAAGGAGTTCGAACTGCTCCGCTACCTCATGCAGAACCCGAGGCGGGTGCTCTCCCGTGCGCAGATCCTCGACCAGGTGTGGAGCTACGACTTCGGCGGCACGTCGAGCGTCGTCGAGATCTACATCTCCTACCTCCGGAAGAAGATCGACACCCTCGGCGAACCCCTCATCCACACGGTGCGCGGCGTCGGGTACACGATCAAGACGGCCTCATGAGGGCAACGGGTCGGAGCGGACGGAGACGCTGGACGCTGCGGCGCACCCTCGTCGTCGGCACCGGTGCGCTCGTCGCGATCGCCCTGCTCGTCACGGGCCTGGCGACCTCGCTCGCTCTGCGGACCTTCGTCTACGACCGGCTCGACGGCCAGGTGCTGGAAACCCTGCAGATCGTCCGCGTCGGCGGAGGGATGCCGGGGGGCTCGTTCCCCTCCGGCGGCGCCTCCGGTGACCGCGAAGGTCCCGCACCGCGCATCGGGTCGCTGCACGCCGTGTTCGCCTCGGACGGTTCGGTGGTGTCGTCGAGCTACACGGGCGACGACGGCCAGGAGACGACGCTCGCCGAGAGTCAGCTCGAGGCGATCACGCGCGCGGAGCTCCCCTCGCGCACACCCGAGACGGTCGACCTCGGCGGGAGCCTCGGCGAGTTCCGCCTCGCGGCTCAGGAGGAGAAAGGGATGCGGGTGGTCGCCGGCATCTCGCTCGACGAGGTGACCGCCACGACATCCGCCCTCACCGTCATCCAGGTCGCCGTAGCCGGGAGTGCGCTGCTGCTCGTCCTCATCGGGCTGTCGCTCGTCGTGCGCCGGACGCTGCGCCCTCTCGACCGTGTCGCCGCGGTGGCCGACCGCGTCGCGGCGCGCCCGCTCGCCATCGGCGAGGTCGAGATCCCCGAGCGCGTGCCCGACCGCGACACCGATCCCGCGACCGAGGTCGGTCGGGTGGGTCATTCTCTGAACGTCCTGCTGGCCCACATCGAGTCGGCGCTGACCTCGCGCCAGCACAGCGAGGATCAGCTCCGGCGCTTCATCGCCGATGCCAGTCACGAGCTGCGTACGCCTCTCGCGTCGATCCGCGGGTACGCGCAACTCTCCCTCGGCGAGAACGCGCCGATGACACCCACCCAGCAACGCGCCTTCGACCGGATCGCCTCGGAGTCCACCCGCATGGCCGACCTCGTCGAGGACCTGCTGCTGCTCGCGCGGCTCGATGCCGGTCAGCGGCTGCGCCGCGAGAGCGTGGACCTCACGATGCTCGCGATCGACGCGGTCAGCGACGCCCATGCCGCCGACCCGTCGCGGACGTGGCTGCTCGACCTCGGCGACGACGACACGATCGAGGTGACCGGCGACGAGAATCGGCTCCGGCAGGTGGTGGCGAACCTCCTGCGCAACGCGCGCACCCACACCCCACCCGGTACCCGCGTGGTCCTCGCCCTCCGGCTGGACGGCGAGGATGCGGTGCTCGAGGTGACCGACGACGGACCCGGGATCGCGCCCGACATCCGCGACAGGTTGTTCGAACGGTTCGCGCGGGGCGACGTTTCGCGCAACCGGGATGCCGGGAGCACCGGGCTCGGCCTGTCGATCGCCGAAGCGATCGTGGCCGCCCACGACGGCTCGATCGGTGTCGAGAGCACCCCCGGACACACCGCGTTCACCCTCCGCCTGCCGCTGGCGTGACCGCCGTCCCATAACGTCTCGACGATTCCTCGTCCACCCCTTCCCCGGGCGGCGTGCTCGGGCCAGGCTAGACGTGTGGGATTCGACGACGACCTCGGTGCCTGGGTGGCGCGGCAGCGCTGGTATGCGGGCAAGAGCCACGATCCGCAGTTCCGCGTGCTCGACACGCAGACCGTGGCGGGGGCGACCCGGTACCTCCTCATGGACGACGCCGGCGCGGTGCCCACGCTCTACAACGTGCCGCTCGCCGAGGTGAGCGACCCCGGCGACCTGGAGGTCGTCACCAGGACCGCGGAAGGGCATGCGGTGGTGGATGCCACCCGGCATCCCGCCTTCACCGTCGGCCTCCTCGCGGACATGGGTGTCGACACGAGCCGCGTGACGGGCTCGCGTGTGCTCACCGGCGAGCAGTCGAACACCTCGATCGTCTACGACGTCGACGGCGCACCCGCCATCATCCTCAAACTCTTCCGGACGCTGCACCACGGCGAGAACCCCGACGTCACGGTGCAGCGCGTGCTGAGCGAGGCCGGCTCGCCGTACGTGCCGCGCTTCTACGGCAGCGCGGATGCCGAATGGCCCGACGTCGGCCGCGACTCCGGCGCGGCACGCGGGACCCTCGGGTTCGCGCAGGAGTTCCTGCCCGGCGTGCGCGACGGGTGGGCGATCGCACTCGACGCCGCCCGCGAGGGCCGCGACTTCACCGACGCCGCCCACGACCTCGGGGTCGCCGTCGCCGGGGTGCACGGCGCGCTCAGCGACGCCCTCGAATCGATGGATGCCTCGCCCGACCAGCTCGCCGCGGTGGGCCGCGCCTGGCGCCGACGCCTGGCGATCGCCTCCGCCGAAGTCCCCGCCGTCGCCGACCGGCTCGCGGCGATCGACGCCGTGTACGCCGCCGCGCTCGACCGCCCCTGGCCTCGGCTGCAGCGGGTCCACGGCGACCTGCACCTCGGACAGGTGCTCGCCGTGCCTCACGGCGGCTGGCGGATCGTCGACTTCGAGGGCGAACCCCTGCGCCCCATGGCCGAGCGGGCGATCCCCGACCTCCCGCCGCGCGACGTGGCCGGAATGCTGCGTTCCTTCGACTACGCCGGCGCTGTCGGCGCGGGACCGGATGCCGCCCCCTGGGCGGCGGCGTGCCGGGAGGCGTTCCTCACCGCCTACGCCGACGCGCCGGGCGCGATCACCCTCGACCCGGTGCTGCTGCGCGCGCTCGTGCTCGACAAGGCGGTGTACGAGTCGATCTACGAGGCGCGCAACCGGCCCGACTGGCTGCCCGTGCCGCTCGCCGGCATCGACGCCGCGCTCGCCTGAGAGGCGGGCGCGACGCCGTCACCGGTCAGTCTGAGGCGCCGCGCCCGGTCGCCTGCTGCAGACGGTCGATGTGCTCGGAGGCCTGCGCCTTCGTGAGGTCGGCGGGGATCTGCTCGCCCGCCTCCCGCGCGAGGGCGTCGAGGTAGCTGCGCTGCGCGCCGGTCATCGGCTCGTCACCGGTGACCCACTCCTCGGGGTCCTTGACGGCGGTGTCGCCGCTCGGGCCGCCGAGCATCTCGCCCGACTGCCCGGTCTCGGGCGGAAGCGCGTGACCCTTGACGGGGTCGGTGGTGTCGTTCTCGGAAGGGGTGCTCTGGTCGCTCATGAGACGACGCTACGCAGGGCGCCGGACATCGCCGGGGGGCTTGCGCCCCGGCATCCGCTCCGTCAGTCCTCCTCGGCCTGCGGCCCGAGCAGCAGGAACCGGGCGCCGTAGGCGGGCAGCGACACCGAGAAGCTCTGCAGGTCGTCGACGCGGCCGATGACCTCGCCCGCGGCCGCGTCACGGACATCGCTCTGCGGCGTCAGGTGCTCCGACCGCACGGTGCCCTCGATGGGCTCGGCCGAGAAGTTCAGGACCGTCACCTGTATGGGAGCGTCGGCCTCCGGCATCCCCTCGTCGAGGCGGTGGACCAGGACGAGCATGCCGGGGTGCGCGACCTCGGGGATGTCGACCTGCGTCGCCGTCGCCACCCCGTGCGCGCGGCGCAGGTCGATGATCGCCGACAGGCGCGACGCGAACGAGTCGGGGTCCTCGAGCTGCGCGGGCAGCGGACCGTAGAGCGCCCGGCCGCGCGGCATGCCCGAGGTCGAACGGGTCGCGCCCGGGTCGACGTCGAGCAGGTCGTGCGCACCGCGCTCGATCCACCGGGTGTCGCCGGCGCCGATCAGGTCGGCCACCTCGTCGGCGGGCAGCGTCAGCATGCCGACGAGGTCCCAGCCCGAGAGCCCGAACACGCCCGGCTGCCACGCGTTGTACGCGCACAGCAGGAGGTGCGCGTCGCGGATCGCGGGGACGTCGTCGTCGGTGATGTCGTCGAGGGACGGGATGCCGCGGGTCGCCGCGATGAGCGACGTCGTCGTGCAGGCGATGCCGTTCTGCGTGAACACGCGGTTGTAATCACCGGCATCCACCAGCTTCTCGGTCAGCTCCGCGCGGACGACCTCGGCGAGCTCGCCGCCCGTGATCGTCTCGCCGCGGAAGCCGTACTCCTCGTCGGCGTGGCGGGTGGCCCAGTGGACGAGCTCGTAGGTGAGCTCGTCGTGGTTCTGCAGCCCATGCACGAGCTGCACGGGGGCGACGCCGAGCGCGAGCGACGAGGTGAGCGCGAGTCGCAGGAACTCGGTCTGCCCGGTGGCGAGGGCGTGGTGGTAGCCCGGACGTCCGATGAAGTCGTACGACAGGTCGGCGCCGACGGCACCCGTGTCGCGGATGTCCTCCATCGTCAGGTTCAGCTCCTGGAACGTGAAGCCGCCGACCTTGCGCACCATGCCCGCGATGATGTGGTTCGCGGCGTGCGAGAGCGGATGCCCCTCCGACCACGCGGGCAGACCCTCGGCGCTCTTCTCCACCCCGAGGAAGCCGTTCGCGTCGAGGCGCAGCGCGCTCGTGCCGAGCTCGCCCAGCGAATGCAGGGCGTCGCCGATCACGAGGCGCATGCCGGCGAAGGTCGGGTCGAGCCAGTTGATCGAGGGCTGTCCCTGCTTGAAGTAGTGCAGGTACACCCAGCGGCGCGTGACCCCGTCGGGACCGATGGCGGGAGCGGTCGCGCTCCAGTTCGTCTCCTTCACCCCGGGCGTGTAGAAGATGACGCGCTGCAGGGCGCCGATGATGTAGCCGTGCTCGGCGAGGGTGTGCTCGGCCGCCGGGTCGAGGTTGACGCTGTCGTAGCCCTCGGGTACGTCGGGCAGCAGGTGCCAGTCCTCCGGCGGGATCGCGACCATGTGGTAGATCCCGGGGTAGTCCTTGAACCCCATCTCGGCGAGGCGGAAGTCCGCCCCCTTGCCGGTGTGGCCGGGGACGATGTCGTCGATGATGCTGCCGCCGTGCGAGTCGGCCACGTCGCACAGCGTGCGGAACTCGTCCTCCGTGCCGAACGCGGGGTCGATCGCCGTGCTGATGCGGTCGAAGTGCCCGTCGACGCTGGGGGTCTCACCCCACCCCTCGATGCCGCCGGCGCGCTTGACGGGCCCCGTGTGGATGGCGGTGATGCCGATCCGCTCGAACACCGACCAGAGCTCGTCGTCACCGAGGGCCGACAGGAACGACTGGCCCGGGCGCGTGATGAGCGAGATCGGGTACGCGGTGAACCACACGTCGCTCGTCGCGATCGCCCGGCGGGCGTCGGGGCGCGCATAGGCGTTGCGCCACATCGTGGGTTGCCCCGACAGCTGGCGCGCCAGGACGTCGGCATCCTTCAGCATCGACTGACGCACCAGCCACTCGACGTACGACGGGTTCGTCCCGTTCGCCGTACGCGGGTCGGTGCGGATCCGGCGCACGCTGCTGCCGCGCAGGTTGTCGCGCGGGCGGAGCCGGCGCGGGCGCGCGGGGTACCGCTGCTCGTCGTAGCTGATCTCGGGCATCTCGAGATCGCCGTCCTCCGCGGCGAGCGCCGACAGGTCGATGGGTCCGGTGTAGAGGTCCTCGGGTCGGTCGTCGTCACGCGCCATGGCTCCACGCTACGAACTCCGCCCCGTCGCCCGGAAGGGGTGGTGCCGAGTTTCTCGCCGCGATATGAGCCCCGGCGCTCGGCCCCGAACGCCGAGGCGTCGCACATGGCCACTCTTCGGCATCCTGCCCGACCATCTGCGACGTCTCGACGCCGCGACCCGGCGCGAAGTGCGGCTTCGGGGCCGGGATGGGTGCAGGTCGCGTCGGGTCGGCGGGGAAGCCCGGGCGTGGCGCGAGCGCGACGAGGCGTCGCGGATGGTCGCTTCCCGGCATCCTGCCCGACCATCTGCGACCCCTCGCGGCCGCGACCCGACGCGAAGTGCGGTCTCGCACGCGGGATGGGCGCCGATCGGGTCGGGTCGACGCCCACCCGCCCGTCCGCGCGAGGTCAGCCCGCGAACGCGCGCGACAGGAAGGCGTCGAGCTCGGCGGGCGCGTCGAGGGGCAGGACGGCGGCGACGTACTGGTCGGGGCGCACGACGACGACGGCGCCGCGGCGGTCGATGCCGCGCTCGGCGAAGATGTCGACGGAGTTCCAGGCGCCAGGCCCGGCCGCGTAGACCTTCTCCCAGTCCATGAGGCCGAGCGGGCCGGTCCGCGGCCGGAAGACCTCCGGCACCGCGAGCAGATCCACCTCGTCGTACGGCTGCGGGTACACGGCCTTCACGTCGAACACCGCGTCGACGTCGGCGCCGGCGGGCGTGAACCGCACCAGCGGTGAATCGGCGGATGCCGCCCACTCCGCCCACGTGCCCAGGGCCGCGGCATCCGTGTCGGCGAAGGCGTAGACCCGCCACCGTCCGTCGGCGCGGGCATGGTGGCCGAGGTGCACGACGTTGCCGTCGCTCACTCGGGTCACCGGGACCGACGCGAAACGCTTGCCGACGGGGTAGCCCTCGGTGAGCGTTTGGTGCCGGTCGTCCGCGACGATCGCCGACGGCTCGTAGCGCGTCATGAACCCCGAGGGGAACTCGGCGGTCGCGAGGTAGTAGTTCGCGAGGTCGTCGGGGTCCGAGATCTCGTGGGGCTTGCGGGCCATGAGCGAGGACCACTCGCGGTCGAAGTCGATGAGCTGCTGCGCGACCGGCTGACGCTCGCCCGAGTAGGTCGACAGGAGGGATGTCGGGGCCAGCCCGGTGAGGACGTGCCCGAGCTTCCAGCCGAGGTTGAACCCGTCCTGCATCGACACGTTCATGCCCTGCCCCGCTTTCGCGCTGTGCGTGTGGCAGGCGTCGCCGGTGAGGAACACCCGGGGCGTGCGACCGTCGCCATCCTCGACGTCGTCGAACCGGTCGGTGACGCGGTGCCCGACCTCGTACACGCTGTGCCAGGCGACCTGCTTCACGTCGATCGAGTACGGGTGCAGGATCTCATTCGCGCGGCGGATGATCTCCTCGATGGGGGTGCTGCGCACCGCCCGGTTGTCGGTGTCGGGCACCTCGCCGAGGTCGATGTACATGCGCGAGAGGTACCCGCCCTCGCGCGGGATGTGCAGGATGTTGCCCGCCTCGGAGGTGATCGCGCACTTGATCCGCCAGTCGGGGAAGTCCGTGTTCACGAGCACGTCCATGACGCCCCACGCGTGCGCCGCGAACCGCCCGACGTGCCGTCGGCCGATCGCCTCGCGCACGCCGCTGCGCGCCCCGTCGCATCCGACGACGAACTTCGCGCGGATCGTGCGCTCCTCGCCGGCCCGCGCACCTTCGACGTGGCGCACCCGCACCGCGAGCGGGTACTCGTCCGCGTCGTCCCGGGTGAGTCCGACGAACTCGACGCCGTAGTCGGGGCGGATGCGGCCGGGGCCGAGCGCCGCCGCCTCGGCGAAGTAGTCGAGCACGCGCGCCTGGTTGACGATCAGGTGCGGGAACTCGCTGATCTTCAGCCCGTAGTCCTCCGTGCGGCTGGTGCGGCGGATGCGCGACGGGTCCTCCGGGTCCGGGCCCCAGAAGTTCATGTACCCGATGTTGTAGGCCTCGGCGGTGATCCGCTCGGCGAACCCGAACGCCTGGAACGTCTCGACGCTGCGCGGCTGGATGCCGTCGGCCTGGCCGAGGGGCAGCCGCCCGCCGCGCCGCTCGATGATGCGCGTCGAGGCCGCCGGGAACTGCGACATCTGGGCGGCCAGCAGCATCCCGGCCGGTCCCGACCCGACGATCAGGACGTCGGTCTCGTCGGGAAGCTCCTCGGGTCGGTCGATCCCCGTGCCGGCGGCGTTCTCGACGCGAGGGTCCCCGGAGACGTAGCCGTGGTGGTGGAACTGCATGGTGCTCGCTTTCGGGAGGACGGTCGGATGCGGCATCCGGGATCTCAGGCCCGGGACACCCCGTAGATCGGGCTCTTCGCCTGCTCCTCCTCGTGATCGGGTCCGAGGGGGATGCCGGTGCGATCACGCAGCAGCAGCGTCGCCAGCAGGCCGAGCACGGTCATCCCGGCCAGGTAGAACGCGACCGACCAGGTCGACCCCGTCGCCTGCACGAGCGCGGTCGCGATGGTGGGGGCGAACGCGCCGCCGAGGATCGCGCCGATCGCGTACGAGATCGAGACGCCCGAGAACCGGATCGAGGCGGGGAAGAGCTCGGCGTAGTACGCGGACTGCTGCCCGTAGGTGAAGCCGAGGCCGATCGCGAGGATCGCGAGGGCCGTGAACAGGAGGCCGAGGTCCCCGGTGTTCACGAGCGGGAAGAGGGTGAACACGCCGATCAGCTGCAGGATCCAGCCGCCGATGTAGGTGGAGCGCCGGCCGATGCGGTCGCTGATCCAGCCGGCGGTCCAGGTCGAGGCGAGCCAGAACAGCGCCGAGCCGGTGACGGCCAGGAGCACACCGCTGCGGTCCATCGCGAGCGGCCCCTCGGGGTTTGTGGCGTAGTTCTGGATGTAGCCGCCGGTGGTCATGTAGCCCGCGGCGTTGTTGCCGGCGAAGACGAGCGCCGCGATGACAACGAGAAGGGCGTGCTTGCGGAACAGCTGCACGATCGGGGTGCGCGTGCGCTCCTTGCGCTCGGCGAGCTCGAGGAACACGGGGCTCTCCTCGACGCGACGGCGGATGTAGTACCCGACGAGGATCAGCACGATCGAGAAGAGGAACGGCACGCGCCAGCCCCACTCGAGGAACGCGTCGCCCGGGGCGAGCACCGACATGAGTGCCATCATCCCCGAGGCCAGCAGCAGACCGATCGGCACACCGATCTGCGGCGAGGCGCCGAACAGTCCGCGCTTCTGCTTGGGGGCGTGCTCCACGGCCATGAGCACCGCGCCGCCCCACTCGCCGCCGGCCGAGATGCCCTGCAGGATGCGCAGGAAGATCAGCAGGATCGGGGCGGCGAGGCCGATGACGGTCCAGGTCGGCAGCAGGCCGACGAGCGTCGTCGCGACACCCATGAGGATGAGCGTCACCACCAGCACCACGCGGCGGCCGTACTTGTCGCCGAAGTGTCCGGCCAGGAACGCTCCGAGCGGGCGGAACAGGAAGCTGATGCCGACGGTGAGGAACGACAGGATCGTCGCCGTGCTCTCGCCGAGCGGCGCGAAGAACAGCTGCGCGAAGACGAGCCCCGCCGCCTGGGCGTAGATGAAGAAGTCGTACCACTCGACGGTGGTGCCGACGACGGTTGCGAACACGACGCGGCGACGGTCGGTGGGGCTGCTGATCGTTCCGGTGGGGGTGAACCCCGTGCGCGAGGATTCGCTCATCTTCATTGACTCCTGGTGACGACGTTGTCGGGGGCCGCGGCTCCCGGTGGGGTGTTGCCTGCGGTCGGTTAGATAATATACGATTTGGGATATGCCGCAAGAGCGAGGGAGCTCATGACCCACGACATCGAACCGACGACCCCCATCGATCCGCGTTTCGCCGCCCTTCCTCAGCGCCCGGGCAAGATCGTCGCGGTCCACCTCAGCTACGCCTCGCGCGCCGACCAGCGCGGACGCCGCCCCGCCGCGCCTTCTTATTTCCTGAAGCCGTCGAGCTCGCTCGCCGCGTCGGGAGACGAGATCGAGCGCCCCGCCGGGACCGAACTCCTCGCCTTCGAGGCCGAGGTCGCACTCATCATCGGCACCGATGCGCGCCACGTGGGCGCGGCGGAGGCGTGGGCGCACGTCGGGTGGGTCACGGCATCCGACGACTTCGGTCTGTACGACCTGCGCGCGAACGACCGCGGCTCGAACGTCCGCTCCAAGGGCCGCGACGGGTACACGCCGATCGGGCCGCACCTCATCGACGCCCGCCAGGTCGACCCCGCCGCGCTGCGTGTGCGCGCATGGGTCAACGGCGAGCTCGCGCAGGACGACACGACCGCCGACCTGATCTTCCCCCTCGCGCAGATCGTCGCCGACCTCTCGCAGCACATGACCCTCGAGCGCGGCGACGTCATCCTCACCGGCACCCCCGCCGGGTCGTCGGTGGTCGTCCCCGGCGACGTCGTCGAGGTGGAGGTGGATGCCCCGGATGCCGTCGGCGCGCCCTCCTCGGGACGCTTGCGCACGACGGTGGCGCAGGGCGAGCGGGCGTTCGACCCCGCCCTGGGGTCCCTGCCCGCCGCCGACGACCTGCAGCGCGCCGAGGCGTGGGGCTCGCGCGAGGCCGCGGGTCTGCCCGCGCCGGGGCTCGACCCGGAGCTCCGCGCGAAGCTCGAGCGGGCACCCGTCGCCGGGCTGTCGCAGCAGCTGCGCAAGCGCGGTCTGAACAACGTCACGATCGACGGCGTCCGCCCGCTCCACCCGGGCGCGAAGCTCGTCGGACTCGCCCGCACCCTGCGTTTCGTCCCGAACCGCGAGGACCTCTTCGACTCCCACGGCGGCGGCTACAACGCGCAGAAGCGCGCGTTCGACGCCGTCGGCGAGGGCGAGGTCATCGTGATCGAGGCCCGCGGCGAGTCCGGCTCGGGCACGCTCGGCGACATCCTCGCGATCCGCGCGCACGCGCGCGGGGCGGCGGGCATCGTCACCGACGGCGGCGTCCGCGACGTCGACGCCGTCTCGGCCGTCGGCATCCCGGTGTACACCGCCGGTGCGCACCCGGCGGTCCTCGGCCGCCGTCACGTGCCGTGGGACGCCGACGTGACGATCGCGTGCGGCGGCACGACGGTGCAGCCCGGCGACATCCTCGTCGGCGACGCGGACGGTGTCATCGTGATCCCGCCCGCGCTCGCCGCCGAGGTCGTCGACGCCGCGCTGGAGCAGGAGATCGAGGACGGCTGGATCGCCGACCGCGTCGCCGAGGGCCACGCGGTCGACGGACTGTTCCCGCTCGCGGGCGAGTGGAAGGACCGGTACCGCGCATGGCGGGCGACGAACTGACGGCGCCGGCGGACCTCAGCAAGTCGCAGCGCGCCTATCACTGGGTCAAGGAGCGCATCGCCTCGCAGGAGTTCACGCCGGGCTACCGCCTCGTGCTCGGCGCGATCGCGGGCGAGCTCGGCATGAGCGTCGTGCCCGTCCGCGAGGCGATCCGCCAACTCGAGGCCGAGGGGCTCGTCACGTTCGAACGCAACGTCGGCGCCCGCGTCTCGATGGTCGACGACACGCAGTACCGCTTCAGCATGCAGGCACTGTCGGTCCTCGAGGGCACCGCGACGGCCCTCGCCGCGCGCCGCCTCACCGCCGACGACCTCCGGCTCGCCCGCGAGACGAACGAGCGGATGATCCAGTCGCTCAGCGACTTCGACCCGCACTCGTTCACGCGGCTCAACCAGGAGTTCCACGCGACGCTCTACGCCAAGTGCGCGAACCCGCGGATGCTGGAGCTCGTCGAGTCCGAGTGGGCGCGTCTCGGGCACCTCCGCGACTCGACGTTCAGCTTCGTCCCGGGCCGCGCGCAGGAGTCGGTGCGCGAGCACGAGCAGATCGTCGCGCTCATCGAGCGCGGCGCGCCGCTCGGCGAGATCGAGCAGGCGGCGCGGCGACACCGCTCCGCGACGCTCGACGCCTACATGATCCACGAACACCCGGGCGAAGCGCTCGGCCTCCCCAACTTCTGACCCTCGAGCAAGGACGCACGACATGACGGATCCCACCCTCGCGGCGGCCCCGCACACGCCCGCGGACCTCCCCACCCGCATCCAGCACTACATCGACGGCGCCTTCGTCGACTCGCAGGACGGCGACACCTTCGACGTGCTCGACCCCGTGACGAACCGGGTCTACCTGCAGGCCGCGGCGGGCAAGAAGGCCGATGTGGATGCCGCCGTCGCCGCCGCGCGTCGCGCGTTCACCGACGGACCGTGGCCGCGGATGCTGCCGCGCGAGCGCTCGCGCGTGCTGCACCGGATCGCCGACCTCGTCGAGGCGCGCGACGAGCGCCTCGCGGAGTTGGAGTCCTTCGACTCGGGCCTGCCGATCACGCAGGCGCTCGGGCAGGCCCGCCGAGCGGCCGAGAACTTCCGCTTCTTCGCCGACCTGATCGTCGCCCAGTCCGACGACACGTTCAAGGTGCCGGGCCGGCAGATCAACTACGTCAACCGCAAGCCGATCGGCGTCGCGGGACTCATCACCCCCTGGAACACGCCGTTCATGCTCGAGTCGTGGAAGCTCGGCCCCGCGCTCGCCACGGGCAACACGGTCGTGCTGAAGCCCGCGGAGTTCACCCCCCTCTCGGCATCCCTCTGGGCGGGCATCTTCGAAGAGGCGGGACTGCCGCAGGGCGTCTTCAACCTCGTCAACGGTCTCGGCGAAGAGGCCGGCGACGCGCTCGTGAAGCACCCCGAGGTGCCGCTCATCTCGTTCACGGGCGAGAGCTCGACGGGACAGCTGATCTTCGCGAACGCCGCGCCCTGGCTGAAGGGCCTGTCGATGGAGTTGGGCGGCAAGAGCCCTGCGGTCGTCTTCGCCGACGCGGACCTGGAGGCCGCGATCGACGCGACGATCTTCGGGGTGTTCTCGCTCAACGGCGAGCGCTGCACGGCGGGCAGCCGCATCCTGGTGCAGCGCGAGGTGTACGACGAGTTCGTCGAGCGCTACGCGGCGCAGGCCGCGCGGGTGAAGGTCGGATTCCCGCACGATCCGGCCACCGAGGTCGGCGCGCTCGTGCACCCCGAGCACTACGCCAAGGTGATGTCGTACGTCGAGCTCGGCAAGACCGAGGGTCGGCTCGTCGCCGGCGGCGGCCGGCCTGACGGCTTCGACGACGGCAACTTCGTCGCGCCGACCGTGTTCGCCGACGTGCCGCCGACGGCGAGGATCTTCCAGGAGGAGATCTTCGGCCCCGTCGTGGCGATCACGCCGTTCGACACCGACGACGAGGCCCTCGCGCTCGCGAACGACACGAAGTACGGGCTCGCCGCCTACATCTGGACCAACGACCTCAAGCGGGCGCACAACTTCTCGCAGGCCGTCGAGGCCGGCATGGTCTGGCTGAACTCCAACAACGTGCGCGACCTCCGCACCCCGTTCGGCGGCGTCAAGGCCTCGGGCCTCGGGCACGAGGGCGGGTACCGCTCGATCGACTTCTACACCGACCAGCAGGCCGTGCACATCACCCTCGGCAAGGTGCACAACCCGACCTTCGGCAAGAACTGACCTCCCTCACTCACGCAAGGACGCTGACATGAGCCACCGCGACGACATGACCCTCACCTCCTCCGGCTTCTGGGTGAGCCAGGAGTCCCCCATCCGCTCCGACAACCCGCTCCCGACCCCCTCCTCGCCCGCCCCCGACGTGCTGCGCTGCGCGTACATGGAACTGGTCGTCACCGACCTCGCGGCATCCCGCGTCTTCTACGTCGACATCCTGGGGCTCCACGTCACCGAGGAGGACGACGAGGCGATCTACCTGCGCTCGACCGAGGAGTTCATCCACCACAACCTCGTCCTGCGGCAGGGTCCGATCGCGGCCGTCGCGGCGTTCTCGTACCGGGTGCGCTCCGCCGAGGACCTCGACAGGGCGGTCGCGTTCTACTCCGAGCTGGGGTGCGACGTGCGGCGCGAGCCGAACGGGTTCACGAAGGGCATCGGCGACTCGGTTCGCGTGGTCGACCCGCTCGGCTTCCCGTACGAGTTCTTCTTCGCGACCGAGCACGTCGAGCGGCTGTCGTGGCGGTACGACCTCTACAGCCCCGGCGAGCTCGTCCGGCTGGACCACTTCAACCAGGTGACGCCCGACGTGCCGCGCGCCGTCAACTTCATGCAGTCCCTCGGCTTCCGCGTGACGGAGGACATCCAGGACGAGGAGGGCACGGTGTACGCGGCGTGGATGCGGCGCAAGCCCACCGTGCACGACACAGCGATGACCGGCGGCGACGGTCCCCGCATGCACCACGTCTGCTTCGCGACGCACGAGAAGCACAACATCCTCGCGATCTGCGACAAGCTCGGCGCGCTGCGGCGATCGGACGCGATCGAGCGCGGCCCCGGCCGTCACGGCGTCTCGAACGCGTTCTACCTGTACCTGCGCGACCCCGACGGGCACCGCGTCGAGGTCTACACGCAGGACTACTACACCGGCGACCCCGACAACCCCGTCGTCACGTGGGACGTGCACGACAACCAGCGCCGCGACTGGTGGGGCAACCCCGTCGTGCCGAGCTGGTACACGGACGCCTCGCTCGTGCTCGACCTCGACGGCAACCCGCAGCCCGTCGTCGCCCGCACGGACTCGTCCGAGATGGCGGTGACGATCGGGGCCGACGGCTTCTCGTACACGCGCGCCCCGCAATCGGCGGGCGACGGCGGCGAGTTCAAGCTCGGCAACCAGCTCTGAGGCGCGGAGGAGACCGGATGCTGCCCCCCGAGACCATCGCCGCCATCGCCGCCGAGCTCGCCGAGGCCGACCGCACGCGCGGGGTGATCCCCCGCATCACGGCGCGCTACCCCGACGCCACCGTCGAGGACTCGTACGCGATCCAGGGCGTCTGGCGCGACCGCAACATCGCCGCCGGGCGCCGGCTCGTGGGGCGCAAGATCGGCCTCACGAGCAAGGCGATGCAGCAGGCGACGGGGATCACCGAGCCCGACTACGGCGTGATGTTCGACGACACGGTGTACCGCTCGGGCGACGAGATCGAGGCGGCCCGGTTCTCGAACGTGCGTATCGAGGTGGAACTCGCGTTCGTGCTGCGCGAGCCGCTCGAGGGGCCCGACTGCACGCTCGAGGACGCGCTCGCGGCGATCGACTACGCCGTCCCGGCGCTCGAGGTGCTGAACTCGCACATCGAGCTCGAGGGCCGCACGATCGTCGACACCATCTCCGACAACGCGGCCTACGGCGCGATGGTCCTGGGCGACGTGCACAAGCGTCCCGACGAGATCGACCTGCGCTGGGTGCCCGGGGTGCTCTCGCGCAACGGCGAGATCGAGGAGACCGGCGTCGCCGCGGGCGTCCTCGGCCACCCCGCCACCGGCGTCGCCTGGCTCGCGAACAAGGTCTCGCAGCACGGCGCCCGGCTCGAGGCGGGCGAGATCATCCTCGCCGGGTCGTTCACCCGGCCGATGTGGGTGTCGGCGGGCGACGAGGTACGGTGCGAGTACGGCCCGATGGGGGAGATCACATGTCGCTTCGTCTGACCCCGACCTTTCGCGCCGCGCTGGCGCAGGCTGACCGTCCGCTGGCCGGCATGTGGGTGTGCTCGGGTTCGCCTCTCGTCGCCGAGATCTGCGCGGGCGCGGGCCTGGACTGGGTGCTCATCGACATGGAGCACGCCCCGAACGGGCTCGAATCCGTCCTCGCCCAGTTGCAGGCCGTCGCCGCCTACCCGGTGACCCCGGTCGTGCGGGTGCCGTCCGACGATGCGGTCGTGATCAAGCAGGTCCTCGACCTCGGCGCGCAGAACCTGCTCGTGCCGATGGTGTCGTCCGCCTCGCAGGCCGAGGCGGTCGTCCAGGCGGTGCGATATCCCCCGCACGGTCGGCGCGGCGTCGGGTCGGCGCTCGGGCGGTCGGCCCGGTGGAACCGGATCGAGGGATACCTCGCCGACGCCGACGAGCATGTATCGCTGTTCGTCCAGGTCGAGACGGCCGAGGGCGTCGAGGCCGCCGGGGCGATCGCCGCGGTGGACGGCGTCGACGGTGTCTTCGTGGGACCGAGCGACCTCGCGGCATCCCTCGGTCTGCTCGGTCAGCAGACGCATCCCGACGTGACCGCCGCAGTGCTCCGCGCCTTCGCCGCGGTGACGGATGCCGGCATCCCGGTCGGCGTCAACGCTTTCGACCCCGAGGTCGCACAGTCCTACGTCGACGCCGGCGCCGACTTCGTGCTCGTGGGGGCCGACGTCGCCATGCTCGCCCGCGGGTCCGAGGCGCTGGCGGCGAGCTGGTCGCAGGCCGGCGACGAGGAGCGCGCGGGCTACTGAAACCGTCTCCGGAAAGGGAAAAACCCCCGACTCGCGGGGGTTTTTCTGGCGGTGACGGTGGGATTTGAACCCACGGTAGGGGGTTACCCTACACAACTTTTCGAGAGTTGCACCTTCGGCCGCTCGGACACGTCACCGTCGTCCAGCTTACGACACGAGAGCGGATGCCGCGAACCAGCGCCCCCTCGCGCGTCATCGAGGCGTCGCAGATGGTCGCTTCCCGCCCGCGATGGCGACCATCTGCGACGTCTCGGCGCACCGGCGGGCGGGCGTCGGCGTGTGATCACCACGGGGGTCGACCTCGCGGCGCAGCCCGCGCGCACCGCCGCGCTGCGCACCTGGCGCGTCGACGTGACCGGCTACAAGACGGATGCCGCGGCCCGCCTCACCGCGACGGCGAACCTCCTGACCGCGGCGGCGCCGTGGCTCACCCTCTCCCCCGCGCAGCGCGGGCTGATGGAGGCATCCGACGACGCGTTCGACGCCGTGGTCGCTGCGCTCATCGCCCGCGCACACGCGGTGCGCGCGACGCACCCCCTCCCACCCGCCCGCACCGCGCGGGCCCGCCGCGAAGGCTGGATCGCCCTACCCGCGACCCCCCTCACCGACCTCGACCCGACGCGAACCGTCGCTTCGACCCCCGGGTGACGACCGTTCGCGTCGGCTCGGCGTCGGCGCCGCGGGTCTACGGTGAGGCTGTGAGCGCATCGACGACGACCCCGCGGTTCGGCCTGATCGTCGCGATCGCCGCCCTCGCCTCGGCGGTCGCCTTCCTCGACGGCACGATCGTGAACGTCGCCCTGCCCGCGATCGGCGAGGAGCTCGGCGGGGGCCTGTCGACGCAGCAGTGGACGGTGGATGCCTACCTCCTCACCCTGAGCTCGCTCATCCTGTTCGCCGGTTCGGTGAGCGATGCGTTCGGCCGCGTGCTCGTCCTGCGCATCGGACTCATCGGGTTCGGCATCGCTTCGATCGGCGTCGGGCTCGCCCCCGACCCGATCGTCCTGATCATCGCGCGGGCGCTGCAGGGCGCGGCGGGGGCGTTCCTCGTGCCGAGTTCGCTCGCACTCATCACCTCCCTCTTGAACGGTCCCGCGCAGGCGCGGGCGATCGGTCAGTGGACGGCGTGGACGACCGCCGCGAACCTCGCGGGCCCCCTCCTGGGCGGACTCTTCGTCGACCTACTGTCGTGGCGGTTCGCGTTCCTCGTGCAGATCATCCCGATCGCGATCACCTTCGTCCTGCTCGCCCGCCTCCGCCACATCGACCACCGCCGCGACGACGCGCACCTCGACCTCGTGAGCGCGACCCTCTGCACCCTGGGACTCGGCGGGGTGGTCTTCGCCCTCATCGAACAGCCGAACCTGGGGTGGGGTCATCCGGCGATCTGGATGCCGCTGGTCGCCGGCATCGTCATGTTCGCCGCGTTCCTGCTGCGGCAGCGGACGGTGCGCTCGCCGATCCTCCCGCTCGACATCTTCCGCGTGCGGAACTTCTGGACCGGCAACCTGGCCACCCTCTTCATCTACGCCGCGCTCACGCTCAACGGGTTCGTCGTCGGCGTCTACCTTCAGCAGGGCGCGGGGCTCAGCGCCACCCTCGCCGGCCTCGCCAGCCTTCCCGTGACCGTCGCCCTGATCGCGTTGAGCTCGGTCGTCGGCGGGTGGACCAACCGTTTCGGGCCGCGCCTGTTCATGACCGTCGGCCCGCTCGTGATGGCGGTCGGCTCGCTGATGCTGCTCGCCGTCCGCGAGGACTTCGACTACGGGACGCAGGTGATCCCCGGGCTCGTCGTGTTCGGCCTGGGCCTCGGCGTCACGGTGTCGCCGCTGACCTCGACGATCCTCGGCGCGATCGGCGGGGAGCGCTCCGGCATCGCCTCGGCGACGAACAACGCCGTCTCCCGCATCGCGGGACTCGTCGTCATCGCGATCCTCGCCGTGATCGTCGGCGGATCGCTCGACCTCGACGGCTTCCACCGGGCGGCGTGGGTCACCGCGGTCCTCATGGCCGCGGGCGCGGCGGTCTCGTTCCTCGGCATCCGCCGGCCTGCGGCGACCGAGGCGCAGCCCGCCTGATTTCTCCGGCCCGATCCGAGCCACCCGCATCCGCCGGATGCCACACTGGCGGTATGAGCCTCATCGAGAACTCGAAACTCACCGTCGTCGGCGCGGGGGCCGTGGGGTCGAGCGTCGCCTACGCGGCCCTCATCCGCGGGTCGGCCCGCCACGTCGCCCTTTACGACATCGCCGCCGAGAAGGTCGAGGCCGAGGTGCTCGACCTCGCCCACGGCGCGCAGTTCACCGGCTCGAGCGACATCTCCGGCGGGGCCGACATCTCGGTCGCCGCCGGATCCCACGTCGTCGTCATCACCGCCGGCGCCAAGCAGAACCCGGGCCAGACCCGCACCGAGCTCGCCGGTGTCAACGCCGGCATCCTGCGACGGATGCTGCCGCAGCTGCTCGAGGTCGCGCCGAACGCGGTCTACGTCATCGTCACCAACCCGTGCGACGTGCTCACCGTCATCGGTCAGGAGGTCACGGGCCTTCCGCCCGAGCGGATCTTCGCCTCGGGCACCGTCCTCGACACGTCGCGCCTGCGGTGGAAGCTCGCGCAGCGCGCGGGGGTGTCGACGTCCAGCGTGCACGCCTACATCGTCGGTGAGCACGGCGACACCGAGTTCCCGCACTGGTCGCGGGCGACGATCGGCACCGTCCCGATCCTCGACTGGCAGCCGCCCGACGGCCAGCCCGCGTTCACGACCGAGGAGCTGGACGCCATCGCGGTCGACGTGCGCGACGCCGCCTACAAGGTCATCCAGGGCAAGGGAGCGACCAACTACGCGATCGGTCTGTCGAGCGCGCGGATCGTGGAGGCCATCCTCGGCGACCAGCACGTGGTGATGCCGGTCTCGACGGTGCTGAGCGACTTCCAGGGGGTCGACGGCGTCGCGCTCTCGGTGCCATCGGTCGTCAGCAGCGCGGGCGCCCGGCCCATCCTCGAGACCTCGTTCTCGGCCGACGAGCTGGCGCTGTTCCACCGGTCGGCGGACGCGCTGCGGACCGTCGCGACGTCGCTGCGCTGAGCGGGGTCACGCCTGCCGGCGGCGATGTCGGATGCCGCGGCTAGCCTGTCGTCATGGCTTCACGACGTCCCGCCCCGACCGCCGCCTTCCGGTGCACGGAGTGCGGATGGACCACCGCGAAGTGGGTCGGCCGGTGCGGTGAGTGCCAGCAGTGGGGCACGGTCGTCGAGGCCGCCACGCAGACCGGGATCACGGCATCCGTCACCCCCGTGACGCCCACGCGCAGCGCGCGGCCGATCACGCAGATAGACACGCGGGAGACCCCCCGCCGCACGAGCGGCGTCGGCGAGTTCGACCGGGTGCTCGGCGGCGGCATCGTCCCCGGCGCCGCGATCCTGCTTTCGGGCGAGCCGGGTGTCGGCAAGTCGACCCTGCTGCTCGAGGTCGCCGCCCAGAGCGCCCGCGCCGGCCGTCGCGTCCTCTACGTCAGCGCCGAGGAGTCACTCAGCCAGGTGCGCCTGCGCGCCGAGCGCACCGGGGCGCTGCACGACGAGCTGTACCTCGCGAGCGAGACCGACCTCGCCACGACGCTCGGGCACGTCGACGACGTGCGGCCCGATCTGCTCATCGTGGACTCGGTGCAGACGGTGTCGTCGGGCCTCATCGACGGCGCCGCCGGGCAGCCGAGCCAGGTGCGCGAAGTGGCATCCACCCTCATCCGCGTCGCGAAGGAGCGCGACCTGCCCGTCGTGCTCGTCGGCCACGTGACCAAGGACGGTCAGGTCGCGGGACCCCGCATCCTCGAACATCTCGTCGACGTCGTCTGCCACTTCGAGGGTGACCGGCAGACGTCGCTGCGGTTCGTGCGGGCGCTCAAGAACCGCTTCGGCGCCACCGACGAGGTGGGCTGTTTCGACATGGCGGGCGACGGCATCGCCGAGGTGCCCGATCCCAGCGCACTCTTCCTCAGCAACCGCCCCAGCGAACCCGGCACGTGCGTGACCGTCGCCCTCGAGGGGCGCCGCGCGCTGCCGGTCGAGGTGCAGGCGCTCACGCTCCACACGTCGGCACCCAACCCGCGCCGCATCGTGAGCGGCGTCGACGGCGCGCGGGTGGCGATGGTGCTCGCCGTCCTCGAGAAGCGGGCCGGCATCAAGCTGTCGGACCAGGACGTCTACGTCTCGACGGTGGGCGGGGTGCGGCTGACCGAGCCCGCCGCCGATCTCGCCATCGCGCTCGCGATCGCGAGCGCCGCCACCGAGCGTCCGAACCCCGAGAAGCTCGCGGCGATCGGCGAGCTCAGCCTGTCGGGCGAGATCCGCCGCGTCACGCAGCACGACCAGCGCCGGTCCGAGGCCGCCCGTCTCGGATACCGGGCGGTCATCGACGCCGGCGCGGGCACCCTGCGCGACGCCCTGGCTCAGCGGGCGCGCCACCACCGCCCGCGATCGGACGACCGCCCCGACTTCTGACGTCGATCAGGCCTCGAGCGCGGCGATCAGGCCTCGAGCGCGGCGATCACGTCCGCGGGAGCGGCCTGCATGGGGTGCGGCCCGGCGATGTCGAAGAACACCGTCGTGATCTGCTCGCCGTGGGTGCCGAGGAACGCGCGCAGCCACACCGGGGACTGCAGCCCGACCCCCGGCGGCAGGGATGCCGGCTTGTTCGCCGCGTCGCTGAACAGCAGCAGCGCGACGTCGCCCGTGGCGGGGTCGCGGTAGGTCCAGACCTCCCCCGCGTCGCGGGGATTGTCGCGCGCACCGGGGCGCAGGAGCGGCACGACCGTCGGTCCGTGCCGCAGTGCGAACGCCAGCGCCGCCATGTCCTGCGTCTGGAGCGCATCGGCGAGCTGCGTGTTGCGGAACTCGAGCGGCTTCTTCTCGCGCTTCTTCCCGGCCATCCCCCCAGCCTACGGCGGCGCGGGCCGGCCCGGCGAGACGTCAAAGGGCCCCCTCGAACTCCCCATTGGGGACTGGAGAAGTCGAGAGGGCCCAGCACTCACCGGCGGCGGGGGGGGGATCCGATCGCCACACCTCTGGGGGGTCGGTGTGGCTCCGTTGCTGGGGACAACGGGGAAAGCCGCCGGGAGCTGCCCCCAGGGTACGCGGCGAGCGCGAGGCGGCGACAGGGTCCCACCCCGCGAGATCATGAGAATCCTCTCAGAATCTCCTCCGCGCGCGGGGCCGGAGCGGGTCAGCGGATCGTGAACGAGGCGGGTTCGACAGAGCCGATCCCGCCGATCGAGACCGCGAGGTTGTACCACCCGGGCAGCGCCTTCTGCCGGTCGCCGTCGCACGTGTCGACGGACGAACGGGTGCGGTCCCACACGATCGGCGCCGCGCTCGTGACGGTCTGACGGGCATCCAAGGTGACGACCTGGTCGCTCGGCTCGGTCTGGCAGTCCGTCGACCGCCACCAGGTGTCGCTGCCGCTCGTGATCTCGAACGTCTGCGCCGCCGTCCCCACGTTGATCACGCACGGCAGGTCGGTGTCGTTGACGAGCCGGATCGACAACTGCGGCAGCTCCCCCGTCCCGTAGGAGCTCTTGTCGACGACGGCGCTGACCGTCACGTCCCCGGTCGTGCACGGGGCGGCCGCGGGTTCTCCGTCGGGCTTCGCCCCGGTGTCACCGTCCGCCGACGAGGTGACGCGCGGCGTCGGCGTCCCCGAGGCGGCGGCGGATCCGCTCGGCGTCGGCGAGGGGCCGGCGCCCGGAGAAGTGGAGGCCGGGGAAGCGGATGCAGGGGCCCCGGCCGTCGGCTGCGGCGCGGCATCCGCCCACGCCCGCCAGGGCTGCCACGCGACCACCGCGACGATGCCGCCCACGATCAGGAGGGCCAGCAGCACGACGGCGAGCCGACGACGCCGGTACACGGCGGGTGTCGGCTTGCGGCGGCGGGTCGGGCTGGTCACGGATCCAGGGTACGCACGGGTCCCCGGCCCGCCCGCCCGGCGCGCCTACAACTGCTTGAGCATCCGGGTGTTGCCCAGGGTGTTGGGCTTCACGTGCGCGAGGTCGAGGAACTCCGCGACACCCTCGTCCGGGCTCCGCAGCAGCTGCGAGTAGACGTCGGGGGCGACCACCTGCTCACCGATCTCGGCGAACCCGCGCCGCGAGAAGAACGGCACCTCGAAGGTGAGGCAGAACAGCCGGCTGAGCCCCAGCGCACGGGCGTTGTCTTCGAGCAGGTCGACGACCGCACCGCCGACGCCCCGATGCAGCCAGTCGTCGGCGACGATCAGCGTGCGGATCTCGCCGAGGTCCTCCCACATGACGTGCAGGGCGCCGCATCCGACAAGCCGGTCGCCGGCCTCGGCGACGACGAACTCCTGCACGGTCTCGTACAGCGTGACCCGCTCTTTGCCCAGCAGGATGCGGCGCTGCACCCACGGCTCGAGCAGTTCCTGGATGCGGGGGACGTCCGACGTCCGCGCGGGTCGCACGGTGAAGGTGGCGTCCGATCCCGTCATGCCTTCCACTGTATTCGCCCGGCACCGGCGGGAACGCGCGGATCGACCGCGCCGCGTGCCCCTACGCTGGACCCGGAAGGGGACCTGCGTGAGTGTGCTCCGTGATTACGCCGCGGCCGTGTCGCAGCCGACGCTGCCGTTCGCCTCGGCAGCGCCGCGGTTCGACGAGGTCGTCGACGCCGACGGTACGCTGCGCCCCGCCTGGCAGGGTCTCGCCACCCTCGCCCTGGGTCTGACCCGCGAAGAGCTCGACCGCGTCGACGGCGAGATCGCCCGCTTCCTCGCCGACGACGGCGTCTCGTACGCGCGTGCTGGCGCCGAGCTGCAGCCGTGGCAGCTCGACCCGATGCCGTTCGTGATGGATGCCGCCGGCTGGGCGCGCCTGGACGTCGGACTCGCGCAGCGGGCCGAGCTGTTGAACGCGCTGCTCGCGGACCTGTACGGGCCGCAGGTCGTGCTGCGCGAGCGGATCGTGCCGGCCGCGGTCGTCCTCGGCCACGCCGGTTTCGTGCGCGCCATGGCCCGCGCCGGCGACGACGCCCCGCCGCCGGATCTGCTGCTGTCGGCGACCGACCTCGGGCGCGACGCGGCGGGCGACTGGCATGTGCTGGCCGATCGTGTGCAGGCTCCGTCGGGGCTCGGCTACGCGGCCGAGAACCGTCGCGTGATCTCCCAGGTGCTGCCCGACCTGCTCGACGAGGGCGCGCTGCACCGGATGGATCCGTACTTCGCGGCCCTCCGCGCGGCGCTCATCGCCGCCGCCCCCGAGGGCGTCAGCACGCCGCGGATCGTCGTCCTCTCCCCCGGCCCGCTGTCCGAGACGGCGTTCGACCAGGCGTTCCTCGCGAACGCGCTCGGTTTTCCGCTCGTGCAGGGCAGCGACCTCGTCGTGCGGGACGGCGCGGTCTGGATGAAGCCCGCCCAGTGGCCGTCGCGGACGCCGCGCGAACGCGTCGACGTCATCCTGCGACGCGTCGATGCGGAGTGGTGCGATCCGCTCGAACTCCGCGCCGGGTCGCGGCTCGGTGTCGCGGGCCTCGCCGAAGCGGTGCGCCGCGGACGGGTGCGCGTCGTCAACGGGCTGGGCGCCGGCGTGCTCGAGAACCCGGCACTCCTCCCCTATCTGCCGGCAGTGTGCGAGCGGCTGCTCGGCGAGCAGCTGCGGCTCCCGTCGGTGCCGGCGTGGTGGCTCGGCGACGACGACGCGCGCGCCGAGGCGCTGCCCCGGCTGGATGCCGCCGACCCGGCGCTCGAGGTGTTCGACATCGACGACCCCCGCCGGCCCCTCGCCGCGACCGACCCCGCCGTCCGCGGCCGGATCGACCGCGGGCCGCACCGCTTCGCGGCCGTCGAGCGGCTGCACCTGTCGCAGGTTCCGGTGTGGGATGCCGGGGGCGCGGCATCCGCTCGACCCGTCACCCTGCGGGGTTTCGCGATCCGCTTCGGCTCGACCTACCGGCCGCTGGTCGGCGGGCTCGCGACGGTGCGCACCGCACCCGAGGCGGCGCCGCGCACGAAGGACGTGTGGGTCCTGAAGTCGGACGAGGCCGATCCCGACCAGGGGATCGCGGAGGTGGCGTCCCTCCCGACGACGCGCAGCGACCCGACCCTCGCGCCGCGCGCACTGTCGGACCTGTTCTGGACCGGGCGGTACGCCGAGCGCGCCGAGGATCTGCTGCGCCTCATCATCGCGACGCAGGCGGCGCTCGACCAGCCCGGCGCGCACACGGCCGCGCGGGCGGCCGAGAGCGTCCGCGTGCTGCTCGCCGCGCTCGACCGCCTCGCCGGGACGCGCTGGACCGACCCCGAGGCGGAGTTCCGGTCGCTGCTGCTCGACGCCTCCCGCCCCGGCTCGGCGGCGCACTCGATCGCGCGACTGCGCGATGCGATGGAGGGGGTCCGCGATCAGCTCTCGGGCGACACGTGGCGGGTCTTCTCGAACATCGACCGCGCCGTGCGGGCGCTGCGGAGCGCCCCGCATCCGCACCGCACCGCGGAGTCCGCCGGACGCATGCTCGCGTCGATGCTGTCGCTGTACGGCGTGACGGCGAACATGATCCGCGACCCCGGCTGGCACATGATGGAGGCCGGTCGCTACCTCGAGCGCGGGCTGCAGCTGACGACTCTGCTGTCGTCGGCGCTGTCGGCCAGCCGCGGTCCGCGCACCGACCGCGAGGTGCTCGAGTCGCTGCTGCTGTCGGCCGAGAGCGTCGTGACGCACCGTCGCCGCTATCGCGGGGCGATGCGGGCGGCCGACGTCGCCGAGCTGCTGCTGCTCGACCGCGGCAATCCGCGCTCGCTTGCGTTCTCGCTGCAGACCCTGCGCGAGCACCTCGCCGCGCTGCCGGCGTCGACGGGGTCGTCGCGGGCCGAGCGCCTGCTCGATCAGCTCGAGACGGGTCTCGCCGAGGTGGAGGTGCTCGAGGTGACCGCCGTCGTCGGCGGGCGCCGGGAGCGCCTCGTCGAGGGACTCGAGAGCATCCGCGCGCAGCTCGAGCAGCTGTCGGATGCGATCGCCGACCTGCATTTCGAGGCGGGGCCCCCGCCGGTGTCGATGACGGAGCTGTCGCTCGTCGAGCTGATGGGCGCGCGCGCATGACCCGCTACCGCGTGTGGCACCGCACGGCGTACACCTACAGCGACGCCGTGCAGGACAGCATCGGCCAGTTCCACCTGCGTCCGCGCGACCTGCCCTGGCAGACCGTGGCGCAGGCCGAGGTCACTGTCGACCCCGTGCCCGGCGACGTCTCGCCGCGCACGGACTGGTTCGGGAACTCGTCGACCTACTTCCACGTGACCGATCCGCACGAGGCTCTGACGATCGAGGCGGCGAGCGAGGTGACCGTCGCAGTGCCCGAGTACGACGCCGAGGCGCTCGCGCAGCCGTGGGAGCTCGCCCGGCCGCTGCGGCATCCCGACCTGCCGGGCGCCGTCGAGGCCACCGAGTACGCGCTCGAGTCGGCGCGCGCCGCGCACGATGAGGCGGCGTACGCGTACGGCGCGGATTCGCTCACACCGGGCCGGCCCATCGGCGAGGCGGCGACCGATCTCATGCAGCGGATCTTTCGCGACTTCGATTACGACAAGACGGCGACCACCGTGACGAGCACGGTCGCCGACGCGATGACGAAGCGGGCGGGCGTCTGCCAGGACTTCGCGCACGTCGCGCTCGCGTGCCTCCGCAGTCACGGCCTGGCCGCGCGGTACGTGTCGGGATACCTCGCGACGCAGCCGCCGCCCGGCAAGGAGCGCGTGTTCGGTGCGGATGCCTCGCACGCCTGGCTCGCCGTGTGGCTGCCCGGCACCGACCAGTGGCTCGCGATCGACCCGACGAACAACCAGTGGGCGAACGACCGCTACGTCACCGTCGCCTGGGGACGGGACTACGGCGACGTGTCGCCCGTGACCGGCATCATCTTCACCGAGGCCAAGACCTCGACCCTGCGCGTGCAGGTCGACGTCGCCCCGCTCGACTGAGGGCCCCCCCGTTCACGGATGCAACAGATCCGACCCGACACGCCGTCTCAGGACCCACGGATGCGGGGTGTCGCCCGGCATCCATTGCATCCGTGAACGCTCACCGGGCCCCGGCACGCGCGCCTCAGCCCAAGAAGCCCCGCAGCAGCGCCTCGGATCCGGCGAGGTGATCGAGCACGGCCGCCTCGGCGGCGTCCGGCTTGCCGGCGAGGATCGAGGCCACGATCCTCTCGTGCTGCGCGTCGGAGTGCTCGATGTTGCGCGGCAGCAGGGGGAACGTGTCGAGCCAGGCGTTCACGCGCGCCCGGTTCTCGACGATCAGAGGGAGCAGCGACGGGATGCCGCTGGCCTCCGCGATCGCGAGGTGCAGCAGCGAGTCGAGCCGGCGGTACTCCCCCTCGTCGGCTCCCACGGTCGCGTGATGCCGCTGCGCGAGCGCGGTGCGAGCGGCATCCGTCAGCTCCCGCGAGGCCGCCGCCCGCGCGGCCCCCGCTTCGAGCACACGCCGGAGCCCCAGGACGTCGTCGAGCTCGCCGATGTCGACGGGACCCGTCGGCACGGGGAGCGGGTCGGCGACGAACGTGCCGCCGTACCGGCCGCGCCGGCGCACGACGTACCCGGCGTCGGCGAGCTCGCCGATCGCCTGACGCACGGTGTCGCGGCTGACGCCGTACCGGTCGGCGAGGTCGCGCTCGGAGGGCAGCGACTCCCCCGGCGCGACCACGCCGAGCCGCACGGTCTGCACGAGCCGGGCGACGGTGTCTTCGAGCGCGTTGCCGCCGCGCACCGGTCGGTAGACGGTGCGGCCGAGATCCGGCGACGACGCGGCGCGGGTCACAGCGGCGTCACGTAGGCGTTGGTGATGCCGCCGTCGACGACGAAGGCGTTGGCGGTGATGAACGAGGCGTCGTCCGAGGCGAGGAACGCGACGGCGGCCGCCATCTCCTCGGGCTCGGCGAAGCGGCCCATCGGCACGTGCACGAGGCGGCGCTGCGCGCGCTCGGGGTCCTTCGCGAACAGTTCGCGCAGCAGCGGCGTGTTCACCGGCCCCGGGCAGAGCGCGTTGACGCGGATGCCCTGCCGCGCGAACTGCACCCCGAGCTCGCGGGTCATCGCGAGCACGCCGCCCTTCGAGGCGGTGTACGAGATCTGCGACGTGGCCGAGCCGAGCAGCGCGACGAACGACGCCGTGTTGATGATCGAGCCTTTGCCGGCCGGCACCATGTGCCGCAGCGCCGCGCGCGAGCAGAGGTAGACGCTCTTGAGGTTGACGTCCTGCACCTTGTCCCACGCGGGCAGTTCGGTCGTCTCGATCGAGTCGTCGTCGGCGGGCGAGATGCCGGCGTTGTTGAAGGCGATGTCGACCGAGCCGAGGTCGGCGGCGACCCCGTCGAAGAGCGCGTCGACGGATGCCTGGTCGGCGACGTTCACCTGGCGGAAGACGCCGCCCACCTCGTCGGCGGCCTTCTGCCCGGTCTCGGGGTCGAGGTCGGCGATGACGACGCGGGCGCCCTCGGCGGCGAACCGGCGAGCGGTCGCGAGGCCGATGCCGCTGGCACCGCCGGTGATGATGGCGACGCGGTCGCGCAGGCGCTGGGTGAGGTCCATTCGGGAGGTCCTTCCGGGTCAGGAGGTGGCGTAGAAGACGTTCTTGGTCTGGGTGAAGTGCTCGGCCGCGTCGGGTCCGAGCTCGCGGCCGAGGCCCGAGGCCTTCATGCCGCCGAACGGGGTCGCATAACGGACCGAGGAGTGCGAGTTGACCGACAGCACGCCGCTGCGCACGCCCCGGGAGACTCGGATGCCGCGCCCCAGGTCGCGCGTCCAGATCGAGCCCGCGAGCCCGTAGACGGTGTCGTTGGCGAGGGCGATCGCGTCGGCTTCGTCGTCGAAGGGCAGCACGGCGACGACGGGTCCGAAGACCTCTTCCTTCGCGATGCGGTCGCCCCGCCCGGCGAGCACGACGGTCGGCGCGAACCAGAATCCGTCGCCCTCCGGCGCGGTCCCGCGGAAGGCGACGTCGGCCCCGTCGACGTACCCGGCGACGCGGTCGCGCTGCGCGGCGGAGATGAGCGGCCCCATCTCGGTCGACTCGTCGTTCGGATCGCCCACGCGCCAGGCGGCGACGGCGGGTTCGACGAGCTCGAGGAACCGGTCGTACACCGACCGCTCGACGAGCAGCCGGCTGCGGGCGCAGCAGTCCTGCCCCGCGTTGTCGAACACCGAGCCGGGGACGGCCGCGGCAGCGGCCTCGAGGTCGGCGTCGGCGAAGACGATGTTGGCACTCTTGCCGCCGAGCTCGAGCGTCACGGGCTTGAGCTCGCGCGCGCATCCCGCGGCGACCTGCGTCCCGACCCGGGTCGAGCCCGTGAAGACGACCTTGTGGACATCGGGATGCGTCACGAACCGTTCGCCGACGACGGGCCCGGCGCCGGGGATGACGGTGAACACCCCCTCGGGCAGGCCCGCCTCGACCGCGAGGTCGCCGAGGCGCATCGCGGTCAGCGGCGTGAGCTCGGCGGGCTTGAGGACGACCGCGTTGCCGGCGGCGAGCGCGGGCGCGAAGCCCCACGACGCGATCGTCATCGGGAAGTTCCACGGCACGATGATCCCGACCACGCCGTACGGCTCGTGGTAGGTCACGTCGAGGCCGCCGGCGACGGGGATCTGGCTGCCGATCAGGCGTTCCGGTGCTCCCGCGTAGTAGTTCAGGACCTGCGCGACGTGGGATGCCTCCCACCGCGCGGACGAGATCGGATGCCCCGCCTCGAGCACCTCGAGCTGCGCGAGCTCCTCGACGTGGGGCTCCACTACAGCGGCGAACCGGCGCAGGGCGTCGGCGCGCGCGACGGGGGCGAGCTCGGCCCACGCGCGCTGAGCGCGGACGGCGCGGGCGATCGCGGCATCCGTCTGCTCCACCGAGGCGAGGTCGACGTCGCGGACGGCGGCGCCGGTGGCCGGGTTCAGGACGGTGAAGGCGCTCACGCGGCGACCCCCCGGTGCAAGGCGGCGTACGCGTCGGCCGCGGCGACCAGCCCCAGGAACAGGCGCCGGTCGGCGGAGTTCTCCTCGGGGTGCCACTGCACCGCGACGAGGTAGTCGTCTCCGGGCGCCTCGAACGCCTGCACGAGCCCGTCGTCGGTGCGAGCCGTGACGACGAGTCCCTCGCCGAGGCGGTCGACGCCCTGGTGGTGGTAGCTGTGCACCGTGTAAGGGCCGGCGCCGATGAGTCCGGCGAGTGTCGTCTCGGCATCCACGTCGACGGTGTTCTCGGCGAAGACGCCGCCGCCGATCTTGTAGCGCTCGGTGCCGAGGGCTTCGGGCAGGTGCTGGTGCAGCGTGCCGCCGTAGGCCACGTTGATCAGCTGCAGACCGCGGCAGATGCCGAACACGGGCATGCCGCGCTCGCGCGCGCCGGCGAGCAGGGCGAGCTCCCACTCGTCGCGGTCCGCGCGGGCAGGGTCGGTGAGCGGATGCCGCTGCGCACCGTACAGCTCGGGTTGCACGTCGAGCCCGCCGGTGAGGATCAGCCCGTCGAGGCCGTCGAGCACGACGTCGGCCGCCGCCTTCGCCGACGGCTGCGGCGGCAGCAGGACCGCGACCCCGCCCGACGCGGTCACGGCGTCGAAGTACTGCTGCGGCAGGAAACTGGCGCGGACGTCCCAGACGCCCTGCACCGCCCGCTCGAGGTAGGTGGTGAGTCCGATGACGGGGCGGCGGCCGCCCGCGGGATCAGAGACGTTCGAAGCCACGGATGCGCTCCCAGTCGGTCACGGCGGCGTCGTAGGCGAGGACCTCGACACGCGCCTGGTGCAGGTAGTGGGCGACGACGTCCTCGCCGAACGCCGCGCGCGCGATCGCGGACTTCTCGAAGAGGTCCGCCGCTTCGCGGAGGGTCGTCGGCAGGTGCTCGACGTCGGAGTCGTAGGCGTTGCCGGTGAGCGGCGCCGGCAGCGGAAGCTCGTTCTCGATGCCGTGGAGGCCGCCGGCGATGATCGCCGAGATGGCGAGGTACGGGTTCACGTCGCCGCCGGGCACGCGGTTCTCGACGCGCAGCGACGAGCCCTTTCCCACGACGCGCAGCGCGCAGGTGCGGTTGTCGACGCCCCAGGCGATGCCCGTCGGCGCGAACGAGCCTTTCGCGAACCGCTTGTACGAGTTGATCGTGGGTGCGTAGAGCAGCGTGAACTCGCGGAGGGTCGCGAGGATGCCGGCGATCCAGTGCTCCATCAGCGGACTGAAGCCGTGCTCGCCGTCGCCCGCCATGACGGCCTCGCCGTCCTCACCCCGGACGGAGAGGTGGATGTGGCAACTGTTGCCCTCGCGCTGGTCGAACTTCGCCATGAAGGTCAGCGACTTGCCGTGCGCGTCGGCGATCTCCTTCGCGCCGTTCTTGTAGATCGTGTGCTGGTCGGCGGTCTCGAGCACCTCCGCGAACCGGAAGGCGATCTCCTGCTGGCCGTCGTGGCACTCGCCCTTGACGCCCTCGCAGTAGAGCCCCGCGCCTTCCATGCCGCGGCGGATGTCGCGCAGCAACGGCTCGAGGCGGGTCGTGGCGAGCAGGTTGTAGTCGACGTTGTAGTCGGTGGATGCCTGCAGTCCGACGTAGCGCTTCGCCCAGGCATCCCGGAACGAGTCGTCGAAGACGATGAACTCGAGTTCCGTGCCCGAGTAGGCGACGAGGCCCCGGTCGGCGAGGCGCTGACGCTGGGCGTTCAGGATGCCGCGGGGCGACTGCACCACGGCTCCGCCGCGCACGTACTCGAGGTCGGCCATGACGAGCGCGGTGGCCGGCTGCCACGGGATGCGGCGGAGGGTCGCCATGTCGGGGCGGAGGACGAGGTCGCCGTAGCCCTTGTCCCAGCCCGACATCGCGTAGCCGTCGATCGTGTTGAGGTCGACGTCGACCGAGAGCAGGTAGTCGCACACCTCGGCGCCGTGGCCGGCGACCTCGTCGAGCCAGAACCGGCCCGCGACCCGCTTGCCGACGAGGCGCCCCTGGGCGTCGGGGAAGGCGACGATCACCGTGTCGATCTCATCCTTCGCGATCGCGTCGGCGAGCTCGTCCACCGTCAGATTTCCGGGCATCCGTCATCCTTCCGTCGTGCGCTGGTCGGGTCTGTAACGAGAACGCTACATGCCAAAGGTAGACACGGCGTACCAATAGACGCCACACTCTTCCGCAAGGCGTGAGCCAGCGCGCCGACCCGACGGCGCGCTGCGCGCCGACCGCAGCCAGGAGGTCTCATGACGAATCCGAGCACCACTCCGACCACGACGGGCGGCGTCCGTTACGCCCGAGCCGAGGACGGCTACTTCGAGAAACGCACGCTGAAGCGCTCCGCGGGAGTCTGGGGACTTTGGGGTCTCGCGGTCGCCGCCGTCATCTCGGGCGACTTCTCGGGCTGGAACTTCGGTATCGACTTCGCCGGCTTCGGCGGCATGCTCATCGCCTTCGCCGTGCTCGTGCTCATGTACTACGGCCTGACCTTCTCGATCGGCGAGATGGCGGCCGCGATGCCGCACACAGGCGGCGCCTACTCGTTCTCGCGCTCGGCGATGGGACCGTGGGGAGGGCTCGCGACAGGCCTCGCCGAGACCATCGAGTACGTCGCGACGACCGCGGTGGTCGTCTACTTCTCGGGGTCGTACGCGAATCAGGCGCTCGAGCTGCTGACCGGGATCAGCCTGCCCGCGTGGCTGTGGTGGGTCGTCCTCTATGTCCTGTTCATCGGCCTGAACGCCGCGGGCGCGGCGGTCTCGTTCCGGTTCGCGATCATCGTGTCGATCATCTCGATCGGCATCATCGTCGTCTTCGGGGTGATGGCCCTCGTCTCGGGCGCCTTCTCCTGGGCGTCGCTGTGGGACATGGCCCCGAACCCCGACGCGTTCGGCGCATCGACGTTCCTGCCCGAGGGCCTCGGGGCGATCCTGTTCGCGCTGCCGTTCGCCATGTGGTTCTTCCTCGGCATCGAGGAGCTGCCCCTGGCCGCGGAGGAGTCGCACAATCCGGCCCGCGACATCCCGCGCGCGGGACTGTGGGCTCGCGGCACCCTCATCGGCACCGGCCTGATCGTCCTGTTCCTCAACACCGGAGTCCTCGGGGCGGAGGCGACCGGCACGTCGGTCGAGCCGCTCCTCGACGGCTTCAAGGCGTTCCTGCCGCCGCAGGCCGCCGCGATCCTGTCGCTGCTCGCACTCATCGGTCTGCTCGCCTCGCTCATGGGCATCATGTTCGCCTACGGGCGCAACATGTACTCGCTGTCGCGGGCGGGCTACTACCCGCGGTGGCTGTCGCTCACGGGCAAGCGCCAGACGCCGTGGGTGGCGCTCACCTTCGGTGCCGTGCTGGGCTTCATCGCGCTCGTCATCCTCCAGGCCGCGGGCGGCGACACGAGCCCTGCCGGCGCGATCGTGCTCAACATCGCCGTGTGGGGCGCGGTGCTCGCATACTTCCTGCAGATGGTGTCGTTCATCATCCTGCGTAAGAAGTTCCCGAACGCCGAACGTCCGTACAAGAGCCCGTGGGGATTGTTCGGGGCCTACTCGGCCGCGATCATCGCGGCGATCGTGTTCGTCGGTCTGTTGTTCAACCCGACGTTCCTCCTCGCGATCGTCGCGATCATCGTCGTCTACGTCGTGATCTTCATCGGCTTCGCCGTCTACGGCCGCAAGCGCCTCATCCTCTCGCCCGAGGAGGAGTACGCCCTGTCCGGCGGCCTGCACCGCGACCCGCAGCGCGAGGGCTACGACGCCATGGAGAAGGACGTCTTCGGAGACCGCCGCTCCTGAAAGACCCGAACGGGCCGGGTGCTGCTGAGGGCGCACCCGGTCCGTTCGCACGTCCGGCTGCGTTCACGGATGCAACAGATCCGACGCGACACGCCGACGACGGGACCGAGGATGCCGGGTGTCGCCCGGCATCCGTTGCATCCGTAGACGCGGCTCAGCGAGCCCCGAAGCCCCGGAGGTACTCGACCGTCCGCGTCAGGTTCTCGTTCAGGGTCCGCATCGAGTCGACGGTGATCCGTTCGTCGTTCCATCCGTCGAAGCCCGACGTTCGCGCCCGCACGTCATCCCAGGTTGGCTCGGCGAAGCCCTCGAGGGGGCGTTGTCGGGTCTCGAGGCGGCGGCGGTGCTCGTCCGGATCCGAGCAGACCACCTCGACGAACGCGACCGGGACTCTCTGCTCAGCGGCGAGCGACCGCCACTGGTTCCGCGCGAGTTCGGCATCGTTGACCGCGTCGATGATGACGTCACCGCCGATGCGGAGCTGCTCGCGCGCGAGATCCTCGGCGACGACGTACGCCGCGAGCCCCATCGGCTCGTCGCGGTCGATGCCCGCGCGCCACAATGCGGACTCGATGGGATCGACCGAGAGGATCGCGCAGCGCAGTTCTCCGGCGATCCGCTCGGCCAGCGTGCTCTTCCCCGACGCGGGCAACCCTGCCATGACGATGAGCATGGCCCCATCCTCGCGTGTAGTCGGAGGGAAGGATCGTACGCGACTCGCCCTGGACCGCGACGACCCCAGCACTAGGGTGTGGGCATGAGCCACGCCGGAGCGGGGATGCCCCTTCGCGACTATCGGGTCCACCGCTACGTCAACGCGTTCTGCCCGACGTGCCACGAGGAGGACCCGGACCGTCCGCTGAGCGAGGTGCGCCGGCTGTCGGGGTGGCTCGCCGACCGCGACGGCACGATATGGCTGGAACGCGGATGCCCCGACCACGGCCTCGTGCGTACGCTCTACGACGAGTCGGCCGAGATCCTCACCTATCTGGAGTAGTGGACCGCGCCGACGAAGGTGCACGGTCCCGACACGACCGGCAACTTCAAGCCGGTGCCCTCGGCCTACGAGGATGGTCTGCCGCAGATGCAGACCCAGCACACCTGCATCCTGCTCGAAGACCTGCTCGACCACTGCAACCTCAAGTGCCCCACCTGCTTCGCGGAATCGAGCCCCGCGGCCTCTGCCGTTGCGCCGCTGGCCGAGGTGCTCGCGTCGGTCGACGCGCGGCTCGCGAAGGAGAACAATCGCATCGACGTGCTGATGCTGTCGGGCGGTGAGCCGACCCTCTATCCGTGGCTCGAACAGCTCCTCGAGCATCTCGTCGCGCGCCCCGTCGTCCGCATCCTGCTGAACTCGAACGGTCTCCGCATCGCGCAGGACGACGCCTTCGTCGAGGTGCTCAAGAAGCACCGTGAGCGGGTCGAGGTGTACCTGCAGTTCGACGGCGTGACGGCCGCGGCATCCGCCTTCCACCGCGGCGCCGACATCCGCCGGTTCAAGGAGCGCGCGATCGAACGGCTGTCGGATGCCGGGGTGTTCACCACCCTCACGATGACGGCGACCCTCGGGGTCAACGACGGCGAGATCGGCGCGGTGATCCGCCGCGCGATGGCGACGCCGTTCGTCGGCGGCGTGACGATCCAGCCGGTGTTCGGCTCGGGGCGCTCGTCGGGCATCGACCCGAGCGACCGTCTCACGCACACGGGTGTGCTGAACCGGCTCGGCCCGCAGACGGACGGCGAGGTCACGTGGCGCGACCTCACGGCGCTGCCGTGCAGCCACCCGCACTGTTGCTCGGTCGGCTACCTCCTGAAGGACGACGCCGGCGACTGGAAGTCGCTCGTCGGGCTCATCGGGCACGAGCGATTGAAGGACTTCCTCGATCTCCAGCCCGACATGATCGCCAACCGCATCGCCGACAGCAACGTCAACAAGGCGATCCGCGAGGTCGTGAAGGGGTCGCTCCTCGACCTGCTGAGCGAGCAGTCCTCGCTGTCGCATCCGTCGATGAGCTCGATCTGGCGCGACATCTGCCAGAACTGCGACCTCGGGATCGGCACCCTCGCCACCCTGGCCGCATCGAAGCTGCCGGGACAGCATGCGCGGCTGCGGAAGATGATGGGCGAGCGGGTGCTGCGGATCACGGTGAAGCCGTTCATGGACATCAACACGATGATCGAGGAACGGCTCACGCAGTGCTGCGTGCCCGTCGCGACGGTCAACGAGTCGACCGACGCACACCAGTGCGCCCCGTTCTGCGCCGTGCAGGCGTGGGCGCCCCTCGGCCGCACCCGACTGTCGACCGCGACCGGCGGTCGGCGGCAGATCCCGGTGAGCGTCTCGTGAGCACCGCCGGGTTCGGGCACCTCAATCAGCGCGACGAGAGCGTCGCCGATCCGGTCGCGCTGTTCGACCCCCTGCGGCTATGCGTCTTCGCGACGATCGCCGCGATCGCTGCCGTCACGGGGCCTCTCGCTGTCGCCGTCTTCGCCGGTGTCGCGATCGCCGGATACGCGCGCGCCCGGCGCGCAGGACTGCTCCGCTCGCGCTGCAAGCTCGGCGACACCCGGCTCGTCCTGGCCTACCTGTGCGTGCTCGAGGTGCTCGCCCTGGCGGCGATCCCGCTGTGGGTCATGCTCTGGATGCGGCTGCTGGGCTGACCCGTGTTCCCGCTGCTGAGCGACCTCGCACCCTGGCTGCCGCCGATCGACACGCACGCCGTGTTCGTGGGCCTCGGGCTGCTCGCCGCGGGGGTCGTCTTCCTCATCGAGAAGCGCCGACGCGGCGTCAGCGACCCGCGGGTCGCCTATCTTGTGCTCGGCGCGCTCGTCGGCGCCGCCGTGCTCTCGCGCCTCGGAACATGGGCGCAGCACCTCGATCCGTCGAAGAACCTGTCCCTCGTCGATCAGCTCGCCTACGGCAACGCGTCGATGCTGTCGGCGCTCGTCGGCGCCTGGCTCGGTGTACACGTCGCCAAACGCATCGCGCGCTACCCCGACCGCTCCGGCGACCTCTTCGCCCCGGCCGTCGCGCTGGCCATGGCGATCGGACGCATCGGATGCCTCCTCACCGAGCAACCCGGGACCCCGACCGGCGGCGGGTGGGGCATCGTCCTCGACCCGGGCGCGGCCGCACGCGTCGGGGCGCCCGCGGGCGTGCCGCTGCACCCGAGCTTCGTGTACGAGATCGTCTTCCATGCGGTCGCCTTCGCGCTGCTCTGGTTCTGGCTGCGCCACCGGCCCATCGCGCCGGGCGAGACGCTGACGCTGTACATCGCCGCGTACGCCGTGTTCCGTTTCGCCGTCGAGTTCGTCCGCGGTAACGAGGTCGCCTGGCTCGGACTCACGAGGCCGCAGCTGTTCCTCGCCGTGACGATCCCGCTGCTGTTCGCCCGCCTCGCCTGGATGGCCTCGCGCGGACGATTGACCCTGCACGACACCCCACCGATCGGAAGGATGGCCGCCGATGTCCCCCGAACCTGATCGTCCCGACGACGCCGAGCCGACACCGCCTACCGACCCGCACGCGAGTCCGCACGCGGGCCCGCCGCAGGGTCCGCCGGCCGGCGAGCCTACCGCCGGCCCGCCCTCCCCGACGCCACCGCAGGGCCCGCCCTATCCGACGCCACCGCAGGCGGGGCCGCCCTATCCGACCCCGCCCAACCCCGGCGCACCGGGCATCTCGCCGGAACCGGCAGGGTACGCGCAGCCCGCGGGGCCACGGCGGCTGAGCTTCGGTGCGGGCGTCGGCATCGGCACGGGCATCGGATGCGGCGCCTACGTCCTCGGCGGCCTGCTCGCGATCGCGCTGATCTCCGTCGGCTTGATCGGCTTCCTCGCCCCGTTCGTGATCATCGCCGTTGTCGGCGTCGCGCTCATGTTCTCCGCCCGCACCCGCCCAATCGGCACCGGCATCCTCATCGTCACCGCCGCCGCGTGGATCCTCGTCCTCGGCCCGTGCGTCGCGCTCCTCGCTCCCGGCGGTTTCACCTGATCCCGCCCGCTCGCGGATGCAACGGATCCGACGCGACACCCCGATGACGGCGTCGCGGATGCCGGGTGTCGCCCGGCATCCGTTGCATCCGCGGACAGCGGCTCAGAGGGGAAGGCGCAAGCACACGAGCTGTGCGCGCGACTCCCAGGACGGCGCCTCGACGAGGCCCTCCCGCGCGTAAAGCGCGAGCGCGTCAGCACGCCAGTTCCACACCGAGAGGCGCAGCCCCGCCGCACCCAGGGCGCGTGCGCGCTCCGCGGCATCCGTCAGCAGCGCCGACCCCGCACCGGACCGACGCCCCGCGGGGGCGACCCACAGGCGCTCGAGCTCGACGTCGCTCCCCGCACGGTGCATCACCACCATTCCGATGGCCGCCTCGTCGCGCTCGGCGACGAGGACCACGGCTCCGTCGAAAGACCTGACGGGGTCGCGCACCTCGACCGCGTATCGCTCGGGCAGCGGTCCGGGCTCGGCGAGCCCTCGCTCGACCTTCTCCCGCTCGGTCTGTGCGTGATACGCCGTCAGCATCGAGGCGACCGCGGCCCGGTCGGGCCCGTCGAGATCTGCCGGGCGGACGGTCACGGATGCGCGCACCTCCCCATCCTCCCGCGCTCACGGAGGCGACAGATCCGACGCGACACCCCGACGACGGCGCCGCGGATGCCGGGTGCCGCCCGGCATCCGTGTCATCCGCGGTCAGCGGCTCAGAGGGGAAGGCGCAGGCACACGAGCTGTGCGCGCGACTCCTAATCGCTCGGGCGCGAGCGGGAGCATCGGTGGCGATCGCCACCGCGACGAACGAAGACGCGGCCGCACTCAACGCGCTCATCCAGCAGGCCCACGCCCAAGCGGGCCACACGACGGCGCCGGCCACGGAGATCTCGGGCAGTGACCTCCTGAGCATCCGCAACGGTGACCGGCTCATGACGCGCAAGAACGACCGCGAGTTGGGCGTGGCCAACCGCGACGTGTGGACCGTTGATCATGTGACCTCGGACCGGCCCGTCGTCGTCAGCGACGGTAAACGCACCGTCCAGCTGCCCGCGGAGTACGTGAAAGAGCACACGCACCTCGCCTACGCCGCAACAGAGTTCGGCGTGCAGGGAGCGACGGTGCAAGCCGGCCACGGCATCGTCACCGACACCTCGAACGCTTCCGCGCTCTACGTGTCTGCAACCCGCGGCCGCGAAGCGAACACCCTGCACGTGGTCGCAGAGACCCCCTTGCAGGCGCGCGAGCTATTCGTGAACGCGATGACACGAGAGTCCGGCGACCGGGGCGTCGAGGTCCAGCGGGAGGCCGCACGGCGGGATCTCGACGGCACAGCGGGGACACGGACGCTCACAGAGACCCAGAGGGAGCAGGCGGCATGGTGGGGGGTCGACATCGACCGACCCCCCGAGCGTGCGCCGGCCGATGCAACGACCAGCCCGGATAGCGCCGTGGTGCGAGAGACCGAGGCCGTGCGCAGCCCCGAGGCCGCAGCGCGAACCGCGAACGACACCGAAGCAACCCGCATCGCTAGGGACTCGGCCGCGGCGCAGCAGAGGATCGCTGCGTCTGGGCAGGAGCGGTGACGCCGCCCACTGTTAGCGCTCCTGGCCTCAAGACCACGCGCGGGCGCAAGACACTCACCACTGGTGAGAGCGCCTATTGACGGCATTAGTCAGTCGCCTATATTTTCCGACCAAATCGTAGAGGCTGGGGGCCCGATGAAGATTCATTCTCGATGGCTAGGACGAGTGGGGCTGGCAGCTGCCATGTTGATGGGCGCGAGCCTAGTCACTGCACCCGCTTACGGTGCCAGCTTGGGTGGCGCCCGGGGATCAAAGCCGATGAGCATCGACGTTGCGCAAGTTGCTGTGCCGCCCGAAGAAGAACTGTCCATGGCGGAGCAGTTTGCGCTCGAGTACGACGTCAGTGTTGAGGAAGCAAGTCGCCTCCTCAACGTGCAGGCTGAAGCGGGTGATCTCGTGAGCATCCTCGCCTCAAAGTTTGGGGAGGGGGCTTTTGATGCGCAGACGGAAGTGCGCGACGGCTCCGTCTCTCTACTGCTCCGCACGGAAGATGACACGATCGCCCACCTGGCTGAATCCCTGGCGGATTCGAAGAAGGTGACGCTCACAATCGAGGCTACGCGGCCATTCGCTTCGCACACGCAAACCCTCGAAGAAGCCATCCCGAGATTCGCTGCGATCTATCCAGACGGAGGGTTGCAAGGGGTCTACATCGACAAGTCGTCGGGCGAGATCGTGCTCGATGTGAAGGAGTCCTCGGACGCGCAGCGCGCCGCGGCCGAGGAAGTTGCATCGTCTGTTGTCGCCTCTGACGCTGAGTGGGCTGCGTCTGCCCGTAAGGTCGAGTCGTCGTTTGCAAGAGTCGAGGCGTCCGGCGAGGAGGCCGGTGATGCTGCGATCATGCGCGGCGGCAACAGGGTCACAGGTGGAGGCGGCATCTGCACAGCCGGGTTCACAGCACAGACGGGCACGACGTCGATATCGAACCGCGGTTATTGGACGGCGGGGCACTGTGGCACCAGCCTGTCGTGGTACGCCAATCCCGGGGGGTCTGGTTCGACTTACGGTTCGTCATACAGCAGCGCCGCGTACAACAGCTCCGCCGACATCGCCTACTTCACCATCATCCCGTCTACTCACAGCACCTACACGACGTTCTACGGGGATTCGCTTTCTACGCCGCGACAGAACCCGCAGTCGATCTCACTTGCCTTGGTGGGCAGCTACCTCTGCCACCGGGGGATCACGACCGGCTATCAGTGCGGAGAAGTCACCTCGAATGAGTACGCTCCAACATGGTCGAACGCATGTAACGGTATGACCTGCCAAGCCCGATTCGTGCGGGTCGCGGCGGACCAAGCAGGCGGAGACAGCGGTGGGCCATGGCTTTGGACGAATGGGACCGGAACCAATCGGGCCTACGGGATACATAAGAGCGGCGCGTCTACGTGGAGCGTGTTCTCCAAGCTCTCGTACGCACCCGCCAGCACCCGGCTGCGCTACAACTACTAGGGGAGCCGACAGTGAAGCACACCACATCGGTGATCCTTCCCGGATTGATCACCCTGCTCCTGACGGGATGCACCAGCGTGGATGAACTGACGGTAGCGACCTACACACCCACAGGGGAAGGTGGGTTCGGCGCCCAGCTTGTTGGCTCTCTCACTCAAAGCGACGCTGGCTGTCTCACAGTTACCTCAGATGATTCTGCCGCGGTGCCCGTCTTTCCCGAGGACGCGATCGCCGTCGATGGTGAGAGCATCGTCTACAACGGTCAGACGTTCAAACTTGGAGACAGGATCAGTCTCACCGGCGGGATAGCAACCAATCAGGACCTGCCCGAGGAGTGCTCAAGCGGAGGCGACATCTTCCTCGTCTCAGCCGACGCCTGAATCGCAAGAAAGGCCGGAGGCTCGAGGCTCCGGCCTTTCTGTTCGGTCTTACGCGGCGCTCGTGGTGCGGCTTCGCCGCTGCGGGCGTCCGTCCGGCCGTCATCCGCGCCATGGAAGAGTCCACCGCGAACCTCGATTAGCCGGCTCGGCGCGCAGCGCGCTAGCCGAGCACGTACCGAGCGACAGCCTCATCGATTGCATCGAACTCGGGGCATCCGTCACTCGGGGTGGTCGACTGGCTCGCTATGCGGTGCACGAACGTCCGAGACAGGCCGAGGATCTTCTCGGCCTGGCCCATCGTGTACCCCGCCTCGAGAAGGTCTCTCAGCGCGGCCGCGTGCAGCCGCGAGAGCGGTGCGGAAGAGGGACCGGAACCTATGGCTCCGGTTCCTCTTCCGTGGGTAGGTCAGACGGCGGCCACGCGTTTGCGGCGTCCAACGATGAGGGCAAACACTGTGCCAATCACGCCGACGATCATCAGCGCGGGTGCAAAGTAAGCCGCCACCAAGACGAACGGCGCTCGCGGCCCGTCTCCGTTGAGCCCCGCTGCCTCCTGCGCCTGATAATCGGCTACCGCCCACAGACCGCCCACCACCTCGAGGACAACCCCGAGCGTCAGAGCTGCCAGCGAGACGATCAAGATCACGACGGGACCTCGACGAAACCCTGCCGCGCGTAAAGGGCGAGCGCGTCGGCACGCCAGTCCCACACGGACAGCCGCAAGGCGGTCGCGCCGGCGAGATGGGCGCGATGCGCGGCATCCGCCATCAGTGCAGACCCCGCGCCGGATCGACGCCCCGCGGGCGCGACCCAGAGTCGCTTGAGCTCGACATCGGCGCCCGCGCGGTGCAGTACCCCCATGCCGATCACGTCGCCGTCACGATCCGCGACGATGACTTCTGCGCCGGCGAAGCACGATGCGGGCTCGCGCACCTCGACCGCGTACCGCTCGGGCAGCTCGCCGGGCTCGGTGACCCCGTGCGCGACCTTCTCGCCCTCGGTCTGCAGGTGATAGTCCGCCAGCATCCTCGAGATCGCCCCGCGATCGGCACCGTCGAGAACGGCGGGGCGAATGGAGACGGTCACCCGACCATCCTTGCCTGTTCGCGGACGCGATGGATCGCGCCCGACACGCCGACGATCGGACCACGGATGCCGGGTGTCGCCCGGCATCCGTTGCATCCGCTGACGCACGCCCGCGGTTGAATGGACGGATGCGCTGAACCCTCCGCCCCTCGACGCCCGACGACGCGACCTGGATCGCCGAGCTGCGCGCGGTGGTCCTGCGGCCGGACCTCGAGCGCCTCGGCCGGTACGACGAGACTCGCGTGCGGCAGCGGTTCCTCGACGCCTTCGATCCGACTCTCACCCGCGTCATCGCCGTAGCACGGCTTCGTGCTCGACACCGAGGGCAAGGTCGACGTCTTCCTGGTGCGCCAAGACTGAACGACGAAGGGGTCGGATGCCTCTCGGCATCCGACCCCTGTCGTTCCGTCGCTTACGACCCGGCGATGATGTCCGGGCTCGCGGTGATCTCGCCTGCGGCACCCACGCCGACCGCTTCGCGGCCTTCCTGGCGGGTCGTCGCGAAGACGAAGCGGCCGTTCTCAGTGTCGACCTTCACGTGGTCGCCGGCGTTGAGCTCGCCGCGCAGGATCCGCTCGGAGAGCTGGTCCTCGACCTCGCGCTGCATCGCGCGGCGCAGCGGCCGGGCACCCAGCGTCGGGTCGAAACCGATCTCGATGAGGCGGTCCTTCGCGTCGTCGGTCAGCTCCACCGTCATGTCACGGTCGAGCAGACGCTCGCTGAGGCGCTTCGTGAAGAGCGTCACGATCTGGCGCAGCTCGTCCTTGTTGAGCTGCGGGAAGACGATGACGTCGTCGACACGGTTGAGGAACTCCGGCTTGAAGTGGCGCTTCAGCTCCTCGTCGACCTTGCCCTTCATCCGCTCGTAGGTCGTCTGCGAGTTGCCCTCGACCTGGAAGCCGACCGGACCACCGGCGATCGCCGACGAACCGAGGTTCGTCGTCATGATGATCACGGTGTTCTTGAAGTCGACCACGCGGCCCTGACCGTCGGTCAGGCGACCCTCTTCGAGGATCTGCAGCAGCGAGTTGAAGATGTCCGGGTGGGCCTTCTCGATCTCGTCGAAGAGGACCACGGAGAACGGCTTGCGGCGCACCTTCTCGGTGAGCTGGCCGCCCTCTTCGAAGCCGACGAATCCGGGAGGGGCACCGAACAGTCGCGAGACCGTGTGCTTCTCGCCGAACTCCGACATGTCGAGGGAGATCAGCGCGCCCTCGTCGTCGAAGAGGAACTCGGCGAGCGCCTTGGCGAGCTCGGTCTTTCCGACACCCGTGGGCCCGGCGAAGATGAACGAGCCCGACGGACGATTCGGATCCTTGAGGCCGGCACGCTGACGGCGGATCGTGCGGGAGAGGGCCGCGATGGCCTCCTCCTGACCGATGACGCGCTGGTGCAGAGCCTTCTCCATGAAGACGAGACGGCTCGTCTCCTCCTCGGTGAGCTTGAAGACCGGGATGCCGGTGGCCTGAGCCAGGACCTCGGCGATCAGACCCTCGTCGACGACCGCGTGCGACGCGACGTCACCCGAGCGCCACTGCTTCTCGAGGCGCAGACGCTCCGCCAGGAGCGACTTCTCCTCGTCGCGCAGGGCGGCGGCCTTCTCGAAGTCCTGCTCCTCGCTGGCGGCTTCCTTGTCCTCGCGGACCTTCGCGATCTTCTCGTCGAACTCGCGCAGCTCCGGCGGGCTGGACAGGATCGACAGGCGCAGGCGGGCGCCGGCCTCGTCGATCAGGTCGATGGCCTTGTCGGGCAGGAAGCGATCGGAGACGTACCGGTCGGAGAGGTTCGCCGCGGCGACGATGGCGCCGTCGGTGATCTGCACCTTGTGGTGCGCCTCGTAGCGGTCGCGCAGGCCCTTCAGGATGTTGATCGCGTGGGGCAGGCTCGGCTCGGCCACCTGGATCGGCTGGAAGCGGCGCTCCAGCGCGGCATCCTTCTCGAAGTGCTTGCGGTACTCGTCGAGCGTCGTCGCACCGATCGTCTGCAGCTCACCACGGGCGAGCAGCGGCTTCAGGATGCTGGCGGCGTCGATCGCGCCCTCGGCGGCACCCGCACCCACGAGGGTGTGGATCTCGTCGATGAAGACGATGATGTCGCCGCGCGTGCGGATCTCCTTGGTGACCTTCTTCAGGCGCTCCTCGAAGTCACCGCGGTAGCGGGAACCGGCGATGAGCGAGCCGAGGTCGAGCGAGTAGACCTGCTTGTCCTTGAGCGTCTCGGGCACCTCGCCCTTGACGATCGCCTGGGCGAGACCCTCGACGACGGCGGTCTTGCCGACGCCGGGCTCACCGATGAGGACCGGGTTGTTCTTCGAGCGGCGCGACAGGATCTGCATCACGCGCTCGATCTCCTTCTCGCGCCCGATGACGGGGTCGAGCTTGTTGTCGCGCGCGGCCTGGGTCAGGTTGCGGCCGAACTGGTCGAGGACCGCCGAGCCGCCCTGAGCGGTGGCCTGGGCCTGCTCGCCGGCGCCGGTTGCGACACCCGCGGGCTCCTTGCCCTGGTAGCCGCTGAGCAGCTGGATGACCTGCTGGCGCACCTTGTTCAGGTCGGCGCCGAGCTTCACGAGAACCTGGGCGGCGACACCCTCACCCTCGCGGATGAGCCCGAGCAGGATGTGCTCGGTGCCGATGTAGTTGTGGCCCAGCTGCAGCGCTTCGCGCAGCGACAGCTCGAGCACCTTCTTGGCGCGCGGCGTGAACGGGATGTGACCCGTCGGCTGCTGCTGCCCCTGTCCGATGATGTCCTGGACCTGCTCGCGCACGGCGTCGAGCGAGATGCCGAGGCTCTCGAGGGCCTTGGCGGCGACGCCTTCGCCCTCGTGGATCAGGCCGAGGAGGATGTGCTCCGTGCCGATGTAGTTGTGGTTCAGCATCTTCGCCTCTTCCTGGGCGAGCACCACCACACGACGTGCACGGTCTGTGAATCTCTCGAACATCGTCCACCTCCACTCGACGCACTGGCGGCGTCTTACGTAGAGGCTAACGACGCTCGGATGCCGGTATGCCCGTGTTCGCCGTGGGCATACCGAAGCCGGGGCTTGCGGCCGCGGCATCCGCGGGCATAACGTTTCTCGATAACAACGAATGTCGTTATGGGGGGCGGGCTGGCCGGAAGCCGCCCGGCGACCGCAGCGCGAGACAGAAGGGTTGGTGTGACATGGCACGGTGGATGCTGATCGTCGGGGCGGTTCTCGTCGTCGTCCTGATCGTGGGGACGATCCTGGCCTTCGCGCTGGCGACCGCGAAGAAGCAGCGAGCAGGGCAGGATCCCACCACGCTGGTTCGTGTCACGCGAGTCGTCGCGATCGTGTGGGCAGGATTCGCCGCGATAGGCGCGGTGATCGCACTGCTGACCGCGCTGCTCGCTCCGGGCGTGGCCATCACGATGCCCATCCGCGAGTTCTGGCCGCAGCTGCCCGACACCGTGACCCTCGATGTGGATACGGCTCGACGGGTGTCGGGAGGCTTTACCGAGGTGACTCTGACCCTTGAGGAACTCGACCCGACCGCTCGCGTGCTCTGGGCGCTGAGCCAAGCGCTCGCGTGGGGCGTTCCCGGCTTCGTCGCCGTGTTCGTCGCCATCGCCTGCTCTCGACTGCTCGTCGGCGCCGCCTTCGCCCCCGTCGTCACGAAGATGGCGGTCACCACGGGCGCGGTCATCATGCTCGGCGGCATCGCCGCTCAGGTGATGGGCGACATCGCGGGAACCATTGCTTCCATGCAGTTCTTCGGAGCGCGAAGCGGCTCGTGGTCGGGGGACTTCCCGGGCATCGACAACGCCTTCGACGCGTGGTTCCCCTCTCCCACCGCGCTTGTCACGTTCCCCTTCTGGCCGATCGCGGTCGGCCTCGCGTTCGCCGTCCTGGGGGCGATCCTCCGCTACGGCTCTCGCCTGCAGAACGACGTGAAGGGGCTTGTGTGATGGCGGCGCCATCCCGGACCGCCGGCGCACTCGACCCCATCGTCTACGTCGTCGCCGCCTCCCTCACGGCACTGGCCGTCGCGGTCTATCGGATCACCGAGATCGTGAGCCCGGCGGGCCCCGCTGTGACGGTCGGGGCGGATGAGGCATCCGCTGTCCTCCGACTCCCGTCCCGCGCAGCGGTCGATGCCGTCGTCGTGCGCGCGCCTGAACTCGGTGCGGGCGGTTGGGCCTGGATGATCGCCGCGGTGCTGATCGCCGCCGTCGCCGCGATCATCGTGGCCGCAGCGCTCATGCGCGTCGCCTTCGCCGTGCGCCGGGGTCGTGTCTTCGCGGGCGGCGCGACACGTGCGCTCACGGTGATCGCCGCGACCCTGACGATCGCGGCGTTCGCCTGGCCGATCGTCGACGGGATGGGGCGACAGCACGCCGTGCAATCACTCGGCATCCGATTCGAGACGCTGTCGATGCTCGATCTGCTGCCCCTGCTGCCCGTCATTCTCGTCGCCGTCGCGGCGGCGGTGCTGGCCGGTGCCTTCGCGCAGGCCGAGCGTCTGCAGCGCGACACCGAGGGACTCGTGTGACACCCGCCGAAGAGGACGCGCTCACCGGCATCCACTGTCGACTCGACGAGCTGCTCGCGGAACGCAACATGACGCTGACGCGCCTGTCGGAGATCGTCGGCGTCTCGGTGGTGAACCTGTCGATTCTCAAGAACGACCGCGCCCGCGCCATTCGGTACTCGACCCTGTCGGCGATCTGCCGCGCCCTCGACTGCGAGGTCGGCGAACTGCTCGTGCGCGCGGACTGAGACGCGTCAGCGGATCGGCACCGTCTCGGCCGCGTCGAGCACACCGAAGCTCAGGGTCGCATCGCGGTCGACCACCGCGTCGGGATCGAGCTGCACGAGCGTGAGCTGCGGCGCCATGTCCATCGTGCAGACCTGATCAGCGGGCGGGATCTCGAAGCGAACGACGACGGATGCCGGTGACGCGACCCGCGTGTCCTCGACGACGGGCAGGCACGACGACGACCCCCACGTCCGGAGCGCGATCACGCGGTCGCCGATCCACGAGGCGGACGGCGCGTACGCCTCGACAGGGCCGCCGGCGTACGCGGGCAGGTCGATGTCGGTGCGGACGTCCTCGAGTTCGACGCGGACCTGCTGGTCGGTACTCGCATCGACACCGTCGGGCACGGGCACCTCGAGGGCGCGCGCCACCAGATCATCCGTGCACGCATCCGCAGGGGGCTCACGCAGGGCGACGACGATCACCCCGTTTTCCTCCGTCACCTGCGAGACCTCGGGCCGACAGGACGAACTGCCGTACGTCACGACCCCGATGGTCGCTCCCCCATCGAGCCACCCGGCGTCCACGCGGGGCGCCGGCGCCACCGCATCCGCTCCTCCTCCGGGGGCCGCATCACCCGCCGCGGGTGTGGCGCACGCGGCGAGCGCGGCAGTGACGGTGAGTGCTCCGACCAAAGCGACCATCGAACGGATGCGCATCTGGGTTTCCTCCTCGATTGCGGACACCCGAGAAGTGTCCACAGCCGCCGGATCGTCTCACTGCAGCGCGGAGGTCAACCGCGCCAGGTTGTCGAGGATCACGGAGCGGATGGGGCGCTTCTCCCACTCCTCGATCGTCAGTTCGCGCGACATCCCGCGGTAGAGGTCCTCGACGTTGCGCAGCTGGTCGACGAACTCGGCGCCGCGGACGAGCATCGTCACCTCGAGGTTGAGACCGAACGAGCGCATGTCCATGTTGCTCGACCCGACGACGGCGACCTCGTCGTCGATCGACATCGACTTGGAGTGCAGGATGTAGGGCTTCTTGTACATCCAGATCTTCACGCCGGTCGCCAGCAGCTGCTCGTAGTAGCTGCGCTGCGCGTGATAGACCATGGCCTGGTCGCCCTCTTCCGAGACGAACAGTTCGACCTCGACGCCGCGGTGACACGCGGTCTGGATCGCCAGCAGCAGTCCCTCGTCAGGCACGAAATACGGGCTGACCATGACGATCTTGCGCGTCGCCGCGAAGATCAGACTCAGGAACAGCTTCAGGTTGTTCTCGTACTCGAAGCCGGGCCCGCTCGGGACGATCTGGCAGTCGAGGTCGCCGGTCCCGGCATCCGTGGAGAAGTCGGATTCGACCGCGAACACCTCACCGGTCTCGCCGTACCAGTCCGACACGAAGACCGCGGAGAGGGATGCCACGACCGGGCCGTCGACGCGGACCATCATGTCCACCCACTGCAGGCCGCGACGCAGGTTCGTCTTCAGGTTGTAACTGCGATCGGTGACGTTCTGCGACCCGATGAAGCCGACGACACCGTCGATCACGACGAGCTTGCGGTGGTTGCGCAGGTCGGGGCGCTGGTACTTGCCCTTCAACGGCTGCACCGGCAGCATGAGCCGCCACTGCGCACCCATCCGCTCGAGGCGCGAGATCGTCGCCTTGTAGTTCGGCTTCCAGCGGTTCGCCCAGTGATCGAGCAGCACGCGAACCGTGACCCCGCGAGCGGTCGCCCGCTCGAGAGCCGAGAAGAACTCGTCGGTCGCTCCGTCGGACTGCAGGATGTAGAACTCGACGTGCACGTATCGGCTCGCACGATCGATCTCCGCCGCCATCGTGTCGAGGCTGCCCTGATAGTCCGAGATGATCTGCGCGCCGTTGTCGCCCGCCATCGGCAGGGCGCCGAGCTTGCGGTTGAGGCCCACGAGCTGCTCGAACCAGACCGGCGCGTCGGGACGCAGCGTGCCGAAGTCGAGGTCCTCGCTCGCTTCGCGGAAAGCCCGGTTGATCGCCTCCTGCTCCTTGCGGCGCTTGCGCGGCAGGCGCGGGTTGCCGATGAGCAGGAACAGCAGGATGCCGATGACCGGGATGAAGTAGATCGCCAGCAGCCACGCCATCGCCGCTGTGGGGCGCCGGTTCCTCGGGATGATGAAGACCGCGAGGATGCGCACCGAGATGTCGAACGCGAGGACGAGGACGATCCACCACGTCCACGTCCAGTCGACGCTGATGCTGATCACGCGGCCCCCCGGAACTGTGGGCTCAGCCTATCGTTCGGCCCGTCAACCAGCGTTTTCGTCGGGTCGCGGCAGGCCGCGACGGCGGCGCTCCTCGGCCTCGACCTTGGCATAGACCTTGCGCTCGGTGCGATCCATCCGAAGGATGCTGCGCAGCACGAAGACGAGCAGGCCCGCGACGACGATCGTGGGGATCAGACCCCAGACCACCGCACCCCAGTACTCGTCCACCCCTCCATCGTAATGCCGCGGGCGGGGGCAGGGCGCACGGCCTTCTCCCCAGGCGGCCGGATCCGCGGTCCGTCCCGAATCCGCGCGGGCGGCGGCCACCGGCATCCGCTCGGGTCCGACGCTGGGCCCATGTCCACGATCGTCGCCGCGGCCGATGCCGCACACCTGCTCCGCCTCGTTCCGCGCCTGCTCGACTACACGCCCACGCAGAGCCTCGTCGTGATCCCCCTGCGCTCCGGGCGCAGTCTCGGCGTGATGCGCGTCGACCTGCCCCCCGACGACGCGGACCTCGATGCGGTCGCCTCGACCGTCGTCGGGCTCGCCTGCCGCGTCGCCGGCGTGGAGGGTTTCGTCGCCGTCGTCTACACGGACGAGTCCGCCGACCCCGCGCTGCCCGGCGCGGATCTCATCGGCGCACTGCGGCGGACCGCCCGCGCCTGCGGCCTCGACGTCGTCGACGCCCTCACCGTCGCCGCCGACGGCTGGGGGTCGCACCTCGACCCGACGCTGCCCCGCGGCGGTCATCCGCTCGCGCTGATCGAGCACCGGGCGCCCGCATCCGACCAGTCGTCGGGTGCCGACCTGCCGCTCGCCGACGCGTCCGAAGTCGCCGGTACGGCGGCCGCGCTGGCATCGCTCGAGTCGGCGCTCGCGGTGCTGTGCGGCATCCCGTCGACCCTCGGTGCCGAGACGCGGGTCGATCCGGCCGCTCTGCAGGCCGCCTGCGCGCTCGACGATCTGCCCGCGCTCTACGAGGAGATGCTCGAGTGGGATGCCGCGGCCCTCGACCCGATGCGCGTCGCCGTCCTGGGGTGGTGCCTGTCGCGGCCGTCGCTGCGCGACGTCGCCATCGTGCAATGGTCGGGCGATCAGGACCGCGGCGACGACGCCCTCGACGCGCAACGGCGGTGGGAGGACGGCGACGAGTACCCCGTCGACCTCGCGGAGGTCCTGTGGGGCGAGGGTCCGCGCCCCGACCCGGAGCGCCTGTTGCGAGCGCTCGAGCTCGTGCGTCAGGTCGCCGCGCGGCTTCCGGCCGACGAGCGAGCGGGCGCCTGCGCGACGGCCGGGTGGCTCGCGTGGGCACTCGGCCGCTCGACGCACGCGGGCAGGTACGCGGCTGCCGCTCTCGAGGTGGATCCCCGATTGGGGCTCGCCGAGATCCTCATGAGCTTCGTGCAGTCCTCGCACCTGCCCGACTGGGCGTTCCGCCGCTGAGCGGTCGTCAGCGTTCCACGATCGCGAACCCTCCGGCCGGGAGCGTGACGGTGCCGCCGCCCGGGCGCACCCGCACCTCGCGGCCCCGCGCGTCGTAGACCGACACGTCACCCGCGCCGACCGAGACCCGCTGCGGCGTGCGCGCGGCGGAGTGCACGAGCAGCATGCCCTCGCCGTCGCCGCCGAGTTCGAGGCGCGAGACGATCGGGCGCACGAGCAGCCCGTCGAGCTGCAGGTCGCCGCGCGTCACGTCGACGCGCAGCCGATCCTCGCCCTTCGGGAGCGCGCGGGTGAGCGTGTGCGGGTGCATCGCGCCCGCCGTCGGCGAGATGCCCTGCGCCGGCCCGGTGAGCTGCAGCGAGCCGAGCGGCAGCCGCCCGGCGCGCCACGTCGACGCAGTGCGCTCGCGCACCTCCGACCACACGACGGGTTCGACCCACCGATTGCCGCCGGTCCCGGCGAGGTCGAAGACCGCCGAGTCACCTCGCGACAGCGTCAGCCGATCGCCCGACCAGCTGGACTCGCCGCTCCACGACTCCGGGGTGTCGATCTCGCCGGTGGCCGAGACCGCATCCTCGGCCTCGACGAACGACAGACCCTCGCGGTCGGTCACCTCGGTGAGGGCGACGGCGCGCTCGCGCACGTCGGGATGGGCGTCGAGCGCGATCGCCGTCAGCAGACCGTGGATCGTCGACTCCGCGCCGCTGTTGCGGTTGACCGTCCCGTCGGGCTGCAGCCCGTCGTAGGTGACCCCCGTCGCGGGGTCGTACATGCGCTGCCCGGCCTGATTGGCGCCGAAGAACCACGCCGCCTGCATCGCGGCGAGCTGGGTGAAACCGTCCGATCCGGTCGCCTCGGCGACGGCGAGCAGCGACTGCACACGCGAGTCCGCGCCGTACGCGATCTGCACCCGGTCGACGGGGCTCGGGTTCCAGCCGTTGTCGGGACCACCCGCCGTCAGCAGAGTCGGTGTGAAGGTCGCCGCGTCGGCGACGGCGGGGCGCACGAGCGACCGATCGCGCAGGACGACGGATGCCTCGGCCAGCGCCGCGGGCATCTGCGAGCCCCACGCGTGCCAGATCGCCGGCGACTCCACCCACGGCAGCACGGCACTGTACGGCCACTCCCGCACCCCGCCGTCGGCCATCGCGGCGATGCCCTTGGCGAGCTGGCGCAGCGCCGTCGCGGACTTGCCGTCGGGGCCGGCCTCGACGCGGGCGGCGAGTCCGAGCGCGGCCTCCGCCGAGGCATCCGCCCCGTTCGCGATGAGCCAGGCGGGCACCCGCTTGCCGTCCGACACCGTCCACCGGCCGTATTTCGAGAGCACCTGACGGTTCAGGGCGTCGAGCGAGAGGTCGAGCCGCTCGTCGAGGAAGTCGGCGAACTCGGGATCCTCGTCCTCGAACGCCGCGTACCCCTCACCGAGCGCCCACAGGGTGCGCGCGAGCCAGTAGCTGGGGCCGCTGTCCGACGGATCGGGAAGCTCGACCGGTTCCGCCGACGGGTTCAGGGTGCCGTCGGGCTGCATCCAGAGGACGACGTTGCCGGCATCCGGTCCCTCCGTCGTCTGGAAGTAGGCGACCGAGCGGAGCAGCTCGTAGGCCTTCTCGCGGCTGCCGTCGTCGCCGGTGAGCTCCCAGTGACGCGTGTAGACGACGGCGGCGCGGGTCACGTCGTCGGCGTTGTAGGCGCCCTGGCCCCAGTAGCCGGTCTCGGGGTCGAGCGGCCCGCCGCCGACCCGCTCGAACGTGCCGCCGTCCCGGGCGTCGGCATAGGTCCACGGCAGGACGAGGGTCGGCTCCTCGTCCTGGCGGTAGGTGCTGTGGCCCTCGACGTCCGCGGGCGGGGTGGCCTCGTCGAGCAGGAAGTCGAGGTGGTCGAGGTTCGTCACGGCGGCGGATGCCGGGGCCGCGACGGCGAAGGTGGCGCCGAGCGGGACGATCAGCGCGGCGGCCGCCAGAGCAGCGAGCCCGAGGGTGCGCGCACGACGTTGTGCGGAGGTGTTCACGAGGGTGTTCCTTTCGGGTGCGGTGTCGTTCTCCGGATCAGTCGTGCGTTCGCGGCGTGTGGGTGCCGGATGGGACGGTCGTTCCGGAGAACGGCACACGATCAGTCGGTGCGTTCGAGCAGGGCGACGCCGATCTTCGAATCGGCCATGCCGTAGAACACGAACAGGCGACCGTCGACCTCTTCGATCGCGGTCGGGAAGACGACGTTCGGCACGATCCCGCTCCGCTCGTCGTCGGTCTCCGGGGCCAACAGGGGCTCCGGAGTGCGGGCGACAACCCTCGACGGGTCGTTCGCGTCGAGGATGATGGCGCCTGCGGCGTAGTTGACCTTCTGCTGCTGCGAGAAGGCGCTGTCGATCGTCCCGGTGACCCCGTGGTGCAGGACGAGCCATCCTTCGGGGATGCGGCGGGGCGGCGGTCCCCCGCCGATCTTCAGCGCCTCGAACGGGAACTCCGGCCCCGCGACGAAGCGGTGCTGCTCCCAGAGGGTGAGCGCTGAGAGGTCCTCGCGGACGGCGTCGAGGGGGATGTAGCTGATCCAGATCGACTGCCGCTCGTCCTCGACCCCGGCCGGGACGCGCACGCCCTGACCGGGCTTGGTCTCGCCGAGGTCCCACATCGGCCGGTGCAGCACGGCGAGAGCCTCGCGTCCGTCCGGCGCCGTGACCGGCTCGGGGAAGAACACCGTGTCCTTGTTGTGGAACAGGTTGAGGTCCATGTCGAGGTCGTCCTGGTAGCGGAAAAGCGCCGGCCCCAGCCGCCGCCACTCCCGCAGGTCGCTCGACACCGCGACGGCGGTGCGCGGACCGAGCGGCCCGTAGGCGACGTAGGTCATGACGTGCAGTCTGAGCGTCTCGACCCAGGTGACACGGGGGTCCTCGACGCCGGCGTTGCCGACCCCGCGCTCCCAGCCGCGGTCGGGTTCGAGCACGACGCCCTGCCGCTCGACCGCGACGGGCACGCCGTCCTCGATCACGACACGGGCGAGGCCCACCCGCGACACGTTGCCGTCGGCGACCAGCCGGGGCAGAAGGTAGAGCTCGCCGTCGGGGCCCCTGCCCGAGGCGGGGTTGAGCACCCCCTCGACCTCGTTCGGATCGCCGTCCGCGGGGGTCATGACGACCCCCATTCGGGTGAGGCGGTAGGGGACGTGGGTCTCGGCGGGCATAGTCATCCTTTCACTCCGGATCCGAGGTCGTTGGAGGTGAAGTAGCGCTGGAACACGAGGAACAGCGCCACTGCGGGGGCGGCCAGGACGACGGCGCCGGCCATCATCGCCCCGAACGGGTTGGCGGTGGATGCCGCGATGTTCGAGATGAAGTTCGCCAGCGAGACCGCGAGCGGCTGCATCGCGGCATCCTTCGTGATGAGGAACGGCCACAGGAACTCGTTCCACGGTCCGATGAACGTCAGCAGCACGACCGTCAGCAGCGCCGGGCGGACGAGCGGCAGCGCCACGTTCCACAGCAGACGGAACTCGCCCGCACCGTCGATGCGCGCCGCGTCGAAGAGCTCCTTCGGCAGCTGCAGGAAGTACTGCCGGAAGATGATCACCGCCGTCGAGTTGATGAAGAACGGCAGGATCATGCCGAGGTAGCTGTCGGCGAGACCGTAGTCGCGCGCGATCATGACGTACAGCGGGATCATCAGCAGCTGGAACGGCACGACCTGCACGAGCAGCGCGAGGGCGAACGTCGCCCCGCGTCCGCGCCACTGCAGCACCGCGAGCGCGTAGCCGGCGAGGACACCGAACACGATCGTGCCGAGGATCACGCCGCCGGTGAAGATGCCCGAGTTCGCGAGCCCCTGCAGCAGATCGATGCGCCCGTTGATGGCGGCGTAGTTGTCGAGGGTGAGGTTCGCCGGATTCGGGAACGCGCCCGCCGGCGTCGGGTCGACGTTCGTCTGCAACGACCCGACGATCATGTAGAAGAAGGGGAACAGGAACGCGAGCGCGCCGAGCGACAGCGCGACGTACATCGCGATCTTCGAGCCGAGCGCCCGCTTCATCGCTCCTCACCTCCCACGAACCTGCGCTGGAGCGCCGCGATGGCCAGCACGAACACGATGAGGACGACGCCGATCGCGGCGGCGACATCGGGGTTCTGCTGCTCGATGCCGCGCTGGTACATGAGCAGCACGGGTGACGTCGAGGCGCCGTTCGGCCCACCGCCACCGGTCAGCAGATAGGGCTCGGTGAAGAGGTTCGCACCGGTGATGGTGGCGAGAAGCACGACGAGCAGGGTCGCCGGCCGCACGCTCGGCACGGTCACCGAGAAGAACTGGCGGAGCTTTCCGCCGCCGTCCATCGACACCGACTCGTAGAGCTCGCGCGGCACGTTCTGCAGCGCCGCGAGGTAGAGCAGGATGTAGAACCCGAGGCCCTTCCACGTGACGAAGAACGCGATCGTCGGCATCGCGAGCGCCGAGTTCACGAGCCACGACGGGTCGGGCGCGAGCGGTCCGAGCACGTTGTTGACGAGTCCGCCGCGGGCGAATAGGAAGAGCCAGACCGCGACGACGGCGACGGATGCCGTGACGTACGGCACGTAGTAGCTCACCCGGAAGAAGGTCCGCGCCTTCGTCACCCGGTCGAGCGCCGTCGCCAGCAGGATCGACAGGACAACCGTCAGCGGCACGTTGATGATCAGGAAGATGCCGACGTTGCCGAACGCGCGCCAGACCTCGGGGTCGGTGAGGGCCGTGACGTAGTTGTCGAACCCCACGAACGGACGGTCGACCTCCGCGCCGGGCGCCGCGAAGAAGTAGTCCTGGAACGACATCCACACCGCGAAGACCACCGGGTACGCGAAGACGACCAGGACGAAGGCGATGTACGGCGCCGAGAAGAGCAGACCGTGCGGTTGTGCGCCGAAGATCCGGTGCAGGATGCCGCGGCGGCCCGCGGCATCCTGCCCGTCCTTCTTCTGCGGCGGGGCACCGCGGGTCGCGCCGGGATCGGACCCGGCGCGACCCGGGACGACGGCGGTCATCTCAGCCCGCCGCCAGCTTGTCGATCTCGGCGGCCGTGTCGGAGAGGAACTGGTCGACCGGGGTCTCACCGAAGATGACCGACTTCGAGTACCCGTCGCGGAACGCCTGCCAGATCTCGACGGAGCCGACGACGTTCGGGACCTCGACGGTGCGGGCCGCCTGGTCGCCGAACTGCTGGTACGCGGGGTTGTCGGCGAAGTAGTCCGGGTAGGTGCCGGTCAGGTCCTGACGCAGCGGCATCTGTCCGGTGGCCTCGAGCCAGGCGCCGTCCTGCTCCTCGCTCGTGGCGAACTTCAGGACGTCCCATGCGGTGCCCTTGTTGTCGCACGCCGTGAACATGCCGACGTTCTTGGCGTCGCTGAAGGTCCAGGTGTCCTCGGGAGCGGTGCCGTCCTGGGTGGGGACGGGGACCGAGCCCCAGTTGATCGCATCGCCGTAAACGCTGATGGCCCACGGGCCGACGATCGCCATCGCGGCGTACCCGTCGGCGAACGCGTCGCCCTGGTACTGCTCGTTACCGGCGAGCTGCTCCTCGTAGAGCGTGCGCCAGAAATCGGCGACAGCCTTGCCGTTCTCGTCGTCGAACGTGGCCTTGCCGTCTTCGAGCAGTTGGGTGCCGCCGGTCTGCGCGGCGTACAGCGGGTAGAAGTCGAACCACGACTGGAAGAACTCGCTCGTGGGAGCCGGGTTGATCGCGTACTCCGAGACGCCCTTCTCCTTGAGGGTGCGGGCCGTGTCGAGGAACTCGTCGTAGCTCGACAGCTTCGGGTTGTCCGGGTCGAGGCCCGCCTTCTCGAAGAGGTCCTTGTTGTAGAAGATCATGACCGGGTTCGACTTCCACGGCATCTGGTAGAAGTCGCCGTCGTCGGAGCGGTACTGCTCTGCGAGGTCGCCGCTTCGCGCGGTGATGTAGTCGTCGCCTTCCTCGAACTCGGAGAGGTTGACGAGTCCGCCCTGCCGCTGGAACCCGGGGACCGCCGCGGGTGAGGTGTTGAACACGAGGCACGGGGCGTTCCCCGCCGTGATGGCGGCGCCGATGACCTCTTCGCTCGAGGCGCCGGCAGGGATCTCCTGGGCCTTGATCTGCTCGTCGGGGTGGTCGGCGTTCCAGGCCTCGACCATCGCCTTGCCCCAGCCGATCTCGGCCTCGTTGTTCGAGTACCAGATGGTGATGTCGCCTCGGGATTCGAGGTCGTCACCACCGCCCCCGCCGCCTCCGCCGCTGCAGGCGCTGAGGGCGAGCACACCGGATGCGGCTGCTGCTGCCGTGATGAGGATGCGTCGTCGCATGTCTCTCTCCTTCGTGTCGTGTCTGTCTGTCGTGCTCTCTTGCTGTCGTGCGACGCCGATCAGGCGCCGGCGGGGGGTGCCGTCGAACCCCTGACGGCGAGGGTGGGATCGGGCAGGTCGATGTGCGCGGGCGGGTCGCCGGCGATCGCGGCGAGGAGGGTGCGGGCGGCGGTCACGCCCCAGCCGCGGGCGTCGGTCGACACGCTCGTCAGGGCCGGGTGCACCCAGCGCCCGATCTCGGTGTCGTCGAAACCGGTGATCGACAGGTCGCCCGGGACCCGCAAACCACGCTGGTGGGCGACACCCATCCCGGCGACGGCCATGCTGTCGTTCGAGTAGACGATCGCCGTGGGCGGGGTGGGCTCGTCGAGGAGGGATGCCGTCGCCCGCGCGCCGTCGGCGGCGCTGAAGTCGGTCTCCACGACGACGACGTCGAGGCCGGCGGCATCCGCGGCATCGAGGAAGGCATCGCGGCGGCGGTGGGCGTGGAGCATGCCGGAGGGCCCTGCGACGTGCCCGACGCGGCGGTGGCCGAGGCCGGCGAGGTGCTCGACGGCGAGACGGATGCCGGCGCCGTCGTCCGTCGAGACCGAGGCGAACGGCGAGGCGACGTCGGGGACGCCGAGGGTGACGGCGGGAATCCCGACCTCGGCGAGGAGCGCGATGCGCGGGTCCGCGACGCGGATGTCGGTGAGGATGACGCCGTCCACGCGTCGGTCCGAGGCGAGCGCCCGGTAGGTGGCCTCCTCCTGACGGCCCGGGTTCGCGACGGCAAGGACGAGGGCCTGTCCGGTGACGGAGAACTCGTCTTCGAGCCCGGCGATGAACGAGGGGAAGAAGGGGTCGGCCGCGATGACGTCGGGGCTCCGACCGATCACCAGTCCGCAGGCGAAGGCGCGGCCCACGCTGAGCGAGCGGGCGCTGAGGCTGGGGGTCCAGCCGAGGTCGGCGGCGACGTCCATGATGCGCTGCCGGGTGTCGGCCGAGACGCCGGGCCGCCCGTTGAGGGCGAAGGAGACGAGACCCTTGCTCACGCCCGCGACGCGCGCGACATCCGCGATCGTGGGACGGGTCTCCGGCGGCATCGGTCACTCCTTCGTGGCGGACCCGTCCCACTAAACCGGTTCAGACCCCGAAAAAGCAAGACCTAGACATGCCCGGGATGCAGGCGTACACGCGCCAGCGGCGCGCCTCCCGGCATCCACATCATGTGTTCCGGACGAGATCACATGGCGTGAACCGTGCAGGACGTATGCGGTCGTTGTGAGCACATGATGTGGGCCGGGAGCCGGAGCGGGCAGGGATGCCGTCGGCCGGGTTCGCGGCCGCGGTCGGGGGCGGGGCTACTTGACGAGCGGGAAGAGGATCGTCTCGCGGATGCCGAGGCCGGTGATCGCCATCAGCAGGCGGTCGATGCCCATGCCCATGCCGCCGGTCGGCGGCATGCCGTGCTCGAGCGCGCGCAGGAACTCCTCGTCGACGCGCATCGCCTCGTCGTCGCCGCGCGCGGCGAGCTTCGCCTGCTCGACGAAACGCTCACGCTGGATCACGGGGTCGACGAGCTCGGAGTAGCCGGTCGCGAGCTCGAAGCCGCGAACGTAGAGGTCCCACTTCTCGACGACACCCGGGATGCTGCGGTGCTCGCGCACGAGCGGAGACGTGTCGAGCGGGAAGTCCATGACGAACGTCGGACGCTCGAGACCGCCCTTCACGAAGTGCTCCCACAGTTCCTCGACGAGCTTGCCGTGGGTCGCGATCTTCTCCGGCACCTCGACGCCCGCCTCGGCCGCGAGGGCCTGCAGCTCCTCGAACGACGTCTCGGGCGTGACGCGGCGACCGGCGGCATCCGACAGCGACTCGTACATCGAGATGCGGTCCCACTGCCCGCCGAGGTCGTACTCCGTGCCGTCCGCCCACGTCACGGTCGTCGAGCCCGCGACGGCGATCGCCGCGTTCTGGATGAGCTCCTGCGTCAGGTCGGCGATGCCGTTGTAGTCGCTGTACGACTGGTACGCCTCGAGCATGGCGAACTCGGGGCTGTGGGTGGAATCGGCGCCCTCGTTGCGGAAGTTGCGGTTGATCTCGAAGACGCGGTCGATGCCACCGACGACGGCGCGCTTGAGGAAGAGCTCCGGCGCGATGCGCAGGTACAGCTCGGTGTCGAACGCGTTGGAGTGCGTGACGAACGGACGGGCCGCAGCGCCGCCGTGCTGCACCTGCAGCATGGGAGTCTCGACCTCGAGGAATCCGTGCGCCTCGAAGGTGCGACGAAGCGACGCGTTGACCTTCGCTCGGGCGACGACCGTCTCGCGGGCGGTGTCGCGCACGATGAGGTCGAGGAAGCGCGAGCGCACCCGGCTCTCCTCGCTCAGCTCGGAGTGCAGGTTCGGCAGCGGCAGCAGCGCCTTGGCCGCGATCGCCCACTCGGTGACCATGATCGACAGTTCGCCGCGCCGGCTCGAGATGACCTGACCGGTCACCGAGACGTGGTCGCCGAGGTCGACGAGCTCCTTCCACGCTTGCAGCGACTCCTCGCCCACCTCCGCGAGGGAGACCATCGCCTGGATGCGGCTGCCGTCGCCCGACTGCAGCGCCGCGAAGCAGAGCTTGCCGGTGTTGCGGCTGAAGACGATGCGGCCGGCGACCGAGGCGGTCTCGCCGGTCTCCTCTCCCGCCTCGAGCGATGCGAAGCGGTCCCGCAGCGCGGGGATCGTCGTGCTGACGGGGACCGCGACGGGGTAGGCGCCACCGGCGGCATCCGTCCGCTCCGCCAACAGGCGTTCGCGCTTGGCGAGGCGGACCGCCTTCTGCTCGAAGATGTCCTCGTCGGTCGTCTCGGCGGGCGTGGGCGCGGACGCGTCGGTCATGGCAGAAGGCTCCTCGGGGATTCGACCCTTCAGTCTATCGGCGAGGCCCTGTGCGGTTTCCGCGGCGAGAGCGGATGCCGGTGGCCGCCCGCCGTGAACAGTCGAGCGGGTCGACCGGGCTCAGCGGCGCGGCGTCCACCCGGGCGGACGCGGGTCGCCGCCCGCGGCGCGCTCGGCGTCGAACGCGGCCGACCACCCCTGCGCGGCGTCGACGGCGTCGAAACCGCCGCGCGCGACGCGGAACCCGACGTCGTCGTGCGTCATCCGCGGTCCCCCGCCGCGGCGGGTGCCGGCCCGCACGCTCCACGCGTCGTCGGCGAACCCGCCGCCGCGGAACACGCGGTAGTCGTCGTAACGCTCCGTGTCGAGGAAGTCCCAGCACCACTCCCAGACGTTGCCGAGGGTGTCGAACAGTCCGTTGAGGTTGGGCAGCTTGCCGCCGACCGGCTGAGGTGCGCTCACCCCGTCGGCCGATGTCCACGCGATCTCGGCGAGCGGGCCGTACTGCGGGCCCGTCGAGCCGGCGCGGCACGCGTACTCCCACTCGGCTTCGGTCGGCAGCCGGAAGCCGTCGCTGTCGACGTGCCACCGCACCTCCTCGCCGTCGACGGAGTAGGCGGGATCCAGGCCCTCCCACTCCGACAGCGCGGTGCAGAACCGCACGGCGCGCAGCCAGCTGACCTCGACGGCGGGACGCCGCGGATGGGATGCCGCGATCCCCAGCACCTCGGAGAGCTGCTCCTCCGTGACGGGATAGACCCCGATCTCGAACGGTTCGAGCTCGACGGTCCAGCGTGTTCTACGGCGCGCGTCGTGGAGCTCCACCCGCCCGGCGGGGATGCGGGCGAGCTCGACGTCGCTCACGGCTGCACCGTCGGACCGTCGCCGATCGAGGGGGCGGTCTCGGTGAGCGCGCGGTCGATCGTCGTGTGGACGAGGGCGGAGAGGTAGCGCGACGGATCCTCGACACCCGCGGCGCGGAGCAGGTCGGCGGACTGCCGCACGATCGACGAGGAGAACGTCGTGGCGGTGGCGATCGCCTCGCCGTAGGCGGCGCGCTCGGCGTCCGTGACCACGACGGGCTCGCAACCCATCTCGACGGCGAGCGCCTGCGCGATCGGCATCACGGCGGCCGGTGCGGTCACCGCCGCGTAGGCGTCCTTCAGAGCGCGGAGGTCCGTCGACGTGCCGGTGAAGGCGATGGCGGGGTGGATGGCGACGGGGATCGCGCCGCGCGACGCGGCGGGACCGAGCACCTGTATGCCGTGAGCGGCATCGGTGTGCATCACGATCTGCCCGACCTGCCAGGCCCCGACCTCGGCAAGGCCCGCGACGAGGGCGGGCAGCTCGTCGTGCGGGACGGCGAGGACGACGAGTTCGCTGCGGCGGACGACCTCCTCCGCGCTCAGCCGGGGGAGGTCGGGGAGGATCGCGTCGACGCGATCGTCGTCCGAACCCGACGTGATGCCGGTGAGGGCATGCCCGGCGCCCGCGAGGGCGGCACCGACCACGGGACCGACGCGTCCCGCGCCGATCACCCCCACGCCGAGGCGGCCGTCCCGCGTCACGGTTGCTCGTCCTCCGGTCGGGCGGATGCCACGACGGGCGCGGCGGTGTCGGGCGCGGACACGGGCGCGGCGGTGTCCGGCGCGGACCCCGCCGCATCCACCCCCGCGGCATCCTCCTCATCCGCAGCCGGGCTCACCGATTCCGCGGATGCCGCAGCCACGGCCGCCGCGGTGATGTCGTTCCAGAGCGCGTACGCCTCTTCGTGGTCGAGCGAGGCGACGGTGCCCGACACCGGGCCGAGCACGGTGTGGCCGGTGAGCCCGGCGAGGCCCAGCCGGCGGTCGAGGGGGCCCTGCGAGATGCGTACGGACTGCAGGCGCGCGAGCGGCAGGATGGTGAGCTTCGGCCAGAGGCGCCCGGTGCGCACGAGCAGGGCCTGCGGCAGGACGAGGATGCCGTTGCGTCGCCAGGTGAGCGGGTCGATGACGCGCGCGCGAGCCGGCGACGTCGTGTACCCGTCGCCCGCGGCGGGGCCGTGGAGGCCCGCGTCGAGCAGCGCCGCGTCGATCGGGACCGACGGGAGCAGCAGGCGCAGGACGCGCTCGACGTCCGCCTGCGTCCCGATGGGCAGCACGTCGCCCATCTGCGCCGCCGACGTGTCGCCCGCCGAACGTCCCGAGATCTGGTTGATGCGGATGCGGTACCACCCGCCCCAACGCCACAGCAGCGGCTGACGGACGTCGACGGCGTGGATGCGGCCGGGCGGCAGCGTCTCGGTCACCGTCGTGAGCAGCCCGAAGGTCACCCGGACGCCCGAGGCCGACGGGGCGATCGAGTAGCGGACCGTCCGGACGAAGCGGCGCACGGCGTACGCGCCGAAGGCGATGGCGGTGGGGATCGAGGCGCCGAGCGCCGGGACGATCCACACCGGCTGCAGCACGAGCCCGACGATCACGGCGATCACCACGAGGACGAAGCTGATCGTCGATCCCGACAGCAGCCCCGCCAGGATGAGGCGTGACATCGGCACGCGGACGATGGATTCCGCTTCGGTGCCGTCGTCCTCGACGCCGTCGATGATCTCGGAGATCCCCGCCGTCACCCGCGAGGTGAGCGGACCGCCCGCCGCGGTGCGGGCCGCGGCATCCTTCGTCCGGTGTCCGGACGCGAGGCGCAGGATGTCGCCGCGCACCGTCTCGGCGTTCGCCGTCGACAGGTACTCGAGCTTGACGTTCGCGTCGAGACCCGCGCCGACGACCTCGAGCTTGGCCAGCGCGACGAGCCGGGCGAGCGCGGGCCGGGTGAGGTTCACACCCTGCACCCGGTCGAGGGGTGCGCGCCGGTGCGTGCGGAACAGCACACCGCTGCGCACCTCGACCTCGTCGCCCGTGATGCGGAAGGTGTGGAAGCGCCACGCCATCCAGAACAGGGCGACCAGCACGATCAGCCCGACGACCACGGCGACGATCGCCTGGACGGCGATGCCGTTCTGCAGCACGAAGTCGACCGGGTCCTCCTCGTCCCACCGGAAGCCCTCCGGCAGGAAGAACGAGATGAGCCGGTCGCGCAGGTTCGCGATCAGGATGCCGATGATGACGAGGAGCGTCAGCCCGCCGCGCAGCAGCGGCGACAGCGGATGCAGCCGGTGCCATTCGCCGTCGCTCATCTCGGACCGCACCGCGGCGGGCGGCGGCGCGGGCACGCCGATGTCCGCCGGAGCGGCCGGCTGCGGGTCGAGGTCGCTCACAGGCCGGTCCGCCGGGTCTCGGCCACCTCGATGAGGGTGTCGCGCAGCGCCTCAGCGTCCTTCTGCGGCAGCCCGGGGATCGTCACACCGGTGGATGCCGCGGCGGTGACGAGCTTCAGCTGGGCGATGCCCAGCATCCGGTCCAGCGGGCCGTGCGTGATGTCGACGAGCTGCAGCCGACCGTAGGGCACCGACACCATGCGCTGCCACAGGATGCCGCGGCGGAAGACGAGGTCGTCCTCGCGCAACTGGTACCCGATCGAGCGCGCCTGACGCGGCGTGACGATCAACGTCACGAGGACGATGACGAAGAGGATCGAGCCGGGAATGAGAGGCCAGGTCGCCTGGAACATGAGCCAGAGGGTGAGGACCGCCGCGGCGATCAGCACCAGCAGCACCAGGTTGCCGATGACCTGCCCGAGGACGTACTTCCGCGACAGCTGCCGCCACGTGCCGTCGCCGAGCGGCAGGCGGTTCGCACCGCGCGGCTCGAGGATCCGCGAGAAGGTCGCGTCGTCAGTCGGAGTGGGAGAGTCCGTAATCGGGCTCGTCGGGTCCGGGCTGGTCGTCATCATCGTCCTTCCGGATGGTGCACAGGTGTTCGGCGACGAGGGCGCCGGCGACGAGGAGCAACCCGCCCCCCAGTGCGGCGATCACCGCACCCGTCGAGCCTAACGAGGGTGACACCGGTCGTGTGAGGACGAAGACGAGGAGGCCGCCCGCGAATCCCGCGACGAGGGCGCCGACGATGCTCGACGCCTTCGCCATCATCGCGATCCGCAGCGCCCGGAACGGATCGACCGGTGCCGCCGCCCCGACGGTCGCACGGCGCACCGGGATCGCCGCGGCGACCACCGCGACGGCGAGCGCGATGAGGAGGATCGGCAACAGGGGCGACGGGGTGAAACTGGGATGCCCCATGCCCGTCAGCACCTGGTCGACGAAGAACCCGGCAACACCCGACACGACGGCGATGGCCGCGAGCAGGAGCGGGTTCGTGCGCGTCACGACGCACCTCCGGGGAGGGCGGCGCGCAGGTCGGCCACCCGGCCGACACCGGGGAGCACCGCGTCGGGGTCGATGCGGAGCCAGGGGTCGAGGACGAAGTCCCGCTCCGCCGCCCGCGGGTGCGGCAGGACGAGCGCGGGGTCGTCGGAGCGCACGTCGCCGTACGTGATGAGGTCGAGGTCGAGGGTGCGGCTCCCCCACCGCTCCCGCCGTTCGCGTCCGTGCCGCCCCTCGATGGCGTGCAGATAGCCGAGGAGCATCGTCGGGGCGAGACGGGTGTCGACGATCGCCACCGTGTTGAGGTAGCGGGGGGCGTCGGCATCCGGTCCGCCGAGAGTGATCGCGACGGACTCGACCGGCTCGGCCGCGGCGACGAGTTCGGTCAGCGGCAGGCGGCCGAGGTCGGCGATGGCCTCGGCGATCGTGGCGGCCCGCTCGCCGAGGTTCGCGCCGAGGGCAATGACCGCGCGATGGGCGGGACCGGCGGCGCGCGGCTCGCGCGGCGGTGTCCCCTCGGCCAAGCGACGGCTCATGCGCGCGACCGCCGGACGGTCACGGCGACGTCGCCGAACGGGACGGGGATGGGAGCTGCCGGCTTGTGCACGGTGACGGCCACGGCCTGGACGAGCGGCCACCCGGCGAGCACGGCGGTCGCGATGCGCTCGGCGAGCGTCTCGATGAGGTTGACCGGGTCGCCGGCGAGCAGCGCCGCCACTCGTTCGGCGACCTCGCCGTAGTGCACGGTGTCGACGACGTCGTCGCTGGCCGCGGCCGGCGCGAGCGACAGCGAGAGCACGAGGTCGGCGACGAACTCCTGACCGTCGCGGCGTTCGTGGTCGTAGACGCCGTGATACCCCGTGGCACGGATGCCGGTGATCGCGATCTCGTCGGTCATCACTCCCCCTCCCACGCCGCGCGCACCGCGAGCGCGAGACGCGTGGCGGCGACGTCGTGCACGCGCACCGCCCACACCCCCGCCTGCGCGGCGAGGACGCTCGTGACGGCGGTCGCGAGGTCCAGGTCGTCCTCGCCCGCGAGCTCGATGCCCGCGCCGGCGGCGGCGACCGCCAGCATCCGCTTGCGACTCGTCCCGACGAGCACCCGGTGACCCTCGCCGATCAGGCGGGCGAGGCCGCGCACGACCAGCCAGTTCTGCTCGGGCGTCTTGCCGAAGCCGAAGCCCGGGTCGACGACGATGCGGTGATCCGGGATGCCTGCCGCCCGGGCGGTGGCGACGCGCTCACCGAGTTCGCCGACCACCTCGGCGACGATGTCGTCGTAAACGGCGGTGCGGTACATGTCGGCCGAGTGCCCGCGCCAGTGCTGCAGGACGACGTCGGCCTCGGTGTCCGCGACGGCGGGGAGCATGTCGGGGTCGGCGAGGCCGCCCGACACGTCGTTGACGATGCGGGCGCCCGCGGCCACCGCGGCCATCGCGGTGCTCGCGTTCATCGTGTCGACGCTGATCGTCGCGCCGTCTTCGGCGAGGGCCTCGACGACGGGCAGGATGCGGCCCTGCTCGTCCGCCGGCGCGACGCGCTCGGCGCCCGGTCGCGTCGACTCCCCGCCGATGTCGAGCAGGTCCGCACCGTCGAGACGCAGCGCGCGACCGTGCGCGATCGCCGCGTCGTGCGAGGCGTAGCGTCCGCCGTCGCTGAACGAGTCCGGCGTGACGTTCACGACCCCCATGACGAGGGTCATGTGCGGCCACCCGTGAGCAGGGCGATCGCCTCGGCCCGCGCCGCGGCCTCGGTGAACGCGCCGCGGGCCGCCACGGTGACGGTGGATGCCGCCGTCTGACGCCCGCCCCGCATCGTCACGCACTCGTGCACCGCGTCGAGCACGACGAGCACCCCGCGGGTGTCGATCGAGCCGGCGATCGCGTCGGCGATCTGCTCGCCCAGGCGCTCCTGCACCTGCGGCCGAGCGGCGAGGATGTCGATCACCCGCGGCAGCGCCCCGAGGCCGACCACCTGCTCGCCCGGCAGGTACGCGACGTGCGCGCGCCCCGCGAACGGCAGCAGATGGTGCTCGCACATCGACTGGAAGCGGATGTCGCGCAGCATGACCGCGCCCGAGGGCAGCGTGTCGGGGGCCGGCCCCCGCGTCACCGAGATCGTGTGCGCGAGGGGGGCCGCGGCATCCTCCCCCACTCCGGAGAAGAACTCCGCGTACGCGTCGGCGACGCGCTGCGGGGTGAGCTTCAGGCCCGGGCGCTCCGGATCCTCACCGATGGCCACGAGCAGTTCTCGGACCAGTTCGGCGACGCGCTCGCGGTCGACCGCCATGCGGGCCGCCTCAGGCCGTCGCGGGTCGAGCCTGCCCCGTCGCGTGGCGCGCGGGAGAGGTCTCGGCGGCCGGCTGCGCGGCCTCGGTGTTCGCCGCGACCGGCGCCTCGGCGCGGCGCGGGACCTCGACGGGAGGCAGCGTCGAGACGGGACGCTCGCTGCTCGAGAGCCACTGCGGGCGCGGCGGGAGCTTCTTGACGTCCTTGAAGATCTCGGCGAGCTCGAGGTGGTCGAGGGTCTCCTTCTCGAGGAGCGCGAGCGCGAGCCGGTCGAGGATCTCGCGGTTGTCGTTGATGACCTGGTAGGCCTCGTTGTGCGCCTGCTCGATGAGTCCGCGCACCTGGGCGTCGACGCGCTCGGCGATCCGCTCGCTGAAGTCGCGGCCGTGGCCCATGTCGCGGCCCATGAAGACCTCACCCGACGACGAGCCGAGCTTGACCGGTCCGACGTCGGTGGTCATGCCGTACTCGGTGACCATCTTCCGGGCGATGCCGGTGGCCTTCTCGATGTCGTTCGAGGCACCGGTGGTCGGGTCGTGGAAGACGATCTCCTCGGCGACACGTCCGCCCATCGCGTAGGTGAGCTGGTCCTGCAGCTCGTTGCGGGTCACGGAGTACTTGTCGTCGAGCGGCAGCACCATCGTGTAGCCGAGCGCCTTGCCGCGGGGCAGGATCGTGACCTTCGTGACAGGGTCGGTGTTGTTCATCGCGGCGGCAGCGAGGGCGTGGCCGCCCTCGTGGTACGCCGTGATGAGCTTCTCCTTGTCCTTCATGACGCGCGTGCGGCGCTGCGGACCGGCGATCACGCGGTCGATGGCCTCGTCGAGGGCACGCATGTCGATGAGCTGCGCGTTCGAGCGGGCCGTCAGCAGGGCCGCCTCGTTGAGGACGTTGGCGAGGTCGGCACCCGTGAAGCCGGGGGTCTTGCGCGCCACGATCGACAGGTCGACCGAGGGCGACAGCGGCTTGCCGCGACCGTGCACCTCGAGGATCTTCTGGCGCCCCTTCAGGTCGGGGGCGTCGACACCGATCTGGCGGTCGAAACGGCCCGGACGCAGCAGAGCCGGGTCGAGGATGTCGGGACGGTTCGTCGCGGCGATGACGAGCACCGACACCTTCGGGTCGAAGCCATCCATCTCGACGAGCATCTGGTTGAGCGTCTGCTCGCGCTCGTCGTGACCGCCGCCCATGCCGGCGCCGCGGTGGCGGCCGACGGCGTCGATCTCGTCGATGAAGATGATGGCGGGCGCGTTCTCCTTCGCCTCCTTGAAGAGGTCGCGGACGCGGCTCGCACCGACGCCCACGAACATCTCGACGAAGTCCGAACCCGAGATGGAGTAGAACGGCACCCCGGCCTCGCCGGCGACGGCGCGCGCGAGGAGGGTCTTACCTGTTCCGGGAGGGCCGTACAGCAGCACGCCCTTGGGGATCCGCGCACCGACGGCCTGGAACTTGGCCGGGTCCTTCAGGAAGTCCTTGATCTCCTGCATCTCCTCGATGGCCTCGTCGGACCCGGCGACGTCGGCGAAGGTGACCGTCGGGGTCTCCTTCGTCACGAGCTTGGCGCGCGACTTGCCGAACTGCATGACCTTGCTGCCGCCGCCCTGGGCGCTCGAGAGCAGCCACCAGAAGAGCAGACCGAGGATGAGGATGGGGAGGAGGATCGAGATGAGGCTGCCGAACCAGCTCGTCTGCGGCACGACGTCGTTGTAGCCGTCCTTCGGAGCGGCCGAGTCCACCGCCTGCACGACCGCATCGGCGCGCTCGGCCACGTAGTAGAACTGCACGTTCGTCGCGCCCTCGAACGGCTCGCTGAGGGTGAGGTCGACCCGCTGGTCACCGTCGGTCAGGGTCGCCTGCGTCACGGTGTCGCCGCCGAGGAGCTTCAGGCCCTCCTGCGTCGTGATGCTGCGGGCACCCGTCAGGTTGGTGATGAGGGTCATCCCGACGATCAAGAGCACGCCGATGAGAACCACGTAGACGAACGGGTTGCGGGAGAGCTTCTTGACGTTCATGGTGCGTTCAGGCTACCCCCGCAGGGCTATGCGGGGTCTGTGCGTTCGTTTTCGGCGTACCGCGCGGAATCAGGCGTAGACGTGGGGTGCGAGGACCGCCACGTCGCGGAGGTTGCGGTACTTCTCCGCGAAGTCGAGTCCGTAGCCGACGACGAACTCCACGGGGATGTCGAAGCCGACGTAGCGGCAGTCGATCTCGACCTTGGCGGCCTCGGGCTTGCGCAGCAGCGCGAGCACCTCGATCGACGCCGCGCCGCGTGACGCGAAGTTCTCGAGCAGCCAGCTGAGGGTGAGGCCCGAGTCGATGATGTCCTCGACGATCAGGACGTGCTTGCCCGAGATGTCGGTGTCGAGGTCCTTCCGGATCTGCACGACACCGCTCGACTTCGTTCCGGCGCCGTACGACGAGACCGCCATCCAGTCCATCTCGATCGGGCGCTTGAGCGAGCGCGCGAAGTCGGCCATGACCATGACCGCGCCCTTCAGCACGCCCACGAGCAGCAGATCCTTGCCCTCGTAGTCGGCCTCCACCTGCCGCGCGAGCTGTTCGAGTTTGGCCTGGATCTCCTCCTCGGTGACGAGGACATCGGTGAGCTGGTCGGCGATCTCGGCTGCGCGCATTGCAGAAGTCTAAAGTTCGCGATCGGATGCCGGGAATCGGGCGCCCGTCCCGGCCTCGGCTCCCGTGAACTCGATCATCGCACCGATGCGGCGGGCGCGGCATCCGGGCAGGTCGATCGGACCCTGCCCCGCCCAGTCCGTCACCAGCCGCGCCACCTCGAGGGTCTGCATGCGCGTCAGCGAGGCGTGGAACTCGCTCGCGACGACGTGCCGGATGATGCGGTGGCGCAGCGCCGGCGGGTTGGCGGCGAGCGCGGCGACCGAGACGGCGATGCCGGCCTCGGCGTGCTCGACGATGTCCTCGATGGTCTCGTCGATCATCTCGTCGAAGGCCTCGGCGTCCTCCCGCAGCTGCGCGGCCGTCCGGGCGAGCGCCTCCGCGATACCCGGGCCGAGCTCGGCCTCGAGCACGGGCAGCACCCGCTCGCGGACGCGCACACGGGTGAAGCGCGCGTCTTCGTTGTGGGGGTCGTCCCAGGGCTCGAGGCCCTGCGCGGCGCAGGCGGCTCGCGTCGTCGCGCGGCGGACGTCGAGCAGGGGCCGCAGCAGCGGCACGCCGTCGAGATCGGATGCCGCCGCCATCCCCTGAAGGCTGCCCGCCCCCGATCCGCGCGCCAGCCCCAGGAGGACGGTCTCGGCCTGGTCGTCGAGGGTGTGGGCGACGAGCACCGCGGCGGCGCGGGCGTCGCGCGCGGCATCCCGGAGCACGCGGTACCGCGCATCGCGTGCGGCGGCCTCGGGTCCGCCGTCGGCACCGACCTCGACGCGCACGACGAGCGGGTCGAGGTCGAGGCGTGCGGCCGCGCGCGCGGCGCGGGCGGCGACCTCGGCCGAGTCGGCCTGCAGACCGTGGTCGACGGTGACCGAGGCGGCCCGCAGTCCGAGCTTGGGTGCCTCGAACGCGACGGCCGCGGCCAGAGCCAGCGAATCGGCGCCGCCCGACAGCCCGACGATGACGACGGCGCCCTCCGGAAGCCCGGTCAGGGCAGCGCGGACGGCGCGACGGACCTCGGCGACGGCGGGGTTCAGGGACGGCACGGCTCCACGCTATCCGGCCGGTGTCCCGTATTCAGTCTGCGGCGCCGAGGCCTGTCGGGGCTCGCGCGTGACTCCGCGCCGGGCGGGCGCCCGCCACGGGCGTGGAGACTGAAGACGGTGCGCGGCGGCGTACCGAATGCAGGTGAAACGGCGGCAACAGGGGCCGAAGACGGCTGTTCGCGGCGTTTCTTCCGGAGTTCGGCACACGCAGCGGCGCCAGTAGGCTGGTCGGCGCATCCCACCGGACATTCAAAGGAGCACAGGCATGGGCGCGTACGACGCCGTCATCGAGATCCCGCGCGGCAGCCGCGTGAAGTACGAGGTCGACCACGGCACGGGCCGCGTCTTCCTCGACCGCGTTCTGTTCACCCCGATGGGGTACCCCGCGAACTACGGCTTCTTCGAGAACACGCTCGGCGAGGACGGCGACCCGCTCGACGTGCTGGTCCTGCTCGACCGCGAGATCTACCCGGGCGTGCTGGCCAAGGTCCGCCCCGTCGCCGTCCTGAAGATGAGCGACGAGGCCGGCGGCGACGACAAGGTCGTCGCGGTCCTGGCGAAGGATCCGCGCTGGGCTCACATCCAGGACGTCGACGACATCGACGAGTGGACCAAGGGTGAGATCGGCCACTTCTTCGAGCGCTACAAGGACCTCGAGCCGGGCAAGTGGGTCAAGGTCGACGAGTGGGCGAACGCCGCTGAGGCCGAGCGCCTGGTCGGCGAGGCGTTCGAGCGCTTCGAGCAGCACGAGGGCGAGACCCGCACGCAGGGTGAGGGCGAGTCGCCGAACACGCTCTGACGTGAAACGAAGAGGGTCGGATGCCGCGCGGCATCCGACCCTCTTCGTTTCCGGGCGCGGGCGTCAGACGCTGATGCCGCGGGCGCGCAGGAAGGGCGCCGGGTCGATGCGGACACCGCCGCGGTAGACCTCGAAGTGCAGGTGGCATCCGGTGGAGGCGCCGGTGCTGCCGATGTAGGCGATCGTCTGACCGGCGCGGACGCGGTCGCCGTAGCCGACGTTGTAGCCGCCGTTGATGATGTGCGCGTACCCGGTGACGGTGCCGTCGCTGTGGCGGACCTGGATGTAGTTGCCCCAGGCTCCGCTGTAACCGGCGAAGACCACGGTGCCGGATGCCGCGGCGTAGATCGGCGAGCCGCAGGAGCTGGCGAAGTCGATGCCGCGGTGGCCGCTGGCCGTACAGCCACCGGAACCGCAGATGCTGCCGCGCGTGCCGAACCAGGAGCTGATCCAGCCGTGGGCGGGACGCACCCACCCGGACGACTGGACGACTCCGCCACTGCCGCCGCTGCTGCTTCCGCCGCCGGATGAGCCGCCGCCGGAGGATCCCCCCGTGCTCGGCTTGGGCTTGTTGGCAGCGGCGGCCGCTGCTTCTTCCCGGCGACGCTTCTCCTCCGCGAGGCGTCGGGCTTCCTCTTCGCGAGCCTTGCGGGCGGCCTCTTCACGCGCCTTGCGGGCGGCCTCTTCGCGCGCCTTGCGGGCGGCTTCGACGCCGGCCTTGTACCCGGCCACGGTCTTGGCCGTGGTGTCGCGGAGGGCGTCGAGCTGCGCTTCGAGGACTTCGCGGTGTTCGTTCTGCGCGGCGAGGGCGGCCTGCGCGGCTTGCGCGGCATCCTGCGCAGCCTGCATCTTCTGCTCGGCCTCGACCTTGCGCTTGTCACGCTCGTCGCGGGCGACCTGGGCCTGGGCGGCGAGGCTCTTCGCGCTGTCGCGGGCGCCGACGGCCTCGGCGTAGACGTCGCGGTTGGCGTCGACGAGGCGGTCCATGGTGCCGAGGCGTCCGAGCAGCTCGTCGGCGCTGGCGGACGAGTCGGAGAAGAAGAGCTCGAGGGTCGCGTCGCCCTTGCCGGAGCGGTACTGCTGCGCGGCGAGGACGCCGAGCTTCGCGGCGGACTCCTTGGCGCGGGCCTCTTCGGCGTCGGCCTTGGCCTGCAGCGCGTCGGCGCGGGCGGCGGCGTCCTCGAACGCGATGAGGGCGTCCTGGTACTCGACGCCGAGGCGCTCGGCTTCGGCCTGCTTGGCGGCGACGTCGTTCTCGAGCGACGAGATGAGGTTCTGGATGCGGGTGATCTCAGAGCCCTTGGCGGCTTCGTTGTTGCGGGCCTTCTCGACGTCGTCCCAGCTCGGGTACGAGGTGGCGGCGAAGGCGGGAAGGGCGAAGCCCAGACCGGTGGATGCCGCGGCCACACCGAGGATGCCGAGTCCCAGGGCGTTGCGTCGGCTGATACGCGACGAGAACGACCGCATCTCGTCGGCGGTGGGCGCGCAGCCGCAATCGACGTCCGTCGCCTCGGAAAGATCGGTCACTGCACACACCCTTCCCTCGGCCAGATGGCGTGCTGATCCGCCCATCACAGTAGCAACACTGTTCACATTCGTCACAGGGAGAGTGCGGACGGGCACCGCCATCGTGCCTCGGTTTGAGACCCGCGAGAAGTCGGCGCGCCCTCGATTCGCACATTCGTCGGGGATCGCATATGCTTGACCCTCGGTAAGCGTGAGCCCCCGGGTTCGCTCGGCCCCATCGTTTAGCGGCCTAGGACGCCGCCCTTTCACGGCGGTAGCACGGGTTCGAATCCCGTTGGGGTCACTCCCACAATTTAATAAGCATGGCCCTGTAGCGCAGTTGGTTAGCGTGCCGCCCTGTCACGGCGGAGGTCGCGGGTTCAAGTCCCGTCAGGGTCGCTCCGAGCGACGAGCCCTTTGTTTTCAGAGGGCTCTTCGTCTAGGACATGGCACCTTCGGATGCCATGCGGCTCTGTAGCTCAGTTGGTAGAGCGCACGACTGAAAATCGTGAGGTCACGGGATCGACGCCCGTCGGAGCCACACGGACCGTCGTTACAACGGTCCCAGAAACCCTCGCCTAGCTTCTACATGGCGGGGGTTTTGCTTTTCCCGACGTCGGTCCGCGTCATCCGGCCAGTTCGTCGAGCCAGTTCGACCTCAGCCGCAGTGCTCGTTCGGTGCTTGCCGCTGCCAGAACGAGCGTCACGGCAATGTTCGCCTCCGCGGAGAGCCGGATGGGCGACGTGAAGGTGCCGAGGTGCTGCGCGAACAGTTCGATCTGCGAGATCGTCTCGACCAACTGGGGCACGGCGATGCCGACTCCGGCGACGACGAGGACCGATGCGACGACGCCGATCACATGGCTGAGGAACGGATGCCGCCGGTGCAGCGCCGCGCGCCGTCCTTCTGCGGCCGCGGGTGCGGCGTCAACTGTCGTTCCACTCCCTCCGTCGAGACGAAATGGCATCGCCGGAGCCCGAAAGAGTTCGCGGCGACGTCGATGTGGCCGCCGGGGACGGCGAATCGTGCCGGCAGCCGGGAGGCGGCATCGAGCGCGCCGTCTCGGTGGAGCCGCGCGCGCACCTCGCCGTCATCCCGGTCCCCCCATTGGCGAACGTCCACCGTGAAGACGGACGTGGACCCGTTCGCACCGGGGAGCGCGATGGCGAACGTCGACCTGCCGAGGGCCTGCCACCACCGGTAGGGATCCAGGGGACGGCCGTCTCCTGCGCGGACCCGCCGTTCGGCCATGCGCTGCCGCCAGGTCGCCATCAGGCAGCACCACCGAGCAGCCACTGACTGAGCGGATGGACCAGGTAAAGAAGGGAGTACGCCTCCCAGATCGCTCCGACGACCAGGAGGATCAGCGCCGGCACTGCCAAGAGGCCGATGCTCTTGAGTCCCCGGACATACCCGTCCCGGTGCCGCTGCACCCCGACACTGCGAGGACGCAGCCAGCTGCGGCCCAGGATCCACGCGCCGAGCAGGAAGAGGACGTAGGCCTGCAGTTCGATCAGGACGGTGAGCGCGTGAGGGATGAGCGCGACCCAGCCGACGGCCGTGGTCTGCACGAGCGTGACCCCCGTCTCCACCGCCCACCACCCGAACAGCGCGAGACCCGCGAAGGGGACCAGCAGCGATGGCAGCACGATGGTGGCGAGGCTGAGGCGGAACAGGTTCACCGCGAAGATCAGCAGGGCGAAGAGGGGAGCCGAGGAGACCGCCGACCTCACCAGGTCGGCCGTGCCGTCGGATTCGAGCGCGTCCGCGCGGGCGGTGTTCAGCTCGGGGAAGAGCAGCCCGAGCGCGAAACCGACGAGGACGAGGCCGTATGCGGCGACGTTGAGGAGCACGTAGGCGCGCGCGTTCGTCCGGATGAGGTGGCCTGGCCGGCGCCAGAACGGCAGGGCGGACGAGGCTACGGGGACCATGGATGTGCGAAAGGGCATGCATCCATCCCACGCCGCCGGCGACTTTCGCGGCAGTGCCGACGCATCACCGATGAGCGTGACATTTGTCAGTCGGAGCCGGGAGATCCACCGCCCGCAAGGAGCGTGCGCACGAACGCCGGACGGAGACCACTATTGTCGGCGATCTGATCGGCCGCGAGTCCGGACACGGCGAGTTCGCGGACGACCGCCGACACCTTGATCTCCAGCTCGGACGCCTCGAGGGGTCCCCCTCGGGAGTTTGCCAGCTCGCGCCGAGTCGATCCAGAAGTGCCTGTTGCCTCTCGGTGAAGCGCTGCCCTTCGGAGCCGGGAATGCGGATCGTCCAGCCGGGCTCGTCGTTGCTCATGCCCGCGCATCCTGACACGTCGGTGTCACTGCGCTGACCCTCACCGCGGCTCGGTCACCCGCACGAGCCCGCAGTCCAGACATGACCAGGCGACGGTGAAGCGCTCGTCGCCGAGGATCTCGAAGCGCAGCGGATCGCCGCAGGTGGGGCACATCACCGCCGGGCGCTCGCTCACGCATCGAGCCTAAGCACGCCACGGCCCACCGGGGCGGCCCGGCTACCCTGATCGCATGCCGCCCCTCCTCAGTGCTCAACGGCGGTCGCGCCTCGTCGAGATGCTGGCCGAGTCCGGCAGCATCCGCCTCGAACCCGCCGCCGACGCGCTCGGGGTCTCGGTCATGACGGTGCGCCGCGACCTCGACGACCTCGTGCGCGACGGCCTCGCGAGGCGCGTGCGCGGCGGCGCCGTCGCGGCGGTCGGTGCCGCAGGGCTTCAGCGAACGCATCGCCGCCCGCGGCGGCGCCAAGGCCGAGATCGCCCGAAAGGCGCACGACCTGCTCCCCCACCGCGGCGCTGCGGCGATGGATGCCTCGTCCACCGTCGGGGCGCTCCTCGCCACCCTCGACGACAGCCACGAACTCCTCGTCGTGACCAACTCGTACGACAACCTCCGCACCGCCCAGGCCCGGCCCGGCATCGACGCGATCCTCCTCGGCCGAAGCGCGAGGTCGTGCCCGAGAACGTCGCCGACGCGGTCTACGTCCTCACCGGCCCCGAGCTCTCACGCACCACCGGCCTGCACATCCCCGTGGACTCCGGCGTCGCCGCCGCCTTCCTGCGTTAAACACGGCCCGCGGTCGAATCACTCCAGAGGAAGATGGTCCCCATGGTGCAGCGTCAATTCCCGAAGCCCGTCGAGCTGCTCGAGCTCATGCAGTTCAAGAAGCCCGAGCTCAACGGCACGAAACGCCGACTGGATGCCGCGTACACGATCGCCGACCTGCGGAAGATCGCGAA
>NZ_JBFBOP010000011.1:0-74923 GCF_040686395.1 Microbacterium sp. NPDC080220
CGAGCAGGGTCAAGATGATCCGGGATCGAGTGGGGTCGGCCAGTGCACGACCCAGGCGGTTCATCACGTCGAGACGCGAAGCAATAGTCAGCATGCACTGAACTATACAGCGCGCACTGAACACTCGTTCACAGGCGTCAGCCCAGATCGCATGCCCGTAAGGGGATCCCTAAGCGGGCAATGCGCGTGAGTGGGCCCCACGCGTGCATCGCGCGTACGGCCGTCGACGTGTTCGTCGGCCTCCAAGCAGGCGAGCGCGAGCACCACGCAGTCCTCCTCGACCGCGGCGGGGATAGGGGCATCCAGCCGAGTCGCCGCCGTCGTCTTTCCCGGGCGTCGTGCTGCTACCGATAGCGTCGGGTTGTGACACCAGAACCGATGAGCACCCCGACCGACGTTCGAATCGCCGCGCTGCACATCGCCACCGCGGAACTGGTCGCGGCCGTCGAGTCGGATGACGAGGTGATGATCCTCGCCCGCCTCAACGTCGCCGGCTCTGCGCTGTACGCACTCTGGCTGCGACTCGGAATTGACGGCCGCGAGCAGGTCCAGTGGGCGGGCGACGACGCTGAGCGGCGGAACGTCGTCGGTCTGGTCTATGCGCGCGGAGAAGCCGACCACCGCGGCGAGCACGTCGCGATGGCAGCAGGATATGGCGAGGCGCCCTACGGTCTGGGTCCCTACGGCGGCGGGTGGCTGTGGCGGGAGTGCCCGACCGACCGCCCGCACTACGCCGAGAGCCAGACGCTCTACGACGAGCAGGTGCTCTGGTGCCCGGTCGCTGAACCGTTCATCCGTGCGCTGGCATGGTTTGAGGCACATACGCCTTGAGCTGGCCCGTGGATGTGCGTCCTCCGCGGTCAGCGGCTCGTCGTCGCGTCCTGGCCTTCGGTGCCGCGCCAGGCGGGCGCGATCACCGCGACCACGGTCGCGAACAGCCAACGCATCGCGCCGATCCGATCCTTTTACGGGTCCTGTCCGCAAGCGGGGCCCGTCCGTGCAGTGGTGGAGCTCCAGAGATGGCGCGCATGATCCCGTTCGCGTGGGTCCATCATCGAGGTTGTGGATGGCCACCTTTCGGCTGACTCGCAAGCCGTGAGCGAGCACGTCTGTGCGCTAGCGTGTGAGTTCTGCGTTCTGGGGAGATAGCAACGAAAATGAGTTCCAACACAGGCATCACCGTTCCGCGCCGGGCGCTTGTGATCGGCGGCCTCGCCGTTGCTCTTCTACTCGTCGGGTGTGCAGTGCTTGTCGGCATAGTCATCGGATCCGCCAATGCTCAGATCTCCAACAACGCCAGTGCCCCTACCGCAACCGAACCACCCGCCGATGTTGCCCCAGCGCCAGCGAGGACTGCCGAACAGCCTGCGGCTTCCGCTGAACCCACGCCGTCGGCTTTCGCCCTCGGAGAGACCCTCACGACGGGAACGGTGACGCTCACCGTTCACTCAATCGAGGCGGTGTCGGAGGTCCCAACAACCGACGGCTCGCCGATAGTGCCTGACCCAGGTGGGCAGCTGTTTCTCATCAAGACGACCTACTCAAACTCGAAGAGTCAAGCTGACCTCGCATGTGGGGATAGCCACGTCTACATCCAGGTCTTCGATACGGAGGAGCGTGAGATGGCGCCGAACTTCGATAAGGATCGGATCCCCGGGAACCCGGAATGCAATGACCATCTCTTGCAGGACACGCCTCACGAATGGAACTTTGCGTTCCAGGCGGTAGCCGGTGCAGTGCCAATGGCAATGTCGGTCACAGAAACGGATAGCTGGCTCGATCCTGTCTGGATCGATCTTCAGTAACGGTCGACACCCGCGGCCGCGCCGATCCTCAAACGAGCATTGCTCGGAAGCGGGACCGCTGCGTGCATCAGTGCGGTGTGCAAACGCGATCGACTCGCCAGTGTCGTCCGCTCGTCGTGCATCGGCGACGGTCGGTAGCCTTCAGAGGTGAGAACCACCGACTTGGGGACAGTGCGGGCCACACTCTGGGCCGCTGCCGACGAATTGCGTGCGAACTCGAAGCTGACGCCGGTGCAGTATCGCGACCCGGTACTGGGGTTGGTGTTCCTCGCGTACGCCGAGAACCGCTTCGAGGAGGTGCGCGGCGAGGTCGAGGCGAACCGGAGCGCGCGCAACCCCGCCCAACCCACCGACTACAAAGCGAAGTCGGTGCTCTACGTCCCGGACGCGTCGCGGCTCTCGCACATCGTCAACCTGCCCGAAGGCGATGACATCGGGAAGGCGGTCGATGAGGCGATCAAGGCGATCGAGGCGGCGAATCCCGAGCTGAAGGACATCCTCCCGCGCGGTTACCAGAAGCTTGAGCGTGCGACTCTCATCGAGCTGCTACGCCTTTTCGCCCCGCTGCCGACCAAACTGTCCGGCGACGCGTTCGGGTTCATCTACGAGGACTTCCTCTCGAACTTCGCCGCCCAGGAGGGCAAGGGCGGCGGCGAGTACTTCACCCCGTACTCGATCGTCCGGCTCATCGTCGAGATCGTCGAGCCGTTCCAGGGCCGGGTCTTTGACCCGGCGTGCGGGTCGGGCGGCATGTTCGTGCAGTGTGCGAAGTTCGTCGAGCGGCATCACGAATCCGCCACCCGCAAGCTGTCGATCTACGGCGCGGAGAAGACCGATGACACCGTTCCGCTGGCGAAGATGAACCTCGCCCTGCATGGCCTGTCCGGTGAGATCCGTCAGGCCAACAGCTATTACGAAGACCCGCACAAGGCGGTGGGTGCGTTCGACTACGTAATGGCCAACCCGCCGTTCAACGTTGACAAGGTCAAGAAGGAACAGCTCGCTGGCGACAAGCGGTTCCCGTTTGGCATGCCGAAGGCCGACAACGCGAACTACCTGTGGATCCAGCAGTTCTACGCCGCCCTCACCGACACGGGCCGGGCCGGGTTCGTCATGGCCAACTCGGCGGGGGACGCTGGGCACTCCGAGAAGGAGATCCGCAAGCAGCTCGTCGAGACCGGCGCGGTCGACGTCCTGGTCGCGATCGGTTCGAACTTCTTCTACACCGTCACCCTGCCGGTCACGCTCTGGTTTCTCGACAAAGCCAAGTCGGGCACGCCCCGCGAAGACACGGTGTTGTTCATCGATGCCCGGCACATCTTTCGCCAGATCGACCGCGCCCACCGCGACTTTCTACCCGAGCAGATCGAGTTCCTCGCCAACATCGTCCGGCTCTACCGGGGCGAGGACGTCGAGACCCACGCGGGCAGCGACGCATTGCTCGCCGAGAACTTCTCCGACCGCAGGTACGCAGATGTTGCGGGTCTGTGCAAAGTCGCGACCCGCGCCGAGATTGAGGCCCAGGGTTGGAGCCTGAATCCAGGTCGATACACCGGCACCGCCGCCGCGGACGTCGACGAGGAAGACTTCGCGATCAAGCTCGAGGAACTCTTCGAGGAGTTCACCCGCCTAAGCGACGAGGCTGTCGACCTGCGGGCGAAGGTGGATGCCGCGGTGCAGGGGATTCTCGACGCATGAGCCGCATTGCCTTCCGAGACCTTCTCGGTGAGCCCGTGCGGAATGGTGTCTACAAACCCAAGGAGTTCCACGGCTCCGGTGTGAAGCTCGTAAACATGAAAGAGCTGTTCGCATTCGACTTCCTGTCGGATCAGCCCGACGCTCGAATCGAACTTACCCCCGCCGAATTCGCCAAGTCCCAACTCCGCGACGGCGACCTTCTGTTTGCACGACGTTCCTTCGTCCTCGAAGGTGCGGGTAAGTGCTCTCTGGTTGTCAACCCGCCGGAGTCACTGACATTCGAGTCGTCGATGATCCGCGCCCGTCCCAATCCCGCCAAGGCCGACTCCCGATTCCTCTTCTACTACTTCAGGTCGCCTGAAGGCCGGGCGCGAATGGCTTCAATTGCCGCTCGCACGGCGGTTTCGGGCATTACAGGCTCGAACCTCGCGGCGCTGGAGATCGATGTCCCCACCGTCGACGTACAGCGCGAGATTGCTAAGATCCTGTCGCTGTTCGATGAGTTGATTGAGAACAATCGGCGGCGGGTTCAGGTGCTGGACGAGATGGCGCGAGCCCTCTACCGGGAGTGGTTCGTGAAGTTCCGCTATCCCGGCCACGAGTCTGTCCCGCTCGTCGACTCCGTCCTCGGCCCTATCCCGGAGGGGTGGCGGATCACGTCACTCTCGGTGATCGCGAAGGTGAACGCGTCATCTCGGAAGCCGGCATCTGACGAGGTATTCAAGTATCTCGACATCACCGCGTTGTCTGAGCGGGACATCGGCGACCTTTCGTCCGTCGTCGGTGCCGAAGCACCGGGTCGAGCCCGACGCGTTCTCAGCCCCGGAGACGTTGTTTGGGCGACAGTTCGACCCAACCGCCGAGCGCACGCCCTCGTTGTTGATCCCGGCGTCGACTGGATCGCTTCCACGGGGCTCTCGGTTCTTACGCCTACCGAGACCTCCTCAGCGTTCCTGTTCGAATCGACCTCTACCCACGCATTTTCAGATTGGCTTGTCGGTCGAGCGACGGGATCCGCCTATCCAGCGGTCCGAGCGAACGACTTCGAGGAAGCGCCCGTGATCGTCCCCTCTGGGGCTGTGGACGAGGCGTTCTCGAAGCGGGTAGCGCCGATGCACAACCTGAGCTGGACGCTACGCGCGGAGTCATCGCGGTTGGCCACACTGCGCGATCTACTGCTGCCCGGTCTGGTGACGGGTCAGATCGACGTGACGTCATTAAGCCTCGACCGTGTCCTGGAGGAGGCGGTCGCATGATGGCGGCGCACGGACCGGAGGCGATGTTCGTAGAGGAGCCGAGCATGCAGCTCCTCGCCGAGCTGGGCTGGTCTCGTGTTGACGCGTGGCAGGAGACGCTCGGTGCGGACGGCACCCTGGGCCGCGACTCCCAGCATGAGGTCGTCCTCACCCATCGCCTGCGCGCCGCGATCCGCCGGCTGAACCCGGCCGACGTGCCGGAGGCGACGATCGACGAGGCGGTCGAGGCTGTGACGCAGGACCGCTCGTTGATGGATCGAGTGCGAGCGAATCGCGAGGTGTTCAACCTGCTCCGCGATGGCTATCGGGCCGAGTGGGTCGACGATACCGGCGACAAGCGCATGGGGCTGCTCCGGTACATAGATCTGGCCAACCCGTCGGCGAACGATCTGCTGGCAGTGCAGCAGATGTGGGTGAAGGGAAGCCTGCACAGCAGACGCCTGGATGTGGCGCTATTCGTCAACGGCATCCCACTGGTACTCATGGAGTTCAAACACCCGAACGAGGACGTCAAGAAGGGCTTCGACGACAACATCACCGACAACCGCGACACGATCCCGCAGCTGTTCGTCCCGAACCTGCTCGTGCTGGTCTCCAACGGCAGCAAGGCAAAGATCGGGTCAACGTACTCCCCGTGGGAATTCTTCGGTGACTGGAAAGTCACCGACGCAAAGGGCGACCGCGGGAAGATCGCGCTGGAGACGGCGCTGCGCGGAACGTGCGATCCCCCGGTGCTGCTCGACCTTTTCGAGAACTTCGTCGCATACGTGGAACGTCCCGGCGGGTTGATCAAGGTGATCGCCCGCTCACACCAGTACTACGGGGTAAACGCCGCGATCGAAAATCTTCACCGTGCGCGGGCCGCTCACGACAAGCGGCTCGGGGTGTTCTGGCACACGCAGGGGTCGGGCAAGAGCCTGTCGATGCTGTGGTTCACACAGAAGGTGCTGCGGCAGGTGCCGGGCAAGTGGACGTTCGTGATGGTCACCGACCGCAAGGAACTCGACGCACAGTTGCACGGCGAGTTCGCCGACGCTGGGGCGATCCCGGCCGGAGCGCAGGTCCAGGCCGAGTCGATCGCAGCCCTGCGCACGCTACTCGCCGCCGATCACCGGTACGTGTTCACGCTGATCCAGAAGTTCCAGCCCGCGGGGGACGAGCGGGAGATGCCGGTGCTGTCGACGCGGTCGGACATCATCGTCATCACCGACGAGGCCCACCGCTCCCAGTACGACACACTCGCGTTGAACATGCGACGTGCGCTACCGGCAGCATCCATGATGGGGTTCACCGGTACCCCGCTGATCGCCGGGGAGGAGCAGGCGACCCGGGCGCAGTTCGGCGAGTATGTGTCGATCTACAACTTCCGCGATGCGATCGAAGACGGCGCGACCGTACCGCTGTACTACGAGAACCGCATCCCCGAGCTCCAGCTAACAAACCCGGACTTCGCCGACGAGCTGGAAGAGATCCTCAACGACGCCGAGGTGGACGACGAAGCCGAGGGCGCGCTGGTCAAAGCGCTGGGCAACCAATACATGCTGCTGACCCGTCCGGAGCGTCTGAAGACGATCGCTGCCGACCTGGTACGACACTTCGTCGGTCGCGGGTTCAGCGGCAAGGCGATGTACGTGGGTCTCGACAAGGCCGCCGCCGTGCGGATGTACGACCTCGTCCAGGATGCTTGGGCCGCGCACCTCGCGGAACTTCGGGTGCAACACGACGGACTACCCGAACTGGAACGACCCTGGTTGGCGTCGCGGATCGCGCTCATGGAGTCGACCGACATGGCCGTGGTCGTCTCGCAGAGCCAGAACGAACTGAGGATGCTCGACAGCCAAGGCTTGGATATCCGTCCCCATCGGGCGCGCATGATCCGCGAAGACCTCGCCGAGAAGTTCAAGGACGCCAAGGACCCGCTGCGGATCGTGTTCGTCTGCGCAATGTGGATGACCGGATTCGACGCCCCGAGCGTGTCCACGGTGTACCTCGACCGACCGATGCGCAACCACACTCTCATGCAGACCATCGCCCGCGCCAACCGGGTGTTCCCGGAGAAGGACAACGGCCTCATCGTCGACTACGTCGGCGTATTCCGGGACCTTGAGAACGCCCTCGCGATCTACGGGGCAGCCTCCGCGGGCGAGACGCCGATCGAGATCATCGACGCCCTCGCAGGCGAACTCGACACCGCCGTCGCCGCAATGATCACGTTCTGCGCCGGCGCCGGCGTCGACCTCATCGCCATGCGCGACGCCACCGGCTTCGATCACGTCGCCAAACGCGACGCGGCCGTCGAGGCGCTGCTCGTACACGATGAGACGTGGAACGACTTCCTCGTGCGGGCGCGCCTCATTCGGCGGCTCTTCAAAGCACTGCTGCCGAACCCGAAGGCTGCGGCCCAGCAGCGCACCGTCGCTGCCATCCGGGTGCTCGCGGAGCGCATCACCGAGGTCACCAAGCCTCCGCAGCCCGACATCAGCGGCGTGCTCGACGCCGTGGACGCTCTTCTGGACCGCTCGGTCGGAGCAGAGGAGTACGTCATCCGGGCCGCCGCCGAGGGGATCACCCCGGACCCGTTGCTCGATCTGTCACAGATCGACTTCGAAGGGCTGGCCCGCAAGCTCGCAGGACGCAAGCGTGCCGAGACCGACCGGCTCGCTCAGCTCCTGCTCGCGCGCGCTGTCAGCGCGGCAACGCGCAACCCGACTCGCTACGAGCTTGTCGAGCGGATCGAGCAACTCATCGCCGACTATAACGCTGGCAGCGCAAACATTGACGAGTACCTCAAACGGCTCATCGAGATGACTCACACCCTCACCGACGAGGAAGAACGCGCCGTCCAAGAAGGTATGACCGAGGAGGAACTGGCCATCTTTGACCTGCTCACCCAGCCCGACCCGGTCCTCACCCAGGAGGAACAGCAGCGGGTCAAGGCCAGCGCGAAGTCTCTGCTGGAACACCTCCACGACAAGCTCGTCCAGGACTGGCGGCGCAAGGTCGACGTCATGAGCGACGTCGACAGCACGATCCGATCCGTGCTCGACGCGGGCCTCCCCGACCCGTACACCGTCGACATCTTCCAGACCAAGGTGCAGCTCGTCTACGACCACGTGCTCTCGGCCTACGGCGACAACGGCGAGAGTGCCTACACGACGAAGGTCGACTTCACCGGCCCGCGTGACACCGCGGTCGGCTACCACGGTGTCATCGATGTGCACCGGATCGCGGACGACGTAGTGCGGCGCATCCTCGCCGATTCGGCCTTCGCAGCGCAGGTGGCCCAACAGCTCCAAACCGCGACCGGACCTGCATCGCAGGGGAAGCGGGGCTGGTCGCTTAGTTCGTGATGTAGCAACGAAGGTTGACCCGGTACCGGATCGGCGAACGCTCGTCGAGCGAACACGCCACGGGGCTGTCAGGGCAGCACGCGTGAGAGTCGGCTCTCGTAGACGACGAATCCGGCGGGGGCGTCGGCGGTCGCTCGATCGAAAATGGCTGCGCGGTGTCGGATGAATCGAGCGGCCTGCTCCGGCCCGGTCATCCGAGATGTCGGGAGGATGAACGCGCGGGCGGCGTGATCGGTGATCGCTGCCCGCTCCAGAGGGTTGCTGAGGATCATCCCGTCGCAGGACAAGATCGCGTGACCGAGTTGGGCTTGCTCGGTGATCCAGGGGACGTCATTCATCCTGTCCCCGGGTCGGCCGTAGAACTCGCGCATCGTGACTATGTCCCAGCCATCGGCGCGGAGGAGCCGGGCGATGACCTTCCCGCCGAGGCTCCGGTCGACGAAGAATCGCGGGTCGGTCATCCGGACTCAGGCGGCTCGGTCGGCGGTGATAACTCGGAGGATCTCGTCTGGATCGAGGTCGTAATCGTCGGCGACCTCCGCGAGCGGTTCCCCCGCGGCGATCCGGTTCTCAACGTCGATGATCCGGACCCCGGTCTCGACGAACGAGGGGCGACCGGCGTTGATGCGCGGATCGACGAAGACGGTTCCGCCGTAGCGGATCGGCCGGAACGATTCCACGAGCCCATTTGCGTAGGAGATCGTCTGGAGGTAGTCGGCGACGACTTCGGGGATGACGCCTTGCTTGTTGCGGACGACGGCGAGCCCGGAACGGGTTAGCCCGTCATTCTCGACATAGTCGAAGAGCACTTCCGAGCCGTCGGTCTTGAGGCGCTCACTGAGGAGCGCTTCGGCGGTACCCAGCTCGTTTCGGATCGCTTCGACGGCGGGGCGGATGCGTTGCATCGGTACTCCCGCCTTCTTCAAGGAGGCGATGACATAGGCCTCCGCGAGCCCGACGAACGGGACCGACATCCGGCTGAAGGGTTGTGGAGTGACTGTGATGAGGCTGAGGGAAGTCCTCGGGCCCTCGGTCGTCCGGTAGGCGTATCCATGCGCCCAATTTCGGACCGTATTTTCCGGCTCGCCGATGATCCGCGCCGCCTCCGCCTGGGAGTACAACGGCACGGTGTATTCATCCGCGAGTCCGAGCACACCTTCACGATATCCGGAGGGACCCCCGCCCGCCCGCAGACTCACGGAGCCCGAGAACGGCACGCGCTGTCAAAGGAGATCACGCACCGTGGGGAGTGCCGAGACCCTTATGAGGTCCTCTTGCGTTCGCAAGCCGGTCGGCCCACGCATGCCCTCAGATATCGACTACGCCCGAACCCATCAAAGCGCGATGTGCACGTTTAGCCCGCCCGGTGAATTGAACGTCCATGGTGCCCTAACTGCCGCATCGGAACTGTCCGTATGAGGATCGGCTAACGAACACATCCACACGGTCGTTGGTGGGGCTGAAATCTTGCGATGTCGGATGTCCCATTTAGGGTGTTCACAAGGAATCCCATTAGGGGTCGCCTTAATGCGACACGGTTGGAGTAGGCGACATGGCTGAGCACGAGGATGATCTGCGAGCGTGGGCGAAGGGGCTACTCCCGCTCGAGGCGGCGACCGAGCTACTGATTAGGGCGGGGTGGGCCGGCCCTGAGCGACGCTGGGTGCACCGTGCCGACGACGGACGGGTGTACATCGTGTTCTCCGAGATCCCCGACATGATCGGCGGGTACTCGGGCGGAGAACAGCGGCTGCTGATGATCGCCGCATCCCTCGGTGCGGATCAGGAGGCGCCAGTGAGGATCAGTCTCGAAGATGAACTGCCTGGTCTTGACCGCGAATACGCGCAGCTCGTGCTCGCGGCGATCGCGCACGCTAGCGGGTTCCACCGGCCCGGGCGCTCGATCGAGCTCGTCGACGAGACGCCGCGCCTCGTCGACGTCGACGCGCTGTACACGTGGCCGAGCTCTTAGGCGGACACTGATGCCTGACTTCGAGAGCTCGTCCTTCGATCCGGTGCTCCTGGATCTCCGCGACATCCACGACTACATGGTGCTTGTTGCGGCGATGAATGACTACGCAGCCCAGCTCGAGCACGAAGCTGACGAGGAGGAGAAGGATGCGCGCCGTAACGGGGACGAGGGCGATCGTGCGCAGGTCGCACACAACCGAGAGTGGGCGGCGCGCCTGAATCGACTCATCGACGAGATCGAGCGGCAGCTCGACGCGAACAGTGCGGCACGCCGCGAGATCGGGGGCGGGTTGTGAAGGTCGGGTACGCGCGCGTGTCGACGAACGAGCAGGACGCGCAGGCACAGCGGGCCTTCTTGCTCTCCGTGGGCGTCGACGAGGGCCGGATCTACAGCGACGTCGGCTTCACGGGCAAGAACGCGCAGCGGGAGGGGCTACGCCAGGCGCTTGCGGCGGTGCGTGAGGGTGACACCCTCGTGGTGCCGAAGATGGACCGGTTGGCCCGCAACGTTGAGGACACCCTGCAGATCGTGCGTGAGCTCACCGAGCGGGGTGTGATCTTCCAGATGGGGCAAACCGTGTACGACCCGCACGACCCGTGGTCGAAACTGTTCCTCACCTTCCTCGCGGCGATCGCTGAGGCTGAGGGAGGGTGGATCAGTCTGCGCACGCAGGAGGCGATGGCGCGCCCCGCGGTCCGTGCGAAGTTGAAGGGTCGGCAGCCGAGCTTGTCGCCCGAGAAGGATGCGGCGATCGCCAGGCACCTCGCGGACAACGAGATGACTCCGGCGGAGATCGCCACGCTATTCAACACGTCGCGGAGCAGCGTCTACCGCGCGGCTGGCAGGCACCAGAAGCGGATGGAGGCGCGTCGTGGCTGAGTGGGGTTCGAGTGGTTGGATCATCGGTCTCGTTGCGTTGGTGGTCCTGCTCTTCGTGTTCGTGTGGGGGGTTCGAGGATTGAGTCGGCGCAGCCTGCCCGCCTCGCTCGAAGGTGTGAAGCTGGAAGTGATGGCGCCCGTCCTGGTGGACGACCGTGTGGTCGACGCGGACTGGGAGATTCCATTCGTCGCGTCGAACCCGACGCGGAGGCCGCGTTGTGTTCCGATCCTCTCGGCGGCCGCGCAGGTCAAGACTGAGCGTGCCCGCTACCGTGCCGTCGTCGAGGTTGACGACAACTGGGAGTGGGAGGGTCGCCGTCTGGAGCTCAACCCAGAGGCCACGGCAGTCGGACGTGTTCGGCTGACCCTCCCGGGTGGTCAGACGCCGCGCAAGCTGGCGCTGTCCCAGATCCGTCCGAAACAGTACGTGCTGCACGGTCGGCTCAAAGCGCCGTACACCTGACGCCTCGGTAGCTCATCGAGCACCGGGCAGTCAGGCGCGGTCGGGGGCGAGTACCGCCGACGCCCACACCCACGTCCGGTACTCCTTGTCGTCGACGCGAAACCGCACCGCGCAGGCATCGACTGTCCACCGGCATACTTCGACGTCCACGAGCACCGGCGTCGAGCCGAACCGAAGCCAGGCACGTCCTGGCTTCGGTCGAGGATCGATGGTGACCGGTTGGGTGTCGAGGCGTAGTTCCTCGGCCGTCAGCGTCTGCAGTGGTCCCGCTTCGGCGATCGTTCGCGACAAGATCCGACGATCCATTTGCCTGTCGACCGCAGCGGCATACCGCTTGCTGGTGCCCATCGCGCGACTCCTCCCAGCTCGACCAGGCTAGCGCGCATCGTATTTATGTTCTAATCTCTCGGTCATGAGTTCCGCGCTGGTCGAACACGAACTGACCCTCTGGATGGAAGCTGACGTTCCCGTGCGGATGGTGTTCGCGGGGGAGCGGTGGACCGTTACCGACATGCCTACTCGGCTCCGAGAATCGGTCTGGTCGACAACCCCGGGAGAGCGCCGGCCCGCGGCGGCTGGACTCTACGGGTGGCGCTTCCAAGCGACCAACGCTGCGGGGTTGTCCCGGGTGTTTGACGTGTATGGCGGCGACGGTGGCTGGCACGTGCATCACTGCTACGACTGATCCGCTTACCGGAGCCCCGGGTGGCTTCAGCTGACCAATCACACCGTCGAGGCTGGGCGACGGGTATGCCGTTCCGATCCGTTCGAGACCGATCGAGGCATCGGGTCAATCCACGACGATCTACTCATTCGCGGTGTCGACGAGGCCGGCGCCGTAGTCGAGATTGGGTGGCGTTCACACGGGCGCCACCGTGCGATTCCGACCGCCGTGTGACCGCCGCCGCGCTCCTCTTCCGGCCTCGCCATCCGGGGCCGGGGTGGGACCGGCCCGGGGGCGTTTGGACGCCCCCTAGATCTGACCTTCCGACTCCGACGTAACGCTCGTCGCGTTCGTCCGCGAGAGCCGATGGGGCACGCTCGTATCTGGGGACAGCCGCAGATCGTTCACGAACCAGTAGACGGGTTGTGGCGTCATTTGTGGCGCGCGAGGAGGGTGTCCTGTCTTTGAGAGCGTCAGTTATCTGACATAACGTCGATTATCGGTGGTTGAGTCGGAAGCGTTCCATGGCGGCTCAACGGGCCTTTCGCCGGGCGCGTCTCATCATGATGATGAGTACGAGCCCCGCACCGAGAACACCGACGGTTGCGATTGTTGCCATGACGGAGAGGAAGGCGCCGCTGTCCTGACGTGCGGCGGAGGGATCGGCTGCAGTTGAGGCGGGTGTTGTTGGCGAAGTCGTCGGGGATGCGCTGCTGGTGGGGGCGTTCGCGGAATCGACTGAGTAGTGGTACTCATCGCTGATGGGATGCCCGTCGCTTGAGACAACTCGCCACTGCACGGTGTAACTTCCGTTGCCTCCCTCACCCGTGATGGGTTGTGTGACGGTAGTGCCCTCGACGAGAGGGTCGTTGAGGGTGAGGTCGGTGCCGTCTGGTCCGAGCACGTTGACGATGGCTGAGCTCCCTTCATCGAAGACCTCGTCGCTGAATGTCAACGTGACCTCCGTGGGGGATTCGTTGAGTTTCGCCTCGGGTGCGGGTGTGGCGGAGATGATGCTGTCGTGGGCCACGGCGGGGGACGCGCCGGCAGCGACGGCTGCCCCCACGATGAGCGCGGCGGTGAGGACAGCGGCTGATCGGTGCTTCAGGGTGAAGAGCGTCGTGATGGTCGGCATGATGTTCCTTACGCTAAGTAGTCGCAGCGCGATGGCCGCTTTGATTCAGGTGGCTTGGGGCGGCGATCGTTGGTGAAGATGCGTGCACTTCGACGAGGCTCTATTCGCCGCCACTCGCCGCAGGGGTACGCGTCTCAGCGGTGGCATCGGGGGCGTTTTCGCCCGAGTGCTGCCGGGCGCGGTGGTTCCACCAGTAGGTGAGGACACCCACGGCGACACCGACGCCGATGAAGATGTCGGCCAGGTTGCCGATGAAGAGATTCCCGTAGGCGAGGAAGTCGATGACGTGTCCGTTTCCGCCGCCGGGGGGTGCGAGGAATCGGTCGAGGAGGTTGCCGAATGCTCCTCCGAGCACGAACCCGAGGGCGACGGCCCATCCTTTGGACCGGAGCCGGGTGGCGGTGAGGATGAGTCCGGCGCAGGCGATGCTTGCGATGAGTGTGAGGACTGTCGACGGCGCTCGAAAACTGGACAGTAGCGGCGCTTGAAAAGTGAACACTCAACGATTGGAGAGTGATCACTTTGGAGGACTGGGCGTTGATCCGGAGGCTGGCCGGCGAGGGCGTGCCGAAGGCGCATATTGCTGAGCGGTTGGGGATCTCGAGGACCACGGTCATCAAGGCGGTGAACTCGGAATCGCCGCCTCACTATGAGCGGACAGCGGCGCCGACGTCGTTCACGCCGTTCGAGTCGCGGGTGCGTGCGTTGCTGCTGGAGACGCCGACGATGCCGGCGACGGTGCTCGCGGAGCGGGTCGGGTGGACGGGCTCGATCCGGTGGTTCCGTGACAACGTGAAGCGGTTGCGGCCCGAGCAGCAGCGTCTCGATCCCGCGGATCGGATCACGTGGGCGGCGGGGGACGCGGCGCAGTGCGATCTGTGGTTCCCGCCGAAGAAGATCCCGCTCGAGGACGGGACAGCGAAGCTGTTGCCGGTGCTGGTGATCACCCCGGCGCATTGCCGGTTCACGACGGGAGTGATGATCCCGACGCGGAAGACGGAGGATCTGCTGCTCGGGACCTGGCAGCTGATCGAGCAGCTCGGCCGGGTTCCGCGTCGGCTGATCTGGGACAACGAGCCCGGCATCGGGCGAGGACGCCGTCACGCGGACGGAGTCGACGCGTTCATGGGAACCCTCGCGACCAAGCTCGTGCTGCTGCCGCCGCGGGATCCGGAATCGAAAGGGATCGTGGAACGCCGCAACGGTTGGTTCGAGACATCGTTCATGCCGGGCCGGTCATTCACCTCGCCCGCGGACTTCAACGAGCAGTTCACCGACTGGCTCGGAGTCGCCAACCAGCGGAGGGTGCGCACCCTGGCCGCCTCTCCGATCTCGCTGCTGCCTGCGGATCTGGCGGCGATGTTGCCGTTGCCGCCGATCCCGTTGCATCTGGGCTGGCGGAACCGGATCCGGCTCGGCCGCGACTACTACGTCCGCATCGACACGAACGACTACTCCGTCGACCCGCGCGCGATCGGCAGGATCGTCGACGTCACCGCGGACCTGGACCGGGTCCGCGTCCGCCTCGATGGACGGATCATCGCCAACCACACCCGTGTCTGGGCACGAGGAATGGTGATCACCGACCCCGCGCATCGAGAAGCTGCGGCCGTCCTACGACGCGAGTTCCAGCAGCCGCGACTTGTTCCAGTCGGCGACGATCTGACTCGGGATCTCGCCGACTACGACCGCGCGTTCGGGCTCGTCGAGGGGAGCAACTGATGGCCGGCAAGACCGACGTCGCGAAGCAGATCACCTATTTCGCCGGCGCACTCAAGGCACCCCGGATCACGGAGGCCGCAGCCCGGATGGCGGACCAAGCACGCGACGCCGGGTGGTCGTTCGAGGACTACCTCGCCGCCGTCCTCGAACGCGAAGTGAGCGCTCGCAACGCCTCCGGCGCGGAGCTGCGGATCAAAGCCGCTGGCTTCCCGAGCCGGAAGACGCTCGAGGACTTCGACTGGGACGCGCAACCAGCCACCCGGCAGCAGATCGCCGCGCTCGCTTCGGGAGGGTTCCTCCTCGAAGCGCAGAACGTGGTCCTGCTCGGCCCTCCCGGGACCGGGAAGACGCACCTCGCGACCGCGCTCGGGATCGTCGCTGCCCGCCACGGGCACCGGGTGTTGTTCGCGACTGCGACCGATTGGGTCACCCGACTCGCCGACGCCCACCGGCAAGGCAACCTCCCACGAGAGCTCACCCGGCTTCGCCGTTACGGGCTGATCATCGTCGACGAAGTCGGCTACCTCCCGTTCGAACAAGACGCCGCCAACCTCTTCTTCCAGCTGGTCTCGTCACGCTACGAACACGCGTCGCTGATCCTGACCTCGAACCTGCCGTTCTCCGGCTGGGGTGGCGTCTTCGGAGACCAGGCCGTCGCCGCCGCGATGATCGACCGGATCGTTCACCACGCCGACGTCCTCACCCTCAAAGGGGCCAGCTACCGCCTCCGCGGCAGAGGCATCGACAGCCTCCCCAGCATTCGCACCACCACCGACGAGACCCCTGGCTAGACTGCCCGCAACCGTTCACTTTTCGAGCGCCGAAAGTGACCAGGATTCACCCGCCGCCGACAAGGACCCATGTGATATCAGCGCCGAGCGACATCACGGTCCCCGGGTTGAATGCCAGCTGCAGGCCGAACAAATCGCCGACGAGGGGAATCCGTTCGGTCAGGCTCAGCTCTGTGAGCGCGTTTGCTTTCGTGGCCTGATCGACGAGGGCAGTGAGGGCTGCAACCGTGATGGCGAGAAAGAACAGAGCCACCCGTGGGGCTGGCTGCGGGCGAGGGCTGGTGTGAGTTGTCATGGTTCAGCTCAGTCCGGAGTAGGAGTGCAGTCCTTTGAAGAACATGTTGACGATGGTGAAGTTGAACAGGACAGCGGTAAAACCCACGATGGAGAGCCACGCGGATCTGGTCCCGCGCCAGCCCCGTGTGGCGCGGGCGTGGATGTAGCCGGCGTAGAGCACCCAGATGACGAAGGTCCACACTTCTTTCGTGTCGAATCCCCAGTACCGCCCCCAGGAGTCATTGGCCCAGATAGCGCCGGCGATAAGGGTGAACGTCCAGAAGATGAATCCGACGATCGCGAAACGGTAGGCGAGGGCTTCGAGCTCATCGGCGTGAGGGAGGGTGTCGAGGTAGCTGGGCTTGCGCGGGGGTGTGCCGCCGTTCTCGGTGTGTGTTGATCGTCTCGCCGGACGAGAGGGCGAACTGGTGCGCTCGCGTCTGGTCTGCAGCAGCTGCGTCACCGACAGCCCACACGCGATGGCGAATAGCGCAGTAGCCAGAGATGCGACGAAGACGTGGATGACGAGCCACACACTCTTCAGTGGGTCCATCAGGGGTGTCACTTCGACGTAAAAGGACAGGGTCGACCCGCCGAGCAGGAGGACGACCATACCGATGAGGAACGCGCCGAGAAAGCGAAGATCGTATCGCCGCAGGACCGCGAGGTATACGGCGACGATCAGGAGCGTGCCGGTCAGCGCGAATTCGTACATGTTGGCCCACGGCACGCGCTCGGCTGCGATCCCCCGGCCCACGTCCCCAGCGAGGTGGAATAGGAATCCCAGAACGGTCAAGGTGGTGCCAATGCGAGCCCACAACAGGCGTGGGCGGGCCGCGGGCGGCACGTCTACCGCGCGCGTCGTGTGTTCGCCGCGGCCGCCCCGAGGGGTCGCTGCGGTCCCGCCCGCTGCGACGAGTTCACGGGCGGGTGCCGTGTGCGCGACTCTGCCGGACCTATGTGCGAGGTCGATGGCGTAGGCGATGAACGCCAAGGCGTACACGCCGATGGCCGTCCACACCAGGAGCAGCGAGATGCTTTCGATAGAGAGCGGGTCGATCATGGGATGGGGTTCACTTTTCTTTATGGGCGCGAGTACGTGTAGCGGAGAGCCAGAGCAGGCCCGCTAGGGAAAGGGCCGAAAGGGTAGGGATCACCCAGGGGCCGATCTGTACCCCCGCGGTCGTCCCGGCCCGGAGGGGCACGTCTGTGATGTCGGCGGCGACAGTGTCGACAGCGGCGGCGGCAAGGATGCGGCCGTCGGAGGCGATGACCTGCGAGGTGCCCACCGTGGAGACGTTGACCACTGACCTGCCGGTCTCGATTGCGCGCATCTTCGCGAACGCGAGCTGTTGAAGGTTTTCGTCCGTACCTCGGAAGTCGGCGTTGTTGGTTTGGAAGATCAACAGGTCCGCACCCGCTCGGACACTGTCCCAAATCACGGTGTCGTAGATGACGTCGAAGCAGATCGCGAGCCCGATGGAAATGTCGTTCACACGGACTACCGGCGGCACCGTGCCCCGGCTGTAGTCGCGTTGGATGAGGTTAACAAGCTGCGGAGCGATGGCTTCGTAGAACGGGCGGTCGGGGACGTACTCCCCGAAGGGGACGGGGTTGATCTTGTCGTAGAACTGCAGGTCTGCAGCGTTCCCGGTCCACAGGAGCGAGGTGTTGAATGTTTCGTTGCCCCGGGTGGTGATGGCGTTGGCCAGGAGTGGCGCCCCCACGATCGAGACGGTCGAGTTGAGTTGCTGGGCGGTCTCCGGGATGTGGGTCGGGTCAGTGTCGACGCTCCCCTCCGGCCAGACCAGAAGGTCGATGCGCTGTCCGATGAGGGGGTCAGTCGCCTGCAGTTGAGAGTTCAGCATGGCTCCGGGGTCTCGGTCATCGAAGTAGCCCGCGGGCCCGTTTCCTTGCACCCATCCCACAGCGAGTGTGCCTGCGGGTGCCGTGGGGAACGCAGGGACGAGCATCATTACGCTTAGCGCCACGGCCGGGGGTACCGAGCGGCGCAGCCGCGCGCCGGCTGGCGTCCGGGCTGCCTGGACGCCAGCGGCGGTGAGGAACGCGATGACAAAGGACAGTCCCGACACGCCCGTCCACGACGCAACGCTTGCGATCGGCGCGTCGACCTGCGTCACACCGAGGCGAGCCCAGGGGAAGCCGCCGTAGGGCCACGCGCCCAGCACGCCTTCCCTGGCAACCCAGATCGCCCCGACCAGCGCGGGCACCGCCCACAACACGAGAACACTCCCCCGCGGGAACTGTGCCGACCACCGGAAGGCCAACGTGATCGGGACTGCGGTCACGGCGAACAAGATGGTCTGCAGCCCGGCAAGAGCCAGCCACGGGATCGGGCCGAGAAACGTTCCCACCCAGACGAGGTGGGTGAAGAAGAACACGCCCCCATACATCGCGCCGACCAGGATGGCACCCCCGATCGACCGCCCGATCAGGGCGATGAGCCCGAGCGCAACGCTTACGTACGTGAGAGGCCACCATCCCACGTCAGGGGTCGCGAGATCCAGGAGGAGCCCGCCGACTGCGGAGGTCACCAGGGCAAGACTGATGGTGCGGAATCGCTGCTGAGGTGAGGTGGGGGTCGCTGACGCGGTGCTACTTGGCGATAGCGGCATCGAGCGCATCGGTGAGGTCGCTCAGTTGGGTGAGCTCGAGCTTCTTCCCGTCGAGGAAGAACGTGGGAGTGCCCTGTACCCCCAGCGCTTCCCCTTCAGCGAAGTCCTCCTCCACCCGTTTCTTCACGTCGGGATCAGTGACCGCTGCGTCGTACGCGTCCATATCGAGCTGGAGTTCCTCGGCGAACGAGCGGAATAGGTTGGAATGATCGACCTGCTGGTCACCCCACGTCGACTGGGTCTGGAACATCTTGTTGTACATGTCCTCTACCCGACCCTGTTGCGCAGCCGCTTCGACAGCGAGCGCGGCGTTCATGGAGTTGAGGTGGCTGGGGATTGGGAAGTAACGGAAGGCGTAGTTGATCTTCCCGTCGTAGTCCTCGCGAAGCTGCTCGATGACCGGGTAGAACGCTCCGCACACCTCGCACTCGAAGTCGAGGAACTCCACCAGGGTAGGGGCGTCGGGATCAACCTGGTCGAGTACGTGCGTGTTGCTGCGGGTGGCAGGCAGGGCGCCTTCCGTCCCGGCGGCGTCGGGCGCCTGCGGCCGTGTGGCGTTGGTGTATATGACAGCTCCAACGACGATCGCAATGACGACGATCACAGCGATGAGCGTTACTTTCAGTGGCGTCGAGAGTCGGCGGGTTTGCGGGTCGGTTTGGGGGCTCATGGTTCTTGGCTCCGGGCGTCAGGGCGCTTCGTCGAGGACGGATTGGATGAGGGAGGACAGCAGTGCGGCAGATTCGAGCTGACCGATGATCCGTGCCGCGACCCTCCCCTGCGTGTCGATGACGAGGGTGGTGGGGGTGGCTTGGATCGGGGTGGCAGCTGCGAAGGCGAGCTTGACGTCCCCGTCGTTGACGTCGATTACGCTGGGGTAGGTGATGCCGTAGTCCTTCGCGAACGCGAGCGCTGTCGGTGCCTGGTCGTAGATGTTGACTCCGAGGAACCCGACATCGTCGGACTTGTGCGTCTGCCATGCTTCCTCGAGCATGGGTGCTTCCACCCGGCACGGCCCGCACGCGGCGTACCAGAAGTTGACGACGTACACCCTGCCGGTGAAATCCTTACTTGACACGTTGTCGCCGTGCTCGGTTTTCCCAGTGAAGGACACCGGTTCTCCACGGTCCTGCGCGGGCACTTGCACGACGGTCCCGTCTTGGGAGACGTACCCGGCGGAAGCGTCACTGGGGAACTCCGCCGACAACGATCGCCCCTGCGGCGCGCAGCCCGCGACCGCAGCCGCCATCCCGATCACGACTGCCGCGGCAACCACGACACGCCGGCGCCTATGCATGCGTCAGTGCCGGCTGCTGAGACCGGGCCGCCTTCAGGCGAGCTGCGGCGGGGCGGCGGGCGGCGCTGACACCGTTAAGGATGACGACAACTTCCGCGATCTCGTGCACGAGCACTACCCCCGCGAGCCCCAGGACTCCGAACAGAGCTAGTGGGAACAGGACGACGATGATCGCCAATGCGAGGCCGATGTTGATCGTCATGATGAGGCGTCCCCGACGCGCGTGTGCGAGGGCTCCGGGGATCAGACGTAGGTCGTTCCCGGTGAAGGCGATATCGGCCGACTCGATCGCCGCGGCAGACCCCTTCACTCCCATTGCGATACCCACAGTCGCAGTGGCCAGGGCCGGCGCGTCGTTGATACCGTCTCCGACCATTGCCGTCGGCCCGGATGCGACCAGCGTGGTGATGGCGTCAGCCTTATCCTTCGGGAGCTGCTCGGCGCGCACGTCCGTGATGCCGGCCTGGGCAGCCAAAGCACGGGCAGTGCGCTCATTGTCGCCCGTCAACATGACGGTGCTGACCCCTTGGGCGGCGAGCAGCTCGATCGTTTCGGCCGCCTCCGGCCGGAGCTCGTCGCGGACACCGATCAGGCCTGCGATCTCACCGTCGACCTCAACGACGACGACGGTCATACCGTCTTCAGCCATCCGCAGGGCGGAAGGCTGAAGAGTCCCCGGGTGCAGCCACCGCGTGTTTCCGACCCGCACAGCGGCTCCACCAACGCGACCTGTGATGCCGTGACCGGCTTCTTCTTCAACGTCTGTGCCGGGGGCGCTGTTCGGGGCGGCAGCGGTGATTGCGGCAGCAAGCGGATGCGTGCTGGTGGCTTCCAGTGCGGCGGCGGCGGCGAGAACGTCTTCCTCATTACGGCCCGGGGCTGCCTCGACCTCCACGACCTGCGGCTCGTTGCGGGTCAGGGTACCGGTCTTGTCCAGCGCCACATGCCGGATGGTCCCGAACTGTTCGAATGCTTCACCGGACTTGATCACGACACCGAACTTGGAAGCGGACCCGATGGCGCTGATGACGGTGACGGGCACGGCGATCGCTAGCGCGCACGGCGATGCGGCGACCAGCACGACCAGTGCACGTTCGATCCACAGCTGTGGCTCCCCGACGATGAACCCGAAGATCGCCACGAGGGCTGCCACGATCAGGACAAGCGGAACGAGTGGGCGGGCGATGCGGTCGGCGAGGCGCGCGCGCTCCCCCTTGCGTGCGTGCGCTTGTTCGACCAGCTCCACGATCTGGGTCAGCGAGTTGTCGCGTCCGTTCGCGGTTGCTTCGATGCGGAGCGTGGCGGAGCCATTGACGGATCCAGCCGGGACCGCGTCGCCGGGTACAACCTCGACAGGGATCGATTCGCCCGTGACCGCTGAGGTGTCAACGCTCGAACGCCCCTCCACGACGACCCCGTCGGTTGCAACCCGCTCCCCTGCCCCGACGACGATGATGTCGAGCTCACGAACCTCCGCCGCGGGGATGGTGACGTCTCCCGCGAGCCGGGACACCCGCACGGTGTCCGGGATGAGGGAGAGCAGCGCACGCAGCCCCTCTTTGGCCCGGTCCATCGCCCGGTCTTCCAGGGCCTCAGCGAGGGAGAACAGGAACGCGAGTGTCGCCGCCTCGCCGACATGCCCGAGCGCCACTGCCCCAACCGCCGCAATCGTCATGAGCAGTCCCACGCCCAGACGGCCACGGATCAGTCGACGCACCGCACCGGGGACGAAGGTGTAAGCCCCAGCGAGCAGCGCGATCCAGTGGAAGACGAGGGCGGGGAAAGGACTGCCGGTCCACTCGAAGATGTACCCGAGGAGCAGTGTCACGCCGGCGATCGCGGAAGGGAGCAACGCAGTGTCCCGCCAGAGCGGCGGTCTCACTTCCGTGAGCCCGTGACCGCGCTCGTCGCCGCTGTCCTTCACTTCGGAGTCGCAGCACGCATCTCCCTCAGCGTGTGTTGGAGGCTGAGGCGCGGCGTGGTCGTCTACCGGCCCGCAGCAGGCGTCCCCCGCCCCGTGCGGTTGCTGCAGCTGAACTCTGCGGGGGGCCTTCGGAGTTTTTGTCTTGCGGGGCTCGTCGGGGCCGCAGCACTCTTCGCTCATCGAGCATCCTCCACATCGGCGGTGGCTGCCGGAGTGCAGCACAAGGGGACATCGCAGTCCTCCTTCGTGCACGGCTCACCATCGTCAACGGCGACGACAGCGTCGACGAGCAACATGATCGCGCGCGTGAGGTGCGGGTCGGAGATTTCATACCGGGTGCGGCGGCCTTCAGGGGTTGCGACGACGAGCCCGCACCCCCGGAGGCAGGAGAGATGATTCGACACGTTGGTGCGTGAAAGTTCGAGAGACTCAGACAGTCGCGCGGGATACCCCGGGCCGGAAAGCAGCTCGAGCAGGATTCGTGATCGGGTGGGATCGGCCATGGCCCGACCAAGTCGGTTCATCACATCGACCCGCGACGCAATAGTCAGCATGTACTGATCATACATCGGCTGCTGTAGAGTCGTCGACGAGTTGCGGCCGTCATTTGGTCGCTGTTATTCCGCAGGCTGTGCATCCTCACGGCACCGCCGATCACAGGGGACGAACTGATGATGCTCGATCCGTGGCGCACCCGCGTCGTCGATGTCCGTGCTCTGGAGACCGAGCGCCAGACCGCATCTCCGGTACGCTCGTGACCCCGGGACTGACGATCGCCGAGGGTGCCCTGTGGGTGGCGTTGCCCCTTGCGGTGTTGGCCGGGTTCATCTCCTTCGTGTCGCCCTGCGTGCTGCCGCTGGTTCCCGGGTATCTCGGATATCTCGGCGCCGCGTCGGACTCCTCCGTCGCTGCCGGCGCGCGATCGACCTCCGTGTCACGACGTCGCCTGCTCGCCGGTGTGGCCCTGTTCATTGCGGGGTTCACTGTCGTGTTTGTTGCCGTCACCATTTTGGGCGGGACGTTCGGGATGCTGCTTCTTCGCTACACCGACATCATCACCCGCATATTCGGTGTGGTGGTGATGGCGATGGGGTTGGTTTTCCTAGGCCTGTTCGGTCGCCTGCAACGGACCGCGCGCCCTCGCACACAGAACCGGGTCGGACTGGTGGGGGCGCCGCTGTTGGGCTTCGCGTTGGGAGTCGGGTGGACGCCGTGCATCGGCCCCACGCTCGCGGCGATCATCTCCGTGTCGTGGAATCTCGGCGACCCGCTGCGGGCGGGGCTACTCGGTCTTGCCTACTCACTCGGCCTCGGTCTTCCTTTCTTCGTCCTCGCCCTCGGGTTGGGGTGGGCAACCCGAACGGTCGGGTTCCTCCGCCGCCACATTCGGACCCTCAACATCATCGGAGGAGCCATCCTGTTCCTCCTCGGTGTGCTGATGGTGACCGGCGTGTGGAGCATGTTCATGTCCGCTCTGCAACAGGTGGTGGTCAATGTCCCCCTCCCCCTCTGAAAACCGGCCCCCCTCGACGGGCGACCCGCTACGACCATCGGACCACGCCGACAGCCAGACACCACCCCCGGACCGCGACGCGGTGTCCGCCCGCTTGAGCCCGATCGAATGGGCAAGGTGGGGGTGGCGGCAGTTGACGAGCATGAAGACCGCACTGGTCCTGCTGCTGCTGCTTGCTATAGCGGCAGTTCCGGGATCGCTGTTCCCCCAACGCACCGCGGACCCCAACGGCGTGATCCAATGGGAGAAGAACAATCCGGACTGGTACAACCTCGCCGACACGGTCGGGATGTTCAACGTCTACGGCTCGGTGTGGTTCTCTGCCATCTACCTCCTACTGTTCGCATCGCTTATTGGCTGCGTGATCCCTCGGGCCAAGCACCACTGGAAGGCACTGCGCGCTGCGCCGCCGCGGACCCCGGCTCGACTCTCACGCTTGGACACCTACCGCAGCGTCAGCTTTTCGCCCACGCCGCCGGAGATCACTGGGAACCAGGCGGCGGCGCAGGCGATCGACGTGGCTCTCGCGCAGCTGCGGCGCGACGGGTACCGCACACACCGTTACAACGACCGCAGCGGATGGATGTCCGTCTCCGCCGAGCGCGGCTACCTCCGCGAAACGGGGAACCTCATCTTCCACGTCGCCCTCATCGGCGTGCTGGTCTCGGTCGGTGTTGGTGGCGCGATGGCCTACACCGGGCAGCGAGTGATCGTCGAGGGAACCACGTTCGTCAATGCCCTCAGCGACTACTCGTCCTTCACTCCGGGCCGTCTCGCAGACAGCACGAACCTGCCGCCGTACTCACTGACCCTCGACCGGTTCAATGTCGAATACGAGACGCCCGGCAGCCCCGGCGCCGGGCAGGCGGGCAACTTCTCCGCCAACCTCAGCATCCGAGACGCCGGCGGCACCCGGAGGGAAGAAGCCGTACGCGTCAATTACCCCATCGACGTCGCCGGGGACCGAATCTACCTCCTCGGCAACGGGTACGCACCGACGATCACTGTCCGAAACGCCGACGGAGACGTCGCCTACAGCGAGTCACAACCCTTCCTCCCCCAGGACGGCAACATGACCTCGCTCGGCATAGTGAAAGTGCCCGACGGGCTCCCAGAACAGGTGGGACTGGTCGGGTTCCTCTACCCCACCAAAGGGGCACTCCCGTCGGGAGCGTTCACCTCGATCTATCCCGATTTAGCCAGCCCGCTGCTGACGCTCAACGTCTTCAGCGGCGACCTAGGGATCAATGACGGAACCCCTCGATCCGTGTACACCCTCGACACCCAAACGCTGCAACAACAGACCGGTGGAACCACCGGACTTGCATCCCTCCAACTCGGCCCCGGTGATACCGCCGATCTCCCGAACGGGTGGGGAACGGTCACCTGGGAAGACGAGACCCCGACCATCGGTGAGCCGGTCAAGCGATTCGCGTCCCTCCAGATACAGCGCGACCCAAGCGGCATCTGGGTGCTCGTCTTCGCCACCCTCGCGACCGCCGGTCTCTTCGCCGGCCTGTTCGTCCCCCGTCGTCGGGTGTGGATCAAAGCCCACGCCGCGACAGATCGAGTCGAGCTCGAGTACGCCGGGCTTGCCCGAGGTGAGGATCCCACTCTCGCCCGAGCTCTCGACGAGATCGTCGACAAACATCAAGAACAACTGATCAGGAGGCCTGGGGCACCCAGCAACGACCGCGCCTCCGACTCGAACTCTCGACTGAGCGATAGGCGCACGCAATGACACTTCCTCCCGACGTCGTGTCTTCCACCAGGAACAGCCGGGAGCCGGTCTTTGGTCTGTTCCTCGTTGTGGCCGGCACGATCGGATTGCTGGCAGCACTCGCCCTGTCGATCGAGAAGGTCGAAAAACTGCAGAACCCACAGGAAGGGTTGAGCTGCGACTTCTCCGTTCTCGTGCAATGCTCCGCGAACCTAGACAGCCCTCAAGGCGCCGTGCTCGGCTTTCCCAACCCCTTCCTCGGCCTGATCGGGTTCGCGCTCGTTGCCTGTGTCGGCGTGGCAACCTGGGCCACCCCTCACCTCTCCCGGTGGTTCTGGGCCACCTTCAACGCCGGGATCCTGGGCGCGGGTCTATTCGTGGCATGGCTCATCAGCCAGAGCATCTACGTCCTCGGCACCCTCTGCCCCTGGTGCCTCGTCGTCTGGACGGTCACCATCCCCCTCGTCATCTTCGTCACCGGCCGCAACCTCCGCCGCGGCACTTTCGGTAAGCGCGGCATCGCGCTCGGAGAACGAGCATGGCCATGGCTCCCCCTGACAACCATCGCCACATACACGGTGATCGCAGTCCTCGCCCAGATCCGGCTCAACGTTCTCGAGAGCCTCGTCTAAGTGCCTCCGAGGGGCGGCCTGGCGACATAAGACCGATTATCGGCATACGGCGGCACGTCACCGATGCGGAGGCGGATCGCCCAGCTGGGATGTGCTCGCTTCCTCCCGGGGATAGTGCGTGACCGGGCGGCGCCCGAGTTCCAGGTCGGAGAAGTCGTCCGAGGCATACAGCTCAGTCGGTGAACGACGGCGGCCCCTTGCTCGGTGAACCGAAAAGCGCGCTGCTCCGATTGCCAGCGCCGCGAATGCGCATACGAGGAGAATGAGCCAGGGGGAGCCTGACCCGCTTTTCCGGACACCAACTTTGAGGCGATGATCGTCTCGGAAGGAGTCCGTGAGATGCCTGCTGCCCACCCGCCGGAGTTTCGGCGTCGAGCCCTCGATCTCGTTGCCCAGGGCAACCCGGTTGCGCAGACCGCGCGTGATCTCGGGATCAGTGAGTCCTGTCTGCGGAACTGGATGAACCGGGATGCGGTCGACTCCGGCCGCAAGGCCGGGGTCACGACCGACGAGCACAAGGAGCTCGTTGAGCTGCGGCGCCGCAACCGTGTGCTGGAGATGGAGATTGAGATCCTCAAGCGCGCCAGCGCGTACTTCGCGAGGGAGAACGTGCTCCCAAAATAGGGTTCCGGCTGGTCCAGGAGCTCGCCGCGGACGGTGTTCCCGTCGTGGTGGCCTGCCGGTTCCTGAGCGTCTCGAAGTCTGGCTTCTACGAGTGGGTGCGTCGACCGCCATCACCGCGGGCTCTCGCGGATGCGGAGCTGACGATGACGATCCGTCGCATTCACGCTGATTCCCGCGAAACCTATGGTTCTCCTCGCGTGCTGGCGGAGTTGCGACTCGGGCTCGGCGTTCACGTCGGCCGGAAGCGCGTCGCGAGGCTGATGCGGCGGGATGGGCTGGTCGGTGTCTCGCATCGCCGCAAACGGCGCGGCTGGAAGCCGGACACCGCCACGCACGAGGACCTCGTGAAGCGGCAGTTCCGCGCCGACGCGCCGAACCGGCTCTGGTTCTGCGACATCACGCAGCACCGCGCGAGGGACGGATGGGTTTACTGCGCCGCCGTGATCGACGCGTCCAGCCGCCGGATCGTGGGCTGGTCGATCTCGGATCGGATCACCGCAGAGATCGTTGTTGACGCGCTCGAAATGGCCCGGTGGCGCCGCCGCCCCGAGCCCGGAACCGTGGTCCACGCGGATCGAGGAGCGCAATACACCTCGTGGCTCTTCGGGCACCGACTCCGCCAAGCAGGTCTCCTCGGCTCGATGGGCAGAGTCGCCTCAAGCGTCGATAACGCCCTCATCGAGAGCTTCTGGTCAACGATGCAGCGCGAGCTACTGGATCGCACGTCCTGGGACTCAAGGACGCAACTCGCGTCGGCCATGTTCGAGTGGATCGAGGGGTTCTACAACCCGCCGCCGGTGACACCAGCCTCGGCAACCTCAGCCCCGCCGAATACGAAGCCCTTCACACCGCCGCCGAAATCGCGGCATGATCAACACACAAGAACCGTCCGGGAAACCGGGTCAGGCTCCACTCCCCCGCCGCGCCGGACACGTCCCGACGCCGCCCATCACGATGGTGCTGCACCAGGAGCAACTCACCATCACCAGGAGGGCCGTGCCTGTGGAGGCCGTCACGGTGCGAGTATCGAGGGCGCAACGCGAGCACCGTATTGATGAAACTCCCCGCCATGAACAGGTCGACATCGTCGAGCACGACATCTCCCGTGGAGACCAGCAAAACCCTGAGAGCTTCGATCCAGAGCCTGCGAGCTCGGATGTTGGGCAGGGCGACCGGGGCCGTTTACGTCGATAGCGATACCGCTATCTCGAATGAGCCACTCCGCTCCCAACGAAAAAGGATCGCTTTGTCAGACACCATCATTTTCGATGTCGACGGGACACTCGTGGACAGCAACTATCAGCACACGCTCGCCTGGTACCGGGCACTGCGACGTAGCGGCATCACGGTGCCGATCTGGCGCATCCATCGCACGATCGGGATGGGTGGGGACAAGCTGATCGCCGAAGTCGCCGGACCCTCCGCAGAGAACGCGCGCGGCGCCGAGATCCGAGCTGCGTGGGAGGAGGAGTTCGAACTGCTGATCGATGAGATCCAGCCCCTTCCGGGCGCGCACGAACTCCTTGTTGAGACGAAACGACGAGGGTTCCAGATTGTGCTGGCAAGCTCGGGAAAGGCAGCGCACGTTGAGCGCAGCCTGGACCTGATCGACGCGCGGGGGCTCGCTGACGCATGGACCACTTCGGAAGATGCCTCCGACAGCAAACCTGCACCGGACCTGGTTGACACGGCACTGAAGAAGGTGTCCCGCTCCAGTGGGGTCATGATCGGAGACTCGACGTGGGATGTCATCGCCGCGGGCCGGCTCGACGTGAAAACGATCGCCCTGCTCACGGGTGGCTCCTCACGCGCCGAGCTCAGCGAGGCCGGCGCGATCGCCGTCTTCGACTCACCGCAGGACCTTCTCGACCATTTGGACATCACCCCGCTGCACCATCCCTCTGACGGGGTGGGAAGGACAGTTCAGACCTGAGCTGCGGACCTCTGTCAGGCGACGTCATCGCTCCCACCGGCACGAAGGCCAGGTTCAGTGTCGTAGCGGCTATCGGATGTGAAGGGCGCCGGGCTGGACAGTCACGGTGAAGGAGTCGGTTTCGCCGATCTGTTCGCCGTCGATTTCGAACGGTCGGGGACCGGGGAGGGTGACGTCGAGTTTGCGGGCGCGGGCGTGGGTGACCGTGTCGGTGCTGGTGGTTTCCTCGGTACTGCTGATGAGTCGTTTGAGTCCGTTGTCCCACAGCATCGTCTTGAGCGTTCCTGCCCATTGCGCGATGCCTTCGGCGCTGAGCAGGAGGTAGTCCAGCTCCCCGTCGGAGGGGTCCGCGTCGGGGAGCAGGGTGAATCCGCCCTGGAGGGTGCCGCAGTTGGCGATGAGCAGGGTGTGGCCTTCTTCATCGCGGGCCGGCTGGTCATCGGCGGTGATGTGGAAGGGGACGACGTCGCTGGCGGCGAGAGCACGACCGAGGGATTCGACGTAGGCGAGCCAACCGGCTTTGTCTTTCAGGTCGTCGTTGGTTTCGGCGATCATGTGCGCGTCGATTCCGAATCCGACCATGACGACGAAGCCGTGTCGTTCGCGCCCGCTGATCAGATTGACGTCGACCCAGCCCATGTCCACCTTCCGCGGGGTGCCGGTGAGTGCGCGGGTGAACGCTGCCGGGATGTCGCCGAGGGGGATGTCCAGATTGCGGGCGAGGAGGTTCCCGGTGCCGAGAGGGACGATGCCCAGATCGAGCGCCGACGGGCTGCTGGCGAGGTGTTCGGCGACAGCCCGGACAGTGCCATCACCCCCGGCGGCGATGATGAGGTCAGGCGTGGTGGCAACTGCGCGGCGGGTGGCGTCCCCGCCGGGGTCATTCTCGGTGGTCTCCCACCAGGACACCTCGGGGGCTGTGGCGTCCTGAAGGGCCGCAGATAGTCCTTCACTGAGCGTGTCCTTATCCGTCTTGGACGGGTTCCACACGATGGCAAGTCGACGTGTCATGAGGAGTCCTTTCGCGGGACACCGCGAGCCGGCCGTGCCGGATGAGGGGCATGGTCCGGCTCGCGCGTGTTCGTGTGTGCTTACTCGGCGTGCTCGTCTTCTTCAGGTTCGAAGGTGGACGCGGTCCCGGTGTGTCCGGCAGCGATACCGGCGGGGTGGTTGGGGATGGTGCCGTCGCCGCCGAGACCGCCCGGCTTGGTGGTGCCGTCGGAGTCATGCGTGGGGACTTCGATGTCGGGACCTTCCAGCGAGTTGTCTTCTGACAGCGGGGTGGTGTTCTCGGTCATGATCTGCTCCTTCAGGGTGCTGTTATGGTGCGGGGAGGTGGGGAGGACATCGCAGGGGGACGCGGTTCCTCCCCACCGGTCTGCTACCGGAGGTCGTCCTTGACGTTCTCAGCGGCCTTCTTCATCTTGGCTTCGGCTTGGTCGGCGGCGCCTTCGGCGGCGAGCTTGTCGTTGTCGGTGGCGGTGCCGATCTTCTCCTTGGCCTTGCCAGTGAGATCCTGCGCGGCGTTCTTGATCTTGTCGTCGAGTCCCATGACGGGCTCCCTTCCCTGGTGGTGTGGCACCGCGTGTGCGGGGCGTGTGGTGTTCAGTTGTCGTCGGAGTTGATAACGGCGTCCTCGGCGGCGTCCATCGCCGCCTGACCTTCCTCGGGTGATTCGGATCCTGCGGACGCTGCGGAATCGTCCTCAACGGTGGTGTCGTCTTCGTCGTCACCCTGCGACGGCCGGTCCGCGCGTGAACCATTCATCGTGATCTCCCTTTCCCTTGCAACTGATTGGTCGTGCGGTGATGAGCGGGTTCCGGTGTGGGCCGATGTCAGCCGGAGGGGTTCTCGAGGGGAAACCCGTCCTCGTCCGTGGTCTCGGGGAGGGGTTCGCGGTGCTCACCGGAATCCTGCTCTTCGCGGTCATTGTCCGCCGACTCGAGCTCACGTCTACTTTTCGTCATGGGTCAACCCCGGCGGGTGAGGCGGTGCAGGAATCCGGCGACGGGACGCTGCTGCTCGCCCTGCTGTGCGCCGAGGACGATGAGCACGCCGGTGAGGGCGGGAAGCACCCACTGGAGGACGCGCTGTTGACGCTGCGCGGAGGTGAGTTCCGGCGACGCCGTCTCATCGGCTTCGGTGACACCCTCGCCACCCTCGTCGGCGTGTTTGGCGATCTTGGTGCCGAGGATCCCGGCGTAGAGGGTCGCTGCTGCCGCGGCGGCGGTGAGGGCGAACTTCACCTTCGTGTTCGTGCGGGACTCCGGCTGGGCGGCGATCCTTGACTTGTTGCCGAGGATGAGGCCGGCACCGCCGATGCCGTGTGCGATGATCGCCGCCAGCTGGACCGGTGCCCACTTAGCCCATCCGATAGAGGACAGCCGCAGACGCTCGGCGGGGTCGGCGGCTTTCGCTGTGCCGCCGTTGAGGCCGACAGCGCCCATCAAAGTGCCCCCGAACCACGCGGCCAGGCCCACGTCGTGCAGAGATCGGACAACAGTATTGCGACCAGTCATGATGCGGTTCCTATCCGTGAAAGCGTGTTGCTGCGTGTAGTGAGGTGGGGTCAGGACTTGGCTTTGCGGCCGACGAGGAAGCCGTAGATGAGGAGGACGATGAGCGATCCACCGATGGCGAGGAGCCAGGTCTGCAGGGAGAAGAACTCTTCGAGCGGGGCATTGAACAGCACGCTGCCCAGCCATCCCCCCAGGAGTGCACCCACAACACCGAGGAGGAGGGTGATGAACCAGCCGCCCCCCTGCTTGCCGGGAAGGATCAGTTTGGCGATGGCGCCGGCGATCAGGCCGAGGAGAAGAAATCCGAGAAAACCCATGAGTCTGTCTTTCTGTGCGGGGTCGCGACGGGTCAGTCGCGGCGGGTGAGGGTGGCGAGGACGGCGGTCAGCCCGGCGAGGGATACCGCGCCGATGATGAGCACGCGGGCCGGGTTGGCGCGGTAGGCGGTGCGCAGCTTGTCGAGCCCATCGTTGACGAGGATGCCGGCCTTATCGATCACCTCGGTCACAATCTGGCCGAGGTCACCGGTTTTGCCCTTCGCGGCGTTCGAGGTCTTGTCAATGGCGTCGCGTGCGGTGTCGATGGTGTTGTCGGTATCTGAGGCCATGGGGTGCCCTTCTGGACTATCTGGTGACGGCGCGGGTCAGCGTGCGGCTGCCAGCTGTGGTGGTTTTGCGTGCGGCGCGCACGCCCCGCGTGTTCCACGCCTTCTTCGCGTTCTTCTTGATCGAGTGGTACCGGCCACGGCCGGCGCGAGCGCCAAGCGTGTAGGCACCGAACGCGATGGCGGCGACGAACAGGATGCGGAGGGAGGTCATGGCGGTCTTTCGCTGTGGCTAGGAGAGGCGACGCTGGTCGTGGGCCAGCTTGGCGCGCAACCCGGAGTGCACCGAGATGTACGTGTCGACGTTCTTTCCGGTCAATGTCGCCAGGTTGGAGACGAGTTGGTCCACGTCTGCGACCACCTGGGCTGGGGACGTGCCCTGCCGCGGTGTCACGCTGACGTGCATGACCGGGGTCTTGCGGATGTCGTTGGCGGTGACTGAGGAGAACAGGATCTCGTCGCGCTGGTCCAGGGAGTGCTTGAGAGCGTCGGAGACGAATGATTCCTGCACCGTGACCCGGCCCAGCGGGTTCTGTGCGCCGGTGGAGCGCAGAACCGTGTGGGAGCGTCCACCGCCGACGCGGGTGAGCGCGACGATGAGGAGGATGACGAGGAACAGGATCAGCGCGAGCGCGGCGATCGCGATCCAGCTGATGGTGGTCGCGCCGACCGTGGTGGTAGCGATCGCGTTGTCCAGCCATCCCTGCCCGGCTTCGGTTGCTCCGGTCCAGTACTCTGCGCTGGCGGGCCAGACGATGATGGTGACCAGCACGGCCCCGATGGCCAGGAACAGGATGCCGACGATGAAAAGGACGATTCTGTTCAGGGCACGGTTGGTGCGGTTCATTGCTCGTCCTCGTTCTGTTTCGGGCGCTCCACGCGCACGCGGGTCTTCACTCGGGGTGCGAGCTGGTAGCTGTCCACCTTCGCGGCCGCGAGTTGCTGGATGGGTGCTTTGTCGACCGGGACGCCGACGGCAGGTCGCACGGTGACGTCGACGGTGCGGTGTGAGACACCGACGGTGATGTCCTCGCGGGCGATGCCGGTCTCGTCGCTCAGATGCTGGGCGACAGATGCGGCGATCACCCCGTTGTCCACCAGCACAGCACGACTCTCGTGCTGCATCTGGTGTTTCGACAGCCGGCCGGGCGCGAGCGCCAGGAACACGAAGATGACGCCGAGTACGGCGAGCACCACACCGAACGCGGCGACCAGCCATCCCGGCTGCTGCGTGGGCAGCCCGATCAGCCACGTCGCGGCGGCCGCAGGCCCCAACAGCAGCGCCGGCTGTGCGAGCAGGAACAGGACGATCTCGGTACCGATGTAGATCAGCACGATCAGCAGCAGCACGACCGCGATGATCATCGCGACGGTGCGGGGCGAGTGGGTTTCACGCCGCAGGACGCGGCGGAAAGCAGGGGAGCTCATTTCACTCTTCTCTTCTGCTCATCGATCACGGCACCGGTGATGGTGATGTTCACCCGAGTGACGTCGCGTCCGGTGACGTGCGCGATGCGGTCCCTGAGCTGTTCTTGCGCGGTCTGCACCCGCTGAAGGATCGGGGCGCCGGCGTGGATCGCGGCGGTGTCGTCCAGGTGCGGGATCGGAAGGGGTGTTCGGATGGTGAGGGCTATTCCGCCCCGCGCTTCCGACACCCCCACCGATACGTCACCGCGATCCACCCGAAGGGTGGTGGCAGTCGCTTCCTCGGCGACCTTCACGAGCACGCGCTCTTTGATGGTGATGCGGCCAGGGTAGGGCGAGGCGTCGGGCGACGCCCCGGCGGCGACCCGCGTGAGGTCGCCGCCGGCCTGGCCGGCTCCAGCCGCACTCATCACGAGGTGCGCCGGCCGGAGAACGCGTTCGCCAGGCCGCGCACGTCGAGCTTGCCCGACATTATCCGACCGACGAGCGCGCCGATTCCCATGAACAGGGCCACGAGGAGGAATCCCCAGAACCCGAACAGCAGGATCGAGACGGCGAGGATGACGCCCATCAGGGCGCCGGTGACGGTCGGGTTCATGAGACGCGCGACTCTTCCTCGTCCTTGTCGTCCGAGGGCAGGTGCACGTCGTTGACCTCGACGTTGACCTCGACGACCTCGAGGCCGACCAGCTGGCTGATCGCTCCGCTGACCGCAGCGCGGACGTTGGAGGCGACCTCCTGGACCGGCATCGGATACTCCACGACGATGGTGATGTCCGCCGCGGCCTGCGTCTCGCCGACCTCGACCTTGACGCCCTGCGTCTTGTCGTCCGCGTTCACGACGCTGCGGATCGCACCGAGCGCACGGGCGCCGCCGCCACCGAGCGCGTACACGCCGGGAACCTCACGGGCAGCGATCCCGGCGACCTTGGCGACCACGCCGTCGGCGATCGTCGTCTTGCCGGCTGCGGAGTCATCCGCGGCCGGACGGGCGGGCGCGGTGCGGTCCACACGTGATCCGGCGAACGCCGGGGCCGGGGTGGTGGGGGTCTGGTCTTCGGTAGCCATTGCAGTCCTTCTAACTGTTGAGGTAGGAGAACGCAACCACCTAGGGGGTTGCTGTTCTGGGCGATAAATTTCGCTTCACAAGTTAGAGACCCGTTCCGGCCGATTCGTCACAAAAAGAGTCCATGACCGCACCACGGAAGCAGTTCGCGGAAGTCATCGCGGATGAGATCCTCGTCCAGCGTGCCGTGCAGGGTGACGTGGCGGCGTTCGAAGTGCTGATCCGCAGACACGGACCCCTGATGCGCGCATATGTCACCCGCATCGTGGGGTCCCTCACCGAGGCCGACGACGTGGTGCAAGAAGCGTTTTTCATCGCCTGGCGGCGACTACCCGAGCTCCGCGATCCCTCCGCGGTGAAGGCCTGGCTGATGCAGATCGCCAGCCGTCAGGCGTTCCGGCACCTCCGTCGCCGCCCGGCGGAGGACCCGCTCCCCATCCTGGAAGCCGCCCACCCGGCCGACACGCAACCGGAAAACGTCGCCATCCGTAACGCGCAACTCCGCGCCCTCGCCACCGCACTGGACACCCTGCCCCCGGACCTTCGACAAGCCTGGCTGTTGCGGGAGATCGCCCAGCTCAGCTACGACGACATCGCGAAACAGCTTGACATTCCCCGTACAACCGTTCGGGGGAAACTATCCAGAGCACGCGCGTCGATTTACGCGCAGATGGAGGAATGGCGGTGACTGACACGACACCCCGAACGCTGGACTGCGGGAAGACCATCGAAGAGCTCAGCGACTACCTCTCCGCCGACCGCATCCCCTACAACCCGTCCATCGAGACCTGCCCGGAATGTCTCAACGCCCTCCAGGCCCTCTCCGGCGTCTCACAACTCAGCCGAGACCTGCTCGCCCACGACGCGGCAACCCTCCCCCCGCCGCCGGCGAACTGGATGGAGCAGATCCTGGCGAGCATCCGTAACGAGGTCCGCGCCGGCAGGTCTGTGCCGCTGCACCACCCTGACCCCCGCGTCACCCTCACCGTCACCGAAGGTGCTCTCCGGGCGCTGATCCGCAGTATCGGCGACGACGTGCCAGGCATCGTCATCGGAAAGTGCCAGTTCGACGGGGACGTCGAAACCCCCGGCGCGCCCATCGATGTCACCGTGACCGCGAGCATCGCCTGGAAATCCCCGATCCCCGAAACTGCCATCCGCTTGCGAGACGCCGTCCGTGAAGCTCTCACCACCCACAGCCACCTCAACGTCATGTCCGTCAACGTCACCGTCGAAGACCTACACGGCTACACCACCACCCCCACCGAGGAGACGCCATGAGCAGCGACATCAACACCCCCCTCGCCTCCAACGCACTAGACCCCGTCGCCCTCACCGCGGTGGTGCTCGATATGGACAGCGTCATCGACATCTACCCGCCAGCGCCCACCCTCACTCAGGCGCCGCAACTGGTCGCCGCACTCCTCACCGGTGCACCCTCCCGCATCAACCGGGTCGACGTGCGAAGCGAGGGCACCACGCACACTCTGACGGCCCGGATCGGCACCCACCGACACACCCCCGCCCCGCAAGCCGCAGCCCACGTCGCTGACGCTCTCCTTGCCCGCATCCCCGACGGCCACGATGCGACCGTCACCATCCAGATCTCCCGGATCGCGTGAGACACACGGACTCCTTGATCCTCACTGCCGCGCTGGAATTCACCGACGACACTCTTCTGTTCGCGGCGATCGGCGTGATGACCCTCGCCGCAGCGCTCCTCCCGCGACTGCTCGGCAAACTTCCCATCTCGATCCCGATGGTGTTCCTCGCCGCAGGCATCATCGTGTTCGCCCTCATCCCCGACCTCCCCGACCCGCACCCGAGCGATCACCCCGACATCACGCTGCACCTGACCGAGATCTGCGTCTTGGTCTCCCTCATGGGCGCCGGCCTGGCCATCAACCGGCCGCTGCGCTGGAAAACCTGGTCCACCACCTGGCGGCTGCTGGCCATCACCATGCCGCTGTCCATCGCCGCCGTGGCCGTCCTCGGATGGGTGGGGCTCGGACTCGGAGCCGCCAGCGCACTCCTTCTCGCCGCGGCTCTCGCTCCCACGGACCCGGTGCTCGCCACCGAGGTGCAGGTAAGCGAACCCGTCGACGATGAGAATGCCGACGATGAGGTGCGGTTCGCTCTCACCTCCGAAGCGGGCCTCAACGACGGCCTCGCCTTCCCGTTCACCTACGCCGCCATCGCCATCAGCATGGTCGGCCTCGCCCCGTCAGCGTGGTTCACCGACTGGTTCCTCATCGACGTGCTGTGGAGGATCACCATCGGCGTCATCGCCGGCATCGGCACGGGTTGGCTCTTCGGCCGACTCTTCTTCTCCGCGCACCTCGCCGGACGGAAAGTCGTCGACCAAGCCGAAGGATTCGTCGCCATCGCCGCGATCTTCCTCGCCTACGGGATCGCCGAAACCGCGGAAGGATATGGCTTCATCGCCGTGTTCGTCTGCGCAGTCACCATCCGGGCATCAGAACGAGGACACGGCTACCACCAAGTCCTCCACAAGTTCGTCGAACAGATCGAACGACTCCTCACCGTCGCCGTCGTCGTCCTCCTGGGCGGCGCCATCGCCCGCGGCCTATTCGCTGACATCGGCTGGATGGAAATCCTCGTCGCTCTGGTGATCCTGCTGATCGTCCGGCCGGTCGCGGGATGGATCGGGCTCACCCCCGGAAAGACCGGGCCCCGCGAACGCAGCGTCATCGCGTTCTTCGGCGTCCGAGGCGTCGGCTCGCTGTTCTACATCGCCTATGCCACCCAGAACGGCTACTTTCCCGACGGTGACCGGCTCTGGTCCATCGTCGGCCTCGTCATCGTCGGCTCCATCGTGATCCACGGCCTCGCCGCCACCCCCACGATGCGGCTCCTCGACGCCACCCGCCTCCGCCTCACCCGACGACGCGGCGGCGATCCCACCGACGTTGCAACAACCCCGGTCTGACACCGGCCATCGCAACGCAACGCGGGGTTTGTGGCGCGATCGGGCGCCGGACCCTGATGCTCAAAGTCGCCGCCCTCAGGACGCCGATCCCTTTCACCGGAGGACGTGATGGCGACGGGAACCGGGTGGAAGCGGTTGACCAGCCACCCCGCGATCACGCTGCCTAGCCACCGATCCGACGGGACCGCACGCCACGAGCAGGCCGAATGTCAACGCGCTCAGTTCGAATCGGTCTTTGAACTCCGGGTACCGGGTCACGATCGTCGCGAACACCAACGCGTTGGCGATGAACAGCATCGCGACCCCGCTCCGTGCTGCCGAGACACGCGACACGGCCGGGGGTGAGGTCATTCCTGGAGTCTACGGATCTCGCGTCACGGCTGATCGGTGCCGAGCTCCTCGTCGGACCCGCGGCTGGCCGAGATGCGCAGGAGTGCGCCGCGCTTCTTCGTGACGCCGGGATGCACTCAACGTGTGTCTATCTTGAGCGGTCCGGCAGCGGGAACCCGACGCGTTCTAAAGTCGTGCACAGGTGGACGGTTAGTTGGCGTCTTCATCTTCTTCGGCATTGAAGTGAGAGGGGGTGTCTGTGTAGCCCGCGGCGAGACCATCGGGATTGGCAGGAATTGTTCCGTCCTTGCCGAGCCCGTCGGGCTCGTTCGCGAGTGATGTTGGGGTTGCCGTGTTGGCGTTTTCGGACGCGGCAACGATCTTGTCTTTGAGGCTTTCGGCCGAGATCCCTGTGTGCGTGCGCGACGGCTGTGCAGCGTTTTCGTCAGTGGTGGCCAATTCGTGCTGTCCTCTCATGGGTGTTCTGTGGATGCCAGGGATCATGGCTCTTGATGCGCGGGCGGGTCGTCGCTGCCACTGTCCGGGTCGGCGGTTTGCGCCCGTTCGGCTCTTCCGAAGAGGCGCCCTCCTAGGACCCAGGATGCGACCGCGACTGCGAACAAGACGGTCCCGGCAACTCGCCAGCCGACAGCATCGGGAACGATCCAGCAGTAGATGCCGACTGCTGCGGCTACGAACCCGGCGATCAGGACGATCACTGCTCGTCCGTGTGAGGTCATCGCGTGGGCTCCGTTCATGGTGGCGCCGGCCCACACCCGGACCGGCGCCGCACAGTTCTTTCCTGGGCAGTAGTCCCAGCCATGGTGCGCCGTGTGATGCCGGCGCGAGACCGCCTTACTGCGTAAGCATGGGCCACGTCGTGCTGCTCATGAACGGGGATTGACATGGGTGGGGGGCGCCCACGCGGGTAGGCTGCAGTATTGCCGAGGCTAGCGACTCGGCAATACGATCGTCGCTACAGGCGGGCAGGGGGTTTGTGCTGGACAGGGTCAGGTCGATCTCTGTGACCGTCGCGCTACTCGGGGGGCTGACCCTTGGCCTGTTCTTCACCTGGTACGGGATCTTCGGCCCCGATGGCCCTCAAGACGTGCAGTGGAACTGGGGCGTCATCTTTCCCGGGGCGGTGTTGACCGGGATATGCGCAGTGCTCCTCGTGCTTCTTCCGCGGCACCGGTGGCTTGTGCGGCGCCGTCGGGGCGCGTCGTAGTGACCAGGGTCGCGTCGACGCTAGGGCTGCGGGGTCGCCAGCCGTGCTGCTCAGAATCCGGGCATGGACGCCCGGTACTTTCTCCAGGTGGGCCGCTCGACGGGGAGATGAGTCGGGTGTTGCCCGCGAATACGTCCTGACCGGGCGCCGCGTGCTCAGTGCCGGCTGCAACGGAGAGTTGTCTGTCGCGAAGTGGGCGGATATCGAGTTCGCCGCTCTCCTCATCGAGAAGAGCACGGCGCGTACCGCGTTCGAGTCACTGTTGGCCGAGCGCAGCCTGCCGGTGGATGCTGCGATCGACGCACTTCCCCTCGACATGGAGATGCGGCACGCGTTGTCGAAGTTCCGGTGGGCTGCTGCTCGGTACGAGCAGTGGTTGCGCCGGTGACGACTCGCCTGGTGGTGCTATTGAGACAGTTCCCCGTCGAGTCGGTCCAGCAGAAGCTCGAGCGCGATTTCGAACTCTTCCTTGCTGCGATCCTCGCTCAGCAGTGAGCGGAGGCGCCGGACCTCGGGGACGTCGTCGAGCGTCGCGCGGCCGTCCTGGTTCGGGATGGATGCGCCGCCTTCGTCGAGCGGGACGTCGTCGGGGCCGAACTGTGCTCCGCGGATGGTTGTTTCTAGGAGCAGCTGGCCGAGGAGGAAGCTGGTGAAGGCGCGGTACGCGCTGACGGCCTGGGCGTCCGTGAACCCTTGAGCGATGAGCGCACGAAGGAACGTGTTGACGACTTCCACGCTGCGAAGCGGTGGACGAAGCCACGGGGCGGCGGGATGGCGGGTCGCGATCAGCGGGAATGCCTTGGGGTGTTCCACGGCGATGTCCCGGATCGTGTGCGCGAGCTTCTGAAGGAATGCCTGCCAGTGCTGGTCGAGCTCGTCGTCCATCGTGGCGGCGAGGTCTGCCAGGAGCGAGGCGACGACGCCTTCGAGGAGGTCTTCTTTTCCGTGTACGTGTCGGTACAGCGACATCGCTTCAACGCCTAGTCGTTGGCCGAGGCTGCGCATCGACAATCCCTGCGGCCCGGACTGATCAACCAGCTCCAGGGCCGCGTCGATGATCACCTCGCGGGTGAGTTTGTTGGACGTGGTGTTGGACTGCTTGGTCATGTGAAGCCTCCACCTCGATCCTCCCCCGTCTTCCTGGGTTCATGGTCACATTCGGGTACGCCAATACGCATGCTTACACCGTAAGCTAGTGCCAGCCCCGCGCCGTCTCGACGCCCAGAACGAAACGATGCAAAGCCCTTCCGCACCATTTCGAAACCCTTTTGCCCTTCCAGGAAGACGCCACGATGAACGGCACCTCTCTGAACGATCACGCCCGGAACCCTGCGACGCTGTCGACGGCGTCGGCAGCACCTGCTCCGGATCCCGCTCGTGATGGTTCCGGACTGGCGAGCACATCCGGAACGTCGTTTCACAGCCACGCCACACTGCAAGGGTGGCTCGCGGAATTCTCACTTCCCGCGGCGACGGCGACCTCATCAAGGTGGTCTTGCAGGACAGCTCCCGCGCGCTCACCGCGGAACTCGACACCGCGGCGGAACTCTGTGCATACCTGGAGCAGCGGTCGTCCTCCCACACGGAACCCCTGCCCCTCCCCTGAATAGTTCTCGCCGGTCGTTTCGACCCACGCCGGCGTCGGAAAGGAGTAGCAGCCGTGGGAAGGTTGACCATCGGTACGAACGTCATCAAACTCGATGACCGCGTTCTCGCACACCTTGAAGCCGTGATCGTGACCAAGCTCCGCCGTCACGAGCCCTTCGTGTTCACGTGGCCGATCGACGTGAGCCTGGGCAGCGGTCGCGTCGCCAAGTGGGTGAGCGCGTCGACCAGCTGGGACATCCGGTTCGACAACCGACAGTCCGAGCCGCTGAACCAGGCGTGGCTGAAGCAGCTGATGTCGACAGCAAACTCGCCCGGAGGACTGAAACTGGTCCCCGAGCCCTCACAAGACCAAATCCCGTCGACCGCTGACAGCGAGTTGTCGATGTCGGTCGAACAGTGACCGAGACCCCTCCTCCGCCGCACGACGACACCGACTCCGGACCGCCACATTCAAGGAGCATGCGCATGGCCTTCCACAGCAAAGAGACCCTCGAGAGCTGGGTTGCCGACTTCGTCGAAGCCCGGACCGCTGGCGACGAGATCCGGGTCGCGGTGCAAGATGGCTCCGACGGCGAGGACACGGGGTTGGTGCTCATCCCGCTGGAGAATGCGCCCAACGCGGTGTGGATCGAACCTCGCGACTCGGGCGACGAGCTCAGCTGGCACGTGTTCATCGAGCCATCCAACGACACCATCGAGCTGACCAGCTTCGAGCTCAACGCGCTGACGCACGAACTCCAGATCGCTGCCGAGCTGTGCGCCTTTCTGCAGGAGCGATCGCTGGGGCACTACGAACCGGCAGCGGAGGCGACAGCAACAGCGGCCGACTGACGTCGACCGCTGAGCCTCGTCCTCACCACTCGGCGCGTCCGCCTGGCGCCGGCTTAGATGTAGCCAAGGCCGAGATCAGGGTCGACGTCATACCTGATGTCGAAAGCAAGCGAAGAGTCCGAGTCGAGTCGCACAGGCTCTGCGCTGACGACCACACGCGACGCGGCCGTGATCAAGACGTGAATCAGACGGTCACCCAACAGGGCCAGTTCGACGAAGTCTCCGCCGGAGAGCACGGCGGCACGGACACGACCCAGCAACCGGTGCACCGTCTCCCCCTGTGCGAGCTCGAATCGGTCATCGTTGATCGTGATGACCGTGCGGATGATCGAGTGCGGCTCGCTCATCGCGGCATCGTACGAACCCGATTCCGAAGCATCAGGCGCCTTGACAGGGCGAGGAAGCAGCGACAGGAACCCACTCACAGCCCGGTCTCCGCCTCCCCGGAATCCGCGCCAGTGGTGAAGTCCCTGGAAATGTAAAGGCCGCCCGGCTGGCTCGCTTCAAGGACCATGCGCTCTACGCTCTCTCTGTTTACCGGCGGTCGCTGCTTGGCTCTGAATTTGAAGACGAGCGTGCTGGCTGCGTTCACCCAGATGCTGGTCTTCCCATCGCCCAGGGAAGCGTCGTTTCGCCACGTCAGCATGAATGCCTCTCCGCGCCGCAGCTTCATCCCCACCACGGCCTGCAGGTGAGCAAGCACATCATCGGTGAAGATGACGCGCGCTGACGCGTGGTACTGGAAGCGACCCACGACCCAGAGCCTACTCACCGGGCATGGAAGGTGGTTCCGCCGCCCAAGTCATCGGCGGAACCACCCGAGCTGCTGCAGCCCACCAACGACGGTAGGGCCCAGACCCGCCGACGCTGTGGGCCTTGCCGCAGGCACAGCTGTCAAGTAGGCGGCGACCGCCCCGATGCGGATCTCCGATCTTGCGCATGGCTTCGGCGCACGACCTGAGCGGCAACCTGAGAACTGGAATTGGTACTCTCACGCTTAGTTGTTCGTCTGTAAGAAAAGGACCGCCGTTTCGATGCCGTACCGTAGCCGCGCTCTCCTCGAAACCTGGCTCACTGAGTTCACCGCTGACCACGCGCTTGGCGGTCTCGCCAGGGTCATCCCCCAAGACGGCACCCTCGGAGGAGACACGGGACTCATCGTCTTCCCCCTCGGTGGCGGCACCACCAGCGTCTACATCGAGCCGGTCGCCGTCGGCGACCGCAGATGGCGCATACACTTCGAACCCCGCGAACAAGAAGCCGTCATGAGCAGCGCGCAGGTCCACACCATGGCAGCCGAACTCGAGATGTCCGCAGCACTATGCGACTTCATCGAAACGAAATCAGCGGCACACCTCGCCGGCACGCACTCCAACTAATCAGCTTGGTGGGGTGCTCGGCGACATAAGAGTGATTCTCAGCAACGGTGGAGAGTGGCTTACTACTCTCACATCAGTCCGACAGTGGAGGTGGGTTCTGGACCTCGGCGGTCTGTCCGACAGCATCCATGTGGAAGAGATCACTCAGGCCGCTAGCGGCGAGGGTGTTTGGTGACCACCTGCTCCCACACCTGATTCAGGGGACGGCCGCCAGGGCGAGGGCTCGCGTAGAGCTCCTCCATCAGTGCTTGCAACTGCTCTGGTGTCGCACCCTTCGCCTTTCCGTATCGCCAAACCGCTTCGTCGATGAGCGACCCTATCGGCGCTAGTCCCCTCACTTCCGTGGGGCTACTACTGTTCGAGCGAGCACTGGGCGCTGCGGGGCCGCTCGCGTCGCTGATCGCCGCCAGCACGATCGGCGGAGTGGAAGTGTTGCTCGCAAGCGCCTCAGTGATCTCAGGTATCTCGCGAGCGAGCAGGTCGAGCGCTTCGGCTTCTGTGATGCCCTCCGAACCGGCTCGAATCCACATCGAGTGGAGCTCATCGAGGCTCATTTGGACGCCACCGATCACGCGGGAAAGAGGCATCGGAACGCCACAGAGGCGGTTGGCGTGCGACACGTTGCAGATTTCGCGGTCTCCCACTCAGCCGTCACGGGGCCGCCCTTCGTGTGGTAGACGGTCATCTTGAACCAGACCTGAAAATTCTTCCCCGCCGACCCGGCCTGCCCGTCGGGCGCGGCAGCATCCCCTCGATCGACGACCACTGAGCATCTGACAACACTTGAAACCGCGACACAACTCCACGATTCCAACCGCCCACACAAGCCGGTGTCAGACACGCCCTAAAGGAGCCTCGTGCACGAATCGACGTTGCCAGGGTGTCTCAACCGCGTTGCGGCGATAGACAGCGCGGACCCACGCTACGGCTTGTTCGGCCGGTACGCCGTCGTAGCGGGCAAGGACGGCGAGAGCTGTCCCCGTTCTTCCCGTGCCACCGCCGCACGCTACCTCGACTCTCTCGGTGAGCGATCGATCGTAGGTCTCCCAAAGCGCCGCCATCGCGTCGAGCGGCGCTCTGGGTAGACGAAAATCTGGCCATGCGATCCAGCGCGACGGCCAGCTCTCCTGGTGCAGACGCGACGTGAGGTAGAGCCCAAAATCGGGTCGGTCACCGTCAGCGACTGGTCCATCTCTCAGCCCACGTCCACGCACGAGACGACCACTTGGCAGCGTCACCACGCCGGTTCGCTCAGCCGCCCACGATTCCATCCTCTAATCGTGTCACCAACCTTTGTCAGACACGCCCTAGATCTGACCTTCCGACTCCGACGTAACGCTCGTCGCATTCGTCCGCGAGAGCCGATGGAGAAGCCGAGACGTCGTCCCCTTGAGCATCCATCGACCGCGACGGACGGTCGCACTCGCAAGGCGGCGAGCCCGCGCCTTTCCATCTCGATCGAGCTGGCCAGAGGCCACTCTCTCGAGGCCCGACTCAACACCGATCGTCACCTGCTGATCGAGCACACCAGCGAGATGAGTCGCAATGTCGACGCTTCGCATCGACGCCAGTCGAAGCTTCGCATCGACGCCGCTGCGCGACCACGAGCAGGAGCATCACGGACAGCTCCAGAGACAAAAACCGAATCAATGCACGCAGGCACTTTCTGTGAGCGCTACGCTGGGGGCATGCGCGGTGGCCTGCAGCGATGGAAGCGAGGAGTGTCCTCGCAAGGTGTCCAGCAAGCCGTCGCGTACGCGTTCGGAGGGTCCTGCGACTCCCATCTGCACACCGCTGGCGGGGTGGACGCCCTCGGTCACTACAGCGACGTCAACGTCGCGGATGTGCAGCGGTTCACAGTCACTGCGGGTGGCATCGACGTCGACGCGCTGAACCAGGCAGAGCTCGCCGCATGGGTCGATGGCCGCGATCCCGAGACGGGGGAGCGTCGGGGTCGGGAACTGAATCGGCCGGACGCGGACCTGGTGCTCGACGGGACGATCAACGCCCCGAAGTCGTATAGCCTCGCCGCGCTTCTGAACGACGATCTGGCGGCTGAGTTCGAGGCCCTGCAAGACCGGTTGCGTGAGCGTGTGATCCGCACCTGGCAGCGCGAGCTCAACGCTCGACGCGGAGCCGGCGGTGCGATCCGGGAGGGCATCGCTCAGCTCGAGGTCGTCGAGCTGCAGCACCGCCGCTCGCGCGCCCTCGACCCTCACATTCACCGGCACCTGTGGCTGAACGTTCGCGTTCAGGGTGAGGATGGCCGGTGGTCCAACCTCGATTCGCGTGTGGCTATGAAGCTACACACGGTCATCAATGCGGAGGGCGAAGTCGCTTCCCGTACGGATCCGGAATGGATCGCCGCGCTCGCGCGTAACGGCTACTCGTTGAACGAGTCGGGAGAGATCGCCGAGCTCGCTCACGCCGTTCGCCCGCTGTCGCGCAGGTCGAACCAGATCGAGGCAAACCGGGCGATGCGCCTCGCGCAGTGGCGTGCCGAGAACCCTGGACTTGAGCCGAGCCCTGACGTCCTCTTGGCGATCGACCGGTGGGCATGGGCGCACGGCCGTCCGAACAAGCCTGCGAATGTCGATGAGGACGAGTGGGAACAGCGCACCCGCGCGGAGCTCGCTGACATCGACCCCGCGATCCTTGAGGACCGTGGGCCGATCACGATTGAGCCGACCCAGATTGCTGATCTCGATCGGGATCTGCTGGCCGCTCGCGCCGTCGTCGACGCCGACAAGCGCGCGAGCGCGACAGGTGGTCGCTACAGCCTTTTCGACCTCCGCGCGGGCGCGCTTCGCGCGATCGCGGCATCAGGTGTCGTCGCGGAGCGGGACCTTCTGACAGAGGTCGCCGAGGACGTTGTCGAGCGTGCACAGTTGATGAGCGTGGACGTGCTCGTCGACGAGGTTGAGATCCCCGCGCACATCAAGCACATGATCTCGTCCGACACCGCGGCCGCCAAGATCGACCTCGCCGAGGCGTTCGACCGGCTCAACACCCGCGGCCGCGTCGCACGCGACGTCGTGACCGCCAAAGCGGCCGAGAAGGTTCTTGGCGAGGACGTCGCGCTCGACGAGGCCCAGGCTTCCGCGGCGTCGGCGATCGCCGGCACCCACGGACTGGTCACCGTCACCGGCCCTGCAGGGACAGGAAAGACCACGCTGCTCCGGGTCGCGCGTGCCGCGCTCGAGGCGAAGGGACGACGCATGGTCGTCGTTGCCCCCACAAAGAAGGCGGCCAGTGTCGCCGGCCGAGAGGTTGGCGCGAGCGCCGGGAGTCTCCACGCGTTGCTGTTCGACCACGGATGGCGGTGGGGCACCGACGAGACCGGCGCGACCGCCTGGTCGAAGCTCGAGGTCGGCGACGTCGACCCGCGGACGGGAAACGCGTACACCGGCCCGCGTCAGTACCTTCTGAACGCCCGAGACCGGCTCGTCGTCGACGAAGCCGGGATGGTCGACCTCGAGGCAGCTGTGGCGCTGGCCGACGTCGCCGAGCGCACCGGAGCCGGTATCGCGATGGTCGGCGACCACCTCCAAGCCCGCCCCGTTGGGCATTCGGGGGCGATGGCCATGATGAAGCAGCGCAGCGGCGCCGTCGTCGAGCTCAGCGCTGTCCACCGCTTCACCGACCGCACCTACGCGGATCTCTCGCTTCGGCTCCGCGAACCGGCGGATGCCGCGGCGGCAACGGCCGTCGCATGGGAGCTCTACGAGCGCGGACAACTCCGCGTCGTGGGGAGCGAGGACGAGGCGCGTGCGCGCATGGTCGACGAGTACCTGCACAACGCGGCGCAGGGTCGTCGGGTAGCGCTGGTGACCAGCACCAATGCGGAGGCGCAGCAGATCAATGAGACGATCCAGGCTGCCCTCGTTCGCGCGGGGAAGCTGTCGGATACGGTCGTCGCGGTGGGCCAAGACGAGCAACGTCTCCTAATCGGAGACGTCGTGCAGACCCGTCGCAACGACAGTGAGACAGGCGTCGAGAACAGAGCGATGTGGCGCATCCGCCGCATCGAGGGCGACACGATCGAACTGGCCAGCCTCAGCGACAGCACCGACGTTCGCCAGGTGCACGCGGACTACGCGGCCACGCACCTTCACCTTGCCTACGCGTCCACGGTCCACGGCATCCAGGGAGAGACCACCGATGACGCGATCGTCGGCCCTGGCGTCGACGCCGCGGGGCTGTACGTCGGGATGACTCGCGGCCGGCGCCGCAACGAGGCGATCGTCGTCGCGCAGAACACCCCGCAGGCGATTGGCGCGCTGTCCGAGACGATGCTGCGCGGCAAGCTCGAGCTGACCATCACCGACGCAACCGGCGCGGCTCGCGACGAGCTCAGCCGAGCGGCCCGATCCCCCCGCAACGCGCCCAGCGTGCCCCGCTGGGACGACCGGAGCGCCCGGCCGCTCGGGGCGATCGTCAACCTCGATCGGTACCACCCCGACGCGCCAGAACGCGCTGCCGAGCTGGCAAAGCAGGTCGAACGGCTCGGGGATCTCCTCGACCGCACCCGAACGACCCTGGGAGAGATGCGCGCTCGACTCAGCACCGTCGAAGCCAAAGATCACGCAGCAGAGGCGACAGGCCAGCAGTCATCCGGGAACGCGCCTCCGCTTGCGCTCATCTACGAGCGCATGTCGGCCCAGTACGAGGAACGCAGCGCTCAGTATCGCGAGCTTCGCACCGCACACGGGAAGGCCGTTCGTCTCGCCGACCGTGTGGCTGCAGAACGCGCCATCCGTGAGGCGCTGCCCACCGAGCAGCTCGCCGCCGAGGCCGCTGCCCGCCTCGAGCACATGAAACAGGCGACCGGTGCGCGACAGCCCTCCACCGATCGCGATTCTGGGCTGTCGCTCTAAGAGGCGGATTGCCGGTCTATCTCTCGATGCCCGAGCGCAGCGAAGCGGGCGGGGCTACGCTGTGTCCCGCCCGCTTCGGTACTTCTGTCAGCGAGCAACCCCTGCGCCGGACTGGACCTCCGGCGTGGCTACGGGCCCGGTGGCGTACAGCTCCGGGCCTCTAGCTTTTGGGGATTGGCCGACCGTCACCTCGTTGAACTTCAGGGACGCCCCGACCGTGTCCGCGATCACCTGACGCGTTTCGCGCGTCTCACCGGTTTCGGGATTCGTGTAGGTACCGAACTTCAGGTCGCCGTTGACGACGACGTTGTGCCCCTTGCGCAGGGACGCGGCGACGTTCTGCGCCTGCTGCCCGAACGCGACGACACGGTGGAAGACGACAGCACCGTCTTCCCACTTGTTGGTCTCCTCGTTCAGTCGACGCTCGTTGACCGCGATGTCGAACGCGGCATAGTCGATTCCGCGCTCAGATCGACCGCTGTCTGGGTCGGCGGTGAGCCGGCCCTCCAGGGTGACCGGGATCTTCGTGGAGCTCATCTCTCATCCTTTCCTTCGTTCCTGCGGGTGCAGGAGGTCATCGGTTGCCGTGGCCCTGCGTGATCCACGCTTCCCATTCGTCGGCGTCGTCGACGGCGCTCCAATCGCGGGCCGACTTCTTCTCCACGTGACCGCTGGTGCAGCCGTACCCGTTGGAGACGTCCTTGATGCGTTGGAGGGAGAGCGTGAGGCGTTCGTGCCACCCGATCGGTCCCAGGCCACTGTCTTCATCGGAGAACAGTGCTCGGTGGGCGCTGCGGAGCGCGGACAGTTCCTCAACGAGCCGGCCATGCCGCCACCAACAGTTCGGAATCACCGAGGTGCTGAGTTGGTAGCGGACGGTGAACCATTCCACCCACCCGCGAAGATCTGTCCACACTTCCGGCGCGCGGCTGTCCTCGAGTTCGCGCCAGTTGACGACATCTCCCGCGGCCGCGGCGGCGCCCGCGGCGCGATCGCCAACGTCGTACCCGCCGAGTTCCTCCAACAGCGCGGCCTCAGCCTCTTCGGGCGACCAGTCACCGGAAAAGCTCACGAGTGGCTCCCATTCTCGATTCGAGTGCGAACGATCCGGAGGGCAGCCTCCGACGCCTGACGGCGTGTGCGGTGTCGGGAGAGGACGGGATCCTTGTCGATGATCCGGTGCAGCAACTCGTGGCATGCCGGATGCATCGGCCACAGGTCGTCGTGCGCCTCCTGAGCGCTCCACACGCCGTCGACGTAGGAGACCCCGTCGTACGAGATGTGGTGGAGCTCGACGTGCCGCCGATCCGCCGGCCGTCCGCATCCGGCTGCACATTCGATGGCTCCGTGTTCACGGAACCACCGGTCGCGGCGCGCAAACCACTGCCGCGACCGGAGATACCCGCTGCGGTACCGGTTCGCGTGAGCGGAACGCCGGCGATTAGACATCGTCCTCCTGCGTCGCATCTGGGCCGCGTCGCAGTGTGGCCTGCGCGAGCTCACGCGCGGCGAAGTGCGCCTGTTGCTCCTTCTCGAGGGCGCTCTTGCCTGCACTGATTTGGCGAGCGTCACGACGGTCGATCCACCCGTCGAGCTCGAGCAACGCGGGTCGCCGGTTGCGGTACGTGAGCAGTCCGATGCCGGTTGGCATCCGTCGAATCTCATCCACGGTCATCAGCGGGAGACGTTCGTGCTGCTCGCTGACGGAATGACCCATCGACTCGGTGTTCCACGACCGGGACTTCCGGCTGGTGGTGCGCGTGCCCAGAAGCGCCTCGATGTCGCGAAGGTGTGCAGCGTCGCCGGCGCCACCGAGCAGAATCTTGGCGGTCGCCGCGCTCCAGATGGTGCTTGCTTCCGCGGCGGACCAGCTCGTTTCCGCCTGAGAGAGTGCCTGCAGCACGACGAACGTACAGATCCCGCGTCCGCCGCCGTCTGCCATGACTCGAGGGAGCGCATCCCACCGGAACATGTTGGCGATCTCGTCCAGGATCAGCCCCAACGGCAGGGGCAGTCGTGATCCCTGGGATGACAGCGCTTTGCGCCTGGCGACCTCGACGATGTCGTCGAGCATGGCCGAGAGGAACCCGCCCATCGCGGTCGCACCGCTCGAGGACCCCAGCAGGTAGAGCGTGTTCTCTCCCGCGAGGAACTCCTGCGGGTCGAACACGACGTCGTACGGCCCCGGAGAGAGCGTTTCGCGGATCTGCGGGATCGCCAGTGGCGCGACGGCACTCTGCACGCCGAACCACTGCGACGAGAGGAGCTTCGGGTCGCCGTCGAGGATCGACTCAAGCCCGTCACCCCACCCGGGCGTCCCGTCGACGCGGAGAATGTCGACAGCGGCGCGCGCCATCCCGGGGGTTGACCCCCAGTTGTACAGGTCAGCGACGCTCATGCCACCCACCGCGGCCGCGTGCAGGAGACGTGCCAACACGGTCGCTGCGGCGTCTGCCCACTCGCCGTTGCTCGCTGATGCTCCCAGCGCCGTGCCGTTGATGATGGCTCGGCCGCGCTGAGTGGCGACGAGGGGGTCCTCACAACCGCTGATTGGGCTGTACCGGAGAGTGCGCGACAGACCGGAGAGCCCCTGCGGGTCGAACACGTGAACCGTTCCGCGCTCTTGGCGGGAACGGAGCGTCGCGGTGAGGTTGTCGTTGGTGGTCGACGTGGTGATCAGAGGGCCGGCCCAGTCGATGATCGCCGAGATGAGGACCCGGAACCCCTTGCCCCCTCGGGGCGGGCCCTCGAGGACAACCGAATCCTCGATCGACACGTAGACGTCGACGCCGCGCGATTCGCCTAACGGCCACCCCACATCGGACGCGCTGGGCTTTCGCGTCAGCCCAGGCCGGAGAGTCTTGGCCTGGCGGAGGACAGAGGCCCCGGAGAAGTACTTCTGGACCTCTCGCCTGGTGGCGAAGCCAGGCCGTCCGCGGAGGTCTGCGATCAATGCTGCGTCTGTCTGTTTCCAACGCGCGTACGCGATCGCGCCGCCGATGGCGAGAGCGATCAGCAGCACGGTCACGCCGATGGTGACGCCTTGGATGAGCCCGGTCGGGAACGCGCACCCTGCGATCGGGGCGTACCCGTCGGGTGATCCCGTGAACAGCAGTTGCAGTGCTGCGATCGGGTTCGTTGCCTGCGGGCGCTCCCCACATACAGATGCGATGAGCATTTCGCAGAGCAGGACGTACCCGACGCCCACAGCCAACAACGCCGCGAGGACCCCCACGGTGATCAGTGACGAGCGTTCGCGGCCCATGGCGTTCAGAACACCCGTGCAGCCTCGGCCGCGACGCGGATCCAGGCTTCCTGCGTCATCTTCCCGAGGCGACCGAACCGCAGCGGGCCACTCTTCAGCTCCGGGTCGAACGGGACTACCTCAGTGCGGTAGCCCGCCTCCCGGAACTCTGCCGCGATCGTCTGGGTACGCGCGTTGCGTTCCCCGTCCGTCACGACGATCACAGCGTTCTGTGCGAGCCATGCTGAGTACTCGCTCCGCTGCTCCAATGCCTCCAGGAGCAGAGTTGCCGACTCTGCGGACTCAGGCGCAGCCGACGTGGGAATCACCAGCTGGTGCGAGTGATCGACCATGCGCAGCCATCGCTCCGCAGACTCGTCATTGCCAGAGTCGAACACCACCAACCGGTAGTTGCGGTTGGTCACCTCGACGAGCTTGTCGAACTCCGCGTTCGCGATTTGCTGCCGGATAGCCAGCATCTCCGGGTTGGAGCGCAGGACGTCGTAACGGTCCTCGGTCTGATGGTGAACGTAGCCCGCAATCGTCGACAGCGGCATTCCCGGCTCAAGGAGACGGTCAGAGTGCTCGAGCATGTCCTGGATCGTGGCGTTGTGCGCGGCGGCTTCGGTGCGCCAGCCCAACGTCCCACGGGTGGGGTTGTTGTCCCAGGCAAGCACTCCCCCGCCACCGAACCGGGCGAACGTCGCTGCGAGGCAGGCGACCGTCGTGGTCTTGCCCACACCGCCTTTGCCGTTCACGACCGAGATCCGCTTGATCTCTGGCCAGTGGCTCGACACGATCCGCTGAGCCGCGGCCATCTGTTCCTCGTGCGGCGTGGGCTTCATGCCCAGCGCGCGACGCCACCCGTTCGCCTCAACAGGAGGTGCGGTTTCGGTGACGATGAATGAGGGACGTCGACGCTGCGGTGCCTCGGGCTGCGGCGGGTCGGGCTGCGGCGGGTCGGGCTGCGTCGACGCATCCGCATGCTGGGTCGGTCCGGCGGCGACGCGGGGTCCCGGGGGCTCGGGCGTCGTTCGCGTCCGCTGACGAGAGGCCGGGACTGTATCGAAGATCGGTGACTGCCGCAGCGTGTCGGCGGCGCGGTGCAGCGGCGACGGTTCCTCGATCGACTCGATGGTGTCCTCGATCTTCAGTTGTGACACGCTCCCCTCAGTGCCGATGAGCAGGTGCGTGGAGCCGAGCGTTCCCGTGGTCACGAGCTCGATGTCGTGACCGAGCTCTGCCGCCAGCTGTTGCGCCCGCTGTATGACGGTGCGTCGAATGTCGCTGTCGTCTTCGGCGATCAGACGTGTTGCTGTGCCGTCGGGGAGGGTGAAGGTTGCGTAGCCGTCGAGGACGGCGGCTCGGGCGATGGGCCGAGTGATGGTCATGATGCTCCTTCGTTGTGAGCCGGCACGGCAGCCAGCCATTCGTCGGTGGCGTCCTCGATCGGCGCCGGCCACAGCTCGTCGAGCGCGAGAGGGGCGGGGTCTGGGGTCGTGCCGGGGACGTCGCGGTCGGACATCATCGCGTCGTCGGTCTTGAACAGCTCGAACTCTTCGGGAGTGGAGGTGCTGAAGCAGTCCACGACATACGCGAACCTTCCAACGTAGGCGAGGAAATCGCCCTTGCGAAGTCGCCGAGCGACCTGAATATGCGAGTCCGGCATGTTCAGCTTCGTCGCGAGGTTCTTCTCCTCCTGGTGGTTCACCCGGAAGATGAACTTGTTCTCGATGTCCTGCACGACCGAGTAGGCGAGAGCGCGCTCCTGCGAACCCTCGCGTCCCACGGCGTCGAGGTCGCCCATCTTGTGCAGGATGACGATGTTCGAGACGCCGTAGTAGCGCGACAGCTTCAGCCACTGCTGATACATCTGCAGCGCCTGGACGCTCGTCATATCGCGCCAGCCCTCTTCCCGGATGACGTAGCGCTTGCGACGCGAGTTCCGGTCCGAGATGACGGCCTGCACCCAACTGGTGGTGCAGACCTGCGCGATCTGAGCGACCAGCTCGCTGCGCTGGAACAGCTCAGACGTGTCGACGACGACGATCGGTGCGTCCTGATCGAACTCGACGGTGGACTCGTCCTCGAACATGCCTGAAAGGTCGCCGCTGATGAATCGGTTGAGCAGCAACCGCACGTCCTCGGCGGCTTCTCGAGGCTTACGTTCCACGTCGAGGGAGTCATCCGTGATGATGTGCCCCAGCTGCCGGTGGACCTCGCGAAGCGTGGGTCGATCGTCGGTGGCTTGGATCGCCAGATTCAAGGCGAGGACTGCGACGCTGTGCTCAGCCGCGGTCAGAGAGTGCGCCGCGTTGGTCATCTCGAGCAACTGCACGAGAGTGGTGATGCGACGTTGGTGGACGATCATGTCGTCCTCTACATCCGTTGTCTCGCTGCGGACGGGCCCCCGGTCGAGAGGGTTCAGCCGGTAAGCCCCCGGACCGCCGAGGCTGATGACTTTCCCGCCCACGTTGTTGGCCAGCGCTACCCACTCCCCCTTCGAGTCAGACGGGACGACTGCCTGGTATCCCCACGCGAACGACCGGCTCACGAGGCACTTGACCGTGCCGGACTTCCCGGCGCGGTACGCGCCCATCACGAGGATGTTGGTCGACAGGGTGCCTCGCTCGCTTTCGTCGTTGTACGCGTCCCACGGGGAGAAGCAGAACAAGCTGTCTGCGTTGAGGTCGACGCCGAGGATCGGTCCCTTGGTCCCGATGCCGCTATCGGCAACGAACGGGTAGATCGCTGCCAGGTCGCGCGTGGTGGCGCGGTGCGGCGGAACGTCCATCGGCAGGAGGTTCCACCACCCGTGGTTCTTCATGCCGTCACCCCAGCGGGGCGTGGACGGCAGTGGCAGGCGCGTTTCGGCCTTGTTCGTCTTCGTGCGGACGTTGGTGGCGCTCTCGCGCATCTCCTTGCGGAGGCGGCGGCGCTCCTTCGGCGTGAGGTTGGCGTCCTCGAACACCCATCCTTCGCGGCGTCGGTCGGTCATTTCAGCCCCAATCCGATCGGAAGAGCATTGATCAGCAGCGCCTCACGCTGCTGGGCGTACAGGATCGGAGCTTCCATGCCTGCGCGGGAAAGCGCGTTGCGCACCCCCGCGATCGACTGCTCGAGCTCCTCCTCCGTCGCCGCGGTGACCCTGCCGGACTTCCCGGCGCGGTACGCGCCCATCACGAGGATGTTGGTCGACAGGGTGCCTCGCTCGCTTTCGTCGTTGTACGCGACCCACGGGGAGAAGCAGAACAAGCTGTCTGCGTTGAGGTCGACGCCGAGGATCGGTCCCTTGGTCCCGATGCCGCTATCGGCAACGAACGGGTAGATCGCTGCCAGGTCGCGCGTGCGGTCGGTCATTTCAGCCCCAATCCGATCGGAAGAGCATTGATCAGCAGCGCCTCACCCTGCTGGGCGTACAGGATCTGAGCTTCCATGCCTGCGCGGGAAAGCGCGTTGCGCACCCCCGCGATCGACTGCTCGAGCTCCTCCTCCGTCGCCGCGGTGACGGTCAGATACCCGCCGTACCGGTACTCACCGTGACCGGACACGAGACCGTCCTCTTGCGCCTGTAGGGCGACAAAGTCGGCGGTGTCGATCGCGTTGCCGTCCTCACCACGCCGCGCCTTCATGCGCTGGTTCGCGCGCCAGGTCTTCTTCTCCCGCTTGATGCGCTTGAACGCTTCGGTGATCGGGACGGGCGTCATCACCGTGGTGAAGATGTGGGAGATGGCGGTGTTGTCCACCGGGTGACGGGCGAAGACGAGGTCGTTCACGAATCCGATGGGGGCAGCTGCTCGCGGCCACTCGTGGATCCACATCGTCGTGTGGACGCCGGAGTCCGTGTGAACGATGCCGAGATTGTTCTTCGGTTCCTCCATGTACGTCGGACCCATCGCGACCGGATCCACACCCGCCTCTGAGCCCGTCCGGTTCTCGATCACGGGGATCGAGGCCGGGTCGAACGCGGTTCGGGCCAACGCGGCGATATCGCGAGGGCCGAGCCACCGACGAACCTCCACCTCAGCTCCTGCCAACGCGTCGCGAATGTTGCCCGCCTCCAGCGCGGCGAGGCGTACGGCTGCCGCTTTGCCGCCGCCGAGAGCCTTCAGCTGCCCCGAGAGCTTCAACAGGTCGTATGTAAGGGTCAGATAGTTGCGGTGAGCGACGGCGAATCCTTCGGCCTTATCCATGACCGCTTGGTAGCGCTCGTCTGCGCTGGGGACGGATAAGTTCCCCTTATGCTCCTCGAAGTAGTCGCGAGCGGGCCGGATCGTCGCCGGGAACGTCCGCTCCTGCATGGCAACGCGCTTCACACCGGGACGCTGTGTGAACGACGCGAGCACCATCGCCCACCGATCGGCGAGCTCCATCCGCTCATACAGGTCCTTCATGAGGAACCCGGGAACCTCAAGCTCGGCCATCACAGTGATCGACCGTCCGTGAGGGTCGTACACCGCAGCGAGATCCCCGACCTCCCAGATTTCGACTGAGGCCAAGCGCCCCGGCAGCCGAAGGGCGCCCACGCGGGTCGGCTGGGCCGCTTCTGGGGCGAAGGTCTCCTTGGTGGCGCCTAGCGCGTCTCGCATCTTCTTGTTCATCCAGACAGCTCCCCATCTTGGTAGCGACATTCCGCGGTAGCGGACCACAGAGGCGACTGCCAGCGCGACGCCGATCAGACCCCCGCTGATCACACCGACGGGGCCGTACACCTGCACACTGATCAGCAGAACCGCGCCTGCGAGCAGCAGCGTGCTGACCTGCCACGGATCGAGCCCGAGCACGACTCCCTGGGAAGAACGCGCGGGAAGAGTAGCCGGTCGGGCGATGTCCTTATCGATCGTCCCGCTCACTGTGTTCCTCCGTTCGGACGCGGCGGAGTCGCGCCGCCTGCTTCACTTTGACGTCGCGACGCTCGCGTCGACGGCGCCGGGGACGCGCTGCTGCTCGGCGCTGTGCTGCCGGCAGGAGCCGGGTTCGTCGATCGCCCCGGCGACGCTCCCGCAGGTTGCGTGGGGCGCCCCGCCGACGGCGACGCTGTTCTGCCGGTCGACGTGCTCGGGGACGGACCCGTGGTGTTCGCAGACCTCGGCGTCATCCCAGGCCGTCCCGCGGGTGGCTGCCCCACGCGGGGACGCGGAATGGCCCGGGTCACCTTCGTTGCAGCGCTCGAAGCTCCACGACCTGCCGCGCCTGCAGCAGCGTCGACCACGCTGCCCCCTGCGAAGGAGAACAGGGAGAAGACCGCCAACGGCGCAAAGCACAGACCAAGGAGGGTCAGCATGAAAGGCCAGACCGCGGGGTCCCACACGGAACTCACCGAGCGCAGCCCGTCCGTGACGAACTTGAAAGCGCTCATCATGATCGGCCCGGCCAGCAGCAGCGCCACCACTGCGGACAGGTACCGAACAACCCACTCCTTCCCTACTCGCGGGAGCGGGAAGATCATCCACGCGATGGGTCCCACCATCACGAGCAGTGCGAGACCGATGTTGCGGACCATCAGAACGACGAACAGCACCACGGTGGTGATGAACAGCATCGCGACGACGATGAACCCCGCCATGGGGTTCACCTTCCCGCCGGCGTTGAAGAGAAGATCGCCCATCGTCCCGAACAGGTCCGCGTCCGCGTAGATCGAGAATGACAGCAGGTCCACGGCGTTGATGATCTGCCCCAACATCCACAGGGTCAGCTGGATCAAAGGGAACGTGATTCCCATCCGCACTACCGCCCAGATGACTTCGCTGGTGCTACCGGAGTACGCCGCCATCGTGATGCCCACGATGCCGCCCACCAGCACGACGATCAGAACGGCCCACGCCCAGAAACTCCACTGATCGAGCGCGACGGTCCACAGAAGACTGTCCGTGTTGAACCGGAGCGCCGCGGCGCCGCGGGCGGCGCTGTTCAACGACTCCGCGGCAGCCTGCTCGGCGCCGCCTTCCATGGTGCTGCAGAAGACATCGCCGAACTGGCAACCCCACTGGAAGTCGAGCTTCTTTCCAACTCCTTCGAGATCCGCCTGGTTGGCGCCGGCGATCGAACATACGGTGACGAAACCGCTGGTGCTGCTCGGCACAGCGGAGTAGCACGCCTGCTGCACGGTGTCATCCGGATCCGTCGGCGTGCACAACACCGTCTCAGCGGTTTGCTTGCAGGCAACCGCCGCCGCGGGCGACGACCAGGCCTCCCCCGTCACCGGCTGATCGGACGGAGTCTCGGAAGCTGCAGCGACCGCTCCGGTGGCGCTCGGAGCCTGTGCGGCGGACGCGCTGACGCTGGTCCCAGCGACAATGCCCGCCACAAGGACAACGAGAGCGAAGAACCGGAGCAGCCGAGACATCAGAACCCGAAGTCGAAGTTGATGAACCAACCGAACAAGCCGGAGATGGCCCCGAGAGCAGCGGTCGCGATGAACACCACCACGATGTTCTTGCCGGCCCAGTCACGCGCCCGGTCGGGGAAGATGCCGCCGAAGGCCAGGGCCAGGATCGCGAAGATCAGCAGCAGGAACATGATGACGAGCCCGGTCGCCAGCACGTACGACACGATCGTTTGGAGGCCGTCGAGCCAGGGTGCGTTGAAGTTCGGTTCGATGTCGGGGACGCTGGTCAGGGGTAGGAGATTCACGAGAGTGCCTTTCGTTAGAACGTGACGCCGTGCTGGGTCATGAATGGTCGTGGGTTGATGCGGGCACCGTTCTGGTACACCTCGAAGTGGAGGTGGCAGCCGGTGCCAATGCCGGTGTTGCCTTCGGAGCCGATGCGCTGGCCGGCCTGAACGATGTCGCCCTCTCTGACGGTGATCGAGCCGGTTTGCATGTGGGCGTACGCGGTCGTGATGGACGGAGAATGCTCGACCTTGACTCGGTTGCCCCAGCCGCCCTGTGCGTAACCGGCGAAGGTGACCTTGCCGGCTGCAGCCGCGAGGATCGGGGAGCCGCACCCTTGAGCGAGGTCGATTCCCCAGTGATCGTGGGGAACCACATGGGGTCGGTACCCAAAGACGCTGGTGACTCTGTAGTCGCCGGCGACGGGGAACCCCCACTCGCCGTCGACGGGATAGACCATCCCGGGCGCATCGTCAGGAGCTCCCGGGGCGGGGACTTCGCCCGCGGTGGCACGGTTCGCGCCGGAGAGAATCGCGAAGAGAAAGAACACCGCGACGCCAAACGTGACGACGGCGACCACCAGCACGACGAGGAGGCCCCTGCGAACCTTTCGGTTCCCCAGAGTCTTCGTCGCGATGACAGCGGCCGGCGCGGGCACAGGACTACTCCCCCTCCGGAGTCTGATCGGCCCAGCGGATGACCTTGCAGTCGCCCGGCTTCTGCGATCCAGTGTGCTCGACGCGGTCGCTGCACTCGATGTACACCGAGACCCGCCGCGCCTCCGCCCACGCGTCGGTCTGCCCGTCGCCCGGGCGAACCATCTGCTGCACGTCGGCCAGGAGGACGTACTCCTGATATTCGGCCCTGCCACCGAGCGACTCGAGCTGCTCAAACTGGCCCTCGACGGTCCCACGCACGCTGGCGATGTACTCCCACTGCTCGGCGTCCATGGCGACTTCGGACCGCAGGACACGCTTGTTCATGTCGGTGACCTTTTGATTCGGCTCGCCGTTGTTCTCCAGGGCGGGTGTCATCCACGACTCGAGGTAGGCGACCCACTCGTCGCGCGAGCTCTGGGCCGGGTCGAAGGTCGTGACGGCTCTGATGGCCGCGGTCGCGTACTCCTCGGGGTCGGACGTTGCCGGCTCTTTCACCCACCCCTCTACAGGGGCACTTCCCTGCCCTTCTCCACCCGGCGACGCGGAGGCGGAAGGAGAAGGGCCCGCGCCGGTCGCGCCGGGCACCGGCGAGGTGCTCGACGAGGGTCCCGGCGATGCCTCCGGGCCGCGGAACAGGTTCGTGGTGATGCCGATGACCAGGCCGAACAAGATGACGGCCGCACCGATGATGCTGCCGGCGATCAACCACTTAGAGCGCTTAGCCATGGGGAATCCTTGCCACGGTGAGGGCTGCGACCGTGTGGCACAGACCAGACACGGGAGCGCCCAGCGCAAACACGATACCTACCCCCGTCGGACACTGAACTGGGGACCCCTGCACTTGTGGATAAGAGAGAAATCTGCTGATCACACGGCTTGTCCCCCATTTGGAGGACAGGGGCAGCAGGTGGGTCGGGGCGATCAGTTCAGTGGCCACGATCCCCTCCTCTTCCGTTCCGCGTTGCCGTAGTTGATACTATAACTATTCGGTCGGAAGGTGAATAGGAAGATTATCCACGTGGTGTTTGACGAAACCGGTGCGGCATCATGAGTGAATGCCCAGGTACGTCCGACCCCATGAGAGTGACTTCATGGAGGACCCCATCCACGCCCTGGGCAACATGCTGCGAGCCAACATCATCGGCTACGTCCGCAAGCACGGACCGGTCCGGCGCGGACAGATCGCCGACGCGCTCGGCGTCGGGTACCCCGCGGTGGCCAAGGCGCTGGCTGTTCTCGTCCAGGCGGGCGTCCTGGTCACCACTCCGAGTGAACCGAAGCGCGGCCAGACCGTTCTCTACACGGTCGATCAGGACGTTGTCTCCGAGATGTGGGTTCGTTTGGGCGACGCCATCGGCGAGCTCTGACCACTCCCCCGTCATCCGTCACGCGAACCCGAGAGTTATCTCGGCGTGTTCTCCCGCGTTAACCCAAGCCCTCGGGTTAACTGGCGCCATGTCCCGCATCAGTCGACGCCCTCGCGGCACTCTCCACGACCCCGTTTCGCTGGGGTGGGAGGTCGAGCGTGAGGCCAAAGAGCGGCTCGAGAAGCTTGCTGAGCGCGCTGGTGTGAGCCGTGCCGTGATGTTCGAACACATCATGGCCAACGTGGAGATCACTCTGCAGGGTCTGCCTGCGACGTGGTCCTCCGAACCGAGAGACGGGGAGCTGCCTATAGACGCGGCCCAATGAGAAGAGGCCCGCCGTAGCGGGCCTCAAAACTCGAGTCACTTCATCTGGCACGTCGCCAAACAGATCCAGGTGAAGCAAGAACCGAAGATCCGCCCGGGAAGGCGGGGCTTCGTCGTGCCTACTTCCAACGGAAGGAGACGACTTCATGGTAGCCCGTGCTGCCCAAAAATCAACGACACAGGGACCTACAGACGGCGTGTCGCGCGCCCGCAACGGCTCATGGTCGCTCCCCGCACCGTCCGGTGCCCATGCCCAGCTGCGCGCGTGGACCTCCGGTGAGGCATGGTTCGACGTCGTCATGGACACCCTTCGCACCGAGCAGGGAGAAGCGGCGCGGCGGGCGGCAAAGGTCGCGCCGGACACCCTCCTTCGTGTCGCGTACGCCGATCGCAAATCCGCTGACCAACGAACCGGCCGAGGAGTCAGTACCGCCCACGAGACGGTTGCTGCGTCCCTCGGGATGAGCGCCAAGACCGTGCAGAGGGCGCGCTTGTTGCTCGAGGCTCTGGGGCTGGCTGTCACCGTCGTGGCGGGCCGCTACCTGACCAGCGCTGAGCGGCAGGAAGCACGCCGTACGCACGGTGGCGACCAGCTCCGCGCCGCCTCTACGCGGGCTCTGGTCATGCCGGCACTCCCCCGCACAGCCGCGCCCCAGCGAGATCCACGATCTGTGGAGAGTGTCCACCTACCTGTCTCTCCGTCAGGAGAGCAGGTAACTCACGTCCCTAAAACACCAACAACGCACGCGCTACCGCGCGCGCGGACGGCCACCGCTCCGCGGCGGCCAGCAATGACAAAAAACACCAAGCAGGACCGTCCACCTCTCCCCCTCCAAGATCAGCAACTGGCGGCTGAGCTCCAGCGACGAATCCCCTGGCTGCGTCGACCCGGGCACCACATCGGAGCGCTGGTGCGAATCGTTCACCGGCTCCGCCTCAGCGAACGCGGCTGGACCGCAGGACAGGCTCTGGACCAGATCAACCGCGTGGCACGGGACTCGAATCTGCGCGTCGCTGATCCGACCGACCAACGAAATCCCGCCGGCTACCTTGCCTGGCTCCTCCAGCGCGCCATCGGTGCCGACGAGCTCGCGCCTGCCGTCGAAAGCATCCGCGAACGCGACGAACGGCTCGCCGCACAGCGAGCACGGCTGGCCGCTGACGCGGCCACGCGGGCTCGCGTGGAGGCTGAGGCCGACGCGATCGACGCGATCGTCGCCTCGATGCGCACAGGTAGGCGAGCAACGCGCACTCTGTAACTCTGTGAGTCTGTAACTCTGTATGTCGGCCCAGTCCGTAAGTCCGTAACTCTGTAAGTCCGTAACTCTGTAAGTCCGTACCTCTGTAAGTTTGTAAGTCTGTAAGTTTGTAAGTCTGTAAGTAGTAGTCTGTCACTTACAGAGTTCGGAAGTTCGGAAGTCTGCAAGTTACAGAGTTACAGACTCGCCGCTGTCGCTAATGGCAGCGGCTGCGAAACGAGATGGGATAAGCACATGAGGATCGTTGCCCTGGTCGGTCAGAAGGGTGGCGTCGGCAAGACGACCACCACCATGAACCTCGCCGCCGTGATGGCCAAGCACTCGCGGGTACTCGTTGTCGACGTCGACCCGCAGCAATCAACAACATGGTGGGCGACCAATGCGGGGGAGGACCTGCCGTTCGACTTCGCAGACGATGTGGATCCCGCGAACCTCTCACGGTTGCGTGAGCTCGACTACGACACGATCTTTGTCGACACCCCCGGAAGCCTCGAAGACACCAGAGTGCTGTCCGCCGTTCTCGACGCCGCTGACTTCGCGATCTTGCCGTTGAACCCCGAGCCCCTGAACACGCCGGCCCTCGTGCGAACCATTCGTCAGCACATCGAGCCCCGCCACCTGCCGTACCGCGTCCTGCTGAGCAAGATCGATCAGCGGCGCGCGGGCCAGCTCGAGGATTGGCAGGAGCTCGTCGACCGCATGGGCCTTCCTCGGTTCCGTCAACACGTTCGCCAGTACGCCGCCCACGCCGACGCGCCGATGTTGGGCCGCGTGGTCACGCAGTACCCCGATACACGCCAGAACCACAACGCGATCTTCGACTACACCCACGTCGCGATGGACCTGATGTCGATGTGGGCCAACGACACCCCCGCGAAGGAGAACTGAACATGGCTCGCCAGCAGCTTGGTCGTCTACTCGATGCGGTCGAGAGAGGCGTCCCCGCGGAGGCGCCGGCCCCGACGTCGGCGCCCTCGCCAGCATCCGCTTCGCTTCCGGCGCCTCGAGCAGCAGCACCCAAGAAGGCCGCGCCGAGCAAGAAGCCGGCACCCCGCACGGAAACCGCCACCGAACCGGAACAGCCGCTCTATCTGGCGCTGACGCGCAAGGAGACGCGGCTCCGCAGCGATCAGATTTCAGCGCTGGGGGAGCTCGCGCGTGGCCTCAACCGCGCGAAGAAGGGGAGAGGCCCCCGGATCACGGACAACACCCTGATCCGCGTCGCGGTGGACATCCTCCTCGAACGAGCCGACCAGCTGCAGGGGGACGACGAAACAGCCCTACGCCGATCCGTCGCGCTGTAGGGAGCAACGGGCATCACAAGTGACTAAATAAACTATTCGGCCGGGTGATACCGTACGCGGCAAGGAAGATATGCCGGATCGTACGGGGGATTTATGGCTCGCCGCCGCCACATGGCTCCACCCACACAGCTCGAGTTCGACCTGTGGGGAGCATCAGACGAGCAAGCGCAGACGCACCTCGATTCGGAAGGGGACTCGGATGCTCAATACAGCGAAGAGCCTGCACGCCGCGATGTTGTACGGTCAGGCTCATCTCGCACTGACGATCTGGTCGGCACCGCGACGCGGCAGGAGAGCAATGAATCACTACGGTCAGCGAGCGATGAGGCACTGGCAGACGCATCGCCCGGAGGCGTTCGCGCAGCTGCCGAACCCGCAGGAATACTTCACGACAATGGGGGAGAGGATCGCGACGACCGTCGCCGACTTGATCCCGACTCTGGCGGGCGCGGATCATCCGGGGGAGGAATACCTCGAGAAGGTCGCTCGACTGAACGAGGCACGGCTCCGCGCGGAGGAAATCGCGATGGAAGACGAGGGCGCTCTGGCCTCCCCGGAACTCAGCCGGGAGGAGTGGGAAGACACGACGAGCGAGACGACGGACTCCTTGCTGGACTGGGCCTGGAAGATGAAGGACCAGCTGGACGGGGACGCGGATCACGGCCTGACGTGGGAGGACAGCCAACGACGCTGGCTGCTCCCGTTGACCTTCCTGCAGGAGATGGCAGCAGCGCAGTCCCCGCTGGAGTATCTGCGGGAACACTCTTCGATCTGGGAGACCAGCGTGGAGAACCGCTGGGCCAGGGACTCGAACCGTCCCGCCCGGTAGCCGCGTTTGCCCCGCCGGCTGAACCGTTCGTCCCGGCAGGCCCCCGAGCCCGGTATGACGCGAACGCGGCAGCGCTTCGCACTCTGCGCGACCTGCGCCGCACCGGCGCCACGGCCTCACCCGAACAGCAGCTCATCCTCTCGCGGTGGACGAGTTGGGGTGCCATCCCCGAGGTCTTCGACGATGCGAAACCGGAATGGTCCCGCCAACGCGACGAGCTCCGCGAACTGCTCACCGACAAGGAATGGGCTCAAGCGCGCCGCACCACACTGAACGCTCACTACACGAGCCCCGAGTACGTCACCGAAGTCTGGGGCGCGCTCCGCGACCTCGGATTCGACGGGGGAGCGGTCCTCGAACCGGGCAGCGGCAGCGGAACCTTCATCGGCCACGCACCCTCCAGCGCCGCCATGACCGGCGTCGAGCTCGACCCGGTGACCGCTGACATCAGCCGACACCTGTACCCGCTCGCCACGATCCGCAGCGAGTCCTTCGCAGACACGCGGATCCCAAGCGACTACTTCGATGCCACCGTAGGCAACGTCCCGTTCGGCAAGTTCGCTCTCCACGACCCGATCGACAACGCCAACGGGCACTCGATCCACAACCACTTCATCCTCAAATCGCTCCGCCTGACCCGCCCTGGCGGCATCGTCGCCGTCCTGACCAGCCACTTCACACTGGACCAGGCAAACCCCGCAGCCCGCCGCGAAATGGCCATGTACGGCGACCTGCTCGGCGCCGTGCGCCTCCCTACCGGCGCGCACAAGCGGACAGCCGGCACTGAGGCCGTCACCGACCTCCTGATCTTCCGCCGCCGCGACCCCAACGAGCCGGCACCTTCCGACCGGCTGTGGGAAGGCGTCACGGCGCACACCATCGACGGCGCGACCATGAAGATCAACACCTACTTCGACCGGCGCCCCGAGAACGTGCTCGGCACCCTCCACGTCACGAACGGAATGCACGGGTCGCAGACTCTCCAGGTCGTCCCCAACGACCTCGAGGCCGTTCCCCGCGCGCTGCATGCCGCGCTAGAGCGCATCGTCGCGGAAGCGCGCGAGTCCGGTCGTGTATTCACGCCCCGCCAGGCCACCGCCGCCCCCGTCATCGACCTTCCCGACCCCGACGCCTGGGATGGCACCATCCACGCCCTCGAGGACGGCACCTTCGCCGTCAGCACGCGCAGCGGTCGCGAGCCCATGAACGTCCCCAAGTCCGCCGCGGCCGAGATGCGGGCGCTGCTAGCACTGCGTACGCAAGCGGTAACCCAGCTCGCGATGGAGCGCGCCAGCCTCGACGACACCGCCGAGATCCTCGCCGGCCGTCGGGCACTCCGCTCCCAGTGGGAAAAGTACGTCGCCCGGTTCGGCCCCATCAACCGGTACAAGGAGACACCCACCGGCCGTGTCGACGAGGACGGCAACCCCATCATGTCCAGGCGGGTTCCCACCGCCACGCGCCTGCTGCGTACCGACCCCTTCGGGCCCTTGGTCATGGCCCTCGAAGTGTTCGACGAGAACATGCAGAGGGCTGAACCCGCCGCCCTCCTGGAGCGACGCGTCATCCTGCCCCGGCCTGACAAGCTCGGCGCAGACACCCCCTCCGACGCGCTCAACCTCAGCCTCAACCGCAACGGGACGGTAGACCTCGACTACATCGCCGAGATGCTCGGCGATGTAGTCGAGGAGGCGCGCCGCCAGCTCGGCGAGCTCGTCTACGACGACCCCGAGACGGGAACGCTCATCCCCGCCGCCGAGTATCTGTCCGGCGACGTGCGCAGCAAACTGGCCAGCGCTGCCGACGCCGCCGCCACGGACCCTCGCTTTGAGAGCAACGTGCGCGCCCTGGAGCAGGTACTGCCCACCCCGCTCACACCGGAAGAGATCACCGCCCGCGTCGGCGCGGTCTGGATAAGCCCCGCCTACCACCAAGAGTTCCTCCGCGGACTGCTCAACGACCCGCAGGTCACCGTCAGCAACCCGCTGCCGGCGACCTGGAAGGTCCGTGACGCGAACCGTCGATCCGTGCGTGCCACCTCCGACTGGGGAACCGCGCGCCGTCCCGCCACCGACCTGTTCGAGCGCCTCGCGAACCAGGTCGAAATCAAGGTGGAGGACGAGTACGAAGACGCGGACGGCCGCACCCGGAAAGTCCTCAACCCGACCGAGACAGCCGCTGCACAAGAGAAAGCAGCACTGCTCCAAGAACGGTTCGAGGAGTGGGTGTGGGAGGACCCCGCCCGCGCCCGCGACCTTTCCGACGAGTACAACCGGCGATTCAACAGCACCGTCTTGCGCTCCTACGACGGGGAAGGCGCCTACCTCACCTTCCCCGGCATGGCCGCGAGCTTCCAGCTCCGCCCCCACCAGCGCGCCGCTGTCGCACGAATGCTCCGCGAGCCCGCCGTGGGCCTGTTCCACGAGGTCGGCGCCGGGAAGACCGCCGAAATGGTCACCGGTGCGATGGAACTACGCCGGATGGGTCTGGCCACCAAGATCGGCGTCGTCGTCCCCAACCACATGCTCGAGCAGTTCACCCGCGAATGGCTGCAGATCTACCCGCAAGCGCGCATCCTCGCCGCCAACAGCGAGCAGCTCACCCGAGACAAGCGACGACTGTTCGTCGCCCGCGCCTCATCGAACGATTGGGACGCGGTGATCCTCACCCGCGAGGCATTCCGCCGGCTCCCCGTCGAAGCCGAAACTGCGACCGCCTTCCTCGATCACGAAGTTCAGACACTGCAAGCAGCCCTCGCCGACGCAACCGGGGAAGACCGGATGACCGTCAAGCAGATCGAGAAGCGTCTCGCCGCCCTCGAGGAAAAGCAGAAGAACCTGCTCGACCAGGAACGCGACCCCGGCATCACCTTCGAGTCCACAGGGATCGACTACCTCGTCGTCGACGAGTTCCACGACTACAAGAACCTCAGCACGACCTCGAAGACCCCCGACGCCAACATCCAGGGCTCCGAGCGCGCCACCGACATGGCGATGAAGCTCGAGTACCTCCGCAACACCCACGGCGCCCGCGTCGTCACCGTCGCGACCGCGACACCGATCGCCAACTCCATCACCGAGGCGCACGTCATGCAGCGCTACCTACGGCCCGACCTGCTCCGTAAGGCCGGCGTCGAAGCGTTCGACGCCTGGGCCGCAACGTTCGGTCAACAAGTCACCGACGTGGAGATGGCACCACAAGGCGGGGGAGCGTTCCGCCTCAAAACACGGTTCGCGAAGTTCGTCAACGTGCCCGAGATGCTCCGCATGTGGCATGTGTTCGCCGACGTGAAGACCGCCGAAGACCTCAACCTCCCCGTCCCCGCACTGCAGCTCCGCGAGGACGGGAAGCGGCTCCCGCAGACCGTCGCCCTCACCGCAGGCGACAGCGTCATGGACTATGTCGCCGACCTCGGGGAACGCGCTGAACGCATCCAGCAGCGCATCCCGCGCGAGATCAACGGCAAGGTCGACAACATGCTGTGGGTCTCCAGCGACGGCCGCAAAGCAGCCGTCGACTACCGGCTGGTCGACCAATACGCCGACGTCGGCGCAGAACCCATCGCCCTCCACGACGTCGCCGAGAACATCGCGAGGATCTACCACCAGAACAAGCACAACACCTACCGGGACACCCGCACGGGGGAGCCGTCCCCGGTCCCCGGCGCCCTCCAAATCGTGTTCTGCGACCTCGGCACCCCCAGCGAGAAGTGGAACGCCTACGACGAGCTCAAGCTCGTCCTCACACAGCGAGGCGTCCCCGCAGAGGGCATCCGGTTCGTTCACGAGGCCAAGAACGACGCCGAGAAAGCGCGACTGTTCAGTGCCGCACGCGAAGGCGGCGTCGCTGTTCTCATCGGCTCGACCGCGAAGATGGGCGTCGGCACCAACGTCCAAGCCCGCGCTATCGCGCTGCACGACGTCGACTGCCCTTGGCGACCTGCCGACGTCGCCCAACGCCACGGTCGCATCATCCGCCAGGGCAATCAGAACCCCGAAGTGGGGATCTTCCAGTACGTCACCACCGGGACGTTCTCGGCCTACATGTGGCAGGCGATCGAACGGAAGTCGAAGTTCATCAACCAGGTCATGCGTGGACGCCTCGACGTGCGCGAGATGCAAGACCTCGGCGACGACTCCCTGAGCGCTGCCGAAGCCAAAGCCCTCGCCAGCGGAAACCCGCTACTGCTGGAACGGTCCATCGCCATCAACGAGTCCTCCCGGCTGGAACGCCTCGAGCGCGCCTGGCAACGCAACCGCTCCACCCTCGACGGCACCATCCGCAACGCCGACCAACGGCTCGGAATCCTCAACGCGAACCTCGCCGCCTACGCCGCAGCTGCGCCTCGCGTGCGCGACCTCGCCGGCGACAACTTCCGCATCTCGATCTACGGACGCCACTGCGACAAGCGCGTGGACGCCGCCGCGGCCCTGGTCCGGTGGGCCGGGGCAGCCGGCATCCACTACGCCCGCCCCGGCTACGACACCACCAAGGGTGTCATCGGTGAGATTTCCGGCTTCCCCATCACCGCGCGCACCCGCACCGACCTGGGAACGGTCTTCGTCGAGTTCGGGCTCGAGGGCATCCCCGCCGCCACCGTGAAGGTCGACCGCAAGAAGCTCACCGACCCCGAAGATATCGGCGCGATCCGGATGCTCGAGCACCGCATCGCCAACCTCCCCACCCTCATCGAACACACCAAGGAGCAGATCGCTGCCGAAACCGAGGCCCGCGCTGAAGCCGTCCGCTCTCTGAGCGCCCCGTTCAAGCACGGCGACGCCCTCCAGGACGCCCGAACCAACCTTGAACGCATCGACGCGCAGCTGCGCGCCATGACCGAGCCCAAGGAGCCCCAGCCCGAGAACACACCGACCGATGATCCCGCGCCCATCACCAAGCCCCGGATCATCCACACCGGCCCGGACGCGATCCCTGCAACAGACACCCGCGGAATGTCCCGATGACTCCCGCCCGCACCCTCCTGAGCGCACCCCGTTCCTGCCGCTCCAGCATGACCGGCCGCTCGCGGCGCGCTAGCCCCTCCGGGGCCGACTGGCGTCGCCTTGCAGGTTGCGCGCCACTCCCTCGAACCGGTCTAGCTCCGCTTACCAGGAACGGGTTCACACATCAGGAGGGGTCATGAGCATCACCGTCTACACCAAGCCGAACTGCATGCAGTGCCAAATGACCTATCGCGCCCTCGACAGCGCGCACCTCGAATACGAGGTGGTCGACATCACCGAGGTGCCCGCCGCCCTCGAATACGTCACCGAGGAACTCGGCTACCGGCAAGCCCCCGTCGTCGTCGCCGACGACGACGATCACTGGTCGGGTTTCCAGCCCGACCAGATCAAGCGGCTCACCAAGCGAGCAATATTGCCGTCTGATGCATCATGAAAGAGAGCAAGGTCGAGCCCACGCCGCAGCGAGAAGTGGGTACTTGTGGCGTTGCTGAAAGAGGTTGGCCCCGAGATCGGGAACCTCGGCAGGGCATTTGCATCAATGTCTGGTCTGATGCATCACAGCGGAGCGACAGACGGTGCGATGGAGGTCGCACCGTAGGCGGCCGAAGCGAATCCCTGCGACGGTCACACCGATCTGCACCGCCGACAGGAACGTGTTGGGGTTGCGTGCCAGCGCGGCGGTGCGCTCACCACGCCGGCCGCGCGCGGCGATCGCGTTGACCTGGCTCTCGCGGAGGGTGACCAGCGCCATCTCGGTGCGTGCGAAGACGCCGCCGATGAGCACGAATGCGATGACCAGCGCGATGTTCAGGATGAGGTCGCCGTTCATCGAACGTCAAGCCCTTCGTCAGCGTACGCCCGCCGAATCGGCCGGGCGCCGGGTCTGTCGGGGTCGGGGGGAGGGATCAGCGCGGTGCAGGATGCTCACGAGAGTTCCTTCTGTGTGTCATCGGCTGAGACCTGCTCGGCTGGGCGGCGGTCGCCGCGGGTCTTGATGAGGCTGGCGATGGTCGCCACCGCGATCGTCCCGGCGATGAAGAGTAGCGAGAGCCAGATCGGGATCTCGGGGATCACCGTGATCGGCTCGCCGCCGTTGATGAACGGCAACTCGTTCTTGTGCAGGGCGTGGATGAGCAGCTTCACGCCGATGAAGGCCAGGATGACAGCGAGCCCCTGCGCGAGGTAGACCAGCCGCTCCAGCAGGCCGCCGATCAAGAAGAACAGCTGGCGTAAGCCCATGAGCGCGAACGCGTTGGCGGTGAAGACGATGTACGCCTCTTCGGTCAGCCCGTAGATCGCCGGGATCGAGTCGACCGCGAAGATGAGGTCGACGAAGCCGATCGCGATGATGGTGAGCAGCATCGGCGTGGCCCAGCGGCGCCCCTGCTGCACGATCGTGAGGCGGTCGCCGTGGTACTCGTCGGTCACGCGCATATGGCGGCGCACGAAGCGCATGAACCTGCCGTCGGCGGGGTTGGAGTCGCCGTGTGTGAAAGCCTGCCGGTAGGCGAGGAAGAGCAGCAGTGCGCCGAATCCGTAGAACACCCACGAAAAGTTCTCGATGAGCGTCGCGCCGACGGCGATGAAGATGCCGCGGAGGATCAGTGCGATCACGATGCCGATCATCAGCACCTTCTGCTGATAGATCTTCGGCACGGCAAAGCTTGTCATCACGATGAGGAAGACGAACAGGTTGTCGATCGACAGCGCCTTCTCGGTCAGATACCCGGCGAAGTACTCACCGCCGTACGTCCAGCCTGACACCATTCCGATGCCGACGCCGAACAGCAGCGCGAGACCGATGTAGAAGGCCGACCAGCGGGCGGATTCGCCTATGGTCGGCTCGTGGGGCTTGCGCACGTGCGTGTAGAACTCGTAGACGAAGAACGCGATCGTGACTGCGATCGTGATGGTCCAGACGAGCGGGGTGATGTTCACAGCGGGGTCCTAACAGTGGCGTGAGCGGATCAGCGCCAAGGTCTTCTCCATCCTCGTGATCGAGGACCGGTGGCCCGGGATGCGGCGTGCATCCGTAATGACCAGCCGACTGTGGCGGAGCACTCCGCTTGGACTTCCAAGTATGCATGTCCTCGCCGTGTTTCCTGAACAGGTCGTGGTGGGCTTGCACGATGACGCCTTGGTGGGGAAGCCTTTCTCACGAATCACGCCCACGTCCTGCTGTGTGTGGCGGCCCATTCTGTTGCGAGATGTGGCGACCCTGGTGGGGGTGACCGAACGGGCGGCGCAGCGCATCGTCAGCGAGCTCGAGCAGGAGGGGTACCTGACCCGGGAGCGGGTCGGACGGCGCAACACCTACCGGCTGAACCCGGACCGGCCGTTGCGGCACCCGCTGGACAGGGACCATCACATCGGTGAACTCCTGGCCATCTTTTCGGCATCTGACGCAGCCGAGCACGCACCCACCGCGGCCTGATCTCAGCCGCCGCAGATCCTGGATGGCATGCCGGTAGGCGCAGCCCTGGGAGGATGGGAGCTATGGCGGAGTGGACGTTCTTGACCCATCACGCGCACGTGTTGCTCGCGATCGCGGCTAACCATGACGCCACTGTGCGCGATATCGCCGCGGAGGTCGGGATCTCCACGCGTTCGGCGCTCACGATCCTCAACGATCTCGAGGACGCCGGATACCTGGAGCGGGAGAAGCGCGGTCGGCGCAACCACTATGTGTTGTACCAGGACCGTCCGTTGCGGCATCCTGCGAACGCCGCGCATACCGTGGGCGACCTCATCCGCGCGTTACTGGACATCCACTAAGACACGCGCGTTACCGCTCGGCTCAGCGGATGCCGGGGCGCGGTCAGTGCACGAGTGCTTTGAGAGCGATCAGCGCGAGTCCCATGCCTGCCGTCGCGGCGGCGGTGACCACCTTCACCAGGGCGGGGTCGTTGCGTTGCCGGGCCGCCCACCATCCCAATATGGCGAGGGTGACGACGCCTCCCCACAAGGAGATGTCTACGGCGGCATCCATCGATAGTCCGAGGAGCGCGGCCGCGGTCAGGCAGGCGACCGGGACGATGAGTGCCCACAGGAGTCCGGCGGAGCGTTGCAGGCCTTCGCGGACCGCTTCTCGCCAGCTCATTGCGCGGTTGCCGACGATCTCGGCGTAGACGTGTGCACCCCAGAACACCAGGACGGTGCCGATGGTGCGCGCGATCAGGACCGGCAGTCCCGGGTTGTAGAGAGAGAACGCGGAGATCAGCCCAGCGGTCAGAACGGTGCCGTAAACGGCCTCCGCGTTCATGGCCCTCGACACCCACGGGTATCGCCGCAACCCGGCATCGACGTCGAACCCCGAACCCTTCACCTGCCACCACCACTTCGCCGTGCCGCTCGACGAGCAGCCCGAAGACAGCGTAGTCCCGCCAGAACACCGCGAAAGCGCCCCCAGCCTCGCCCATCTTTTGACCGTGGTTCCGGGAACTTCTCGCGAGCCGACTTGACGTGAAGCATACTTCTCCTGTTTGGTGGGGCAAGAAGGGGAGTAATCCTCGCTCCGCATCGTCAATACGTTCCCGCCTCGGGATCCGGTGCGCAGGGCCGTCAGGCCGATGAGACCTTCACGAGTATTCGTGGAGGTCTTTGATATGTCAGTGCCGTTGTGGGCGTGGTTCGCCGTCCTGGGCGTGATCCTGGTGATGCTCGCCGTCGATCTGGTCGCACACCGCAAGGTCGACGCTCCGCGCAACCGACCAATACTGCACCCCTCAGTATTGACTCTCCGCCAGTCCCCTGAGCCTGTCCACCCCCCTCGGTAAACTGGACCCTGACCACGACGGAAGGCAGACATGAGCGGCTCATGGCGAACCAACGACACCGTCGCCTACGACAAGATGCAGGAGCGGCACACCATGCTCACGCACCTGCTGGTCAACACCGCGCGCTCCACCACTGACCCCGACGCCGCCGCCAGCATCCGTGCCGAGATGATCCGCTGGAAGGACGACACCCTCGCCGTCGACGGGTACGACCGGCAGGCGATCGACACCCATGCCGCTCACATCGAATCGCGCATCCAGGAACTGTCTGCACGGGCAATGTGATGCTCGGCGACCCCCTCACTCCCGCTGAGCTCCAGCGCATCTTCGACGAGGACATCCGGCCCTACTACTTCCCGGACAACCTGGCACCCGAAGCCGAACCCACCATCGTCCTCGTCGGCGGCCAACCAGGCGCAGGTAAATCGCAAGCGACCTCCCGCATCGCCCGCGACTACCCCGGAATCGTCCCCCTCTCAGGCGACAACCTCCGCGCCTTCCACCCCGAATACGCGCAGCTTGTCCGCGATCGGCCCTTCGACGCCGGCCCGATCCTCTCCCAAGCCACCGCCGTGTGGGTCAAGAACGCGATCGACTACGCCCGAGAGCACCGACACTCCCTCCAACTCGAGGGAACCTTCCACACCCCCTCGCTCACCCTGGCGACCGCCCGCAACTTCCGTGACACCGGATTCCGCACCGAGATCGTCGCCCTCGCCACCGCACGCCGCGACAGCCTCATCGCCGCCGCCGGCCGCTACTTCACCGACCATCAGGCCGGGGGAGAACCCCGCTGGACCACACTCGAACAGCACGACCGAGGCTGGGCCGGAACCCGCGACCTGCTCGCACAGATCACCCCCGAAGCGCCCCTGAACCGCGTCAAGATCGTCACCCGCAGCGGCGAGCTCTACGACGCTCCCATCGAGGACTACGACCAAGACACCGCCCTCGAAGCCCTCACCCAAGGCCGCACCGTCGCTGCCACGAACCGAGGCGCCGCCGCCTGGCTCGCCGAGCTCCGCGCGTTCACGCAGTACGCCCAAGCGTCCAACCAGATCACGCCGGCCACCGCACCCCTGCTCACGGAAATGCACCGCATCGCGCTCAGCGAAGTCGTGCCATCCATGCAATTACCCGCCAACTCCGAAGCAGCGCCCCGACTCGTGGAACGTCTCAACGACACCATGACGATGATCGAGAGGACCGCCGCGCCCAAGCGCGTCGACGACTACCAGGCCCCCGGAACCAGCCTCCACCCCGAAGGCCCCAGCCTGTCCTGACAGACCCAATAGAGCAGCCCTAACGGGCCGCTCGACGCGCACGCTCCGCGCGCACTGTTCTTTCATCCCAGGGTCGAGCCGGAAACGCCGAGCCTAAGTCAGCTCCGCCGTCTCCGTTCCCTCCGGTCGCTATTTGCAGACTCCGCCCTCCGCTGCGCTCCGGGCTCCGCTTAGCAACCGCTCCCTCCAGGCACTGCGCCGACTCCGCTGACACCGGCACTACGTGTCCGGCCCGACGCCGGGAAAACGGAGGGGGAGAGGCAATGGACTTCAGTTGCATCGACTGTGGAGCGATCGCGACGCGCGAGGTGGAAGACCCGATTGACGACGACCGGTACCCCGTGTGCGTCTGGTGCGCCAACGGCTACACCGCCGCCGGATACACCACCCACCTGGCGGGAGCGGCCCAGTGAGCACCGACCTCGCGACCCTCTTCACCTGCGCCCAGCGCATCCGCGCCCGCGTCGGGTACGTCGAGCGCGCCACCAACGAGAGCGTTCGCCGCGAATGGGAAGCCGTCGACGCCGAACTCACCGCCCTCGGAGTCCCCACCTACGACCGTCACGGACCCTCCACCCCCGGCCACGCCTGGTGGACAGCCCAGACCACCAGCGGCCGAATCATCGGGCGATGGGCCGAATCGTTCGAGGAAGCCGCCCTCGAACTCTCCCTCGCCTGGGACGAACAGCTCGCCTGGTGCGTGCCCGACACCGCCCTCGACATCGACCGCCGCTACCCCGGTCGACGCCACGAGCCCCGCATCTTCCCCGTCACCCCCGAACCCATCCCCGGCCCCGACTACGCGCCCCTCGCGCCCCTGTTCTGAGAGGACCCCGCCATGAACACCCTGATGGAGATGATCGACGACCTCATCCACGAAGCCGACGTCGCCGCACTCCCCGAATGGAACGGCATCCCCCTCGGACGCCCCACCTTCACCTACCGTCACCCCGACGAGCTCGACGCCGGCTGGGACCGCTGGATCGCCCTCCACGGACACTTCAACAGCATCAACGCCTCCCACATGTGGCACCGCAGCTACACCCACGGACACCGCCAGCTCGGCAACCACAGCATCGACCAGTTCGACATCGACCTCCGCTGCGCCGGGGGAGCCCACCAAGAACACCGCGCCACCCTCGGCCTCGGCAAAATCTGCTCCTGCGTCGGCGACTGCCTCACCCAACTCATCTGCAGCACGTGCAGCTGGCACCACATCGGCACCGAAAACGAGTGCGTCGAAGCCTGGCACGACCACGCCTTCCCCGGCTGGCGCAGCCTCCCCGTCCTCCCCGCAAAGCTCCGCGGACAGATGGGCACCACCAAGCTCACCCCCAAGCTCGAGGACTGGTTCGACACCAACTACCCCGCCAACCTGCGCGACCCCGGCGCCCCCATCATCACCGAACGCGGCCCCTACGGCACCCGCCACGTCCCCGGCTACAGCCCCTTCGGCGGCTACGACCTCAGCGCACCCCAGGAAGGAACCCCCGCATGAACACCGACCTCGACACCCTCATCTACACCGTCGCCGAGATGCTCCCCTTCCCCACCGAAATCCACACCGACATGGGAGCCGACACCTGGAACCCCCAGATCTACTTCGGACCCACCGACACCAACAACGGCAGCGGACTACCGGCCCACCGGGCCGGCATCGACCACGACAACAACCGCCCCGTCTGGTGGATCGACCTCGACGACGGCACCCGCACCATCCTGCTCACCGACCTCACCCTCGAAGACGCACCCGCCATCGCCGCCCGCATCATCGCCAGCACCACCTGACCCTGTGGAGACAGACCAATGCCCCGACACACAGACGCCTACCCTGACCCGATGACCCCCGACGACAAGGACACCGACTGGCTCGGATTCGCCCCTAACTGCCGCCAATGTCTCGTGCAGCTCGAAGCAGTCGATGACCTCAAGGGTCCGCCTGTCTGGAGGTGCCCATCTTGCGGAATGGTGCAGCTTTCATGAAGCAGCCGCCCAGGACAGCTGCGCGCGGACACGGTCGTGCACAGAAAGCTGCAGGACGTCGAGTAGCACTGGACGTCCTGCAGGTAGGTGTCGCGGTCTGAACCGAGAGGGGTGCGCCGGTCGGGGCCGTTTGGATCGCTGCCGCTACGTCAGAGTCCGAAGGCTCCGCCGCTGACGAGGATCACGATGCCGAGGCCGATGAGAACGATGG
>NZ_JBFBOP010000012.1:0-66651 GCF_040686395.1 Microbacterium sp. NPDC080220
GAGGCGGTGATACTCCCCGAGATCACCGCCGCCTAAACTAACGACAGCTGATCATCGCAACGAAGCGAAAGACCACCACTCAAACGGACGCGGCCGATTCCAACGCGATGTGCAGCACCGTGTCCGTACTGACTTTGAGTCGGTAGACCGCTCGCTCAAGCCGCAACCGGCGCAGGTGCGCTTTCGGGTTCTCACCCACGACCGCACGGAAGACGCGGTGAAAGTGATGCGGCGAAAGACCAGCGACCGCCGCGATCTCGGCGAGGGTCACCGGCTCCTCGAGACGCTCCTCCATCCAGTGAAGTGCCCGGCTCACACGTTCCGCATGCCGCTGAGCGGTGAGTGGAAGGACGACTGAGGACACGCTTCGAATCTACGAGCGCCGGTCAGTCGGCGTCTCGACGTTTTTTGCGAATCCCACCGAAGCGACTCGCCCCAATGCCCCGAAAGGTCCATATGGACATCGCGTAGACATCTCCCCTGCGAAATGGACAACTCGGAGCGTGACATCTGTAGGAACCGGCTGACGATGAACTGCTGTCGGTCGTCAGAACTGGTCTGCGAGCGCCCTCCGCTGCGCATCCCAATCGAAGTCCTCCAACGTTTTGCGAGCCGGTAACCCGGCGGCCTTGATCCGCAGCTCTGCGCCCGAAGCGTTGCGCGCCGTGGTCTTCCGCGTGAAGGAGCCTGAGTGGGACACTTCTTCTGAGGGCCACCTGTAGGGATCGCTTTGGGGTCGTCGACCGCGCATGAAGGGAGAACCGTGATGACTGGGGATGAAGTGTTCGACACGATCGCTCACGAGATGACTGCGCTTGACGGTGTGTCACGGAACCACCGCGGCAGTCTCATCGTCTCGGGAAGCAGCAGTGGCGCCGTGCGCGCCATGACCAGCGGCGGGCAGGTGGTGGTGAAGCTTGACCCAATGCGCACGGCGGCTCTCGTTGACGCCGGCGTCGGGACACACTACAAGGGTCAGAAGAACGCGTGGCTCCAGCTTCCGGCCGACCTCGACTTTGATCACGTGCGCGGTCTCATCCTCGAGGCGCTGACTGCATGAGAAACCCTTCTTGATTGATGGTCCTGTCCCCTGGTGTGGTGGAGGATCCGGCCGGGTTGTCTTCGTCGTAGACGTTGGTGAGCCATCGTGGTGATAGTCAGTGAGGGCTCGTCGGATCTGATCGACGCGGGAAGCGACCGTGTGGATCGTTGCCGCTCCGCACGATCTCACCACGGAGCGCACCGCCCGCCGCAACTGGACCCGCCCGACGACGCTCGCCACCTGGCCGGGGAGGTCGACCTGAAGGTTCCCAAATACCCGGGGGCGTGACTCACGCCTCGAGGTTCTCGGTCCCGACGAACGCGTTGTGACGCCAATAGATGTTGTCCCGGAAGTGCGCAAACCCGACGCTTTCGTACGACGCAGCGACCTTCTTTCGGGAGCGCCGAAACTCGATCTCGGACAGGTGCTCCCACGGCACCGGTTGCGCGCGGAGAACGATGAGAGTCTCCCTCCCCGTGCCGGTCACCGTCTCCACCAGCGTCGTGAGCAGACGTGGACCAAGGCGCTGACCCCGGTACGGTGGCTCCACAAAGACGCCCTCGACGATCACGAGCTGCGACACCTGCTCGCCAACCAGCGGATCGCGGGAGTCGAGCCACTCGAAGACGTTCTCATCACCGAGAATCGACTCGGTGATCTCGAATGCTTCGCCGCCTACTTGATCGAACACGTCAACGACGTCACCCACCCGGTCGAGGTCGACGGTGTACGCAGTAGCGCGCGCGATGACACGACGCTCCGGCTCCCCCTCGTCGTCGTCATCGAAGATGTACAACGTCGCGTCAGCGGAGATCTTCGCGACGCCCGACGGCAACTCCGTCCAGTTCACGGAGTCCGGTACTCCGACCAGTGGCCGCGTGACCTTCACAATGCACTCAATATCCGTGAGGTCCACGTCAAGTCGCGCAACAACAGCAGACATACTCACCCCTTCAACAACGGATACGCGGCAACGGCATCGTGCCGACAATACCCGGGCGCTAGGGCGTGTCTCTTAAAGCCTTGAGCCAGATGGTGATGGCGCGTAGGACGACGCCGCCGCGATAGGTCAGGGCGAGTTTGTCGTAGCGGGTGGCCAAGGCGCGCCATTGCTTGAAGATGTTGAATCCGCGCTCGACGACGTTGCGGCGCTTGTAGGCCTCGGTGTCGTAGGTGACCGGGCGACCACCCTTGGCGCCGCGGCGCTTGCGGTTGGCGATCTGATCATCGCGTTCGGGGATGACGGCCTGGATGCCGCGCCGGCGCAACAGCTTGCGGTTGGCCCGGGAAGAGTAAGCCTTGTCACCCAGCGCCCGGTCGGGCCTGGTGCGTGGCCGGCCCCCACCCAGGCGCGGTACCCGCAGGGCGTTCATCACGTGCTCGAACATCGGGGAGTCCCCGCCCTGCCCGGGCCCGAGCAGCATCACCAGCGGCCGCATGTTCCCGTCGCACAGGTGGTGGATCTTCGTCGACAGGCCGCCGCGGGAGCGGCCGATGGCGTGATCAGGCGGCTCGATGCGCAGATTCGTGTAATTCGTCAGGTCCCCCTGTGTCCCGGGGCAGGTTGGTGGCGTGCTGATGGGCGCGGTTGATCGTGGAGTCCACCGAGACTTCCCAGTCGATCAGCCCGGCGGCGTCGGCATGGGCCAGCAGGACGCTGTGGATCTTGTCCCACGTCCCATCACCGCTGAAGCGGCGGTGCCGCTTCCACACCGTCTGCCACGGCCCGAAGCACCCGGGTAAGTCCCGCCACGCGATCCCGGTCCGGTAGCGATAGATGATGCCCTCCACCACGGTGCGATGATCGGCGAACGGCCGACCACGACGCCCCTGCGAGGACGGCATCAACGGAGCAATCAGCTCCCACTGCGCATCAGTCAGCAACTCCGTTCGAGACACACACCGAGCGTTCCAGCGACCAGCCCAAACCTTTGGGAGACACGCCCTAGTCGCTTTCCAGGAGAACTGGCTCTTCGCGCGGATGGCGAGCGACGTCTTGCCGAGTCTTTCCAGGATGATGATCGGGTTCATCGGCGCTGTGGTCATCGGCGTGGTCGTGGGGTTCGTTCTCGGTCAGGCGCACCGCCTCCAGGCGATGTTCGCACCCGTGCTCGAGTTCCTGCGCGCGATCCCTGCGGTCGCGTTGATTCCCCTCGTCATCATCGTGCTGGGCCTCGACGACACCGCGAAGGTGATTCTGATCACCTTCATCTGCCTCTGGCCCGTGCTCCTCAATACCGAAGCTGCAATCAGAGGAATGGACCCCGGACTGCGCGAGACCGCCCGGGTGTACGGCATCCACTGGTTCCGCTACGAGTTGCAGGTCGCACTTCCCGCGGCAGCTCCGCAGATCTTTGCCGGAATGCGCACGAGTCTTTCGCTCGCGCTCATCATGGTCGTCGTGAGCGAGATGATGGCGGGAGGCAACGGGATCGGCGTCTTCGTTCTTCAGTCGCAGAGGTCGTTCGCGATCACGGACATGTGGTCGGGCATCGTGCTCATCGGGATCTTCGGGTACGTGTTCAACCTGCTGCTCATCGTCGTCGAGAACCGGGTGCTCGCGTGGCACCACGGCGCGAACACCGCCGTGGAGTGACACCGCGGTCGAGAGGACGCCCTCACACCTCGATGCCGCCGCACCACACACGCAGAACGCGACGCGCGGCAGCGATGTCGGTGAGCGGATCGCCGTCCACCAGCACGAGGTCGGCTCGCAATCCGGGGGTGATCGCCCCCCGATCGTCGAGTGAGAACGCGTGCGCGGCCGTCGAGGTGGCAGCGCGCAGCGCTTCGGCTGTTGACAGGCCGGCGTCCACGAGCAGAGCGAGTTCGTCGTGCATGCTCTCGCCGTATGGCGGCATTGCCCGTTCGAGGAGCCCGATGTAGGCGTCTTCGTCGTGCATGCTCTCGCCGTATGGCGGCGATGCCCGTGTGAAGGACCCGATGTAGGCGTCGGTGCCGGCCAGGACCGGAACGCCCGCGGCATGCATCGCGCGCGTGCTCTCGTGGGCGTGTGCATAGCTCACACCGGGAACGCCCGCTGCGGTGAGATTCGCGGCGACGCCTTTCATCATCGTCAAGGTCGGGATGAACACCGTGCCCTGGGCGAGCATCGTCTCAGCCGTCGCATCGTCGAGCGCGCGGTCGAGTGGAGCATGGGTGATCATGTCGGCCCCCGCAGCGAGGCTCATACGCACAGCTTCGTACAGGGCTGCGTGCGCGATGACCTTGAGCCCCCGCGCGTGCGCAGCAGCCACGAGTGCATCGAGCACGTCCTGGGTGGGACCGGGCAGATCGGCGATGATCTTGATGTAATCCACCCCGTCTGCCACCTGCACCTCGACGAACCGCTCCGCCTTGTCGGGGGAATCGACCAGCGCGACGTCCGGATAGGTCGGAATGCGGCTGTGCGTGCTGCCCTGAGATGTCGCCGCCATGCCGGCGGTGCGGAAGTCAGCGACTCCCCTCAGTCCCCGCAACGACTGGAACTGTGATGCGGGCCATGTCGCCATGTCCAGGCCGGTGGTGACACCGTACGTGGCGAGCGTCTCGAGGGACTCGCGCCCCTTCAGGTGCATGTGACAGTCGATCAGGCCAGGAAGGAGCACCGTACCTTCCGCGTTGACGACAGCGGCACCGACGACGACCGCATCCGCTGATACGTCACCGATGCGCCCGTCGGGCTGGACGACGACCGTCGTGGGGGCGCTCAGACTGTGTCCGTCGAAGACCCTGGTGTTCGTGATCGCGGTCGCAGAGACTGCGCCGAGCGTGGAATCCGTCATGAACTGCTCCGTTCGAGGAGATGTAGATACGAGACATTATTGTTCACGGGCTGACTACTCTCCCGCCGACGCGTTGACGGCGGCGAGCTGCTCGTCGGGGGTCATGTTCATGAACGCCTCGAGCATCTCGGGAGTCATCTCGTAGACGGTCGGGAACTGCCCGATCGGCACGACGGAGTGCAGCACCCGGTCGCCGTAGACGTGCACGAGGTTGTAGGACTGGCCGCCGTCCTGGCCGCGGGCACCGGGGTAGGCGACGGCGAGGTCCTGCGTGTAGCAGGTCGCCGACGCGACCGACACGGGCACGCCCGCGAACGTGCTGGTGGTCGAGTAGTGCAGGTGACCGCCCAGGATGCCGCGCACGTCGGTGCCCCGGATGACCTCGGCGAGGCGCTCCTGGTCGCGCAGCTCGACCAGGGCGATGAGCCCGATCGGGCTCGGCACGGGCGGGTGGTGCAGCGCGATGAGGGTGCCGTCGGGCGCGGGGACTTCGAGCTCGCGGCGCAGCCACGCCAACTGCTCGTCGCTGATCTCGCCGTGGTGCTGCCCGGGCACCGTCGAGTCGAGCGCGATGATGCGCAGACCGTTGACGTCGTAGACGCGGTCGACGGGCTCGGACTGGTCGGCCTCCTCGTCGAGCAGGCCGCGGCGGAACGCGACGCGCTCGTCGTGATTGCCCATCACCCAGATCACCTGGGCACCGAGCTTCTCGGCGGCGGGCTCGACGATGGCCCGCAGGCGCTCGTAGGCGTCGGGGCGGCCGGTGTCGGCGAGGTCGCCGGTGAACACGATCGCTTCGGGGCGGGCGTTGGCCTTGGTGAAGCCGTCGAACAGCTCTGCGAGGTTCTTGTCACTGTCGATGCGCTCGTGCAGCAGGTCGCCGTCGCCCACGAAGTGGGTGTCAGAGACATGCAGGATGAAGTGCTCGGGAGCGGGATGCTGGCTCGCGATGTGCGACATGGTGTGTGTTCCTTCCGATCAGACCGCGGTGGCGGCGGGGTCGATGATCACGGCGGTGAGACGCTCGAGCTCGGTGGGGGTGAGTCCGTGGGCGAGGAGGTAGGCGCTGATCGACCCGTGCTCGCGGTCGATGCGCTCGAGCAGCGCCTCGAGCACCTCGGCGGGGCTCTCGGTGATGAGTTCGACCATTCCCGCGGTCAGTTCGATGCCGCGCTGTTCGAAGACGGCGGTCATCGCGTCTGACCACTCGCCGCGCAGGTTCTCGGCGGTGGCGGCGTAGTCGGCCACGACGTCGTCGCGGTCGACCCCGGCGGCGGCGAGCGCGAAGGCCACGACGAGACCGGTGCGGTCTTTGCCGGCGGTGCAGTGCACGAGCACCGCGTCGTCGTCGTCAGCCGCGATGATCACCCGGATCGCGTCGACCAGCTGCGCCCCGCGCTCGTCGACGATGTGGTCGTAGACGGGCACGAGTCCGACGTGCGTGGTGGCCTGCGCGGCCGGGTCGGCGTCGTCGAACACGGGCAGGTGGTGCACGGTGACCTCGAGCCCGTCGACCGCGCTCGGCGCTGTGGCGCGCTCGTCGCCGCCGCGCAGGTCGATGATGTGGGCGACGCCGATCTCGGCCAGCCGGTCGCGACCGGTCGCGTCGATGCGGTGCAGAGCATCTGACCGCAGCAGCTTGCCCCACCGGCTGGTGCCGCCGGCTGCACGGTAGCCGCCGGTGTCGCGCAGGTTGTAGAGGCCGGCCACGGCGTGGCGACGCTCACGAGGCGCCGCGGTCGCGGCATCCGGCGACGAAGCGGCCGCGGCATCCGTCGCCGAAGGCGTCAGGTCGAGGTCGATGGTCATTCGATCAGCCCCTGCGCGCGCTCGGCGGCCTCGGTCATAGTGGCGGCCGGGTCGGCGCCGTAGAAGACCGCGTCTTCGATGGCGGTGGCGAGCACCTGGTCGACCTGGGCGTAGCTGTCGCCGGGGTACGACACCCACGGCTCGAGCGCGTCGAGCTGCTCGAGGTTGGGCTTCACGAGCGGGTTGGCTTCGACCCAGTCATAGAGCGGTCCGCCCTCGTCGGCCATGCTGCTGCGCAGCGGTAGGTACCCGATCTGGGTCGAGATGATCTCGTAGGCGCGGGGGCTGGTCATGAACTGCATGAGCTCCCACGCGGCGGCCTGCTTGGCGGGGTCGGTGGCGAACATCGCGAGGAACGAGCCCGAGTTGGTGGGCACGACCGCCTGGTCTCCGAACGCGGGCAGGGTGTGAGCGTCGAGGGTCCAGCCACCGGCCTCGGCGCCCATCATGAACGCGCCCTGCAGGGCCGAGCTGTTGACGTGGATCGCGGTCTTCCCCTGCGCGAACGCCTCGTACTGGCTGGTGAAGTCCTCGTTGGTGAGCACGCCGTCCTCGTACATCTCGGTGAAGGTCGCGACCGTATCGATCGCGGCGTCCGAGCCGAACTCGATCGTCGTGCGGTCATCGCTCAGCACCTGGGCGCCGTTCGAGAGGAAGAGGCCCTGCATGCACCAGCTGCCGCCGGTGATCACGCACGACGCGCTCATCGAGGGGGCACCGGTGGACTCGGTGATCTGCGCGGCGGCGTCTTCGATGATCAGGTCGATATCACTGACGGCGGCGGTGCTCTTGAAGGAGCGACCGACACCAGAGAGCTGGATCGTTCCCATGAGTCGCCTTCTGCAAGCGACCTGACGAACCGGGGCCTTCCCGCGAAATCCGCTTGCAGAGCTATTGCAATCGAGGAAAGTGAATTTCCTGCAAACGGAGTGTCAACGCCCATCGCCGTGGTCGATAACGTCTGGCACGTCGGATGCCTCGGCGTCGGAGCCGTCGTCGGCGACGATGTCGAGCACCTCTTCGCGCACCGCGAGGCGCGCGCGGTCGGCGGCGTCGCTCATGCGGTCGGCGACGGCGATCTGCAGGGCGTTGAGCACGAGCAGCTGTACGAGCCCGCTGCCGAGAATGCCTTGATCCCACGCCTGGAAGCGCGCACCGGCGACGAGCAGGTGGTCGGCGCGGGTGGTGAGCGGGGTACGGGCGAAGCTCGTGACCCCGATCACGGTGGCGCCGGCGTCGACGGCGGCGTCCGCAACCGCGAGGGTCACCGAGTTGGCGCCACTCGAGCTGACGATGAGGCACACATCACCGGGGGCGAGCACGCGGGCGGTGAGGTGGGCGACCACGCCGTCAGCGGGCGCTTCGCAGGGCCGGCCGTTGACGGCGAACGCGACGGCCGACGCCTGGGCGGCGGCGTGCGAGGCGCCGGTGCCCGAGATCAGCAGGCGCGGCGCGCGGGCGATGGCGTCGGCAGCGGCGTCGAACGCGACCGGGTCGATCGAGGCGAGCGCGGTCTGCAGCATCCCACCCGCCCCTCGGCCAGCCACCGCAGAAAGCCCTCGGTGCCGGCGGGTGCGTCGGGCGCGGCGGTGGCGTCGGCGGCGAGGTCACGCACGAGCAGCATGCGCAGGTGCTGAAAGCTGCGCAGCCCCAGCGCCTGGGCGGTGCGGCTGACGGTGGCCGGCGACGTGTTGGCGGCTTCGGCGAGGTCGGCGCCCGACATGTCGACCACGTCGTGGGGTCGCTCGGCGCAGATGCGGGCGACGCGCTGCGCGCTCGGTACGAGCGACGGCAGGATCGAGAGGATGTGGTCGATGGTTCCGCCGAGCGGCGGCTCGTTGAGGGGCGAGTTCATGTAGCCGGTGATCACCTTTCGGGTTCGCCGCACATCGTATGGGCGCAATGCGACCACGACCCCAACCATAGGTGAACGCAGCGTTCATCGCCTCCGCTATCCGCGAAAGGCAATTTCATGACCTCCCTGCGTCCGCTCGAGCTCCCGAACAGTGCCATGCCCGCAAGGAAGTCGGCCAAGGGTGACTCGACCGAAGACGCCCACCTCGAGCGCCGCGATGGCGCCTACGATGACCGTCCGTGCGAGCCAGAGCCACGTGATCTGTCGATCCCGGCGGTCAAGCGCTCGAACGTTCCGCACGTCGATGTTCCGCTGGCGGGGGCGCCGGGGCAGCAGACACCGGTAACCAACGACGCGAAGAAGCCTGCCACGACGATGACGCCCGCAGCGCGGAACCAGAGGGCGGGGGCGACGCGCGAAACTGATCCTGCTCATGGCCCGATCAGACCGATGGCCACTCAGACGTGAAAGGGGAGACATCGCGTAGCCGCGATCCAGCAGAGAAGCTGAGGCGCTGTGAAACCGCCGCCCACATGATCGCGACGGTCGGCCGGCGTCCGAAATGTCCATATGGACATCGCGTGGACATTTCAACTGCGAAATGGACATTTCAGAAAGATCCCTACAAGATCGACGCTTGACCCGCACGCAGAAACCCCCTACTCTGTGAATGTCACATTCACTACTAACTGAGTAGAGGGAGACCCCACAGACCCACAGCCAGGGGAACCGCGCAACGCCGTTCCCCTCCCAGGGACAGGCGCCACACCGCAGCCTGACGAGCGCTCGCCGCGCTCTTCGCTCCGTCCCTCACGGCGACCGCCGTCCTCCCAACCAGGTCGCCGCCGCGGGGGCGGCTCCGTGACATAGCCGCCCCCGCACCTTCCCCTTCATGTCCGCGAAGAGAACGATCCGCGGCCTATACCCACAGACGCATCGGAGGATCCCATGGACAGCATCGACACCACCGCACCGGCAGACTGGCACGACTTCTACGTCGACCCCTTCCCCGGCCGCAAGGGCTCCGAGCGGATCACCGACACCTGCGGCAAGTGCATCGGCACCGGCCTGTACACCGGGCCCACCCACTTCACCGATGGCCACGGTCGCCCGATCTGCTTCGACTGCCACGGCACCGGCACTCGCAGCCGGCTCGTCAGCAGCGCTCGCGCCACCGCCCGCGCCCACGCGAAGGCGCACGCCGAGCACATCGACACGACGCGCGCGATCACCGCCCGTCGCGCTGCCTTCGAGGCCGAGCACCCCGGCCTGCGCGACCAGCTCACCGAAGCTCATCTGAGCATCCGGGAGGGCAACCCGCTGCGCGAGAAGATCGGCTACCTCCTCGACTCGCTCGAGGACTCCACCGGCACCCTCGACGCCGATGAGGTCCGCACTGCCCACGAGCTGCTCGAGCAGCTCGAGCGCGAGCTGGCAGCGCGCCGCCCCGTCCCCACGGGACGCACCCTCATCCAGGGTGAGATCCTCGCAACCAAGACCACCGACACCCAGTGGGGCATCACCGTCAAGATCCTCGTCCAGGGCGAAGGCTGGCGCGTGTGGGGCACCAAGCCCTCCGAGATCTCCTCCGCGACGCGCGGCGACGTCGTCGCATTCACCGCAACCGTCTCCGCCTCGGACGACGACGACAGCTTCGGCTTCTACTCCCGTCCCACCAAGGCGCACATCATCGCCGTAGGCATCCGCCGCACCGCATGAACGAGCGCCTCATGAACAGCCGCACCAGCCTGACGATCTACCCCGCCCACGACGAGCGGTCTCTGCATCCGCCGGCGCCGATACTCGTCGACGAGCACTACTTCGTCCGCTCCGGGCTCGAGCAGCTCCCCGCCCGCCTCATCGGGTTCAGTCCTGCCGGCGCGATCGCCATCACGGCATGGGTCCACGACGTGTTCCGCTCCCCCGAGCTCGCACGCGATCTGTACCCGACCTTCATCATCGCCGGCCGCGTCCACGCCCACCCAATCCCTGCTGCCCGAGTCACCGTGCGCGAGCCCTCCGGCGTCGTCCAGGTCGTCATCACCGACCCGCGAGGCAAGCGATACCGCCCCTACCTCGGCGAAGACCGCGACGTCGCCGACCGCATCGCCGCCGCCTGGGGTTCCCACCGCGGCTACTCAGCCACCGTCGAGCAGATCACCCCGGCGGCTACCGCCTGACCACACGATCGGAGATCACCATGCGCTGCCTGATGTGCGAAGAGCCCACCACCATGTACATCCCATCCGACGACGTCGATGGCGTCGGACTGCACAGCTGCGGCGCGTGCGGCTTCGAGATCGAAGCGCCTCGTGATGAGCCCATGCGCACCGTGCCCGCCGACAGGCAGCGCTCTCGACTTTCGGCGACGACGACGACGACGGTTGCGAGAACGCTGCAACCTCTCTAGTATCAGTGAATGTCACATTCACTACTTTCTGATTGATTGAGGAGATCGCCCATGAGCGAATCGGCAGAGACCGTCACTGAGGATGTCGTCTACGTCGGGCGCAGGCAGGCGGGCAATGGCAAGCTCGCGCACTGGTACCGCACGCTCGTCGACGGCGAGATCTCCGACAAGGAGCTCGGCTCGTACAAGCCGTACACGTCGGCGCCGGTCGGCGCGATCATCACGATCACTCGCCCGATCGACGAGCCGAACTCGCTCTACACCCGCGGGCTGCATGCGCCACGGATCACGGGCGCCTATGCCGACCGCGCGGCCACCGACGAGTGGCGTGTGACCGATCAGGCCGAGGCGCAGCGCGACGCGAACGAGCGGCGCGTCAAGCGGGATCTCGACGGGCTGCCTGCCGAGTTCACCGCAGCACTGGACACCCTGGGCGCGCACTTCTCCCGCCTCAACTCTCCGCAACGGGCGGCGCTGTTGTCGCTCGTCACCGCGAAGCTCCTGCGCTACTGAGGCCGAACGTGATGTCCACCCTCGACCTGCTCGACGACAGCTTCCCGCACGGCACCCCGGACGGGTACCGCCGCGGATGCCGCACTGCAGCGTGCCCCGCGCTCATCCCCTGCCGCACCATCCACACCCGCTATGCCGGCGACTTCTCCTTCGCGAAGCTCATCGACGCCGGCACGCCCCTTGCGGAGATCCTCGAGCGCGACGCAGCCGCACGCGACCAGTCCCGGCAGCGTGACAAGATCGCCGCTCGAGAAGAGCGCCGGGCCGCGGCCGAAGCCACGCAGCCCCGCCGACCCAAGCAGGCCTCGAAGCGCACACCGACAGCACGGCCCGCCCGCCCGCCGAAGACGGCGCCGCTGAGGATCGCGACCCCGCGACCGACGTTGCTGAGGACGCGCACGCATCCTGGCTATCAGTGGATCGACAAGGCCCGCCTCGCGGCCGAGACGCTCCCCGTCGAGCGTGCCAGCACGTTCGCGGAGACGGTCGACGGCTACGAAGCAGCGCTGGATCGTCACGTCGACGAGCTCGCACAGTGGCGCAGCGACCACCGGGATCTGCGCGTCCAGCTGCGTTCCGCGGTCGAGACGCTCAAGACGGCCACCATCGCCGCCGGAAGCGGCCTATCGGTCGGCGGCGTGATCGAGCGTGCTCTGCAGGACGCCACCGCCAGGCATCAGGCAGCAGTCGACGAGCTCGCGAAGCATGATCGCCCGGCACCGCCGGCCAGGCCGCGGATGCCGCGGCCGCAGACCCCGCGGGCCCCTCGCGTCTCCCGACCGCGGCAGCTGCAGCCGCACGGCACCAACGCCTGCCGGGCGCGTGGCTGCGATCGACCGGAGTGCATCGAGGCGGGCCGCGAGTATCACCGGCAGTGGATGGCAAACCGGAAGGAACAGAGCATCCCGGCCGAACACCACGGGACCGCCTACGGCTACCAGCTCGGCTGCAAGGACCGAGATCAATGCCCTGCCGAGATCTCCTGCGCCGACGCATCGCTGACCGAAGAGCGACGCCGGCGGCGGGAAGCCGGCATCGCCCCGCAGGCCCCGCGCGTGCCCGCTGACCCCGTTCGCCGGCACGTCCGACAACTGATGGCCTCCGGCATGACCATCCTCGAGATCGCCGACCGAGCGCAGGCCTCCAAGACCGGCGTGAAAGTCCTTCTCTACGGCCGCTCCGGCGCTCGTAAGGGAGAGCTGCCGGGCGAGATCGAAGCAGCGAAGGCGCAGCGGCTCCTCGCGCTGCAGCCGACCGCCTCCGCTGCGCAGCTCGCACGTTCCGCCTGACATCGACAGCTCAACCGCCGCAAGAAGGCCCCGCCGTTGAACTGGTCGCAGCGGGTCACCATGCGGATGATCGCCGATGGCCGGTCCCCCTCCGGTGGCGCCAGCTACCTCGATACGACAGGCCTGGGGATTCCCGGTGGCACCATCCAGTCTCTCCGCAGGCGCGGTCTGATCGAGCGCTACTCATGGGTCGAACCCGGCTGGGTGCTCACGAAAGCCGGCGTCGATGCCATCAACAGTGGCGCGTGTGACGAACCCGACAGCAGCATCGACGACTAACCTCACCGATCTTCGCAACTCGGGTGTCCGCGAACAGCGCCAAGACCGGCCTATACCCAGCAAGAAGGGCCTGCGGCACAGTCAGGCACGGGGGTTCCCCTACCAGACTCGCAGGCGTATAGTCAGTGAATGTCACATTCACTATTTGATTGAGGAGACAGGCCATGACCATCACCCAGGCCGCAGCCCCCACGGGCACCGCGGTCACCATCGCAGGAACCGTCCGCACACCGCTCACCCTCGTCCGCCGACTCACCGACCGTCAGGCGCGCGTAGGGTTCCGCGTCGAGACCGACGCCGGCTCATACAACGTCCACGCCAACGGGATCCTCGCCGAGATGCTCCGGCTGACGACCCACCGCGGCGACCGTGTAATCGTCCACGGCCCGGCTGTCACGTTCAGCCACCCTGCCCAGACCATCCCCGACCTCGAGGCCGACAGCGTCGAGCTCGACCTCCGCTGACCCACGACGAGGATGGACACCACGACGCATCAGCAGGAGAGAACCCCATGACCCGCATCTTCCACGTCAACGGCAAGCCCGTCGACGTCACCGACGCCGCCGCGGTCCAGGCACTCACCGCGGACGAGTACGCCGACCTGCTCGCTCAGACCCTCAACGACACCGACGCGACCGACACCGAGATCGTCGGACTGCGCCAGGACCAGCCCGACGCCGGCACAGGGTTCATCATCACCAACCCGCCCAACGAGAGCGGGAGCGAGCGATGACCGAGCGCCGGAACAACACAGCCCATCGCCGCGGCGTTGGTGTCCGCAGCGCGGAGGCTCGACGATGCCCCGTGTGCGGACGCGGCGCCGCGCTGGTGAGCGTCACTCCCCGCCCGCTCACGCCAGAGGAGACGACCACCTACTGCCGGTGGGACGACTGCACCTATGCGCGGGTGGTGCCCTCTTCGAGTGATCTGTCGCGGCTGCGAGACGGCACACATGCGACTGCGAGAGCGATCGCCGACGCCGAGGCTCGCGGAAGGATCGACGACGCTGCGAATCAGGTGCTGATCGACCGCCTGTACCCGCCGCTCGATTCGACCGGTCAGCCGTGGCGGAGCGCGTTCGATCATGCGCGCCAGGAAGGGCACAGCGAGGCCGAGGCATACGACTTCGCAGACGAGTACGCGGCCTACGTGGAGGACCGGCAGTACGAGATCCGCGATCCTGACCTGCCGATCCCGTCCCCGAGCGAGTACACGCGATGACCGGGCGTGAGAGTAGTAGGGATCGGCATCAGCGCACGCTGAGCGAGTGGACAACTCGCGCAATCCGGAGCATGTTGCGTTCCTCGGACCCGGCCACCGCCTTCGCACAGCAGGACGGGGTCATCAAGGATCGCATCAGGAACGAGCTCGGTCAGCACCGCCGCGCAACGCTGAGGGTGATCCTGCCGATCGTGCTGCTCGCTGTCGGCGTGGTGATCGTGGTCCCCGCCCCGATCGTGCTCCTGCCTCTTGCCGGCATTGCGGTGGTCTTCGTCATCATCGTGCGAGAGGACCGACTGGCCCGCCTGCACGAGGCGATCCAGCGTGTGGACCCCGACGAGGACACCCGATGAACGAGGCATCGCCGACCGTCACGCTGGACGTGCGCGCAACGATCGTGCGCACGATCCAGCAGCACACGGACGAGGCGGACGAGGAGGCCGGCTACATCGCGGACGACATCATGGACGCGCTGAGCCTGGGCAGCGAGCTCACGGTGACCGTCCCCAGGCTGCGGCGCCGCGGCGAGCACGAATGGCCGTGCGCGCTGTTCTACGTCGGGAACTGGAACGGTTCGCGGCCGCGTGCACGGTGCAGTTGCCCGCCTGCCGAGGCGGGAGCCGAAGGATGAAGGATCCCCGCCAGCTCTCCCAGGCTGAGCTCGACGAGTACCTCGACCAGCTCGTGCGTGACGGCGACGATGACAGCCCGGAGTTTCACCGCGCCTACCAGGTGTGGGAGGAGCTCAACGGCTGACGTTTGACCATGCCGCCCTCATCGGGGCCCTGCCGACCGGCGGGGCCCCGATTTCTGTCCGCGAACACCCCCAACCCCGGCCTATACCCAGCAGACGAACGGGAGAGGCCATGTGCGACGACATCGACCACGGAGGGCGGCGGTGCCCGTCGTCGACGGCCGAAGGGCAGCGGCGTCGCCGCGCCGAGAAGCGCGAGCGGAACGCCGAGAAGCAGCTTGAGGCCTTCATCGGCGCGACCCCGTTCCGGCCGGTCTCGGGCGAGCTGATGCGGATGAGCTCGCGCCCCAGCTATTGGGACACCGACGAGTGGATCGAGTACGAAGACACCCTGCGCGCGGCCGCGGAACGTCACGGGATCGAGATCTCCGAGCTGCAGCACGCGGACGGGCTCTGGGAGGGCACGTCGGAGCCTGCAGGCGCCTACATCGTCCACGCGGACAGCTTCGAGCAGGTCACCGACTGGGCCGGCGAGCTGGCGGGGCGGTATGAGCAGGACAGCATCATGGCCGGGTACTTCGACGCTGACGGCCCCGACCGGGTCTACAGCTTCGCCGCCGGCACCGGCTCGCAGCAGCAGGTCCAGGAGACCCTCGACATTCTCCGCGCCGCCGGCGCACCGGGAGGCAGGCTCTATGACGGCAAGCTCGAGATCGCGGAACCCGCCGAGTATCCGCTGCCGGCATCCGCCGTGAACGCGATCGCCGCCCGTCTCGGAACAGAACCCACCTTCGCTCGAGCGCACGTTGCCTTCGTGCCCGGCAACGACAGCTACCGTCACCACCAGCCGATCAAGGAGATCCAGTCGCTCAGAGAGCGGTACGCCGATGCGCACGGTTTCCCACAGCGCACGCCGATCCCCCGACTGACCGAGCTCGACGACATCGCTGCAGCGAGGGCATACGCGGCCGCACCGCACGAGCCCGCGCACCCGCAGGTCGCCCGCTCCTACCGATCACTGCGGCAGCACATCGGCGCTCAGTGGGACATGCTCACAGAAGCCGGCTACACCTTCGAGCCCTGGCACGGCGAGACCGAGCAACCCTACGCCGACTCTGCCGCGATGCTGGCCGATCTCCGCGAGAACAAGCACCTGTTCTACTTCCGCACCGAGGTCTCGCAGCACAGCGAGGGGGCCCTTCCGCCGGATCATCCGATGGCTCGCAGCGTTACGGTCACCCTGCCCACGGGCGAGCGGGCGCCGATGCTCGCCAACGACGTCTTCCGCGCCGTCCACGACGCGATCGCGCACAGCGAGGGCCACCAGTTCGGACCCTACGGCGAGAAGCGCGCCTGGTGGACACATCGTGCCTGCCTCCCCCGCGAAGCGCGGCTCGCGCTGTGGTGCGAGACGCGCGCGCAGAACTGCTGGACCAACGCCGGCCCCCACATGACCACGGAGGGGGAAGCCGGGCATCCCCGGCTCATTCGGCGAAGGGAACCGGGTTGGATGCCGCTGAGTGAACGCCCCTATGCGCAGCAGAAGTGCTGCCGCGTCGACTCAGCACTCCTCTAGTCCACGGCGGTTGACGAGGGTACGTCGCCCGCGTACCATCAGTGAATGTCACATTCACTACCGTTCTGATCTGAGGAGGACTCCATGACAACGGCCATCAAGATCACCCCCGCTGGCGAGATCGACACCATCCGCATCGACGAGCTGCCCGACTACCAGCGCGAGATCGGCGGCTGGGTCGCAGAGCTCCGCCTGACCAACGGCCACGCACTGCTCGTCGACGAGGAAGCCGGTCTCAAGGTCACAGAGCCGAACCTGCTCGCCTCGCTCTACCTGACCGAGCACGGCCGCAGCGCACTGCTGTTCAGCACCGCGCTCATCGTCGGGCTGCACCCCAGGACCGGTGAGTGGATCGACGTCGCCCCCGACGTCGACGAGCAGCTCCGCGCGATCGCTGCGCAGATCTGACCTCATGCCCACCCTGAACGCTCGGCCGGTACTCATGCCGGCCGAGCCGCCCTCCTCCCCCGCGAGCGACTACTGCCAGCGTTGGTCTCGCGGCGCCCATTCGTGGCGCCACATCTCCGAAGGCGGGTTCGACCCCCGTCTATACCAGGTGGCCCCGATCACGGAAGCCGCCGCGCGAGCATTCGTCATCGACGAGCACTACGCAGCATCCTTCCCCGCAGCACGCTTCTCGATCGGGCTGCTCACCCGCGACGACCGCTTCCCCATCAACGGCGCCATGGTCGACGAGATGGCACTGGTCGGCGTCGCCACCTTCTCCACCCCGATGAGCAGAGGAGTCCTCAGCTCCGTCTTCGGCACGCTCGAGCCCTACGAACAGAGCATCGAGCTCGGCCGATTCGTACTCACCGACACACCCGCGAACGCCGAATCCTGGTTCCTCGCACGCGCTTTCCGCCACGCCTACGACCGGGGCATCCGCGGCGTCGTCTCTTTCGCCGACCCCTTGCCACGGCGCCGACAGATCACCGAGACCCTCGACAACGGCACCACAATCGAGCGCATCGAACAGACCTCGCCCGGCCACATCGGCGGGATATACCAAAGCGTCAACGCGATCGCCCTCGGCCGCAGCACCGCACGCACCCTGAACTACCTCCCCCGCCGCGGCCTCGTGCTCTCCGAGAGATCTCTGTCCAAGGTAAGAGGACAGGAGCGAGGCGCCGACGCCGCCGAGCGACACCTGGTCTCGCTCGGCGCCCCCATCCGCCGCGCAGGGCAAGACCCGCGAGCCTGGCTGCGCGAGGCGCTCGCCGCGCTCGATGTCACGAAGATCAGGCATCCGGGGAACTTCCGATACGCCTTCCCTCTTGGCAGCAGCTCCCAGCGTCGCCGGCTGCCGATCGGGCTGCCGCGCACCGCGTACCCCAAAGCCGCCACCGACATCCTTCCGGGCTGAGACCCCCGCTGCAGGCGGGTGCAAATCGGAGTTGACGGGGCATATCGAATGCCTCATACTAGTGAATGTCACATTCACTACTCGTCCACTCTGAGGGAGGACACCATGACCACCAAGACCCGCCGCAGCGGCACCACCCGCCGCACCCCGGAAGAGCGCCGCGCACAGGCCGAGGCGCTCCACGAGCAGCTCACCGCACAGGTCGCCACGCTGGCCGAGAGCGAGAACTGGAAGGCCTGGCTGCGCTTCGCGCGCATCGTCCGCCGGCGCTCGTTCTCCAACCAGATGCTCATCCTCGCGCAGGGCGGCACCCACTGCCTCGGCTACCGCCAGTGGGAGACCCTCGGCCGTCACGTCGTCAAGGGCGCGAAGTCGATCAAGATCTTCGGCTACTCCACCAAGCGGATCGTCGAGGTCGACGAGGCCACCGGAGAAGAGTCCACCAGCAGTCGAGTGATCTACCCGGTGCTCTCCGTGTTCGACGTCCGCGACACCGATGGCGAGCCGCTCCCCGAGCAGCCGGCCATCTACCTCGAGGGCGACGACGTCGCAGGCCTCTTCGACCAGCTCGCCGACTTCATCACCGCGCAGGGCTGGGATGTCGCGCTCGAGGACATCGCACAGGACGGGCTCAACGGGTACACCGATGGCCAGGCCCGACAGATCCGGGTCGACAGCAAGATGGCACCGGCCATGCGCGTCAAGACCCTCCTGCACGAGATCAGTCACGCACTTCTGCACTTCGACGAGGGCAGCACCCGCGAGCACCGCGGAGTGATCGAGACCGAAGCCGAGTCGGTCGCGTACTGCGCCGGTGGCCTCCTCGGACTCGACACGTCCGCGTGGTCGATCGGGTACGTCGCAGGATGGGCCGGCGGTGACGTCGACCTCATCCGCAGCGTCGCCGGCAACGTCCTCCGTGCCGTCAACGCGATCGCCGACGCCATGCTCGGCGCCGACGACCAGGCCGCGGCCGCGTAACAGCCCTCGGGGGGCGGGCTCGCCTATGCCCGCCCCCGAGAATCTCTGTCCGCGAACACCCCGAACTGCGACCTATACCCCTAGACGAATACCCCGGAGGAACCCATGGATCTCGCCCTGTCTACCGCCCGCGACTTCGCTCCCCTTCTGCTGGGCAGCGGCGGCCTCGTCGGCATCCTCGTCACCGTCGACACTGCACGCCGCGCAGAGCGCACGGTACGGCGCAGCCTCAAGTTCCTCGTCACCCTTCTCCTCAGCGTCGCCGCGGTCGCCGCGGCCGTCGTACTCGGCGCCGCCCTCTTCCTCTGAACGGACCACTCATGAACCGCCGAACCACACGCCTCGCCTCCGCCGCCGGCGCTGTTGTCGTCGCCCTGCTCGCTGGCGCGATCGCGATCACCAGCCAGCCCTCCGGCGTCAGCGACCTCACCGACACCGCGCCCGCGCCTGTGCCTGTGCCTACCGCAGAGATCTCCGCGGACGCCGCCGCAGCCCTCGATGAGCTCGAGCAGCTCGTCGTGGCCGATGCAGCCGACCAGGACAGCTACGACCGTGACGCGTTCGGGCAACGCTGGGCCGACATCGACCGCAACGGCTGTGACCAGCGCAACGACGCACTCGCGGCCGCGCTCGAGAACATCACCACCAAGCCCGGCACACACGACTGCGTCGTCCTCACCGGAACGCTTCACGACCCTTACACCGGGCTCACGATCGCCTTCGAGCGCGGCCAGGGCACGAGTGAGCTCGTGCAGATCGACCATGTCGTGCCGCTCGCGTGGGGGTGGCGTCAGGGCGCCGACGAATGGGACGAGGCCCAGCGTGAGCGCTTCGCCAACGATCCTCTCAATCTGCAGGCCACGGACGGCAGCACCAACCAGTCGAAGAGCGATCGCGGCCCCTCCGAATGGATGCCCCCGAACGCGGACTACGGATGCGCCTACGCTGCGCGCTTCGTCGACGTCCTCACCGCCTACCAGCTGACGGTCAACCCGGCCGACTACTCCACGCTCCGCGCGCAGCTCGCCAGCTGCGCGGCATGACCCCCCACCCGAGAGGACTGACAACGATGAGCACTCTGAACAACATCGTCATCACCGATGACACCGGCACCCGTTACAACGATCTCTTCCTCGACATCCCGCTGGACAGCTACGAGATCTCCCGCTCCTCTGTCGGCTTCCATTCCGTCGACGCGATCGTGCCAGCCGACCCCTACTCGACCCGCGCATCCGAAGATGGTCCGCTCGGTGCACTGCTTTTCCGCTGGGCTCAAGCGCACGTCGCCGGCCGCAACTACATCATCAGCTGGCAGTACATCGACGCTCACGACGTCCATACCGTCGCCGTCGCCGACACCACCACTCGCGAGCTGCACTTCGTCAACCTGTTCGGCCACGTCATCGCCGGTCGACGCAGCTACAGGCTCCGTGAGCTCGCCGACGCGCTCGACCTCCTGATCGACGCCAGCTTCGACTGAGGACCAGGCCATGCTTTCCGACGAGGTCGCTCGACAGATCATCCACGGCAGCCCCGAGGGCTACGACCTCGGATGTCAGACCCGCGCCGGATGCGCCAACCACCACCACCCCACGCTCATGACCTGTTTCGCCGCCGCGATCGCCGTCCGCGATGACTGGCGCCTCGCGAAGCTGCCTCGCAACGAACCCCTCCCCAAATCCGCTCGGCGGCTACGCCGCTCCTCCCCCAGAAGCAAGGAAGGAACACCCTCATGACCGACCCCGAGCTCACTGCGTGGCCGGCACTGCGCCTCGGAGATCATGCCCTCATCCGGGAGCGCGCGACAGCACGCGAGCTCGCCGTCACCATCGTCGCTCTGCTCGAGCCGATCGAGGGCGAGGGTGAGGGCCTGGTCGACCACCGGGGCCGCGTCATCCGGCACCACTTCTACGACGCCCGACCCATCGCGGCCGACGTCGATCTCCCCGACCAGCGCGACGTCGACACACGCTTCGCCCGACTGACCGCAGATCTCCTGAACACGAGGACACGATGACCGCACCGCTCACCACCACCGAGACCCGCCTGCTACACAAGTCGCTCGAGCTCGCCGCCGGCTACGCGAACAATGAACGCGACGAGACCGCGATCCTTGAGCTCAGCGCACGCATCCGACAGGCACAGAAGACCATCCCCTCTGCACCGGACGCGCACACCACGATCCTCGCGACGATCGACGCCATAAAGCGCGCAGGACGCCACGAGCAGCTCACCCCTCAGCTGCTCGACCGAGTCGCTGACGAGCTCCTCCAATCCACCCCGCTCTGACCGCCCCGCGCGGTACACTAAGGCGCGGCACCCGGCTGTTGAGCAGGTTCCCTTCCGCCCCTCGGGGCGATGGCTCCTCCTCAGTTGGATCGTTGGTGAATGTGACAATTTCCACGCTCCGGCCGGGTGCCGTTTTCTCTTGCCCCGGTGGCACGCGATCATCGACGATTGCTCACCGGTGGACCAGTCGCCCTCACATACTCCGACCAGGTGCACTCGACAGCGAGCCTCATTGCATCGTCGGGGAAGTAGCCGATCAACACTCGCCGCTCGGGATCGCGATCGAACGTCACGGAACGCAGCAGCCTACGGCCGCGGATCTCGACATGGCGGATGATCGCGATCCTCTTGCTGTGGTCGAACACGTACCAGATCCCCGGCTCCGGCGACGCCTGCAGCTGAGACATCGGAGACCAGTGCTGCACCACAACAGCGAACACTATGCCGGCGCACCGACAGCCCCGTGCCGACGACGACCGCGTGACTCAGCTCGTCAGCGACCCGCCGGATCCGTAGGCGTCGTGGTCATACCGCTGTAGCGCAGCAATGAACTCGGCACTAGTGATCTCATAGCGAGCCACCGCGGCCGCGGCGCCGTGGAACAGAGCAGCGTTGGGATACACACGGCCGCACACTGGGCAGACCGCGAACTCGTCGGGGTCGGCCGAACCAGCAGCATCGAAGGCAAGACGCCCAAGACGATCGGCGCTCCGCCAGTCCTGAGTCCACGAATCATTGCCACAGGCGCAGACCTGATTCTCCCCTTCCTCATCGACCGTCGCGGTCCCATCGACGCGGACGGTCGGGTACGGCCAGCTCACGATGCCGCACTCGCTGCTGTCGCCTTGCGGGGACGTTTCTTCGGCATCGCGAGCTCGTCGACCGTGGTGAGCTTCGCATAGCTGGCGAACAGCGCTCGCAGTCGGTCAGCCTCCGTCGCTATCCCCCGCAGGCCCAGGGCCTTGTCGACAGCAGTGTCGAGCTCACGATGCGCCCGGAGCAGTTCGGGCGACATCGCGAGGGGGTTGTAGTGGTCTGCGAGCGAGCGTTCTGGGCGTAGCGCTCTCGCATCCAGAACGGCTTGCCCCCCGGCGATGATGGCGGCACGCTGCGTGTCGGTGAGGGCGGGCAAGGGGAAAGTGTTCCACGTCAGGGTGCTCGAGAAGCGCAGACGAGACTCAAGGCGACCGCCGATAGTGCGCTGCCAGGTGATGAATGCCGACGACGAGATCACTGCGAAGGCGAGGCCGTCTGGGTCGTCTGCCTTGAAGTTCGCGTCACCGCAGATCACATCAGGGGTGAACAGGGCGGTCGGGAAGAACTTGCGTGTCTCGCTCACATGCCGCGGCACACAGACATAGGGCGTGTCGGGTTGCGACCTTTGACCGAACAGGTGCGGCGTGTCCGCCATCTGTCGCGTGGACTCGGCCTTCGACGCTGCGCGGAACTGACGCACGGCATCCAGCCGCCCGCGGAGTATCGGGGATCGGGCGATGTCGCTGGGGTCAAGATCCACGAGCCACAGGCACCACCGGGGTTCGTTGTGGATGAGCTGTCGGGCGCCGACAAACGGCCGGACGTACTTCGCGGCGATCGGATCTGCCATCACTTCCGCATAGTCGGCCGGCTCGATCAGGAGATTGCCGTCGTCGCGAGCCATGTTCCCGAACACCATCGGAGGGAGAGCCGACGCCAGCGGGCTTCGCCGCTGATCGATTAGCACAATGGGACCGTCGACCAGGTATCCGTTGAGCTGATCCACGACGGGGATCTCGACGGGCTCGCCCTTGAGGTTTCCTGAGTAGTCGAACAGCCGCGCTCTCTTCCTCGACGGCCGGTCAAAACCGATCACCGAGCAATGCACTGCCGCAGCGCCGGGCGCTTCACTGGTCCACGCGAACGTCCGGTGCGCGAACTTGACGCGCCACCCTGCGGCAAACACAGGGCCGAAGAGCGCTGGCACCGGCTCTCCCTGTGCGATCGAGTTTGTCGAGACGAACGCGAACTCGCCTCGGTAGCCGGGACGGCCGAGCAGCTCGAGAGCCTTCGCGTACCAGCCGGTGACATAGTCCAGCCGACCGATGTCGTCCCTCCGCCACACGTCGCGAAGTTCCTGCGCTTGCTCGGTCGAGCGGGTGGCGTGGCCGAGGAAGGGCGGATTGCCCATGATGTACAGGTGCTCAGTCGGTTGTAGGACAGCTGCCCAGTCGACACGCAGCGCGTTGCCGACGACGATGCTCTTGATCTTGTCCAGCGGCAGCGGATCTGGTGCAGATCCAAGCGCCAGCTCCATCGCCTGGTTTGCCTGGTGTTCCACCAGGTGCAGCGCCGTCGCTGCGATCTGCGCGGGCCATTCCTCGAGCTCGATCCCGTGGAAGCTCGACAGCCGCACGGCGAGGTGCTCCTCGGTGAAGAACATTGTGCGGGCCGTCTCACCGGACAGCTCTTGGATCCGCAGCAGAACCTCAAGATCGAGGGCTCGCATCTGTCGGTAGCCGACCACCAGGAAGTTGCCACAGCCGCACGCCGGATCAAGGAATCGCATCAGCCCCATGTCCGCACGCAGCTTCTTGAGCTTGGCGGTGTCGTGGTACCCGTCCGTGAACCGCTGCCGCAGCTCATCGAGGAACATCGGGCCGATGACCTTCATGATGTTGGTCTCGGTGGTGTAGTGCTCGCCGAGCTCACGCCGAGCGGTCTTGTCTTTGACGGCCTGGAAGAGGCTGCCGAAGATGGCCGGCGAGATCGCCGACCAGTTGAACATTGCAGCCGCGATCAGCCGGTCACGCATGCCTGCGTCGAACGACGGGATCGACACCGATTCCTCGAAGACTCCACCGTTGACGTAGGGGAATCGCGAGATTAGCTCGTCGAGGTTTGACTGCCGACGAGACGGCTCACGTCCCATGACCTGGTACAGCAACGACAGCTGAGGCCCGAGGTCGGAACCATCCGTCGCGGTGCGGGTCTCGAGGAACTCGAGGAACAGATCGCGATCCCACACTCCGGCGTCATCGGCGTAGAGGGCGAACAAGGTGCGCACCAGGAACACCGACGCCTCGTGATCGTCGTACCCAGACCCCTCGAGGGCCTCGTAGAGGGACGCCATCAGCTTTGCCGCTTTGATCGACGCAGACTCCTGCGCCTTCGATCCGAAGGTGCGCTCACCGTACCCGGCGAGGAAGGCGAGCACGTCAGCGCGATCCCGCATCTGGGTCAGGGCGAACTCCTGCACACCCTCGCTCTCAGCGTGGAGATCGAGCAGACGGAACCGGCGGAAGTCGCTCGTGATTACCCACCGAGGAACCTCCGGGTCAGGAAGGTCGTCAATGTAGTCGAGCGCCTGCTGCTCAGCCGCGACGAGATCCTTGCCGGCGGACTTCATTTCGATCAGCGCGAGACCAGGGATCAGCGCGTCGATGTATCCGCGCGAGCCGGTCGACGAGCGCTTGACACGCTTCTCGTAGAACGCCGCGCGGGTCTGGGTTATCCCGTACACGCCGAGCAGATCCCGGACGAAGGACTGCGCTTGCTGTCGCTCGTCGCCGGGCTCGTCCTGCCAGTCACGGGTGAACTGCGCAGCGCGGGCTCGGATCTCATTCATCGACAACGACTTCGGCACGATCCCAACGCTATCCGGCCAGACCACTCGCACCCGGTACTACCCGACCTCCGTCCGCAGCGTGGCGGCTGCTTGGCGCCACCACCACAGCGACGACGACGACGACGACGTCTTGACATGAGCGCCGACTGATTCTAGGGTAGTGAATGTCACATTCACCACCTGAGGGGGTCATCATGCGCGCGTTTCCCGTGAACCGCGACACCATCGACCTGTTGGTCACCGCCGCCTACATTTCCACACCCGCCTACCGCAGCAGCACTCCGCGCGAGCTCGCCGAGAACGCCGACCGGATGGGTCAGAGCCTCTGGGATGAGAACTACGCGAGCGTCAGCTACGCGATCAAGCAGCACATCGCCGCACCGCGCTACGAATGGCAGCCGGTCGCCGAGATCGTCCCCCATGCCGATGACGAGCAGGCGTTGCAGATCGAGCGCAGCCGTCTACTGCTCGCCGAAGTCTCCTGCCATCACCCCGGATGGGATCAGTCCCCTGCGCGTGACCTCGTCGAACGCCTCGGCGACGCGATCGCGCGACGGTTCGCTCACCGCCCGCTCGTCGACTCCCCGGACCACCTGGGCGTGAAGGAGTATGAGGGCCTGCATCGCGCCGCCGAGGTCTGGGAACGGGAGATCGGATTCCGCCACCCTCTCACGCACGACGCGGCCGCGCGGGAAGGGAGCCGGCCATGATGCTCACGATCATCCACGCGGCCGCGGAAGGCACCCTCATCGAAGGGACCAGCCGGGGCGACGGCACGGCCGATACTCTCAAGGCCAACGGCTGGCGGTGGAGCCGGGCGCTCGGATCTTGGTACATCCCCCACTCCCGCGACCGCGAACCGAAGATCGCGATCATCAACCGCACCGCCGAGCAGCTCACCGCTGCCGGGTTCGTCGTCGAGATCTCGATCGACTATGAACGCCGGGCCGCGGCCGTCGTCGAGGCTGACCTGGTCGACCGCAGGAACGATCGCGCTGCCGCCCTGGCGGTGCGCGCAGATCGACGACACCAGGACGCCACCGAAGAGGCAGAGCGCGCGGCCCGCGCGCTGCGACGCCTCCCCGAAGGTGGCGAGCCCATCAAGGTCGGACACCACTCGGAGGCCGGCCACCGCCGAGCGATCGGCAAGGCGGACGCGGCGATCCGCCGCTCCATCGACGCCGACGCGGCGGCACGGCGCGCCCAGGTGCGTGCCGACGTCGCGGCCGCGGCGACCGATGCACGGTATGCGCCGATCACCGTGGCGAACCGGATCGAGAAGCTCCGCGCAGATCGCGCCGGCATCCGTCGACGTCTCGACGGGTCAAGCCGCACCCTTCCTGGCGGGTATGTCGAGGTCACGGCTGCAGCCACCGGCGCCTACGCCGAACGGCTCGAGAGGGAGCTGGCCGCGACCGACGATCAGCTCACCTACTGGCAGGAGGTCCGCGCCGAGCAGGTCGCGACCGGCGCGGCCACCGACCACAGCAAGGACACCATCAGCGTCGGCGACCAGATCAAGTACTTCGGCGCCTGGTGCACCGTAACCCGCACCAACCCGAAGAGCGCCACCATCGTCGACGCCTACGGCCACCGCGGCACAGTCCCTTACACGCACATCCGCGAGCACCGTGCCGGCCAGAGCGGAGCGATCTCATGACCATCGCCGCCCGCCCCCGCACGATCCCGGAGCCCACGACTCGTTGGCTCCGCCGTCTCGTAATCGCGCTGCTGTACATCGCAGCCGCGGTCCTCTCTGGGTGGCTCGGGATCCTCGCCGCGCCGATCCTCGATCGCATCATCGTCACCGCCGCGGCGGTGATCCTCGTCCCCATCACCATCGCGCTCGTGATCGACTTCTTCAGCAACCCAGATTGAGCGTCCGATGCCCGCCTACAAGGTCCAATGGCAGCAGCGCGTCGACGTCACCGCCACCGTCACTGTGGAGCTCGACGAGCTCGCCGACTGGGCATGCGAGCATCTCGGGCTGCGCACCCTCGAGGCCGGTGCGCCGGCAGGCGCGGCGCCGGCAGGGGTTCGGATGATGCTCGAGCGGAACGGGCCTCTGCGGGAGCAGCTGCTGCAGCGGTGGGCAGCGGCGCACATGCCGCACAGATGATGTCCCGCTCCGATGAGCAGAGCAGAGGCCCCACCGGCGAAGAGCTGCCGGTGGGGCCTCTGTCGTCAATCACGCGAGCCGTTGCGCGAGCTCGTCGATCTTGTCGGGACGGAAGCCCGACCAGTGATCCTCATCCGTGATGACGACCGGTGCCTGCAGGTAGCCGAGCGACTTGACCTGTTCGAGCGCTGCGGCGTCTTCGCTGAGGTCGACGACGTCGTACTCGATTCCCTTAGCATCGAGCGCGCGGTGTGTCGCGACGCACTGTACGCATGATTTCTTGGTGAACAGCGTGATCGTCTTGTCGCCGTTCGTCAGTGTGGTTGTCATGGGTGATCTCTCCTCCTTCCTGGGTCTCGTTTGCTGAGCATGGCGGGCAGCTCAGACACGGGCAGCCGCGCGGCGCTTGAGCCACACGATGAGCGCGATCGCACCGATCAGGATCGCGAGGATGACGAGGATCTGTCCCCAGCCGAGGCCGACGCCGTCGACGACGGGGATCGCCACGGTTTCACCCTGCTCGAGCAAGTGGTACTTCAACATCCACGCGCGCAGCGGATCGAGGAACATCCCCAGCGACACTGCGCCACTGGCCAGGACGAGCACGGCGATCAGCAGCAGCGAGATCCAGTCGTCTTCCGACACGCTCTGGTTCGACACGCGATTCATCCCTTCTCTCGGGGCCGGTAGGCCCGCAGCATCATGACGGCCACGACGATCAGGCTGCTTCGGGTCGGCGGTAGCTGATCACCGAGTTGTCGAAGAGCGTCAGCAGCCCGTCCTCACCGCTGTCGAGGTCGCGGTATTCGATCGCGAGGTACTCGTCGTCGACGACGTCGGGCTCCACTCCTTCGACCACTCCCCACAGCCCCAGAGTCGCGTCGACGAGCAGGAGATCTCCGACCTCGAGCTCCACCGCGGGGCCCTCGAGGGATTCGCCGTATCCGTCGCCGTCAGCGGCCGCGTCGACGTCCGGTGCATCGTCGTCGACTTCGGGCACGAACCGGACCCGTTCACGAGAGTCCAGTGGGGTGACATTGGAGGGTCGAAGCGCGTCGTGCTTGGTCGTCGACGGTACCGATGCATCCCAAGCGACAATCTCGGCCGAGGACCACTGGAAGTAGTCGGGCTCGAGCTCCTCCCCCTCGCCGTCGTCGGTGAGCTCCGCTTCCGGGTCGCGCACCATCATCCGCTCGTAGTCGGCAGCGTCGGGACGCAGCGCCGCCAGGTGATCCCAGTCCGCCTTGTCGGTGGAGTCGAGCTTGGCGGGGTCGGGGGTGTAGAACGCCTGAATCTCGACGGGCTGAGATTCGGCGTTCAGAGTGACACCGCGGCCACGCTTGTTGCGAGGGATCGCGACACCGACCGCGAAGCTGTCCCACATCATGTTGGCGCCCTGCGGGGAGAGACGACCGAAGCTGACGCGGGCGCCGAAGTTGTCTCGCATCTCACCGCCGAGGAACTCGACGTCGGGGCGCTGCAGACCGAGCAGGATGTGGATCTTCGCCGACCGTGCCAGTCGCGCGAGATCGGAGAGCAGATCGAGAACGGGGGCCTGCGCCGGCGCACCCTTCGGCTTCACCGTCTTGTACCAGCGCTGCACGCGCGCCTTGAACGTCGCGTACTCGTCGATGATCAACGCGAGGGGGTCGAAGTCCTCGAGCCGGGCCGTGCCGTTCTCGAGCTGCGAGTACCGCTCCTCCATGAGCTCGTGCGCAGCGTGCAGCATCCGCACCTGGTGCTCCACCCGCGCGCCGACGAGCTCGACGTTGGGCCAGTCCCGGAATCCGGCGAACTCGATCCGCTTCCCATCGAGTACCCACACCCGCCAGTGAGCGTGCGCGAGATGGGTGAGCACCGTGTGCTGGAAGCTGGTCTTTCCCGATCCGGTTCCACCGATGACGAGGCAATGCGGGGAGACCGCCGGATGCCACGACTGGATCTGACCGTCTTCGTCAGGACCGATCGGGATCTTGAACGCCTTGTAGGCGGCGTGGGTGAGTGCGGCCGCGGGCTCCACTTCGTGCAGGACCATGTCGGGCATCGTCGGTCGGACCTCGAACGTGATCTTGTCGCCCTCGAGATCCCAGTGCGCACGCCACCGGCCAGGGAGCATCGAGGAGACCACCTTCTCGACCTGGGAGCGCCGCGCCGCGATCGCCATCTTCGGTCCCACGTTGTGCTTGACGTCGATCTTCGAGACCGAGCCGTCATCGGCACTCTTCACCGAGACGCTCGCGGTCGGGTCGATGACCAGCTTGACGACCTCGATCGCGCGCTGCTGCTCACGGGAGACCGGATCACTCACGGGTGCGAGCTCGACGACGAGCACGCACCGCCTCGAGTTGTGCTTGCGTACCCGGTACTCGGCACCAAGCCTGCGTGCAAGGCCTGCGAGGATCTGGTCGACGAAGCGGGGGTCGGTGTCATCGACGTGCGAGGCGTACCGGATCTTGATGCGCTCCGGGAGGCCCACCCATCCACGAGTCCACTTCACCGGCACGACGAGAGCACGGGTTGGCTGTGCCGCACCGAGCATCGGAAGGACCGCCTCGATCGCCGGGTCCATCCGCCCTTCCCGTTGGAAGGTCCGCACGCCGGATGCGACCGCGCCGGCGGCGAGCAACACGGCCACGACCCACACCAGCGGGATCAGATCGGTGAACGGGCGCACCGCGTTCAACCCGGTGGCGGCGGTCGCCAGTGCGATGCACAGCAGCGCCGGGATGATCCCGGTCAGCTGACGCCGAGGAAGAACACCCAGAGCCACCGTCGCCGGTGCAGGTGGGCGCGCCGGCGGACGAGATGCCACACGAGTTGTCGTTGCCATTCGAGCCTCCTGAGTGGGCCGAGTACTTCACGACCCTCTTGCGAGGTATAGGCCGGAGATCTGCTCCTTCGCGGACATCGCGGATTCTCCCCGCGTCTGACGCACTCGTGATGTCCCCTGTGCAAGAGTGTGCTCGAGGAGATCGCCACGGCGGCTGGAAAGGGTTATTGCGCCACATCGCGGCGCAGACCAGCGCAATACCTCCGCCACACCCGCGCTTGACACGGGTGATAGGATCAAGCCCGATCGGCGTTCTGCCGCAGGCACGGTTGTCGAATCGAGCTTGAACCCCTCCCCCTGGGAAATATTTCCAGCAGGCACACCCGCGCAGTTATGTGTCGTGTCTCACTCCAGTTGTCCGATTCTCACGGACCTGTCGAGTCGTCTCACTCCACTTGTCGGATTCTCACTCCAGTTGTCCGATGCTCGGCGCGCCGCGTAGTGCTGCTTCGAGGCGGGAGCAGCAGGGTCGGATTCGTGACAACTCGTGTGAGACAGACCGCTCTGCCGGGACTGCACCGCGAATGAGAGAAGTCCCGGTCAGCCCATCCGAGATCCGACAAGTCAAGCGAGATCCGACATTATGGCGCAATACTGCGCCGCACATCGGCGGCATACTGCACCGCACACCCGGTGCAACACGTCGCCGTGGCGCGGAGTCGGGTCAGTCGTTGGAGTCGGTCGGCGGGGTCTGCGCCTGTCGCCGGCGCTCCCACTCGCCTCGCAGCCATTCGCCCTGTCGTTGTGCTGCAGCGCGGCTGATCCCTCGCGCCTTGGCCGGCGCCGGCGGGAACGGGGCACCCTCGTTGTAGAGCTGCTCAAGGCGGTCGGCTTCCCGCATGAAGGCGACCTCGACGAGACCGGCCAGCGCGGGCGCACCCTCCGGCTCATCCCTCGTCGACCACCACGCAGCCTTGAGGCGCGCGTGCAGCGCGACCGGCAGGTAGTAGGTCTGATGGCGGTATCCCGCGGCTCCTCTTGGGTTCACACCCTGGGCACGGTCGGGGGCAGGAGGGAAAGGGGAGCCGGCGTTGTAGAGCTGCTCGAGGCGGTTGGTCTCGCGGCCGATGGCGACCTCGACGAGACCGGCCAGCGCGGGCGCACCCTCCGGCTCATCCCTCGTCGACCACCACGCAGCCTTGAGCCGTGCATGCAGCGCGACCGGCAGGAAGTATGCGATCGAGCGGTAGCCGGTGGCCGACACTGACCCGGCGGGTCGGTCGGTGTCACCAGCGGCGTTGACATCTGTTGAGGGCACGAGTCACCGTCTGGGTGGGAGAGGCTTCGGCCCCGTTTCGGGCCGGGGCTGCCCCCAGCCTACAGGCCGGTTTCCAGGCCGTCAGGAGGGTTACATGCCGCGAGTTGACTCGGTTTTCCAGGGGGGTCAGAGGCGTCGGCAAGTGCCGTCTGTGGGACAGATCTCGATGCCATACAGGCGGAGGAACTCTTCGGGGTTCACGTAGCCGGCGTACTGCGAGGGGGCACCGAGTGCAGTCGCCTCCTGCAGCCCGGCGACGGCCTGATTCGTCGTCCCGTTCTTGTTGACGGCCAGGTGCAGGTGGCATCCCCCACTGGGCGGCACGTTCCCGACGACACCGATCTGCTGGCCGGCGGTGACGGTGTCTCCGACGTCGACGAGCCGCTCGCTCTTGTACATATGCAGGTAGGACACCACGAACCCATCGGGGTGCTTGATCGACAACCACAGTGAGCTGCTGAGAGTCACCGTGCCCGGCAGGACCGCGTAGACAGGGTCGCCGCACGGGTTTGGCCAGCGCTGCAGGTCGATTCCGACATGCCAACTCGACGCACCCGGAACGGTGATGTCGCGCGGCCCGTAGCCGGAGGTCATCTGGTAGCCGGCCGCAAGGGGGAAAGCGGCCTGCCCGACGACAGTGCTGCTGTCGCAGCTGATCGACCCGCCGACCGCGGTGATGATCTGCTGTGCTGCGGGCTCCCACTTGTCGTAAGCGGTCGGGTATGCGGAGACCTGCACGGTCTGCGCGGCCTCCCCCAGCCCCATGTCCTCCCAGCCGGGGATGTCGAGCAGCCCACGCGGCGATCCGCCGTTGGGGCCCTCCTCGCCGCCGAAGAACGCCTTGGCTGCGTAGAGGGGGTCCATGAGCTCCTCGACGGTGCCCCAGCCCGACACACGCTGCTGGAAGTAGTTGACGGAGTCGTGGTCGCTGCCGACCGCGTCGTGCGGGTAATCGAGGGACTCAGGCACGGAGGAGTTGGCGTACATCTTCAAGCCGGACTCCTGCAGCGCGGTCATGATCGCGATCTGCTGGCCCCGCGCGGACACGCCCAGTGAGCGGGCGACCGAGAGGATGGTGGCCGCGTGGCCGAGCTCCGTCGCACCGAGGGTGCGGGTCGATCCTCCTGTGGTCTGGACCTCGAGCTTGTCGGTGGTCAGCGACCCCGCGGTGCACTGCGACGACCCACCGCCGGAGGCGCCGGCGATCGCCATCATCAGGAACATCGTGTAGCCGGCGAAGAGCACCACCGGCACCAGCACGAGCGCGATCACCCAGAGGACGACCTTGCGCGAACCACCACCGTCCCCGTCGTCTCCCCCATTGACGGCGCCGGCGACGTCGGCAGAGCGCTCGAGTACTCCCGATGCGGACATGCGGGGTTACTTCTGTGCGATCGCGAGCCGGGCGCGCATCTCACCGCTGCGCGGAGAGCGAGGCGCGCGCGCCGGCAGGGACGAGATGTCGACGACACCTGACGAGGGGCGCCGTTCGATGTGTCCCATGCCCGAGGAGTCGACGACGATCCGTCGAGGACCGTCCGGGGTGCGCGTGGGCGCCGGGCCCTGGTCGACGACCATCGAGACCACCTTCGGGTCGCCCGCAGCTCGCGGCTTGCTCGCGCCTGCCGCGGCCGCGGAGACAGCCTTCGACGCTCCCTTGCTCGCGACTCGGCCACCGACCTCGAGCGCCGCGGCGCCGGCGGCGCCGGCCACACCGCCCGCTGCGGCACCCTTGCCGATCCGCGCGGCCGTGAAGACCAGGTCCGCGGTCTTCGAGGCCTTGGCGGCAGCACCCGCGCCAGCGCCGCCCCCAGAGCCCATCTGAGGCGACGGGAGGGCGGGACGGCTCGGTGAGCCGCCAGAGGGCGTCGAGGGCGGCTTGGGAGCCGCGGGCGGGCGTGTAGCGGTCATTGTGCCGATGTCCTGCGCAGCCCCCGCGCCGAAGTTGATGGAGCGCGCGTCGACCTTGTTGTCAGGGCGACGCAGCGCCGCGGCCGCGACGGTGGATACGGCGCTCATCGCCGCGACGGTCTTGACCCCGTCGCGCTGCGCCGGCGCGCCCTTGCCGATGCCGTACTTGGAGAGCTGCTCGGCGATCGACCGGCCGGTCTTCTTGGCAATGCGACGCGCTCGGATGATGAGGAACAGCAGCACGATCATCACCAGCGTCGCAAAGGTCATCTGCGCGACGAGCGGGATTCCCAGGCTGCTGAGCCCGGTGATCGCTGCGACGGTGAGCTTGAGGACGGCCGCCATGACGACTGCCATGAAGACGATGGCGACCAGGCCCATGAAGGTGTCGGCGAGGGACTTCCACAGCGGGTATCGGTTGACCGGGAGGATCCCGATGTAGACGTTCCACATGGTCTTGAGTGCGGAGATCAGGAAGCCGAGAACCGTGACTAGGAACAGCACCCCGAAGGCCATCGGCAGGATGAACAGGGTGAGCGCTCCGGGGGTCATCGTGACGGCCGTGAGCACCTGGCCGAAGTTCGGATTCTGGTTGAACGTCTTCGCCGCCTCGTCGCACCCGCCGACCGCGTCACGGACCTCGTTGCCGCCGGTCTGGATGGGCGCCGAGTTGGTCATCGTGTCGGTGAACGTCGCGGCGCACTGCCCCTCGAGGGCGTGGCCGAACGCGATCGTCTGCGCAGGGATCTTCACGAAGATGTCGACCAGCTGCGACGTGACCGCAGCTGACAGCAGGTTCTCGGAGTCGAGCTCCGTGCTGTTGATGTCGTCGGTGACGACGACGGCAGCGATCTGACCGCCGTACTCCTGGGCGGTGTCGAATGCTCCGCCTGCGGCGGTGAGCGAGGCGATCGGGTTAGCGAGCAGACCGGTCGCCAGCACCGCACAGCACGCAGAGATGAACAACTCCGCCCACCCGGTGGAGTGCCGGCCGAGCATGATCGCCAGGCCCGCGACACCGCCGGCGATCGTCAGCGCGAACGGGATCCATGCGATCTCGCCGAGGAAGTCCTGCAAGAGGTCGGCCAGCGCGCCGAACGGTGCCGCGACGATGTCGACCCACTCGAAGGAGAGCAGCCAGTTGCAGAACCAGATCATCCACGACACCAGACCCAGATGCCCGGTCCAGATCGGGTCGATCCACATGGAGATGAAGAACTTCCCCATCGTGAACACATCGCCGCGGTCCAGTGGAAGCACCGTGTAGTTGGTCAGCGGGACGCCGTCGCTGTCAGTGATGTCGCCGCCGAGCATGAACGGGGACGAGCCGCCGCCGTCAGCGGCGAAGGCCCAGTACGTGTTGCCGAACAGGACCAGGAACAGGTCGATCAGGACGACGGCGATGACCTTGCTCCACCGCGGGTGATCGTGCGCCCAGAAACGGACCCGCCAGAACGCGCCGCCCAGAGTCTCGAAGGTGTGCCGGTAGAAGGTGATCATGGTGTCACCAGAGACGGGGTCGACAGCACGGCTTCGCGGCGGTCGGGGCGCTCGGGCAGCGTCTTGCGGAACTTCCCGATTCGACCGCGCTGGTCACGGATCAGTCCCTCGCCGCGCCGCTCCGGGGCGACCTTTCCGTCCGCCCCGAGCGGGGACAGGTCTTCGGTGACCACCTGGACCATCGCCGGGTCCGCGGGCTCGCCGGTCAGCCACTCGATCGCGCGGCGAGCGAGCTCCTTGTCGGTCTGGCGCATCACGTAGCGGGTCTTGAGCAGGCCTCGGGTCTGGGTTTCTCCGAAGTCGGCGGGGTCGTGCGAGCCGAGGGCGAAGAACGCGCGGTGCTTGCGACCGTCGCGGATGCCGATGCGCAGGTCGCGCTCTCCCTCCGGTGACTGGGTGATGTGGTGGCACTCGTCGAAGTAGGCGCCGGCGAGCTCGCCGGGGTTCATGAAGCAGACCTCGCGGGAGATCCCCATGAGCATCGCGTACATGGCGCGGCCGTAGATCTTTTCCAGGGGCATCTCCTCGAACAGGTGCGCGTGCTCGAGCTCGGTCTTGTCTGGCAGCGACAGCCCATGGGTGAGGAAGACCAGGGCACGCGATTTCAGGTCGACAGCGGTCAGCCCGTCATTGAAGAGAACCTCGCCGATGTCCTTCGACGCGACCAGGTTGATCAGGCCCGACAGCTCATCGCTCTCCGCCGAGGAGATCGTCTTGAGGTGCGCCCGCAGGCGACCGAGGCTGGTGATGTCGTGCGCGGCGACGTACTCCGGCTCGAGGAGGCGGGACAGGGCGACGCCTCGGGAGTCGCGGGCCCGGATGCCGAGCATCACCGCGAAGAGCGACTGCACCATGCGTGCGCCGACGAGAGGGCCGAACACCCGCAGCGGGTCCAGCGAGTACTCCGGGGTCATCAGGTCAACGATCGTCGTGGTGTCCGGCCGGAGGCTCTGCGCGAAAACCGCGTACTCCTTGGCCTCTGTGCGGTCGATCGCGACGACGCGGCCGTTGCGGTCGACCGTGTCGCCCATGTCTCCCTTGAGCAGCACGCTCTTGCCGGCGCCGAGCTCGGCGACCACGCCGAAGCTGGCGCTGGTGTCGGCCTGGATACTGCCGTCCGCGTCGCGGAGGATCGGGGTGTGCCGGGCGGTGCTGATGTTCTCGCCGAAGCGGGCGCCCTTCTCGTCTCCGAGCTCGTTGCTGGAAAGCGGAACGCCGGTCGCGAACTCCCGGCCCGTCGTGATCTGGGTGAGCTCACGGACGATGCGCCCGGTGGGCGTGCCGGGGATCATCGCCCACCAAAGCTCCTCCTGACCTCCCAGGGGAGCCTCGAGGAGGAAGTCAGCGCGCTTGTACTCGTCTGCCACGAACCGGCCCTTAGCCTTCGCGAGATCGGCGGTATCTGCCCCCACAGCGAACAGCACCGTCGCCTGAACCTCGACCTCCTTATCGGAGCGGTTGAGGGAGGCGTGGTAGGCGGCCAGCGTCTCCGCGATCTCTCCGAGGTCGGATCCGCCGCCGGTGATCGTCGCGGTGCCCTCCTGGTGCTTGTACTGCTCCTCGAGGGCGGTTTCGGCCTTCTTGTTGCGACGCTTGACCTCGTCGGCGCCGGTGACGGTGAAACGGATCCCCCAGTCGACGTCAAGGGGGAACTGGTCGACGTGTGAGATCCACTCGACGCCGGGCGAAACCCAGCCGGCCTTGGGTGCGGCGACCATGGCCTGCACCACCTGGTAGGACGACGTCTCGTCCGCGTAGGGGCTGTGCACCTTGAGGTAGCGGCGCTTGAACGGGAGGAACTGCTGCCCCTTGGGAAGGTCGCTCTGTCCGCCTTCGTCGAGCCATGGGTTCGGCATCGCGGAGGGCATCTGGAAGTGCGCGAGCTCGTCGACGCCGAATCCGTCCTCGGTACCCTCGGCGGGCGGGACAGGGGCGGCGAGATCTGCGGAGAGGCCGCGCTGCTGCGAGTGAAGGGCGATCCAGATCTGCTCGGCCGGCGTTGCACGGGTCGGCTGGAACGCGGCCGGGATGCGAACCTCGATCTCCTTGGCCATCCGCGCGGCCGCAGCGATCTCGGAGTCGGTAGGCAGCTGACGGGGAAGAGCCAACGTGTCGCGCAGCTTGGTGTCGGCGGCGCGCACTGCCGACCTCGCGCGAGCCTTCATCGAACCGGCCGCGAGCGGGACCGAGAACCAGAACGCGCGCGTTCCAAGCGGGATCTGCTCGAGCGCGTCCAGGGTCAGCTCGACCTCGCGCGCCCAGTCCGGACACTCGTCGATGCGAACACCGTCCAGCATCCGCTCCACGACAGACACCGGATCCAGGTCAGCGCACAGCCCCAGCAGCAGTCCCTCGCCCCGGTGCGCCTGGAAGAGCGCCTGGTGGTGCGCCTTGACGAGCTGCTTTGCCGCCGTGGTGGCGTAGGCATACGGGAGCGGCTGCAGCCGCCACGTAGCCCAGACCACGCCCGAGCGGGTCCACATCAGGTTGCTCGTCATCGCTGTTGCCGGAATCTGCATCGTCGTCTCGTTTCTCAGTCGGTCGGCGTGGCCAGCAGCAGATCGCGACCGCCGCTGAGGGGTGCCGTGATCGGCGTGCCGCCGAGGATGGGGAGGAGGGCTGCGTAGCTCGTGGTAGCGGGGTCCGCACAGATCGGCCCACGCGCGGTCTCCGCCTTGACCACGAGGGTCTTGATGACGTAGCCGCGGCCTCGGCCGATGATGCCGAGCGGGATGTCGGTGTTGTTCATGGTCAGTTGCCTCCTCGGGCTTGCTGCAGCAGGCGCTCGACGCCGCTGACCGCGTGTGCGGGTGCGTGCGCCGGCAGCGGCGTCGAGCGCGGCTGCAGGACCGGCTGCGCCACGACGGGCGCTTCCGGTGCGGGTGCGGTGGTCTCGCTATCCGGGGTGGTGAGCGTGGCTCCGACCGGCTCGGCGATCGTTGTTCCGCCGCCTGCGAAGTGGGGCGGGCGAACCCGCATGGTCACTCCGCGGTAGCGGCCGGCTGCGGGGCGGGTCATCGCGGACAGGCCGCTGGTGATGATGCTCAGCAGGTTCCGGCGTGTGGCCGGGATCCTTCCGGCTCCCCACGCTGCTCCCCAGGACACGAAGGCAGCGACGGGGATATCGACGATCGGAGAGCCAGTCCCCCACACGCTCTGCGTCAGCAGGGCGACGACCAGGACGATCGCCAGGACGACGCCCTGCGTCAGCGTGTAGGGGCCCCCGGGGATCTTCGTGCCGTCGTGGAGACGGCCGATGAACTTTGGGAACCGGCGGCTGCGCGTGTAGAAGCGCGCAACCTCTCTCTCTTCGTCGCGATCGGCCACGTTCGCCCCTTTACGCGACCAGCCGGTAGACCGTGTCGCCGGCCGCGGTGGTGGTCTCGTTGAGCACCAGGGCGTCCGCCGGAGCTGCGATCTGATGGATCGTGACTCCGATGGCGTCGACGGTCTCGGTCTGGATGAGGCCCATGACCCACTCGCCACCGCCGGCGGCGAGGAACATGGCCAGGCCGCACGCGATGCCGGTGATGATGGTCGTCGCCATGGCGAACCGCACCTTGGCGGCGACGACGAAGAAGATCACTGCTGCTGCGAGAAACACGACCGCCCGGAAAGCAGTCGTCGCATCAGCGGTGATCCCGTTGATCCAATCGAACATGGTTGGTGTTCCTTCCTTAGTTGCCGTTACCGGACGGTGTCGGCGTGGGGGTTGTCGATCCCTTGTCGGAGACCGCTTGCGGTGCAAGATCAATGGCGCTGACCTCCCAGCGGGAGGCACGCGCGGTGAGGGTGAGCGTGTACGTCGAGGTCACTTGCTGGTCCAGCGGGCTCAGCAGTGAGACGGTCGCGAGCACCTTGAGGGTGTCGCCATCGCTCGGGGACTCCGTAGGCGTCAGGTCTGACCGCATCTCCTCGACGTTGACCATCACGTAGGGGGCGGGCGAGATCGCCACGAAAGATGTGTCCGGGGCGCTGTATCGGGACAGGTCACCCGAGCCGGCAAGGTACGCGCCGAGGAACGCCGACACTGTCTCCGCGGACGGGTCAGAGGATCCGATGGTCTGCTTGTAGACCAGCGACGTTGTCTCGCCCTGGACGGGAGCGGAGATCTGGGCCGGGAGACCGACTGCCCTCACCGTGTCCCCGTTGACCGCGATCGCCACCTGGAAGTAGCGGCGCGGCCAGCTCGTCGTGCTGGTGTCGTCGGAGTCCGTCACCGACAGCTCCTTGATGTTCGCCGCGACGACGACGTTGACGAAGTCCGAGCCGTCGACGGGCGTGATGGAGACCACGGACAGGTCGCGGTACTCCCAGGCCGTGACCGACAGCTGCCGCAGCGCCGCCAGGTCGACGTAGGTAGCCAGGTCGCCCGGTGCGTCCTTCGTCGCGCTCAGCCACGAGGAGACGAAGCCCTCCGCGTAACCGCCGGCAGCCTGCTGCTGCGTGCTCAGTCCCGCTGCCTGCGCCTCGGGCGCTGCGGCGACGACGGGCGCCGGACGTGCGGCCGCGGCGAAGAGCGCGATAGGCCCACACGCGATCGCGGCGAACAGAAGCGCGGACAGCAGCTTGCCGCCCAGCTGCCGACCATGGGTCCAGCTGCTCCCCTGTGCCGGGACGGTCTTCGTCTCCTTGGCCGGCTTCGACGTCTTCTCACGACGCGCCATTATGCAGCTCCTCCCACTCGCAGCTGCGCCACCCGCAGAGCTGCCGGCACCGCTGCCGAAAGCTCCTCAACCGCCTTCACCACGCGACCATGCGTGGAGGGGTCGAAGGGTGCGTCGAGAGTGCTCGCCACTGCTTCCTCGAACCCCTGGCGCGCACGGATCGCGCGTGCAGCGTCGGGCTTGAATCCTTCCCACATGGCGTCGTCGGCGCTGTCTGCGGTGCTGCTCTCGCTCACGTTTCTGTCCCTTCCGCGGAGTCCTGATGCCTCCCGACCAACGGGGGCATATCTGTATAGGCCGGGTTTTCGGCCCTTCGCGGACATCGCGGATCGAAGAAATCTTGCGTGGATATTGCGCCCATGCAGCGAGGCATGGAAACCGCCCCTGAACAGGTATTTACAGCATCGGATCGCAACTCAGATCCACCGAAGCCAGCATCCGCCGATCGGGCGCTCTCCTGCCCGGCCGGAACTTTCCAGGATCTGAACCAGGGGTGCTGAGGAACGTGGCCCTTCGTCAACCGACGTCACGACGAAGGGCCATTTCTCATGACTGCTTGGGCGAAGACATCACCTCTTGCCGACCAGCTGTTCGATGAGTGGAACAGCTTCCACTCCCACACCACTCACCACTTCGGAACGCTCGGCGAGCTGACTGGCGATGAGGCCGTGAACCTCATCCGGCAGCCGCAAGCTCCCGAACAGCGCGACGCGCTCCTGCTCGAGCTGCTCACCCTCGAGCACGCCGGCGATACCATCGCCGGCCGCGTCCTGCTCAAGTCGTTCATGCCGCTCGCGCTGCGGCTGCCGAGCAGCTGCAGCAGCATGCGCAGCCTGTGGCAGCACTCCCCCGCCGACGCCCGTACCGCGACGATCGGCGTGCTCTGGGAGGTCATTCACACCTACCCGCTCGAGCGGGTCCACTCCGTCTCCGGAAACATCCGCCTCGAGACGATCAAGAACCTCGGAGTCTGGTTCGGCAGCGAGCACAGCGTCGACGCAATGCCGGTCGAAGACGAGCTGCTCGAGAAGATCGCAGGCCCCGACGAGAGCGATGACGTCTTCCGGGATCTGGTGACGATCCTCACCTGGGCGATCGACTCCGGCACCCTCCGCCGCGACGAGGTCCAGCTGCTTGCTCGCATCGAGCTCGCGGAGGGTGATCCCGGTGTGGCGCGTGAGGAAGCAGCTGTCGAGCTCGGCGTCAGCCGGGAGACGCTCAACCGCCGAGTGTGCCGAATCCGCACCAAGCTCATGCAGGCCGTCAGCGGCGACATGGAGGCCAAGGTCTCCTACGCCCCGCGCCGCAGCTGAGCCAACCCGCCATCCAGGGGGCAAGCGCAGTCGACGAGTCGAGCGCTCCCCACAGGCCGGAGCAACACTCCCGCTCCGCCCCCCCAGACAGACAGGGCCTCTGGATGGCCCCCAGGGGCCCTGTCTTCCCCTCCGCCTCACTCGGAGCCCTCCTCATGGCCGAAATCGCCTCAGCAGGCCGCACAGGCCCGTCTACGCCCGCATCCATCGTTTGGATGCCCCACCACGACTCCATGACCAGCCCTCGCGACACCGCGCACCCCACCATCGCCAGCGCCGCGCTACACACGCGCCACCCCGCCGCCATGCTCTGCGCTGTACCCTCGCAGCAACACCGCGATAGCCTCCGCCACTCCCCCGCCAGATCACCGCATCACTTGCGCGATACGCTGAGCAACCCCCGCGCCATACCCGCGCCAGCCATCCGCAATATCAACTGCAATATTCGCGCTATTACATCGCCCTACCCGCGCATGCTGTTGCGCTCTAACGTGCGCATTACGAGCGCCCGGCTGTCGCCTGTACGGCCCCTTACTTGCGCATTGCTTGTGCCCGTATGTAGCCACTATGGCGCGGGTCTTGTTTTAGATGATGCGCACTGTCAAGCGCTCTGCTTGCGTTGTTCTTGCACCGACAGAGCGCGTTCATCGCACAGTTCTAGCGCCGTAGCTCCACATGCTCTAGCGCATGTGTCGCGCCAGACACGCGCGATTGTTGTTGCATATAGGCGTGAATGTGACGCTATACTGGCGCCCATGAACCCGCCACAGTTGCCCCATACCCGCGCCACACATCCGCACACCGCGCGCTCGACTGGCGCGACCGCTGCCAACGCCCTCAGCCGTGGAGGCCGATCGTGAGAATCATCGGCGTCTGCAACCAGAAGGGCGGGGTGGGCAAGACCACCACCGTCATGAACCTCGCGGCCGCGCTGTCCCGCGCTAACAATGTGCTCGTGGTCGACGTCGACCCGCAGCAGTCCGCAGCACGCTGGGCCGAGCGCGCGGGGGATGACCTTCCGTTCGACTTCGCCGCCGACGTCGACCCCAACAACATCATGGGATTGCGTGACCTCGACGGATACGACATCGTCCTCGTCGACACACCTGGCAGCCATGAGAACACCGGCGTTCTCACCGCAGTCCTGCAGGTCGCCGACTTCATCGTCCTGCCGCTCGAAGCGGCCACCATGGCCATCGAGTCCGTCGCGGACACGCTCGCCGAGCACATCATCCCGACTGGGGTGCCCTACCGACTCCTGCTGAACAAGATCGACACCCGCCGAGGCGGGCGGCGACTCGAGGACTGGGAAGAGCAGCTCGACACCGTCGAGTTCATCGAAGGACAGATCGGACTCCCGCGGTTCCAGCGTCACATCCGCCTGTCCGCGAGCATCGAGGACGCTCCCTACGACGGCAAGGTCGTCACGCAGTACACCGATTCCCGCAAGAACCAAGCAGCGATCTCCGACTACACCAGTGTCGCGTTGGAGCTCACATCGCTGTGGGCCAACCAGATGAAGGAGGCCTGACGTGGCACGCCAGGATCTCGGAAAACTCACCCGCCGCGCCGTGCCGACGCCGGCTCCCGCAGAACCCGTGGAGCCCACCGTCGACCAGGCTCCGCCCACCGAGCCCGTCCCTGCAGCGGCGGTCGAACCTGCGGCCGCTCCTGCGAAGAAGCAGGCGCCGCGCAAGCAGCCGACTCGCACGACCCGCGCGGAGGACGAAGACGGGGGAGAGGGGGAGGAGCGGGAGACCGCGACCAAGGGCGTCCCTGTCCACCTTCCGGTCCCGCTGAACGACCGACTGCAGGCGTACATGGCCAAGACGCGCAAGAGCCACCAGACGGTCCTCCTGGACGCCGTCTCGGCCACCTATAAGCGTCTTCCTGAACTGATCCGCCAGGCCACCGCCGGCGGAGAAGAGACTGACGAGGACTGGACGGATCTGTTCAACCGGCAGAAGCGTCCCGCCCCCGTCACTGATGCGGGGCCTCGCGTCAAGCACACCGTGCGCGTTGCCCCGTCGTACCGCGCGATCCTCGATCGCGTCACCGCTGAACTCGATGCTCCCTCCCGGAACTTCGTCATCATCACCGCCTACGAGGCATTCCTTCCGCCTCTCGAATAGACGGTGCGGTGTCCAGCTACAGCAGAAGACCAGCTGTCGCGACAGCGGTATATGAGACACTCACCGAACTGCTTAGACACCTACGCCACATCCGCCCACGTTGAAGGACTGACTTCCAATGACCACCACCACTGACCGCAAGAGCAAGCGCACGAAAGACACCACCGAGCAGGGCGAGCAGAAGCAAGGACTCACTCCTGCAGTCCTGCAGCCGACGAAGTCTCGCCGGCGCCCCGCGATCATCGCCCTCGGCATCGCGCTTGTCCTCCTCGGCGGAATCGGCGTGTGGTGGGTCACCACGAACCTCACCCGCACCGTCAGCGTCATGGCGACCAGCGTCGATGTCTCACGCGGGGAGACGATCACCACAGACGACCTCACGACCATCCAGCTCGCCGGCGGGCAGCAGGTCGACGCCGTCTCCGCCGCGGATGCCGCCGACCTCGTCGGAACCACCGCGCTGGTCGACCTGCCCGCTGGCACCCTCATCACGTCGGCCAACACCGGCGACACCCTCGCGGTGCCGTCCGGCTCCTCGATCGTGGGCGTCACGCTCACCCAGGCGCAGATGCCCGGCTACCAGCTCGCAGCAGGCGACAACGTCCGTGTCGTCGAGACCCCCGTCACTCAGGGCGACCCGCCCGTCGAAACCCCCAAGAGCTTCGACGCCACGGTGTTCACCGCCACCTACGACACTGAGACCCAGGTGTGGGTTGTCGACCTGGTCGTGCCGAACCGTGAAGCACCCGACATCGCCGCTCGTGCCGCCACCGGCCGTGTCGCGCTGGTCATCGACTCGACGGGGGAGTGACCCCGCATGGCGATCATCTTCCTTGCCAGCGCGTCCGGCGCCCCCGGCGTGACCACCGCCGCCGGCGCCCTGGCCCTCAACTGGTCCAAGCCCGTGATCCTCGTCGAGGCTGACACCACCAAGACCAGCAGCATCATCCCCGGACTCATCCGCGGGCAGGTCTACCACAGCACCGGACTGACCGAAGCGGCCGTCGCAGACCAGTACGGCGCTCTGACCCCTGACAAGCTCTGGGAGCAGACCGTCGAGCTCAGCCCCCGCTCAGTGCTCATCCCCGGCTTCAAGAGCCTGCAGGGCGCCGCCGGCGCGGGCCCCCACTTCTGGCGGGCACTGCTCGACGCGCTGCGACCCTACGAGTCCGCCGGTTACGACATCCTCGTCGACGGCGGGCGCCTCCACGTCAACGACCCTCGTCTCCCGCTACTGCGCGAGGCGGACAGCATCACCCTGTTCACCGATCGCACGTTGCCCTCCGTGGCAGCCGTGCTCGCACACTGGCGATCCCTCGACGAGAACCGCAACACCGTCCCCGAGTGGCTGCTGAACACGCTCAACGAGATCGGGCACGCCAGCTACGTGGATCTCCTCGTTACCGAACGCTCCACCACGCAGGAGACCTGGCCTCTCAAGACCGTCACCAAGCAGATCGGCATGAACCTGCTGGGCACCATCCCCTGGGATCCGAAGGGCGCCGCTATCTACTCGGTCGGCGCACCCACCCTCGGTGCCCAGCGCACCCCCTACTCGCGGGCCATCGGCGCACTGCTGCACAGCTACAGCGATGTCCTCAACACCCGCACATACACAACCACCGACTGGGAGGGACAGCAGTGAGCGACTCCACGCCCGACCCTGCAGACCTGGGCAACATCCCGTTCTTCACCGCGCCAGCACCGGCCACCGCGCCGGCACCGGCAACACCGCAGGCACCAACGACCGCACCGGCCGACACGGGCCTGCGCAACCTGGGACACGCCGCCGCGCACCTGACCCGTGCGGCGCAGCGGAACGCTCCGGCCGAAGCCGCCCCCACGACACCTGCTGCTCCGATCGTGCCGACACCGCCCTCCACCCCCGAACGGCCTGCACCCGAGGTCACTCCGCAAACCACCCTCGACGCGCGCAGCGATCTGCCCTGGGCCGACATCGCCGCCATTCGCGACGAGGTCTCCCGTGAGCTCGCCGCGGTATTCAGCGAGTCCATGGACATCACTGCCGAGCAGCGCGAGCAGACAGCGCAGGACCACATCGTTGACCGGGTCCGAGCTCGCGTCGACGACCAGACCCGACGCCCCGGCGAGGGCCGCTGGCCGGCGCCGATGCAGACCGCGATCCGGCAGGCCGTCTTCGACCAGCTGTTCCGCCTGGGTCGGCTGCAGCCGCTCGTCGACGAGCCCGACGTTGAGAACATCCACATCAACGGGTTCGACGACGTCTGGATCTCCTACGCGGACGGCCGCGTGGTCAAGTACCAGTACCCGATCGCCGAGAATGACCGTGAGCTCGAGCGAGAGATCAACCTGCTCGCCGCCCGCTCGGGTGAGGGCGGACGATCGTTCACGAGCGCCCGGCCGCGACTGCACATGGACCTGCCCGGCGGAGCGCGCCTGGCAGCGATCGCCGAACCCGTCGCCACCCGCCCCACGATCGTCATCCGTATCCACCGCCTCGTCGACGTCACCCTCGACCAGCTCGTGGAGCGCGGCACCATCACCCGCCAGGCGGCAGCCTTCCTCCGCGCGGCCGTCATCGCCGGGGTCTCCGTCGTCACCAGCGGCTTCCCCGGCGCAGGCAAGACCACACTGCTGCGCGCGCTCGCCGACTGCATCCCGGCCGAGGAGAAGATCGTCACAATCGAGATGGAGCGTGAGCTCTACCTTCACAAGATCAACGACCGCCACCCTCGAGTGGTCTCGCTCGAGGCGAAGCCGGGGGAGGGGGAGCGTGGCGCCGATGGGCGGCTGCCTGGTGAGATCACCCCCGAAGACCTGGTCTACGACACCCTCCGACTGGACACGCAGCGCTTCATCGTTGGTGAGGTCCGCGGGCCTGAGATCTACGCCATGATGCAGGCCATGCAGTCCGGTGTCGGGTCGCTGTCCACTCTGCACGCCGCCAGCGCAGACGACTCGATCGACCGCATGTCGGCGCTGATGCTGTCGCGCGGCAACAACACGACCCCCGTGTACGCCTACCGGATGATCGAGCAGAACATCAAGATCGTGGTGCAGATCTCGAAGATCATCGACCCCGCTACCGGCAAGCCCCGCCGCGTCGTCACCGAGATCGCCGAGATCCTGCCCGGCGAGGAGCAGAACAACTCCCGCCCTGTGGCTTCTCAGGTGTTCCGCTTCGACCGATCCACCGGCAGCCTCATCACCGCTGACATGCCATCGCCGCGGCTCCTCGAGGAGCTCAAGTTCTACGGCTTCGATCCCGCGAACCTGGGAGTGTGAGATGACTACCGCAACCCTCGCTCTGTGCATCATCGTCGCGGTGGCCGGCGCGATCCTGGTCATCCTCGGCGCCGCCCATAAGCCCAGCACCAGTGGGCTGCCCACGCGCAGCGCACTTCGCGGGAAGGCGACACGCGACTTCACCCGCACGCAGCAGATCCAGCTCGTCGGCGGCGCCGCGGTCGGTCTGGTGTTCGCGCTGATCACCGGATGGTGGCTGCTCGTGATCGCGGTGCCCGTCGCCGCTGTCGGCCTGCCATGGCTGCTGCAGAAGGGCCCCGAGGAGAACACGATCGCCAAGCTCGACGCCCTCGAGTCCTGGACCCGCAGCCTCGCCGGCCTCACCGTCTCCGGTGCCGGCCTCGAACGCACCATCGCCGCATCGCTGAGCAGCTGCCCCGAAGCGATCCGCCCACAGGTCACGCAGCTCGTCGCGCGCATCAACGCCCGGTGGACCACCACCGCGGCGCTGCAGGCGTTTGCCGACGATCTCAACGACGAGACCGCGGACGTGCTCGTGATGCATCTTCTCCGCAAGGCCGAGCTCCGCGGCTCCGGTCTCGCCGCCTCGCTCGAGGATCTCGCCAAGAGCATCTTCGAGCGGGTCAAGATGCGCCGACAGATCGAAGCCGACCGCGCCACCCCGCGCAACGAGGCCAGGTTCGTCGTCTACTTCACCGTCGCGCTGCTCGTACTTCTGGTCCTCGCCCAGCAGTACTCCGCCCCCTACGGCACCCCGATCGGTCAACTCCTGTTCGCCGCGTACCTCGTCAGCTACGCCCTCGTACTGCTGTGGATGCGACGCATCAGCCGCGGCGTGCCGGCACCCCGTCTGCTCGTTGCCTCCGAGAAAGCTGGTGAGAAGTGAACCTCGCACTAATCGTCCTCCCTGGCCTCGTCCTGGGGCTCGGCTTCGCGCTGGTCATCGCCGCACTGGTGCCCACCCAGCCCAGCCTCTCCGCAGCGCTCGATCGGATCGGCACCACCACCGTCGCCGCCGACCCCGCCTACGCCGCCACCCTTGAGAACCGGGTAGGCTCAGCCGTCCTCCGTCGCGTCGGCGACAGCCCCTCGCTCAAGATCCCCACCCGCGATCTGCGCCTGATCGGCATGAGCGTCAACCGGTTCCTGTACCAGAAGGTGCTCTCCGCCGGCCTCGGCCTCATCGCCCCCATCGCGATCGGACTGATCTTCCAAGTCCTCGGCCTGACCGCGTTCTACATCCCCGCACTGTTCGGCATCCCCCTCGCCATCGGCGGCTGGTACCTGCCCAACCTGCTCGTCCGCGACCAAGCCGAAGCCGCCCGCAAGGAGTTCTCCCGCTCGGTCGCCGTCTACATGGAGCTCGTCGGATCCGAACGCATCAGCGGCGCCCCTCCCGGCAAAGCCCTCGAGTCCGCAGCCCAAGTCGGACGCAACTGGGCCTTCGTCCGTATCCGCCAAACCCTCACCGAAGCCCGCTACGCCGGTACCGCCCCCTGGGACGCGCTCGAGCAGCTCTCCGTCGAGATCAACGTCCCCGACCTGGGTGAAATCGCCAAGGTGATCAGGCTCTCAGGGGAGCAAGGAGCATCGGTATATGAGACACTCAGGGCACGGGGGCAGAACCTCCGGGACCGACTTCTGAATGACGAAGTGACGGAGGCGAACAAAGCAACCAACAAGATGACCATCCCGATGACCCTCACCGGCGTCCTCTTCATGCTCCTCCTCGGCACACCGTTCGTTCTCAACGCTTTCTTCTGAAAGGTTGTTTATCCACCGATGTCCGCGAAGGCTCCAAACCGGGGCCTATACCTAGTAGACCAAGCACCACCCACCCAGAGAGAGAAAGGAACCAGGATCCTATGTCGACCCTGAGCCGAGAGTTCCTGTCCCGCATGCGCGGGCGGGCAGCTCGCTTCACCGAAGAGCCCGAACGTGGCTCCATCACCCTCGAGCAGGTCATCTGGACCGCCGGGATCGCGCTCGCCGCGGTGGCCGTCGTGGCGATCATCGTCACCGCGATCAACGCCTACGCCGGTCAGATCCCCACCGGCTGAAAGAGCCACCCGCAGATGGTCCGCACCACCAACCCCGGTCACCGGCAGCGCCTCAGAGAAGCGCTCGCCGGTGATCGGGGTGCGGCCACGCTGCAGAACACGATCATCGCCCCGGTACTGCTGCTCGTCCTCGCGGTCTTCCTGCACCTGGGCATCATCCTTCACGCCAACAACCTCGCCCACGCCGCCGCCACCAGCGCCTACAACGCCGCCCGCGCCTACAACGCCAGCGGAACAGACGGCTCCACCGCCGGCCTCGCTGTCCTGAACCAGTCCGGCTCACCGATCAGCGGCGCGTCCGTCGCGGTCGACCGCGGCGCCAACACCGTGACAGTGACCGTCACCGGCAACGCCCCCTCCTTCGTCCCCGGACTGACCACCAACATCGACGTCACCGTGACCGGCCCCACTGAAAGGTGGGTCAACTGATGCGCACCATCCGCACCCTCATTGCCAAGCTCCGCGACGACCGCGGCTCCGCCGGCCTCGAGATCGCCATCCTCGCCCCGGCCCTCGCCGCCGTGCTCGTGCTGCTCGCAGCTTCCGGACGTCTCGCTCTGGCCGGCAATGCCGTCGAGTCCGCAGCGTCAGCCGCAGCTCGCGAAGCCTCGCTCGCGCGCACCACAGCCGAGGCGCAGGAAGCCGCCGAAGACATGGCGCGGATCTCGATGGAACAGTCCGGCGTCAACTGCACCACCCTCTCCGTCAACATCGACGCCTCTGGCCTGAGCGCCCCGATCGGGACCACCGGCCGAGTCAGTGCGACCGTCTCCTGCACCGTCGCACTCAGCGACGCCGCCATGATCGGCCTCCCCGGCACCCGCGACCTCACAGGCACCGCTGCTTCTCCGGTCGACGCCTACAGGGAGCGGCGATGAAAACCATGATCCAGAGGCTCCAAGCCAAGTTCCGTGACGACAAGGGCGTCGCGACGATCTACTTCGTCATCATGACCGTCGCGTTCCTCGCGATCGTCGGACTCGTCGTCGACGGCGCCGGCAAGGTGCAAGCCAACCAGCAGGCCTACACCACCGCAGCCAGTGCCGCCCGAGCCGCAGCGAACGCGGTCAGCGGCCAAGCGATCATCGACGGCACCACCGCGATCGACAGCAACCGAGCCGTCAGCGCCGCCAACGGCTACCTCGCCGCCGCTGGCGTCGGAGGAAGCGTCGCCGTCAGCGGCGACCGCATCACCGTCACCGTCGACACCGACTACTCGGCAACCTTCCTCCCCGTGCCGTTCCCCGTCCAAGCCACAGCCACCGCAGAGCTGATCACCCAATAGGAGCCCCACCATGAGCATCAAGCGCCTCGCCATCGCCGGCATCATCGCCGCCGCACTGACGCTGACCGCATGCACGGGCACCGGCAACCAGAACCCCACCGCCAGCCCCACAGACACCCCGACCCCCACGCCTACCGCCAGCAACGCACAGGTTCCGCCGCCGGCGAGCGAGGATGAGGCGATCACCGCAGCGGAGACCGTGCTGACCCAGTACTTCGTCACACGGGGCGAGGTCAACGCAGCTGGTGGTACCGATACTGCGCCGCTTGAGGCGTGGGCGACCGGGCGAGCTCTCGAGGTCGCTGTCAACGATGCAGCTGGCATCGCAGAGGGGCCGATTCTCAACGTCGACCAGGTGAACGTCGAAGGCCCCGCAACCACAGAGGGAGCGATCAAGTACGAAACGGTTGCTTCCTACGGGCAGGAGTGGGAAGGCATCGAGAACGGTCTTGTCACGATCAATGCCTGCCAGGACGCGAGCGAGTACAAGGTCTGGGCTAGCGACGGGTCGGAGGCCATGCGCCCCGAAGCTCGCAGCACCTTCGACTACCAGGTCGTCTACGACAGCGAGAGCGAGACCTGGCTGGTTTACAACCTGATCAGTCTGGGGGAGAGCTGCTGACCGTAGCTCGGGAGATCGCATGCTGAAACGACTAGTCACCGCCCTTGCCTCGATCGCCTTGATCGCAGGCACCTTGATGGCCACGGCTGCGCCTGCTAATGCTGCCGGTGGTGTTTGGTGTGACCCGGAGTCTTCGCGTTGCTACCTCACGATCTCGATACCTTCGGATCCGGCGCCGAACCCGGACAGCAACGGGTGGACCCCTGGCGCACCGACCTGCTACTACGAGAACTCGCAGTCTGGCCTTCTGCAGCTGGGCTGGACCGAGGATCAGATTCGAGTGTTCGAGGGCGGCACCTACCAGCGCTTCTACGCGATCATCGACTGCGGTGGATCCGACTCGTACTGGTCGAACACGCGGCAGTGCTACGTCTTTATGAAGGACGGCGTATGGCCGGCCCGCCCGCCGGGCTACTCGCAGGAGGCCGGCTACTACGGCTGCATCATGTTCAACCCGACGCCCGGTGGATCGCCGGGCCTGGGCACGGAGAGCAACTTCTGGGGTGAGACGGTCCCGCCGGGGCTGCGGGTGCTCACTCCGGGTGCCGCTGCTCAACAGCTCATCTCCACGTTCGCCCTGCGCGGCATCGACATCGGCATGGCTCCCGAGGTCAACCCGGAATGGGGTCACCGTCGCGGCTACGTCGGGGTGCCGATCTGGCTCTGGGTCAACAACCCCGAGCCCCTGACCTGGGGCCCCTATACGGAGACCGCGACGCTGGGTGGGCAGACGATCACGGCGACCGCTCAGGCCACGTCCGTTCGCTGGCAGATGGGCGACGGCGCGTCGACGACCTGCGGCAACACCGGCACCCCGTACAACGTCGGCTACGGCATGACGACGTCGCCGACCTGCGGTTACCAGTACACGTCGACCTCGAGCCGGAACCCCGGCGATCGCTTCACGGTCACGGCCACGACGAACTGGACCGTGACGTGGACCTCTCTCGCCGGCCCCGGCGGCACCATCAACCTGACCACCAACAGCGCAGTCGACCTCGAGGTCAACGAGCTGCAGACGGTCATCGTCCCCTGACCCCCAAGGAGGCATCATGAACCGCATCGGAAAGGGCCTCGGGTCGCTGATCCTGCTCGCCGTGCTCCTGGTCGGTATCCCCGCCGGGCTCGTGTTCTTCGCCGGCAACCCGCTGCCGTCGTGGGACGAGCTCGTGGCCGGGTTCACGATGCGCGACTACACCGGATCCTTCCTGATCGGGACGATCATGCCGATCGTCGCGTGGATCGCGTGGGCGACCTTCGCTGTCGGCTTCCTCGCCGAGCTGCCCGCGCAGCTGCGCGGCGTGCCGCGGCCGCGGATCCCTGGCCTCGGCGTCCAGCAGAAGGTCATGGGCGGTCTGCTCGCCGCAGTCATCGCACTGTTCTCGCCCGCGGCCGCGTTTGCGTCAGAGGTACCCACACAGCCTTCGGTGTCGATGAGCACCTCTGTCGTCTCGGTTGCGACCACCGAGGCTGCGACTGAGGAGGCCCCTGTCGTCGAGGCAGGCCCGCAGTACGTGGTGACGGGTACGGACACACTCGCCCGGATCGCGGAGAGCACGCTGGGCGACCGCAGCCGCGCTGCAGAGATCTCCGCGCTCAACCTCGGTGTGCAGCAGGCCGATGGGGGAGCGCTGACCGCATCGGGATGGCTGCAGGAGGGATGGGTGCTCACCCTGCCGGCAGACGCCGTCGTGCCAGCCGCAGCGGATGTCGCGGCAGCGCCTGCAAGCGCCGAGGCGGAGACGGTCACCGAGATCACCTACGAGCAGCGTGCCATCGTCTCCGGCGACACCCTGTGGGACATCGCGGCCGAGGAGCTCGGCGACGGTACCCGCTACCCCGAGATCTTCGAGGCCTCGAAAGACATCGTTCAGCCTGGCGGCGGCACCATCACCGATCCGAACTGGATCTACCCCGGCCAGCAGGTCAACATCCCCGTGGCCACCGTCGTCCCCATCGCTCCGACCGACGACGCGGCGGGCACCACCGGCAGCACTGGCTCGATCGACACGGACGAGGGCGCTGCCGGCGCCGTCGACGTCGACGCAGACGAGGGTGCTGGTGCCGCGGGTGCTGGCGGCGGCGCCGACGAAGGCGCTGGCGCGTCGGGTGCGGATGCCGCGGCCGAGGACGAGGCCACAAGCGGTCTGGGGTTCACCACGGATGCCACCCAGGCGCCCGCCGACGAGGCGCCCGTCGACGAGGCTGCAGCTCCGGCCGCGGCCGTCGACGTCGACGAGGACGACACGAGCGGCATTGAGGACTACTTCCAGGTCGCCACCATCGGAGGCATCGGCGCCACACTCGCCGCCGGCCTCCTCACCCTCCTCGGGTGGCGGCGTCTCAAGCAGCGCCGCGACCGCAAGCCCCGCCAGCGGATCGCGATGCCCGACGAGACGGTGTCCTCCGTGGAGCTCGAGCTGCGCGCCGTGGAGAACCCGCTGGGCGCCGAGGCGGTCGACACAGCCCTGCGCCACCTGGCCGTGTGGGCGCAGGAAACCGGCAGCCGGCTCCCCGCGCTGTACGCCCTCCGCCTCGATGAGAGCTCGGTCGCCGTCTACCTCGACGAGCCGACCGACCTTCCGGCACCGTTCACCCAGTACGACCCCGAAGACAAGCTCGCTTGGATGGTCGCGCTGACCGACCTCGAGCCTCTCGACACGGTCCCGTCCGCGCCGTACCCGGCGCTGGTCATGCTCGGCCACGACGACAACAACGGGCACATCTTCGTCGACCTGGAACGGATCGGTGCGCTCAACGTCACCGGCGCCACCGGAGAGCTGCGCCAGGGCGTGCTTACCGCCATCGCGATCGAGCTCGCCGCGAACACCTGGTCTGAGGACGTCCAGGTCACCCTCGTCGGCGTCGGCGATCGCCTCCCGCTCGCGCTCGGCAGCGGCCGCGTGCGTCACGTCGAGGACACCGACACGCTGCTGCGCAACCTGCACGGACAGGCCGCGGCGGTCGAAGCTGCTCTCGCTGAGCTCGGCGTCGACGGGCTCGAGCAGGCACGTACTACCGGAGCGGATGCGGAGGCCTGGGCGCCGGAAATCATCATCCTCGGCGACAACCCGGACGAAGCCACCCGTGAAGCCATCAGCGAGCTGGTCACCCGGATCCCGCGGGTCGGTATCGCAGCTGTCAGCGCCGGCCACCTGACGGGCAGCTGGAACCTGGCACTCACCGAGGACCGTCGAGCTCAGCTCGAGATCCCCGGCACCGGCGTCGCCATCCCGATCACCCCGCAGCTTGTCGGCACGCGCGAGTACAACGAGATCCTCGCGCTGTTCGACGTCGCCACAGAGGGCGCCGCTACCGGCGTCGCGCTCGACGACGAACTCGAGCTCGACGAGATCCCCGCCGCTGCAGTCGAAGCCGACGAGGTCGAAGCCGAGCAGCTCCCGCTCGTCGACGAGCCCGACGTCGAGATCTCCGAGCCTGTCGCCGCCGAGAAGGAGGCGGAGATCTCCGAGGCGGACGAGGCAGCACCCGCCGCCGTCGACGAGGAGCCGGCGGAGACCGTCACGGTCGACCTGGTCGACGAGGAGGCCGCGGCCGAGCACGACGAGCCGCTCGCGGCGATCACACCGCTGCACCGTGGGCCGTACCTGCAGCTGCTCGGACCCGTCGAGGTTCGCGGCGCGCGTGGAGAGGCGCCGGTGAACCCGAACACCGCCGCGCAGTGGCGATCGGCAATCCGCAAGGGGACCGAGCTGGTCGCGTTCTTGTCGGTGAACCCGAACGCCACCGCCGAGCAGGTACACGCCGTGTTCTGGCCCGGCCAGATCGCCTCGGGCAAGAAGGCAAACGACGACCGCAACGGGCTGACCTCCAAGACTCGCCGCTGGCTCGGACAGAACGATGACGGCGAGCTCTATGTGCCGCTCGTGACGACGGGGGAGTACCGGCTGCACGAGGACGTCCGCTCCGACTGGCAGGACTTCCTCGGTCTCATCGGTGACGAGATCTCTGACACCCCCACCGACCGGCTGCTCGCTGCGCTCGAGCTCGTCAAGGGACAGCCCATCAGCGGCGTCCCCGACAAGCGCTACGTGTTCGCCGACCGGCTGCGCAACGAAATGATCGCGACCATTGGCGACGTCGCCCATGAGGTAGCCACCCGCAGCCTGTCCACAGGGAAGGTCCGACACGCACGCCTCGCCTCCGCGATCGGACGCATGGTCGACCCCATCAACGAGGTCTTCTGGCGTGACGGTCTGCGCGCCGAGCACCAGGCAGGCGACCACGCCGGCGTCGAGCGACTGATCACGCAGCTCGAGCAGAACCTTGCCGCCGTCGACGAGGACTACGAGCCCGACACCGAGACGCAGTCCCTCATCGCTCAGCTGCGACAGCGCCACGCGATCGCCAGCTGACCCATGACCACAACTCGTGAGGCCCCCCAAAGCGCGCGCGCGGGACGTTTCCCGGCGTTGCGGTACCCGCTCGCGGCTGTGGGGGGCTTCGCTCTGTCAGCGGCCATCACAGCGCCCCTGAGCCCCGATCTCGGGCTCACGGTCGGCAGTTGGGTCATGATCAGCGTCTACAGCGTCTACGGGGCGCTCCTGGCGCGCACGGACCTGCAGGAGCGTCGACTGCCCGACGCGCTCACACTCACGCTCGCCGCCTTCCTGACGGGCACCGTCCTCGCTCTCGCGATCACTGCCGGCGCCGGCGGTGCAGCGATCTCTGCAATCAGCGGCGCACTCGGCCTCGCGGTGTTGCTGGCAGCGTTCGGGCTGCTCGGGCAAGTCGGTTTCGGTGACGTGAAACTCGCTCTCAGCGTGGGGCTGCTCACCGGGTGGCACACCTGGTACTTCCCGTTCATCGCAATCGCGGTCGCCTACGTCCTCGCGTTCCCCCACGCGATCATCGCGGCGGTGCGACGCAAGCACGGACACGAGAGCACGGACCTCCCGTTCGGCCCCTACATGATCGCCGCCGGCCTGGTCGTCGCGATCGTCGCCACCCTCGCCACCCTCGCCAGCTGAATGTCCGACGAGTACTACAGCCCCGAAGGGGAGTACCTACGGCGCGTGCTGCGGCGCAGGCGCGCGCGGACCGAAGTCGCGGCCGCGGGCTGGTTCGGCCGCAGACGCGCACGCGACCAGCTCCGTGAGCTCGAAGAGAGCGACGGCCTCGACGATGCAGCACAGCGATGGGCGCGTTCGATGCTGCTGACCGAGATCGCGAACGCCTGGGCGCGGACCTCCCGGCATTCCAACGAGTGGCATCCGCGACTGCTCGAGCACCTTCCGGGCCTCGCCGAGGAGGCCGCGGCCGAGGCTGTGCTGCAGGCCGGTGACGACGAGTTGCTCCACCCGCTGCTCACCGCCGCGGCCGCGGAACAGCTCGCGCGTGAGAACGTCGATCGGGTGAGGCGCGTGGTGGACGACCCGACCATCTACCTGCTGCGCACCACGACGCCAGAGGGGAACCCGATGACCGTGCTGCAGCACGCTGCGAGCGGTCTGCGTGGACGATTCGCCGTCGATCCCTTCGACGGGTTCGGTGACGTGTTCTCGAAGCCCTACGACATCCCGTCGATCAACCCGGACAACCCGCACGACGATGGCAACCGCTGGGAGCTGTACGCGGGTCTCGGCATCGGGCGTCGCCTGTACCTCTCCGCGGCCGACCTCCACCCACACGTCCGCTGGCGTGCCGGTATCCAGAGCCCCTATGCGGCGCCGCTGCGCACCAGGCTGCACGACGCCGACCCGTACCACTGGGGGGCGAGCTGCACCTGGTGCAACGAGCGGCGGATCATCTGGCGCGAAGCCGACCCGACCAAGCTCGCCGAACACCCCATCACGCCGGCGCCGGCCGCGATCGCCCCCCGGATCATCGAAGTCATCACCAGCTCGAGGTAGCAGAGGGTCATCCTCCGTGGATGCTCGCGCCGACGAAGACCGGGGGAGAGGCCACCTGTGGCAGCGCCTCCTCACGGCCGCACACCACGCACGCCAACGCGGCAGGGCGATCGCGCATCACCACACCGCAGCAATGCGGCTGGGTGCCGGCTGCCAGCCAGTCGTGGACCATCCTGCGAAGCTACGCCCCCGCGCGGCCGCGAGCATCGACTTCTCCACAGCACGTTCCCCAGACAGGTGTTTTGTGGCACAATACCTATATGGGAATCGAGTGGCCGGAGTCAGCTGACAAGCACGACATCCCCCACGCTGACGCTCTCTACGCAATGCAGAACGCGACCTACACGAGCACCAAGGTCAAGATCAACGACGGCGACACCCGCAACCAGCGTCGCGTCTTCATCGGCCCACAGCACGCACAGACCGATCGGCTGATCGAAGTGCTCATTGAACTCAAGCCCGGCGGCAACTTCGTCGTCTACCACGTCATGCCGCTGGGCGCCTACTACCGCCGACAGATGGAGGAGGAGAACGAATGACCCTCAGCAAGAAGGACCAGGAGCGCTACGCCACCCTCGCCGCGCTCGAAGAGCAGCCCACCGGCGCGTCAACGCCGGGGGATAGCGCCCACGGCGCCGACGCCGCAGCCATCGGGCAGCAGCTCCTCCTCGAGGCCCTCGGAAGCACACAGGCTGTCGCACGGGCCGTCGGAGGACGACCCCGCGTCGGCGGCACGGCCGCGGGATCCGGCGCGTCCCCGACGATCCGCACCCGCGTCACCCCGACCCGCAAGCGCGAGGTCGACCAGCTGCGCGCGCAGCTGGGGATGAAGACCGACTCCGACGTCGTCCGAGCCGCCCTCGACGAGTACGTGCAACGGCACCTGCAAGCCAGCGCATGACAGCGGGGAATGTCGGAGACGACCACTAGGGTCCGCCCATGCGCGTCATCGGAACCATCCGCAGCACCGCCACAGAGCGGATCACCGTCGAGGCCGGCAGCTACCAGGAAGCGCGCGAGATGCTCGAAGCGCAGATCCCCGAAGGCCACGAACTCATCGCCATCCGCACCGACGACACCGACGCCAGCTGACCATGGGCACACTCGCAGACTCGATACCCGCAGCTCACGCGCGAAGCGCCTGGGCTGCGGGTATCGAGCCCCTGCGTGAGGCGTTCCCACTCCACGCCGACAAGCTCGTCCGCGCGATCGCGTACTCCTACATCGAGCCCCTCCCGACACCGATCTTCATCATCGGGGGAACCCCCACAACCCGAGACGCGCTCGCCGACGCACTCGCCGAGCTCGCCGGCGAGATCGAACGACCACACATCGACCCCCTCACGTTCGCAGGAGTCCGACGTGCCGTCGTGCCCGGCAGGCCACTGGTCCTCACCAGCGCCCCCCACGTCAGCCCCCGCGCACCACTCAGCGCGCTCGACGAGATCGAGATCGAGAGCTTCGTCTCATTCGCCACCCCACTCAGCAAGGCCTCCGCGCTGATCATCGCCAGCTCTCAGACAATTCAGCCGCTCAGCGCCGAGCGCTCCATCACCATCGAGCTTCCCCAGCGTCCGCGCAGCCTTCAACCGCTCCGCTCGCTGGGAAGTGAACCCGCCGCTGCCGGCCGACGCATCATCGCGAGCTATCTGCAGCAGAACGCGCCCCACCTGGATCTCGACCCTCATGGGATCAACATCGCCCGACATCCCGACTTCGCCAAGCCCCGGCGCCTCGACGCCGCGTTCTACCTCGGCGACACGATCCTGAGCACCCTCGGCCTCGATGCTCCCGCCCAGCCCGCGACGTCATGGCTCGGCGAGGACGACCAAATCATCTGGGCCCTACGCGAGGCCGTCAGATACCTGCTCGCCAACGGCGGCGAGCTCACCGACAACGCCAGCCAGACCAAGGAGTGGGTGATCGGACGCACCGACCACCGCTACCTGTATATCCGCCCCACCGAAGCGCTGCCCTTCATCCGGGCCGCGCACGGTGACCCCACCCTCAGCATCAAAGCGATCACCACGACACTGCGCCGGCTACATCTGATCGGCACCAAGACCGGAACCGTGACCGCGCGAATCGGTGGAGAACCCACCCGCGTCTGGAAGATCCCCGCCGATCGAGAGATCTAGCGCGACACGCCGAGCTCAGCGAGCGAAGACGGGCCACACCACCCGAGGAATCCACTCCGAGGAAGCGTCGGATGACACACAACCCTCGTCGACGCAGCAGTATTGCTCGCACGTCGCTGTAACAGCAAAGCCCGACTCGCGCGCAGTGGTACACAATTGAGGTGTACCAACGAAATTAGCGCTGACCTGGGGTTTCATTACCTCTGGTACACCTGCCGATTCGCAAGGTGTACCAAGCATTTTTGCCTTCTGATCAGTGTTTTTATCGCGTTTGGTACACCTGGTACACCTTTTCAGCGGCAGCCCTCACACATGCGCGCCCGCGCGAGGCGTAAAAGGTGTACCAACAGCGAAGCCAAACTTTTTTCGGGAACCGATGTCCGCGAAGCGTCCGAGGCTGGGCCTATACCTGGCATGAGAGCTCAGAGCCGTCTGCGCGACGCACCGAACCAATCCGTGATTCTGAATCAGCTACGTGCTAGAAACAGGGCATGCCAGCCAGAGCGAAGCCAGGACGTCGTTCATACGGCCCTCGCGCCGTCAGGACGGTTCGATATCCGGAGGCCTACGACCCGATCCTCGAACGCCTCGCTGCGGAGTCTGGGATCCCCCTCAGCAGCTGGCTTGCGCTGGCTGTCTCACAGCAGGCCGGGCTTGAGATCCCGGACTACGTCAAGGACGAGTTGGAAAAGGCGGCGCGCGAGCGCGCTACGCGCGAGGCAGAACAGGAGCTCGACATGCTCGACATGCCAAAGTCCGCGTAGAAAGACTCAACCCCCTCCGGTCTGCCAACCATCGGGGGTCTTGAGTGCTTTTGGGTCACAGCCTCCTGCCAGAGGCTGATCAAGTTACTGATGCTGAGTCAGTCAATCCATGATCGGATGTTCATGATTATAGCCGCGATATTGCGGATGTCTAGCGTTGGTGTGGCCGTCGTGTCGCACACGCTGGGCGCTGCAGCGTGCACCCGAGGGGGTGTGCTGCAGCGATGACGCTTGAGTACACCGGCACGTCGACGGCTACGAACTCTCTCGATCGTGTTCTCGAGGCCCTGGACCGGGGCGGGTGGAAGCCCCGCCGGCAGGGAAGCCAGCACATGGCGCTGTGCCCAGTGCACGGCGACGCGATGCCGTCGCTGAGCATCCGCTACGACCGCACCGGCGGCAAGGTGATGTTGCACTGCTTCGGCTGCGGCGATGCCTTCGATCTCCGCGACGTGTGCGGCGCGCTCGGCCTGACCGTCAGCGACCTGTTCGACGCACCGCTGCCCGCCGATCGCCGCACCGGCTCGCGCACCCCGCGGGCGAAGCGGCCCTCGCTGCCGCCGCGGCTGACGCAAGATGAGCTCGCCCCCAAGACTCCGGATCTGACGGGCGCGACATGGCGCCAGGTCAAGGTCTACGAGTACGTCGACGACAACGGCGTCGTCCTGCAGCGCGTGCACCGCGAAGAGACCACCCTGGACGGACAGCGGCACAAGAGGTTCACGCAGAGCTACCGTGGCGCCAACGGCCGGTGGGTCAAGCGCAAGCCCGAAGGCTTTGCGCCCCTCCTGTACAACCTCGCCGCGATCCGCGCAGCGGTCGCCGCCGGCGGCGACGTGTGGCTGCTCGAGGGGGAGAAGGACGCCGACAGCGCGATCGCCGAGGCCCTGGCCGCGACGACGAACGCCGGCGGTGCCACGGCGTTCCCCGCCGAGCTGCTCGAGCAGTTCCGCGGCGCCACCGTCAACCTGGTCGTCGACAACGATCCCGCCGGCGCACAGCGGGCCGCGGCGGTCGGCGCGCAGCTGGCGGAGCTGGGCATCCCGGCACGGATCTACCTGCCCAACCTCGACGACCGCAAGTCGGACTTCACCGACCACATGGACGCCGGCGGCACCGTCGCTACGCTCGTCGAGATCTCCGTCGACGACGCCCGCGCCATGGTCGCCGCGGCCGAGGCAGACAAGCTCGTCCACGGCCGCACCGGCGTCGCCGTGTGCCTCAAGGAAGCGACTGCCCAGCTTGAGCAGAACCAGCAGGACCGGGCAACCTCCGAGCAGCACGCCGAGGCGTGGGCGCGCGAGTCCCTCAACCGCCTCGAGCGGATCCACGCGATCAACCCGGACCTGACCGCGGAGCAACTCAGCGACCGGGGCCGCGTCGCCCTGACCGAGTACGCGGCCGCGGTCGCGGAGGGCGCGCGGATCTCCCGCGACACCTACATCGTCGCAGGTCTCGACGTGCCCCAAGCGGTCGCCTCCTCCGTGGTCGCAACCCGCCCCGTCGTCGACGAGCAGCAGCCGGCAGAGACTATCGAGATCACCCCCTCCGCACCCCTCACGCAGACCGGCAGCGGCGGCGGGGGAGTGTTCTTCGGCAACGACAACCCCGAGGACCAGCCCGAGAAGCGCCCCTTCATCCGAGGCAACCACTACGGCGTGGTTGAGGGGCAGACCGTGCTCATCAAGCACACCCCCGGCGACGAGGACGACCAGTACCATCGGGTCATGCACGGCTGGGCAGAGGTCCAGACAGTCGCCATCGAAGACGACGGCACGGACAACGAGATCGCTCGCCCCCCGCACCTGTACGTGATCAAGTTCTCCCGGTGGGTCCGCAACGATCGCGGCTACCCGATCCGCGACAAGGAGACCGGCCAGTTCCAGACCGAGTCGGTGGTGCTCAAGTACACCGAAGACCAGATCCGCGACGGGTCATGGTCCAAGGCGATGCCCTGGCCTGGGTTCCTCGAGTCGAACAGCCGCCGCGGCGCGGATCAGGCATGGGATGCGATGAACGCGATCAAGCCGCCGCGGAACAACAGCATCGTGCACACCACGGTCGGATGGCGCACCACCGACACCGGCGACTACTTCGTGCACGCGACCGGCGCGATCGCCAAGAACGGCGCGCTCGGCGTCGAGGTCGACGTCGCGACGACCTCCGAAATCTACGCGATGCCCGAGCCGACCACCGACCGCGACCAGCTGCGCCAGGCGTGGCTCGACGGCACCGTGGCGCTGCGGGAATCCGAGCTGCCCGCCCGTGTGATCGCACCGCTGCTCGGCCACTCCTGGACCGCCCCGGTCCTGCCTGGCCCGATCTTGCTGCACCTGGTGGGCGGGTTCGCTTCCTACAAGACCTCACACAGCCGTCTGGCCGTGCAGTACTTCGCCCCGAACCTCACCCACAACACCAAGGGCCTGATCTCCGGCGCATCCGGCGGATCCACCGCGATCGGCCTGCAGCGCACCCTCTCCGCGATCAGCAACGTGCCGGTGATCGTCGACGACTTCGCCCCGGACGGCAACGCCAGCGACGCGATCCGCCGCATCAGCACCCTGGGCCGCACCGTGTTCAACGGCATCGGTCGCATCCGCGGCAAGCAGCGCGGCGGCGCCGAGGCCGACCGCCCGATCCTCGCCAGCATCATCACGTCCGGCGAACTCTCCGCCCAGGGCTCCGCCGACTCCCGCATTGTCAACCTCCCGCTGGATCCCGCCACGCTCAAGAACGGCGGCGTGATCTTCGGTCGCCTCGAGTCCAAGCGCGCCCGCCACGCTCGCGCGCTCATCGGTGCTTCGCTCGTGCAGTGGACGGCCGCGCGCCGTCAGCAGCTCGTCGACGACTTCACCGAGGCCGAAGAGGACAGCGAGCACCGCCTGTGCACGCAGGCCTACTGGCGTGAGGCCATCCCCCGCCAGAACGGGCACGCGGGCCTCCACGACCGCCTCGTGCAGTCTGCCGTGGTCCTGGACCGCGGCATCATGATCATGCTGATGATGCTCCGCGACCTCGACGTCATCAGCGACGACGAGGCCCGCGACTTCTACGGGTGGGCGCGAGCGGGCATCGCCGAGGCGATCAGTCTGCAGGACTCGTCCGCATCCGACCCCGCCGAGCAACTCATGGAGTACCTGCGCGAGGCGATCGCCAACGGCAACGCTCACCTAGCCGGCATGGACGGCACAGTCCCCGACGATGCGAGCTCGCTGGGGTGGGCCGACCAGTCCACCGGAATGAACCCGCAGTGGCGCCCCAACGGGCAGCGCGTCGGCGTCATCAACAAAGACCGCCTCTACCTGTTCCCGACGACGGCCGTCGCCGTGGCCCGTCAGATGTCGCAGCGCGCCGATGAAGCGTTCAGCGACACCAAGACCTCGCTCTCCTCGTCGATGCTCTCCCACGGCTGGCTCATCGCGGACGGCGCCGGCAAGCGCAGCGTCGTCCGCCGCACCGGACGGTCGATGCAGCACCGCGTGTGGGACATCCCACTGTCCGCGCTCACCGGCAGCGGCCCCGACACCCCGAACGACGACACCGGCCTGGACGGGGGAGAAGGCCCCCAGACGCCGCCCGAGAACGACATCCCGTCGCTGTTCGAGGCGCCCAAGGTCGACGAGGCCACAACCACCCCCGAGGCGCCCGCACAGCCCGCCGTGACCGAGCCCCAGCAGCCTGCATCCGCAGAATCACCCGCCGCGCCTGCCCCCCGACCGGCAGCGCCCGCACAGCCCGCCGTCGCGACGTCGGCCGAGGACTTCCGTGCACCGCTCGGCGTGCTCCACACGGACGGGCTGTGGCTGTCCACGGGCGAGCTGATCACCATCCGCGGTCAGCTCGAGCACGCCGGCCAGCTCGCGCAGCTCGCCACCGACCTCAACCTGGGCACCCGCATCAACCAGGGCACCAACGGGGCGCGCAAGACCGAGCGCGGCCAGATCTTCCTCACCATGGAAGCCGCTCTCGCTCTCGGACTCCCGCTGGACACCCTGCCCGAGTCCACCGACTCCGACTACGGCAAGCTGCTGCGCGAAGCCACCAAGGGGCACCCGTTCATCACCATGGCGACCGAGACCGGATTCTCGCTCAGCGGCGACGGATCCATGGCCGGCAGCATCGACATCTGGCGCGAGGATGACCGCCGGATCGGCGCGCACATCGCCCTCATCCCTGCCCAGGACTTTCGCTTCATCAGCACGATCCTCGACGGCGACCCAGACCCCGCGACCATCGCCCGTCGCCTGGGGAAGTTCACCGCGGCGCTCAAGTTCCCCTACCGCAGCAGCGCCGGCACCACCGGCACCAAGCTCATGCGCGCGCTGCTGCCCCGCGACAAGCACGACGAGATCTACTACCCACAGGACCGCCCCGGCCCGGTCAAGGACCAGATGATGGCCGAGGGTGACTTCAACTGGCAGCGCAAGCTCTTCGGCGACGAGCTCGAGCAGCGCTGGGTACACGGCTTCGACCGTGGAGGCTCCTACCTCGCCGCCGCGAGCACCGAGGTCGGCGTCGGAGCCCCCACCCACTACGACGGCCCGCTGCAATTCACCAAGGCCACGAACAAGCCCGGCTACTGGCTGATCACCGCACCGGAACCCGGCAGCTGGCTGATGCCCGACATCTTCGCCGCCCAAGGCATCGTCCGTGACGGGTTCACCGGATCGCAGATCTGGGTCACCACCCCCACGCTCGAGCTCGCGAGCGAAATGGGCCTCGAGCTCGAGATCCACGAAGCCTGGCTGTGGGACCGCAAAGCCAAGGTCTTCGAGGCCTGGTACAAGCGGGTCCGCGACGCCCGCACCACCCTCGACACCACCGACGTCGACGACCAGGCCGCTCGTGACCTCCTCAAGATCGTCTACGCGGCCGCGATCGGCATGCTCGACTACCGCGGCGACCACGACACCCTCGCCGTGTGGGCCCCGCACCGCCACGACATGATCGTCGCGAAGTCCCGCGCCAACATCATCCGCCGCGTCCTCGCCAACGCCGAGCGCACCGGCCGCTGGCCCGTCGCGATCGAGAAGGACACCGTCGTCTACACCAGCGACCACATCGACCCGCTCGAGGCCTGGCCCGGCGACCCGTCCTGGTTCGGCCGCGGCCTCGGTCAGTACAAGTACGAGGGCTCCGACCAGCTCTCGCATCACGCCGAGTTCCTCAACGGCGACGGCACCTACAAGGGCAAGCGACACCTGAATGAGTTGATCTGATGGCACTGAGCAAGGAAGCGCAAGCGCGGCAGCTCGCCGCGATGTTCGAGGGACTCACCGGGCACAAGCTCCCCGAGGTCTCCCGCGACACCAAATCCATGCTCAAGTTCCTCTTCCCCGGCCAGAGCGACCGGTTCCCGATCGCCACGAAGCTCGCCGCCACGAAGCTCGGAGTCTCCCAGGGCACCGTGCAGCGCTGGATCCGCGGGGCGCAGAATCCCCGCGCCGCGATCACCCAGGAGCTCACCAAGCGCGTCCGCCAGTCCGTCACCACCAAGCGCGGCCGCGGTCAGCTCGCCAAGCGCATCCAATCCCAGATCCCCACCCGTCAGCGCACCATCCGCATCAACGCGCTGCAGGGCCCGTCCGCAGACCCCACGGACAAGAAGTACGTCGCCGAACGGTTCAGCAACCTCGATATGTCGCCCTCCGAGCAGCAACAGCTCTATGACGCCTGGGTGCAAGGCGGCGACACCGGCGCCACCGACTACCTCACCGGCCTCTACGACAACCGCTACGTCGACGGTTGGCAGTTCCACGGCATCAAGGGCGTCGAGTTCCGCTGACACGAATGACCCGGCACCACAGCCTCGTCACGCTACGCTGTATGTAGTGAATGTCACGCTTTTATCAGGTGTGACCGGACTGACGACCAGAGAAAGGACCAGCCGATGGCAGCCTCCATGCCCGAGCTCGTCGACTACGCCTACATCGCCGAGAAGCTCAACGTCTCTCAGCAGACGGTGCGCGTCTACGCCACCGGCACCAAGCAGCGCAAGGCCGGCTTCCCCGAGTCGGTCGCACCCAAGACCGCGCGCTCGCCGCTGTTCCGCAAGAAGGACGCCGACGCGTTCATCCAGCGACGCCTCACCGAGACCGCCGGCGACACCGCCCAGGAAGAGGCAGCTCACAGCGCATTCGCCGAGCTCGGCCGCGAGATCAACCTGCGCAGCCGCGAACAGCTGCAGCAGGCCCTCTTCGAGGATCTCAGCCTGCCCCGCACCGAGAAGGACTCCGTCTCGACGCCAGCGCTCAAGAAGCTCTATGCCGACACCGGATCCACCTTCGTCGCCCACGTACTCGCCTACCGCGGCGCTGCAGTCGAGTGATCGCCTCGCGCTCGCCGCAGCGCCGGCACCAGCTCGGTTGACGGAGCGCGCCCACGCCTCTAGGCTGTGAATGTCACATTCACTAGTAGGAGTCAGGTAATGCCAGACGAGATCGACACGCCGGCACCCTTGTGGTTCACCCCCGAGAGCGCCGACGTCGATGCGCTCGAGCAAGCCTGGGGAGCCCACAAGCTCAGCAAAATCATGGGCGCCGCCCTCGGCAGCTTCAACCGGCTCGGCCACGTCAACGCCGGCACCGCCTCCGACACCTTCGGCGTCTCGGAGGGCACCATCCGCCGGTGGATCCGCGACGGAGTTCCTGCCAGTCGACTCGAGCGTGTCATCTCGCTCGTCCGCCCACCACAGGGCGCATTCGACCAGGAGCGCAAGGATCTCGTCTACGCCCGCGGCGCCGTGACCAAGATCACCACCGATCCAGAGAACGCCGTCGCACTCTGGGGCTACAAGGGCTACCTCGAGCAGTGGGATCTCGCGATCATCAAGATCAAGGGAATGCCCGTCCTCACCGTCCGCATGGCCCGCACCGACCGCGACCGCGCCGCAGACAAGCGTCTCGTCGCCGGCGGCGAGCTCGTCGAGCGCGTGACCTTCCCGAGCTACTGGGCAGCCATCGTCGCCCGTAGCGAGCTCCTCGAGGACGTCTACCCCTACCGAGTCCAGCTGCGCAACACGAAGCTCGCCAGCGGCGCTGGCAAGGCTTTCCTCGACGAGGCTCCCCGCAAGACGTTGCGCTCCTACCGGAAGCGTGCCCGCACCAGCGTCCGCAAGACCACCGAACAGAGCGACTGACAGGCGGCAGAGGCATGCTCCGACAGCTCCCGCTCAACCTTCCCGACGAGGACGAGCTTCTCGCCGTCGCCACGATCACGCTCGACGGCGCCGGGGAGTACAGCCTGAGCATCCACAACATCGTCGACGCCCCGCTCAAAATGACGCCCACTCAGCAGGCTCGAGCGCTGCGCATCCTCGCCACCGGTATCGAAGCAGAAGAAGCAGTCGGCAGAGAGCAGACCCCGTGAGCAAGGGGCACACGGGCCCCACGTTCTGGCATGGCGGGTTCCCCGGCCTCACGGTCGGCTCACGCCTCCTGAGTCCCTATGACGCCGCGGCCGCGCGCATCCCGATCTCATACACACCCCGCGATCGGCCGCAAATCGGCCTCGTCTCTCGCACCGATCGCGTTTACTTCAGCACGCGCCAGGAGTTCGCTCGCGCCTTCGCGTTCCAGACCGAGATCACCACACCCTCCGGCACCCTGACATCGCGAGGCACCCTCTACGCCGTCGAGCCGATCGGCGCCACCGAGGAAGATCCCGACTTCGCCGGCCACGAGATCTCATGGTGCGCGCCCGGCGCCATCATCACTGCGATCGTCGAAACCGATGTGCGCATGCGAGCTCGTGACGCAACCCGCGTCATCGGCAGCTACGCCACCTGGGACGACGGTCGACCGATGTACCTCGAGGACGGACGGCTCTGCATCACCTGGCAGATGGAGAGCCTCGGCCTCACTCAGGACACCGTCGACGAGATCGTGCGTCCGTGGACTCCTGTCGAAACCGCACTCGAGCGCATCGCGACAGCCACCCGTACCCATCACCCCCGCTGACCGGGGGAGCCGCGGTGTCGACCGCGCTCGGAATCGAGGCGAGGCCGGCCGAGCGCAGCGAGCCGGACCTGCCGGGCACCGCCACGACAACTGCACCCACGACAGCGGCCGGCTCGCCGGCCCGCCCGAGGCGTGCGGCGCAGCCGCTTGCCCACCCGGGAAGGCGCCGAGCGGCTGACCGGCCGGCTGAACGAGATCTACGCCGAGCGCGTCGGCATCGACGTGCCCGACCAGACCGTGCCCGCGGCAATGAGGGTCC
>NZ_JBFBOP010000013.1:0-35395 GCF_040686395.1 Microbacterium sp. NPDC080220
TCTTGGTCGTTCTCACTGACCATCGCACGATGGCTCACCCCGTCGCGGTCACGACGCCGCGGGCCCGAAAGACCACCACCCCGCGGGACTCCAGGCCCGGTAGCCGGGGAACGACTGGGCCCGGCCGGTGAAACCATGCGCCCACTCGGTGAGATCGTCCAGCCGCCCCCTGTGCGTCAGGATGGGGTGAGACACCAGCACTGCTGACCTTCGCACTGCACGGGGCGAGAACGGACCAATACTGAGATGACGATGACGGTTGCTGACGTCGGCACCGATGATGGGGCTATGGCTCCTCGTGCTGACCGGCCCAAGAGGCGGACGTTCACCGCCGAGTTCAAAGCGGCGATCCTGGCCGAGTACGACGCCGCGGACCGCTCTGGGCGTGGGGAGATCCTGCGCCGGGAGGGCCTGTACACCTCCCACATCATCGAGTGGCGCAAGGCCGCGGCCGCCGGCTCGCTGTCCGGGCTGGGCAGCAAGCCGCGGGACCGGCGCGAGCGGGAGCTGCAGGCGCTACGGGCCCGGGCGGAGAAGGCCGAGGCCGAGCTGGCCAAGACCAGGGCGGCGCTGGACCTGATGGGAAAAGCACACGCGCTCTTGGAGACGCTCTCCGAGAGCGCGGACAAGCCGCCGCGGTCGCCGCGGTGATCAACCCGGCCGTCGACGGGCTGGCCGAGCACGTCGGCACCGCGGCTGCGTGCGCGCTGCTGGGTCGCTCCCGCGCCAGTCACTACCGGGCCAAGAACCCGCCACCGCCACGTCCACGGACACCGCGGCCGGCACCGGCGAACAAGCTGTCCGCCGCCGAGCGGGCCCACGTGCTGGCCGTGTTGACCAGCCAGCGGTTCGCGGACAAGTCGGTCGCCCAGGTCTGGGCCACGCTGCTGGACGAGGGCACCTACCTGTGCTCGATGTCCACGATGCACCGGATCCTGCGCGAGCACGACATGGCCGGGGAACGGCGCCGGCAGGCGAGCCACCCGCCCCGGACCCGGCCCGAGCTCGTCGCGACGGCGCCGGGGCAGGTGTGGAGTTGGGACATCACAAAGCTCAAGGGGCCGGAGCGGGGCGTGTACTACGACCTGTACGTCGTGCTCGACATCTTCTCCAGGTTCGTCGTGGGCTGGACCATCGCGGCCCGCGAGGACGCCGAGATCGCCAAGAACCTGCTCGAGCACGCCATGGGCATCCATGGCGTGCCGGAGGCGATCCACGCCGACCGCGGGACCTCGATGACCTCCAAACCGGTCGCTCAGCTGCTCGTCGACCTCGGGGTGGCCAGGTCGCACTCCCGCCCGCACGTGTCGAACGACAACCCTTACAGCGAGGCGGCGTTCAAGACGCTGAAGTACGCCCCGGTCTTCCCCGAGCGCTTCGGGTCCCTGGCCGACGCCGGCGCGTTCGCCGAGCAGTTCTTCGCCTACTACAACCACGAGCACCGCCACTGCGGGATCGGGCTGCACACCCCCGCCAGCGTCCACTTCGGCACCGCCGGGCAGGTCCGCGCCCAGCGCCAGGCCACCCTGGACGCGGCCTACGCCGCCCGTCCCGAGCGCTTCGGCCACCGCCGACCCCAGGCGCCCAAGCTGCCCGAGGCCGCCTGGATCAACCAGCCCTCACAGGAGGCCCTCATACAGACCGCCTGACGGAATCTGTCTCACCCGCCTTGACACTTTCCGGAAGACCACGGCCTGCTCACTCGCACCGTCTACCCCGAGGTTCCCGCTCGCGTGGAGTACGAACTTACTGACCTCGGACACAGCGCAGCCGCCCCGTTGAAGCATCTGCGCGACTGGGTTGAACACAACGTCGGAACCGACCAGTAGCGACCCCCTCGGCGCTACATCGAGCCAGGAGTCCCGGCCTCCGCGTAATACCGCGTCAACACAGACGAGGCGTCGCGGTCGCCGTCACCGGACACGACAGAGTTCAGCAGGTACCGGTACCCGTCACCGGTCGTCATCACCCTAATTGATAACGTCACACCTAGAAGGTGCGAAGTAACCGACGCGCGAGCACAGGAGCGCTTCTGTCATTTCGAAGGCGAGACTTCGCGCGATTGGGATTCGCCGGGCCATCCTTCTTCTCTTTCGTCGAACGTCACCGCAACACCGTGTCGCTGGGGTTCGTGAAATCTTCTTCCGGAAGCGAAACCCAGGTACTGCGCCATGAGGAACTCGCCGCAGCGATGCACAGGCGTTCGACAGTTCGGTCGCACGAACCGATCGTTTGTTAACGGACGGCACTGTACGTCGATCGAAAGTCGCGCCGACACCCCCTGCGAATTCGCGTCGCGGGATAGTTTGCCAGGATCCGGCGATCAGCGTGGTGCGCATCAAGGAGGTGCGCAGCGGCCTCAGCACGAGGAGCCTGCCCGCGAGGCCGACCACCCCGCCCCTAGGAACGGTAGGAGTGCGACGTCGGGGCGAGCTGGGGGCCACCCCCCGAGACCGAAAGTAGCACCGCAGCGACGATAAGCGCCACGCCAACCAGGGTGGTCGTCAGCTCCCCGACCAACGAACCGATCCATCCGCGTTCCTGGAGGTCTCGGAACATCCTTATGCTCAGCCCGAACGTTCCGTTCGAGCTGCGAACCGATCGTCTCGATGCGTCGTGGCAGACGCCTCAGCTGTCCACCGATGACCTGGAGTTGCACGCGGCCGTCGGCGAACATCTCCCTTGAGTCCATCGCCAGACGTATGAAATGAGGAGTTCGAGCAAGGGCCCGATCGACCAAGTCGTAGTCGGCAACGAGCTGGCACAGCGTTCCCTCGAGTGACACGAAGGAAACGACTGGCGTTCTCCTCCGCTGTTGGGGACGTCGGGTCGGCTGAAATAATGGCCGGGACGATACGGTGGCGAGTCAGAGCGCCGTGATCCACCGCGCGATCTCGTCAGCGATCTCGTCGCTATTGTCTTCGACCATCAGCGAGTGGCCGTTCCCAGCGAGAAGAGGCAGTTCGGACGACCAGAAGGTGACGGCGGCGCCCTGATCGGTGAGCCAGGCCACGATGTCCTGATCCAGCTGCGAGGGGTGGTCGGTATCGGCTCCACCCGTGAAGACGAGAATCGGCTTGTTCGTGAACGCGTCGGTCGGCCCGATCCTCATTTGGCTCCCACCGATGTTCTGACGCTGATAAAGCATCCGGGCCGGGATCGGCCGAAGGGTGCGGCGGAACACCTCGATGCACTCGCGGGGGAACCGCCGGCTGGGTCCGATGGCCTTGTCGTTCACGAAGGCGCTTGTGGGTTCCCAGAAACCCATCTTCGGGATGGTCCAGTCGATGGCCGCTCCACGGATGGAGACCTCCTGGTCGGACTCCCTCACGATCTCGGGCACCGCCTGTATATTTCCAGGCGGGCCCGGAGCGACGGCTACGAGCCCGTCGATGAGATCGCCATGCGTCTCTAGGAGGCGGAAGCCAATCGGACCTGCCATCGAGTGCACGACCAGCACGACGTTCCGGCCGAGACCAGAGAGGAACACGCCCATCCCTCGGCACACGCTCTCATAGTCCAGCCGCGCAGACGCCGCACGATCATCGACGTGTTGGGCCGCCTCATAGGACAACCCCAGCCAGTCCACCACCAGCACACCGTAGCCATGCGATACGAATCGTGCCGCCCAGCCCTGTCGGCCGTCGGGCGTCTCGAGATAGTACTCGTTCGAGGCACCACCCCCGTGCACGAGGACGATCCACCGAGCAGGCGCACCCGACGGCGCCAGTTCGGTGTACGAGATCGGCGCGACGTCGTCTGGGCGTGAAATCGAATCCATAGCTTCCCCAGGCCTGTTAGGCAATGACGGCGTCGAGGGCCCGTGCGAGCCTCTCCGGATGCGTGAGCATCACCAAATGGCTTCCGTCGATCTCGATCGTGCGCGGACTATCAAGCCGCCCGGCCGCGGCCTGGTAGATCTCAGCGGGAACGGCCTGGTCCTGAGCGAGGAACACATAACTTGACGGGATGCTGCTCGCCCAGAACCGGTCGAGGCGGATCGGCTCATCGGACCAGCCTGCCGGCGCTGGGACGAGCCTCGGCTCGAGCGCGGCGAGCTGCTGCTGCTCGAACGGGGACATGTCCTGCATAGACGCGGCCCAGAGCTCAGGCGGCATGACGATGGTGTTGTCGTCGGACTGACTCGCAAGCGCCTTCGTCGCTGCGACCAACGGATCGGGGAGCACGTCGTTAATGGTCTCGCCGTCGCGCAGCACCCAGGCGTCGACGAAGACGACCCGGCCGATGCGCTCGGGCATCGCCTCAGCGACGAGTTGGATGAGCGGACCTCCGCCGCTATGACCGACGAGCACGATGTCGAGCTGGGTGAGCTCTCTTACCTGATCGATCAGATCGCGCGCCATCATGCTCATCGTGACGCCGGAGCGGTCCACGTCACCGTCTTCGAGACCGCGCAGCGTCGGCGCGATCACCTCGTGCCCCATTCTGCGCAATTCGTCGGCGACGCCGTCCCACACCCAGCCGCCTACCCATCCGCCGTGCACCAGTACGATCTGCATTGATCATCCTCTTCGCATATTTATCTGCTGAGCAGAACTTGTTCCTAACTAGAAGACACAATAGCTTGCGCGGCGCCAACAGTCCAGCATGGCTCGAGCTCTCTTCAGAACGCGCCGAACGACCCCTGCACCAGGTCGCAGGGGAAAGAGACGACGAGCCTTCAGGAGGTCAGGTCGGCCAGACGTACGGCTGCCTCATCGAGGAGTGCGACGAGGGTCTTCACCTTGCGGGGAGGCAAGCGGAACACCGGGGCAGATGCGTTGATCGCCAACCGCAGCCCGCTCGCCGAGGGAACGGCCACGGCCACCGAGGCCACGCCCTCCTCGCTCTCCTCCCGGTTCGTTGCATAGCCCTGCTTCGCGACAAGATCCAGTTGTGCGAGGAGCTCGGTCTTGGTACGGATCGACTGCGGAGTCACCTGTGAGAGTTGCTCGTCGGGGTAGAGACGGTCCAATTGTTCTCGCGGGAGCTGCGCCAGGAGAACCTTTCCCGTGGAGGTGCAATGGGCCGGCATCTCCTTGCCCAACCGTGAAGCGACTCGCACCGCCGTCGTCGGTTCCGAGACTGCGAGAAAGCGAGTGGAGTTGCCGTCGAGCGTGCCGAGGTGAACCGTCTCGCCGGCTTGGTGGCTGAGTTCCTCGAGGATCGGTTGCACGATCTGCGGGATGTCCATCTTTCTCAGCACCGAGAAGGCGATCGTGGTCAACGACGGCCCTGGCCCGTATGTCTTCGTTCGCGGGTCTTGCCGCACGAATCCTCGCCATTGAAGCATCGCGAGGATGCGATGCGCCGTTGAGGTCGCGACACCCAGGTGCTTGCTGGCGTCCGTCAGTCGAAGTTCGTTCTTCTCACCGAGCAGGAGCAGGAGTTTCAGGGCATTGTCGACCGACTCGATCGGTATTGCGGAGCCGCATCGACTCCGTCGGCTGCTCTATTTCTCTGCACAACAGAAACTGTATCGTTCCTGCCGGCCCTCAGGGCCGCCATCAAGGGCAAGGCGATCCCGTCCAGGTCTATCCGGACGCCGATTCGAGCAGCCGGCCCAGTCGTACACGAACGTCGGAAAGCGACGATCCCGCTGCGATGGACCGGCGGACTTCGACGAGAGCGCGGGGCCAATTCAGTACCACTGCCCCGTCGAATGACAGACCATTCTGAGAGTACAGAGACGCGATCCGGTCGGGTGTTCGAGGGTCCGTCACCATCTCGGGGTTGACTGCCGTCGTGCGACCGACGATGTGCAGCTTCCAGTTGAACTGGTCACTCCAGACATACTCGACAGGCAGATATGAGCGTCGGTCGTCGGGATGAGCGATGTTGTGCGCGACACAGCGCGCCTGGTCGACCGCATTCGTCCAGTGCTCAAGACGGGTGAGATCGCCGCGAACCGGATGCCGCCACCGCGCAACATCGCCGATCGCATGGATTTCCGGGGCGCCGAGTGCCGTGAGGAATTCGTCGCAGACGAGACCGTCGTCGATCTCGAGCCCTGAGTCCTCGAGCCATTCGACGTTCGGCACTGCCCCGATGCCGATGACGACGACATCACCGTGGAGCTCGGAACCGTCATCCAGGAGCACGCGGAAGTCTCCCTTCGCACCGTCGATCTGCGCGACCGTCCGTCCGAGAACCGCATGTACGCCATGCCGGGAGTGCTTCTGCGAGAAGAGGGCGCCAATCTCGTCACCGAGCCGGCGTGACATCAGGTCGCGTGTCGCCGAGACCAGGGTGACATCGACTCCGAGCCCAAGAGCGGTCGCGGCGACCTCGGCGCCGATGAAGCCCGCTCCGATGACGATGATCCTGCGATCGGGAACTAGCTCGGCGCGCAGCCGGTCTGCGTCGTCGAGTGTCCGCAGCACATGGATTCCCTCGCCTTCACCCCACGGCGACGGCCGCGCGCGGACGCCGGTCGCCACCACGAGGTCATCGAAGCCGACCCGCCGTCCATTCGCCAGCCGGAGCTCCGACAACGCACGGTCCAGACCTACCGCCGGCACACCGAGACGAAGGTCGATGTTAAGCTCGAGCGCCTCCGCCGCCGTGAGGAGCGTGACCTCGGCTGCACCTGCACCGACGAGGTATCCCTTCGACAGCGGCGGCTTGTCGTAGGGCAGCACGGGCTCGGAGCCGATGAGCACAACGTCTCCGCGATACCCCTCTGCCCGAAGCGCCTGCGCGGCCCGTACCCCCGCGATCGACGCACCGACAATCGCTGTCGTCATTCGTCTTCCACCCGGAGCGCGGAAACCGGGCAGCTGTTCGCCGCCTCGGTGACCCGTTTCCGGTCGGCCTCGTCGACCTCTGTTCTGAGCAGGATCACGACGCCGTCGTCATCGAGATCGAAATAGTCTCCCGCGGCCATGATGCAGTTGGCGTAGCCCTGACAGAGCCCGAGATCCGCTTTCACGACAGGCATGTGTCACTCCTCTCCTGCTTCTTCAGGCGTTATCTCAGGGAACATCGGTGCGAACGGTTGGGCGATCATGGCGGAGAACGTCGCCGTAGTCTGCCAGGTCAGCGCCTCGAGCTCGAGCGGATCGAGAGCGACCCACTGCCCGGATCGCGGCGACTCGATCAGGAGCCGGGAGCCGTTGCGTGTCTCCACGCGAGATACCCGGATCTCCGAGAACTCATTGGCGATCGAGATCGGAGCCCCTACCCGCTGGTCTTCGAGCCGCTGACGTTCGTCTGCTGCTGCGATGGCCGCGATGCGGTCGTCCTCTTCGCCTTCCCATTCGAGTTTCATAGGAAGATCGCCAGATTCTGTGTGCGCAAGACCGACTCGTCGACCGTGATGGTTCGGCGTGCGAGCTGCAACCCGCCGCCGACACGTCGCAGAACGTCTTCGCGGCCGGCCGAGATCACCGCGGGCTCGTGCACGTCGCCGCGACTGCGGAAAAGAAGCACCGCAGAATCGACGACGACCTCGCCCGGGACGTCGCTCTCGAAGGTGCGCACGTTCGTGACGAAGTGACGGAGCCGGGAGGGCGGATCCTCTGTCCAGGCGTGTTCCGTGAGGAAGCGGGCGACCCGCCGGCTCAGGGAGTACTTGTTCTCGTCCCAATGCGCCATGCCCGGAGACGTCGAGTACCCGGCGCCGAGCGCGGTAGTGACCTGCACGGGCATGATGTAGTGCACATCGTCGGCGATGAGGTCGAGCCAGTCCTCGTACCGCTGCTCGTCGAGGATGTATGCCTCTTCGACGAGCCACCTGTGCGTCTCCAGATGCAGGCCGTCCGAGAACGACAACGAACTCCCCACCCGCGTGGCTTTGGTCGTATGTGCTCCGAGCGGCGACTCTTTCAGTCGAACCCAGCGCGCCTCGGTCATGACAGCCCCTCCGGCATCCCCACCGACGAGATGATCAGCGCGGTCGGCTCCGTCTCGAGGTAGTCCGCCCAGCGCTCGAGCAGATGCCGCTGGTTGTACTCTCCGTAACCGACGTGGGCCACGCCCGGGCCAGAGAACGCGTCCGGTCCGAGCGGCTCCACGACGAATCTGCCGTCTTTCAGCACGCCCATCCGGCTGTTCAGCAGCAAGCGCCGCGCCATATTCCCTTTCGCGGTGTTCGTAAGGGACACCCAGTTCTCCACATCGTCCTGCTCGAACATCCCCGTGCTGCCGAAGCACATCAGGTACGCCTTGTACGACAGAGCCTTGAACTCCTCCGGTGCCGCTGCGTCGACGGCGAACCAGGAAAGCACCTCGGTCTCGTTCTCGCTGATCGGCTGCCAGGTACGGATCGAGATGAACGGGAGCACGTCGTCGCCGTCTTCCACCTTCGGCCAGTTGTGCACGAAGCTCATGTTCGGGAAGATCGAGGCCGCCGAGATCATGAAGCCGTTCTCGCCGATCACATTGAGCTGGTCCTGGGACCAGACCTCCTTCATCCGGTCGATCATCTCGTCGGGGTAGCCCACGTAGCGCAGCCGCTCCTCGAGCGTTCCCTCCGGAAGCTTGTAGGTCGTGCCTCCGCCGTTGCCCGCCCAGTACGTGTTGCCGTCTTTACGCTTCTCCGCCTTCGGTTCGCGGAAGAGGCCGATCTCGACCACCGAGGTGTGGGTCTGTGGCGTGTGGTACATGTCGCCGGCGAAGTTCTCTGCGCCGATCTTCCAGTTCGCCTTCACCCGCCAGCGCTGCGGGCCGCGGAGCTCGATGCCCGAGGAGCTCTGCTTCGTGTAGTAGTCGAGATAGAAAGCGAAATCGCCGAGGTAGTCGATCAGCGGTGGCGCATCCGGATCCATGCTGATGAAGATCAACCCGTTGTAGCTGTCGAGGCTCGGCGCCGGAAGCAGGCGGGCTCCCTTGCGATTGAAGCCAGCCTCGCCACCGTACGCCTCTTCGTGGAACGGCAGCCCCACGATTCGTCCGTCGTTGCGGTACGACCAGCCGTGATACGGGCAGCGGAAGTGCGAGGCGTTGCCCATTTCCGCCCGGCACACCTGCATTCCTCGGTGCAGGCACATGTTGAACATCGCCTTGACGGAGCCACTCTCGTCGCGCACCACGATGAACGAGTCGTCGAGCACTCGCCGCACCACGTAGTCGCCGGGCTGAGGGATCTCTGATTCGTGACCCACGAAGATCCACGCGCGACTGAACAAGCGCTCCCGCTCGAGCCCTGTGCGTCAGGATGGGGTGAGACACCAGCACTGCTGACCTTCGCACTGCACGGGGCGAGAACGGACCAATACTGAGATGACGATGACGGTTGCTGACGTCGGCACCGATGATGGGGCTATGGCTCCTCGTGCTGACCGGCCCAAGAGGCGGACGTTCACCGCCGAGTTCAAAGCGGCGATCCTGGCCGAGTACGACGCCGCGGACCGCTCTGGGCGTGGGGAGATCCTGCGCCGGGAGGGCCTGTACACCTCCCACATCATCGAGTGGCGCAAGGCCGCGGCCGCCGGCTCGCTGTCCGGGCTGGGCAGCAAGCCGCGGGACCGGCGCGAGCGGGAGCTGCAGGCGCTACGGGCCCGGGCGGAGAAGGCCGAGGCCGAGCTGGCCAAGACCAGGGCGGCGCTGGACCTGATGGGAAAAGCACACGCGCTCTTGGAGACGCTCTCCGAGAGCGCGGACAAGCCGCCGCGGTCGCCGCGGTGATCAACCCGGCCGTCGACGGGCTGGCCGAGCACGTCGGCACCGCGGCTGCGTGCGCGCTGCTGGGTCGCTCCCGCGCCAGTCACTACCGGGCCAAGAACCCGCCACCGCCACGTCCACGGACACCGCGGCCGGCACCGGCGAACAAGCTGTCCGCCGCCGAGCGGGCCCACGTGCTGGCCGTGTTGACCAGCCAGCGGTTCGCGGACAAGTCGGTCGCCCAGGTCTGGGCCACGCTGCTGGACGAGGGCACCTACCTGTGCTCGATGTCCACGATGCACCGGATCCTGCGCGAGCACGACATGGCCGGGGAACGGCGCCGGCAGGCGAGCCACCCGCCCCGGACCCGGCCCGAGCTCGTCGCGACGGCGCCGGGGCAGGTGTGGAGTTGGGACATCACAAAGCTCAAGGGGCCGGAGCGGGGCGTGTACTACGACCTGTACGTCGTGCTCGACATCTTCTCCAGGTTCGTCGTGGGCTGGACCATCGCGGCCCGCGAGGACGCCGAGATCGCCAAGAACCTGCTCGAGCACGCCATGGGCATCCATGGCGTGCCGGAGGCGATCCACGCCGACCGCGGGACCTCGATGACCTCCAAACCGGTCGCTCAGCTGCTCGTCGACCTCGGGGTGGCCAGGTCGCACTCCCGCCCGCACGTGTCGAACGACAACCCTTACAGCGAGGCGGCGTTCAAGACGCTGAAGTACGCCCCGGTCTTCCCCGAGCGCTTCGGGTCCCTGGCCGACGCCGGCGCGTTCGCCGAGCAGTTCTTCGCCTACTACAACCACGAGCACCGCCACTGCGGGATCGGGCTGCACACCCCCGCCAGCGTCCACTTCGGCACCGCCGGGCAGGTCCGCGCCCAGCGCCAGGCCACCCTGGACGCGGCCTACGCCGCCCGTCCCGAGCGCTTCGGCCACCGCCGACCCCAGGCGCCCAAGCTGCCCGAGGCCGCCTGGATCAACCAGCCCTCACAGGAGGCCCTCATACAGACCGCCTGACGGAATCTGTCTCACCCGCCTTGACACTTTCCGCTTCGATTACAGCCCGATCACGGAGCGACCGACGATTTCGTGGCCGAATGGGGCCCGAGTGGCGTTCTATGTCGGGCTGAACATCGAGCACTATCAGATCGACAAGCCCTCCACGAGCATCTTCGGCGGTACCGCGATGCTGCAGCCGGATCCTTCGGGAGCTGGGGTATGACTACGTCCTGGACTGGACGAACGACGATCAGCCGTATCCGCTGAACGTCGACGGGATGTTCAGCGTTCCCTACACGATAGAACTCAACGATGTGACGATGTTCGTGAGTAAGAGCTATACCGGCCCGCAGTTCCTGGAAGCGGTGATCGACCAGTTCGATCAGCTCTATTCAGACTCCGAGCACTCGGGTCGCGTCATGTCGCTGCCGTTGCACCCGTTCATCGTCGGCCAGCCGTTCCGCCACCGCTACCTTGATCGGGCCCTCGAGCACATCACGTCTCACGATGGTGTCTGGGTGACGACGAGCGATGCCATCGCGGCGCACTATCAGTCGACGGGGAACAGGAGAGCCGATTCGTGACGAATACGGAGCTGATCGATGAGTACGCACGGCTGCGCGACGAGTTCAAGGCCAAGGGATTGGGCGGCCGGATCGGCTACGGCGAGAAGCCGGCGCTGCTGATCGTCGACTTGATCACCGGATTCACGGACAGCCGTTCGCCCCTGTCAGGCGAACTGGAGTCACAGCTGGCCGCCACCAATGCCTTACTCGTCCCCGCCCGTGAACTCGAGATCCCCATCTTCTTCTCGACGGTCGCGTACGACACCGAATTGCAGGAGGCGGGGCTCTGGATCAAGAAGATCCCGTCCAACCACCTGTTGGTGGAGGGCAGCGAATGGGTGGAGGTCGACAGCAGGCTGGGCCAGCTGCCCCACGAGATGACCCTGGTGAAGAAGTACGCATCCTGCTTCTTCGGAACTGATCTCGCCGCACGCTTGATCTCACGGGGTGTCGACACCATCATCATCGTCGGCTGCACCACCAGTGGGTGCGTGCGCGCCTCGGCGGTTGACGCCTGCTCCTACGGCTTCCACACCATCGTCGTCGAAGAGGCAGTCGGCGACCGGGCAGCCCTTCCGCACCTGGCCAGCCTCTTTGACATCGACGCGAAGTACGGCGATGTCGTCAGCCTCGACGACGCACGTGCTTACCTGCGGGGGCTTGCGCAACAGAACGATTGACTGCAGTAACGCCGTGGGGCCAACTTCCTCTGTGCGGAATATTGAACCGGCGTGCAGGCCGAGATCCCGCAGATGCTGGCGCAGGGCGGCGGATCCATCATCAACACCGCCTCGTCCCTCGGGCAGGTCGCCATCGCCCACCAGTCCGCCTACGTCACGTCGAAGCACGGCGTCATCGGCCTCACCCGAGCCGCCGCGGTGGAGTACTCCGACAAAGGCATCCGCGTGAACGCAGTGCTGCCCGGGGTGATCCAGACGCCAATGATAGACGCGCTGGAGGAGACCTACCCCGGCTTCAAGGACGCGCTGCTGACGAAGCACCCGATCGGCCGACTCGGCACGCCGCACGACATCGCCGAGATGGTCGCGTGGCTCGGTTCCGACGCGGCCGCCTTCGCGACCGGCGCGCAGTTCGCCGTCGACGGCGGGTACCTCGCGATTTAGACGAGGTGGCCACGACGGACGGGAGGCACGGTGTCAGCTGACACCGTGCCTCACGTCCGTCACCGGTCGCGCCGCGACCCGCGTGTCAGCCGTTCTTCGCGGCCAGTCGGTCCGTCTCGCTGTCGTTCCGCCACCCGGCGGTCGCGCCGCCGTCGACGCTGTAGTTCTGTCCGGTCACCCAAGAGGACTCGTCGGAGGCCAGGTAGAGCGGCATGTACGCGATGTCCTCGCCCGTGCCGGGGCGTTGAATGAGCGCGTTGCCGACCTGCCAGGCCTTGCCCTCCGCATCCACCGCCTTGTCCGTCGCCGGGGTGCTGACGAAGCCAGGCGAGATCGAGTTCGCGCGGACGCCGTAGCGGGCGCCCTCCGCAGCGAGCGACTTCGTCATCGCGATGACGCCGCCCTTCGCGGTGGTGTGCGCGACCTGGCGAGCGGCTCGATCCCGCGACCTTCGCGATCGACGGAAAGCAACTCGAGATCGATCTCGAGTTCGAGGCCTGGGCCAAGAGCGCGCGCCGCATCGGCGCAGCCACCCGGCGTCCGGCGAGGACGTCGCGGGGCGGACGGGCCGATCTCAACACGGTGCGTGAATGGGCCAGTCAGAACGGACACCAGGTCAGCGATCGCGGCAGGGTTCCCGCGTCCATCCTCGAGGCGTACGACGCGGCGCACTGACGCGGTCACTCCTGGGCTGAGCCGCGCGCTGCGCGCCAGTGCTCCGTGACGGGATAACCGGAGCGCACGTGCGCGCGCACGTGGACCTCCCCCGAAGGGGATCCGCTGCCGCCCGGCTCCGGCGGCGGAGGGTTCTGTGTCCAGCCTGAGCCAGGGACCCAGACCGTCCCCGGTTGCACGGGCGCGTCGGCGAGCGCGGGATCGATCAGCTGACGCGCGAGAGCCACGGCCTCACCCAGATCGGTGATCCCGCCGGCTGAGGGCGTGCCGGCCGCGAGCACCCGGTAGGGACCGTCCCAACCGTCCGGGACCGTGAACGTAGTGAACGAGTCGAGCTTTGACAGTGCACGCTTCGCGTCGATGGCCATCTGCAGCTCGCGCAGGTCGACGCGCTGCGTGCGTGCAATGGTGACGATGTCCACCAGGTCTTTCGCGCGGCTGCTGGGGCGGCCGTTGTAGGTGCTCATCGTCGCAGTGACCTTCTCCGCGACCTGATCGGAGATCGGGAACAGCCGGTAGGGGTGCGACGGGACCGGCCGCCCCAGCTGCAGCCGCGTCGACGGCTCGATCGTCTCGACGCGGCCGACCGGGGGAGGGCCGACGACCACGTCGATGGGGATGTCGGAGATCCTCCGGCCGGTGTTCGCGTCCAGACATGTGAACACCAGGCGCCGGGTCGCGACACCCGGCTGGTTCTCTCCTCGCCCGGTCGCACGGGCACGGGTGAGCTGGAACCGCACATGGTCGCCGAGATCACGCGCGGCTGCCTGCTCGAGCGCCTGCTGCGCGGCATCCAGATCGGCGGCGCCGGTCGAGGCCAGATCCAGGTCTTTCGTCGACCGTGACTTCGGCACCCGGGCGAGCATCGCCGTGCCGCCCTTGAGCAGCCACTCGGACTCTTCCCCCTCCGCAAAGACCCGGCTGAGGAAACGATCGTGCTGTGCCTGCACGATCTGCGCATTCACATCCAGCGCGCTCGCGCCGTCACCGGCTGCCTTCGTCGCGGCCGCCTTGATCGCCTGCGCAAGCCCCGTCCAGTCTTTGTAGCCGTCGGGCTCAGGCATCGGCCGGCACCACCGCGTCGACGCCCGCAAGAGCGAGCAGATCAGCCGCGAGCGCGGCACCCGAGGGGTACTTGTTGGGCTTGGCCAGCGGCTCCAGATACTCGGTCAGGCGGGCGGGGGAGAGCAGCTTTCCCGCGTCCGCGGCGTCGGCGAGCGCATCGGCGACGAGGGAGCGGTCGACCCACTGCTCGATCAGGTCGGCGATCGTGCGCTCGACGCTCATGGTCGGCATCCCGTCGACGGAGACCACCTCGGTGGGCGCGAGCTCGCGGGTGCGGAGCCGCACCCCGTCCAGGCGGGTACCGCGGCGGGTGGGAACGACGAACTCGAGTGGCCCGGGGAACCAGTCGCCGATGCCATGCAGCTGCGCGGCCGTCTGGCCTGCGGCGACGACGGGCGGGACGCCGGTGTCTGTGCGGGGACGGTCGGCGCCGCCGAGGGCGAGCCAGGTCGCGAGGATCGCCTCCTGCTCGTGCTCTGGCGCGCCGGCGAGGCGGTAGACGCCGCGCGCGACGCGGATGAGCGCGCCGCTGTTGGCGAGGCGCGTCAGGGTCGGGCGCGCCACGCCAGCCTCGAGCGCCTGGGCGGTGGTCACCAGGCCCCAACGCTGTGACGCGAGCTCGCCCAGACGAGCGAAAGTTGATCCTGCCATGCGCACAGTGTAGCGAGAAACCGCAACAAACGTTGTAGCTCGTTCAGATTGTCGACTTCGAGCCTCTGGGGCCACCCCTTAGCAGTGAGGGGGTTCCAAACCCTCGGGAACGGGTTATATTCGGGAATATAACCATCTGTGAGGAGGAGAAGATGCGGACCCACACCTGCCCGCCGGACCACAAGCACGGGCTGACCTCCACCTGCTACGTCGTCCACCTCTGCGGGTGCCGCGCCTGCATGGACGGCAACGCGCGCCGCCGCCGCGACCGCTACCGTCTCCTGGCCTACGGGCGATACCAGGACGCGCACCAACCCATCGAGCCGATCCGGCAGCACCTGCAGGCACTGGTCGACACCGGGATGATCCCCGAACGGATCGCCATCAGCGCCGGCGTCGGCGGCGCCACGGTCCGTCGCCTGCTCAACAGCGAGACGGCACGGTTCGTCACCGGCGCCACCGCCCGCAAACTCCTCGCAGTCACCCCCGACAGCAGCACTCTCGCCGCGCAGGGCCGAGTCAACGGCCGCGGCACCCGCCGGCGCCTCCAGGCTCTGGCCGCGATCGGATGGAACCACCACGAGATCGCACGCCGACTCGGCTACCCGCGCTGGAAGGTCAACAAGGCACTCGAAGGCGCCTACGTGGACATCCGTGTCCACGACGACATCGCCGCGCTCTACGACGAGCTCTGGGACCAGCAGCCCCCCACCCACACCCGAGCGCAGCGGGTCGGCCGCTCCTACGCACTCACGGTCGCACGCCGGCACGGCTGGCTGCCGCCGCTGGCCTGGGACGACATCGACACCGACCCGGCACCGCCCACAGCCGGGCAGGAACCCCTGCTCGACGAGATCGCGATCGAGCTCGCTCTCGCCGGCCAGAACGTCCGCCTCACCCGAGACGAGCGCCTCGAAGCCACCCGACGCGGGACCGAACGCGGACTCAGCCTCACCCAGCTCAGCGACCTGCTCGGCGTCGACGTCCGCACCATCGACCGCGACCGTGACGACCTCGGACTCCGGCAGGCCGCCTGATGAGCAAGACGCTCGACATCCTCGAAGCCGCCCTGCACGGCACCACCGCCGGCTACCTGGCCGGATGCCGCAGCAAGGGAGGATGCCCGAACCACGGCAACCGCCAGCTGCTCACCTGCACCGAAGCGGCCCGCGCCCGCCGCCACTACTTCTCGCTCGCCTCGCTCGAGGAGACCGAGCCGATCACCCGGCAGATGCTCCGCGACGCCAAGAACAGCCCCTTCGCACCGAAAGAAGCCGCAGATGTCTGACCAGCCGAACACCTTCACCATCGACTCCACCAAAGAGGGAGAGTGGCTGCGGGTCGTCCGCGCGCTCGGCGGCCATCGCTGGGCCCTGTCGCTGCGCTTCAACCCCCTCCCGCTGACTCAGCGAGGCGCCCGGCACACCCGGCCAACGCGGCAGCCCACACCCCACGCGGCAGCAGGCCACGGGCCGAACGCGAGACTGCACCTGCCCAGCTGCGCGATCTCCCCCCAGCTCGGCAACGGCCGCGGCGCCCACCTCAAGCAGATCCCCCACCTGGGCCGAACCGAGGAGCACTGATGACCGACATCGCCGTGCGCCTCCAGGAAGCCATGACCATCCAGACCGGCACACCCGTCACCGTCCGATGGAGCTTCCGCGAGTTCGCGCTCAACTGCACCCGCCGCGACGGCCGCCCCCTCACCCAACGGATGCACAGGCTCTTCCAGACGCTGCTCAACCGTGAAGCGCTCCGCGAGCTCACTCCAGGAGAAGACCCAACGATGGGATCCCGCGCAACCCTCATCGAGATCATCGACGACCTCGCCGTCAGCGCCGACCACCAAGGCGCCCGCGCGGCCGCGCTCGCCGAGGTCCTCCTCAGTGCCGGCATGTTCCACCTCGGCGACCAGCTCCGCCGCCAGAGCCACGCACTCTCAGAGCTCGACGCCGACGACGAAACCCTCGAGGTCATCGACGAGGCACGCACCCAGATCGCCCGAACCATACTGCTGCTCGACCAAGCCGACACCGCACAGGCAAAGGAGCGCAGATGAACCGACGCACCCGCCGCGCCAGCACAGCCCTCGCCGCGGTCGCAGCTCTCGCGCTCGGCTTCGGCGCCCACCAGCTGGGCATCACCTCCTGGATCGACACATGGACGCGCCCGCAGGCACCCGCCCCGGACCCGACCTACGACTACACCGCGCTCGCCGCAGTCGCGCAGGAGCTGCCGCTGATCGATCCCACCGAGGAGATTCCCGAGTATCGCCGCGCCACGTTCGGCGAGCGCTGGATCGACATCGAGGGAAACGGCTGCGATCAGCGAGACGATCTCCTCGCCGTCCAGCTGCAGGACGTCGTCCGTGACGGTTGCACGGTGCTCTCCGGCGTGCTCGACCCCGATCCGTACACGGGCACACGCATTGAGTTCGAGCACGACCGGATCGCCGCCCCTGGAGCCCCGGGAAGCTCCGGCGTCCAGATCGACCACATCGTCAGCCTTTCGGCGGCGCACGCCGGGGGCGCGTGGGCGTGGACCGAGCAGCAGCGCATTCAGTTCGCCAACTCGTTCGACAACATCGTCGCCGTCGATGGCAACACGAATGCGGCCAAGAACGACCACGGGCCAGCCCTGTGGCTGCCATCGAACGCCGACTACGTGTGCACCTACGTCGCCCGCTACACGGAGATCGTCGACACCTGGCACCTCGCGGTCGACGAAGCCGACCGCGGTGCGCTCGTGGACACGCTCTCAACCTGCGCTGCCCAGCAAGCCAGCGACGAGAGCGGGAGCATGTCGTGAAGCCGCTACGAACCCGCGTGGGATCTCGCCGCGCGCGCCTGACGCTTGGCCGCGCGAGCGCGGTCTACGACCTCGTTCGCATCCGTCGTGTCGACACCGAGGGTGCGCCTGATCACCTCGAGCTCGGCGTCGGTCCAGCGGGTGCGCCCTCGCATCCGCTCACCGAACGTGACGACGTTCAAGCCGAGCAGGTCGATCAGAGCCGCCTGCGTGGGAACCTCGGGCGCCCCCGCCCCGTCCGCGATCGCCGCCCGCAACCGCTCCGCGAAAGCCGCATCGCGCGCCAGTCCCGGCATCAGTCGCGGCCGGCGGCCGCGCTGCGAGGGCGCCCTGCGCGCGCGCTCCTGCGCGAATGCGTCGATCGCGGCCTCGTCGTAGAGCGGGGAGTTGCCTTCTATGGCAACCGGCTCGGGGAGCAGAGGACCCTCCTGGCCGGCTCTGCGCAGCTTGTTGCTGATGGAGCGCATCTTGTAGACCGCGACGACGGACACGCCGAGCTTCTCGGCGACGTCCGCCGTGGTGAGGTGCCGTCCGGTCATCAGCGCTCCTCTCAGCTGGATGAATATAACCACTTTCGCGGTTACGGCGCGCCGCGGCAACCAGACCCAACTTGGTTGGGGATGCTGGGGCGCATGGCTAACAAGGACGCGGACGCCATCCGTGAGGAGCTCCGTCGCATCGGCCAGCAGCTCGCGCAAGCGGACGAGCTGCGCGAACGCCGCGGCAAAGTCGTCGACGAGGCGCGCGCGGCCGAGCTGACCCAGCGAGAGATCGCCCTCCTGCTGGGGATGACCGAGGAAGGGCTGCGGAAGGCGCAGAAGTCCTACCACGGACGCGGGCGCTCTTACGGCGGCCGCCTCGCGTCCTAGCGACCCCGCCAGACCTTCATGGAGCGCCCGTCGACTGCGAAATCTGATTGCAATTTTCAAGCACTCTTGACTAATATAACCTGACGAATGAGGGGGTGAGATGGACGAGCTGAACTACCGACCCAAGCCGTGGACGCCGAAGGACGTGCCCACGATCTGGGTCGACCAGACCACCGGGCAAGGCGTCACCGACGCCGGCACGCCCGTTCGCCCCGTCATCGGCGAGCGCCGCAAGAACCCCAACCTGACGGACCTGCTCGACACGGCTGCCTCGTACGGCGCTAACCGCATCATGCTGACCGGGAAGCGCCCCGAGCCTGCGCCTGGCGTGCGGCACTGGCTGTACGTCCAGACCCCGAACTGGAAGCCCGGAGCCCACTGGGTCAACAACGGCCCGCCCACCGGTCGGTTCGAGCACGCGGTCACCGGCTTCAAGATCGAAGTCCGCACCGCGGAGGAGTGGTTCGGCGACGGGCCGCTGACCCCTGCCCAGGCTCGTCTGGCCTGGAACGTCACCGCGTCGATCATTCGCCACGCCGACGAGAACGCGCGCCTGTTCAACAGCCCTGCCGCCACCGGAACGAACCTGTGGGCGCTGTCGCTGCCGAAGAACATCAACCCCGTGCCGGTCGAAGACGACATCGCCCAGGAGATCCACTTCACCTCGGGCCTGCACCACTACGACCACCTGGTCGCGGGGGAGTCGTTCGCCAAGCACGAGGACTGCGTCCCGCTGATCGACCCGGCCAAGACGAAGAAGATCAGCGAGTTCGCCTACGTCGACGGCCGGTTCATGTTCGCCGGCGTCGGGCGCGAGCTCGGTATCGGCCCCGCGATCCGGCTGAACCAGGCCGCCGCGTACGAGCTGCTCGAGCAAGACCCCTACGCGCGCGCCCGCTTCCACGTGCGGTTCCGCGTCCCTCAGGGCTGGAACCACGTTGGCCTGCTCGGTGTGAAGCACCTGGACGTTCGCGAAGGCTGGTTCTATCCGAACCGGCCCGGAGCGGTGCACGACACCTGGGCCGACGGCAGCGAGATCCACGTCGCCCTCAAGCACGGGTGGGAGATCCGCCCTCACGAGGCCGTGGTGTTCCGCAAGGCCAAGCCTCTAGACACCTTCACCGAGCGCATGACGCGCGCCCGCGAGCGAGTCCAGCTGCAGGACGAGATGCACCCGGACCTGCGCCGCGCTGTGCTCGCCGCGCTGCGGAACATCATGCTGCACTCGATCGGTGCATTCGCCGCCGCGGGCCGCGACGAGACCCGCGTCGCCGCGTCGCCCGATGACGTCCCGCCCGAGTACAGGGCCAAGATGCTGCGACAGGGCAACCTCTGGATCTATCGCATCCCGTCGCGCCCGAACGACCGCACCCGAAGCTTCTACCACCCGGAGCTCGCCGCCCAGGTCTGGGGTCGCGCACGCGCTCGCGTCCTCCACGGCCCCAGCTCCCTCGGCGGCTACACCTCCGGTGCTCTCACGGTCGACCCCTCGACGCTCATCGGCATCCAGGGTGATGCGATCTACACGACCAAGCTGCCGGCGTGGTCCCTGCCGGACCGGTTCATCGGCGGCGGCGACGACGGCAAGACCGGGCGCCTGCGCCTGCAGGGCTACCTCAACGGATCCTTCATCACGCCGGAGACGCTGCGGCAGCGTGACGCGCTGAAAGCACGTGCCGAGCGGGCCGGCATCGCCAAGGCGCTCGAGCAGGCAGAGGAGAAGGGCTGATGGCTGACCAGCAGCGCACCGCCCAAGACCTCATCCGCGATCTGCGGCGCAAGGGCATCAGCACGGCCGAGATCGCCGAGGAGCTGCACCGCTCGCCTCGAATGGTCCGCAAGATCCTCAACGGCGAAACCAGCGGCGCCCTCTACCGCCAGGCGCTCCAGGAGCTCGCTGACACCGGACGCCTCACCCACGTCCCGCCGCGGCGCCGGCGCAAGGACGGCTCGATCGCCCCCGTGCGAGGCAAGGCCGGCGCCAAGCCCGTCATCCCCGAAGACCTCAGCGGCACCTACGTTGAGGGTCGCCAGGGTGGTCGGCTGCGCGTCGACGTGGCATACGCCACCGGGGGCGACCGGTACATCGAGATGCGCATCCCCAAGGGCCGCACCGCGAAGGGCCGCGAGCAGGCGAACGCCGAACTGATCAAGCAGGTCCGCAACGCCGCCAAGGGCCAGTCCCACGACAAGCAGAAGCAGATCACCGCCCACCTGACCTTCTCCAACGGCCGCGTGATGGAGGTCAACTCGTACAACGCCTCGACGATGCTCAAGCGCATCCACGAGAACGGCGGCGACGCCCTCGGCTGGTTCCGCGAAGAGTCGAAGAACCGATACGTGAACCTCGACACCAGCCGCGACACCATCACCGGCGTCACCCTCAACGTCGTCAGCACGGCCAAGACGACCGAGTACCAGAGGCAGGCCGAGCGCGGCCGCACTCGCCGCCCCCGCTCGCTGTCGCCGGCGGAGCTCATCAGCATGGAAGAGAAGCGGCGCATCGAGGAGCGCCGCGCTCGCCGCCGTGGAAACCGAGGAGGTGGTCAGTGACCATGGCCGCCCCGAAGAAGCCCACAGCTGCAGCGAAGCCCCGCGCACGCAAGGCCGCGCCCCCCGCTGAGGAAGTCACCAGCGACGTCGACCAGGCAGCGACGTCCGAAGCACCCGCACGCGCACCTCGCGCAAGCCAGAAGCCGGCAGCGGCGAGCGCGACGCCTCCTGAGTCGGCCGAGGCGGAGACGCCACCGCCGGCGAAGAAGAAGCGGGGGCCCTACAACGTCGTCTACGTCCAGAAGAAGCCCGTCTCGATCCGTCTCCCCGACGACGCGCTTGAACTGATGGACTGGGCCAAGCAGGATGCAGCCAGCCGCGGCGACCGCCTCACCAAGGACGAGATCGTCACCGTTGCGCTTCGCGCCTACTGGGGCCGCAAACGGCGCCGCGGGTAATGACCGTCTCCTGAGCTGCTGGCAGGGAAGTCGAGATGAGTGAAACTAACGGGCCGGCCGAGTTGCCGGTCTACTCGATCGCCGAGGCATTCGTGAAGCGATCCGGAATGTATATCGGGCAGCCCGTCACGTTCGAGCGAGTGCACACGTTCCTGCTCGGTTTCGAAACGGCGATGTTGTACGTTCGCGACGAGCTCGCGCGCGATCGCAATGCGTTTCAGCCCGTGGGCGTGCTCGGTCAGTTCCGGGAGCAGCTGCGATCCGAGGGGCGGCTCAGGTGGGACTCCTGGTCCCTGACGATCGTGGCGGAAGCGATCGGCTGGACTGGCGACGAGCCTCCGGCGATCGACGATCTGACCGAAGAGCAGCACCTCGAGGCAGTCCGGGACCTTCTCCCGTTGCTCGAGAAGGTCTTTGCCCTCCCCGCGGAGCTTGTCACCTCGCTCCGTGACTCCGCCTGAGAAGGGTAGGCACCCCACCGCTGTCGGTGTGTCGTCCCGCCCATCGAGTTCGAGAACGCGTTCTATGCTGTGCGGCGATGATCAACCTGACCGCCACCGTCCCGCTTGGACCGCTGACAGAACTTGTCGGACGATCCCTCTCGGCGACTGGGAGATGGGTCAACTCATCCGGTAGCGCCTACCTGTCATATCCATCACTCAGAGGATCCTGACCCGGACGAACGATCGCAGTCGCTCGAGGGCAAAGGACCCGTGCGGATGTCGCGCGTCACACCTCGACCTCGAACGGCAACTTTCGCAGTGTCGTCGCGGAAATCCCGGTGCTCTTGTACATCCGGGCGTGGGCGTACTGGATCTCCGGCAGCAGATCGATGCGGCCGATCGCCTCCAGCATGATCTCGTCGGCCTGACCGGTGAGATGACGCAGTTCGGGGATCGCGTACCCGCCCACGTACTTCCCGGAGTTGAGATCCCAGGAGCGCACGGCCGGCAGCGCCTCCTCGATCCTCTCGCCGAGCTCCACCAGAGCATCGAACGTGTCCTGCCCGTAAGCGTGCGGGGAGAATGGGATCTGCGACATCGTGCCCTTGGTGACGTTGAAGCAGTCGCCCGTGAACGTCCACCACAGGAACGCCAGCCGCGACGCCGCGATCGCGCTGGCCGCGAGCTGGTCCTTCCGGTTCTGAACGAACAGCTTCCCCTCGTTGAGGGGCACCGTGGCGTGCGTGGTCTTGTCGTAGGTGACCGGCGGCACCGTGTACGTGCTCAGGAAGTACGTGGCGGTCTTCTTGAAACCGACGGAGTAGTCGCTCACACGGACAAGCGGCGTCGAGGAGATCGTGCCCTTCGCAAGCAGCGTGTCGATCAGCTCGAACATCGCGTCGCTGCTGGCGCGCATCCAGTTCGGGGTCCGCGAGCCGGCGGGCCGAAGCGAATACCGCAGTGTCGCCATCAGATGCGGACGGAACGCCTCGATCCAGCTGTGGGTGAGCGTCGTGTGCAGCTCGGAGACGCTGCCATACCCGGCGGCGGTGATGATCGTGCTGCGCACCTTCACCTGGAACAGGGCAGCCGGGCGTTCCTGGAAGGTGCTCACCCAGATCGCATCGAACCGCCGCTCGTAGAACTTCCGCAGTGACTCGTCGCGATCGGCGAACTGGCTGCGGATGGGAACGATCAGGCTGAGCCGGCCATCCGGGCGCGTGATCTGCGCCGAGCGCTCGCAGCAGGAGGCGTAGATGTCGTCGACGTTGTCTGTCTCGAAGCCGGTGATGCGGTAGCTGAGCTCGCGCCGGTTGACGTAGGGTGGGTTGCCGATGACGACGTCGAAGCCGCCCTGATTGGGGTGTGACACGTCGCCCCGCACCGGCAAGAAGCGCGGCCCGTACAATGTCCAGCGCATCGAAAAACACCCCGCGACCTTCCGACTACCTCCGGACGTCTTCGAGTACATCAACCAGGCACGCGACGAAGCCGCGGCCCGTGGTGATCGCCTCACCAAAGACGAAGCGATCACCATGGCAGTCCGCGCGTTCTGGGGCGGCAAGCGCCAGCGCCGCCGCTGATCACCACACCGACATAACCGACGAAAAGAACTCTGGAGGCATCTGATGAGCCGTCGATCTATGCTCGAGCAGGAAACCGATCCGCTACACCCCGCGCGGATGCTACCGCGCACCTGAGACGAACGCGCGGTCCTTCACCGAGGATGGCTACATCTCGACATGATCAACCGAGGCAGCGAGAAGATTTCGTGCGAAGAGGTGGAGGACCTCGTCTACCGCTATGACAGCTTCGATCTAGCGGCCGCCGTCGCGATGCTCGACCCCGTGTTCAGCGAGCGGGTATGCGTCTACGTGAGTCTCAAGGAGGGCGGCCCGCTCGGGCTCGAACGGATCCGCGCCGCCATGGAGTCCGCCGGGGTGGCTAAGCATAAGCACCCCGAGCGGCTGATCGCCGTCGACGACATGCCCCTCACCAAGGTAGGCAAGATTGACAAGAGGGAGCGGAGAGGGCTTTGCCCGCCGCGACAGCGCCTAATGGGGCAGACGCTCAGCGCCCGCGCCGCCACGCGAGCCAGTGGCGGATGCTCTCCTCGAGCGCGTGCAATAGAGGCAACATCACCCAGATGACGCACGCGACGGTCAGTGGCGTCGTACATAGGATCTGGAGGTACGGCGGCAGGCCGGTCAGGAGCGGAGCGATGAAGTAGGCGTTGAACATGGCAGGCGGTACCAGCGCGATCCACACTAAAATCGCCGTCCACCACCGCGGGCGCGCGGGACCGGCCGTCGGGATTGCACCGGTGAGGGCGTCCGGAGTCAGTGGACGGGCCTGCCCGATCGTGAGCGGCACGGCCTGTTGCAGGTGCGCCTGCCGCTCCTTACTGTCCTCCCACCGGATGAGGTCATGGGGGGAAGCGAACGTGATCTCGACGACAACCTGGCGCCGGTGCCGTTCCGAGACTCGGACCTTCGACTCCCGGTAGCCGGGGAACGACTGGGCCCGGCCGGTGAAACCATGCGCCCACTCGGTGAGATCGTCCAGCCGCCCGGGGACGGCTGTGCGCGCCACCCGAGCCGTGACCGTGAGGTTATCTGGTTGCATGGTGTCCTCCCGGGGCAGAGGAAGCCCCGTCTCCCAGCGTATTGCGCCGATGACGCGGCACTGAACAGCTTCCGACCATCGGGGTCCGGATCAATAGCGCGAAATAGTGCTCTTCCGAGCAGTGGAGTGTCACCGCCACTGCCGCCTCACGCAGGATGGAAAGTTGAAAGACCTGGATCGACGGGGAGGTCATTTGCACGAGGCGTTTCGCTTGCTGCGGGAAGAAAGGCTCAAACGAGGCCGATACCATCGCCGAGCGACGGTGTATCACCCGGACGTAGAAGAGGTCGACCAGCTCTACGGTGTCCGGCTTCAGCTGGAGTCCTTAGGCGCGCGCCGGACGGTGGACGGATGCTGCGCTCCGAGATCGGCGCTTCGCGCGAGTACGGGACGCTAATGGATGCGGCGCTGGCAGTCGGTGACATGGGCGCCTGGCTGGTGGCGCACCACGCGTTCCTCCGCTGCTGCGTCGCGCGTGCAGACATCCCGTTGGGGCGGGTAGTGGACTCCTACCCGGAACGCTGCTTACACATCTATCAGTTGTGGCACCCGCAGTCGTTCGCCATCGCTCATCGCGAGTACGAGGCCGTCCTCGAGTCGATCGTCAGGCGTCCGACGCCCAGGGGATCGATCTGTCGCCGCTGGCGACCCACGAGTTCGCCTTCGACGATGCCGCCGCCGCCTTCGAGCAGTCCCGCGACGCGTCCAGCAGCCTGAAGGTCCTGCTCCGACCGTAGAGCGCCTGGGCCGTCGGGGCCGTCACAGGGAGCCACGCGGGCGGCGTGGGGTGGCACGGGCTGCAGTGGCACCGCGGAGACGATCCTCCCGCCTGTCGGGTCGGCATCGGAGCGCGCGGTGCAGGAGGAGCGCGCCCACGTTGCAAGTAAGCTTTCTGCCGTGCAGAATCGACAGCTCGGGTCGCCGGGCGATCCACCCCAGTATCCGATCGAGTCGGTCGACAACGCGCTGAAGCTGATCCTGCTGCTGGGTGAGGAGCACGAGCTGCGGCTCACGGACGCCGGTGCCCTCCTCGGGGTGGCGACCTCGACCGCGCACCGACTTCTCGCGATGCTGGCATGGCGCGGCTTCGTGCGGCAGAACCCGGTGACCAAGGCTTACGGCCCTGGCCCGGCGCTGACGACGGTGGCCTTCTCGGTGCTGCGCAGGATGGATGTCCCGAGACTGGCGCAGCCGATCCTCGAGGACCTCAGCGCCGCCCTCGGTGAGACCTGCCACCTGGGCACGCTCGAGGGCAACCATGTCCGATTCCTCGCCGTTGCCGAGCCCGATGTGGCCGTGCGCGTGGTTTCGAGACTGGGCAAGACCCTGCCGGCGCATTGCACCTCGACCGGCAAGGCGCTGCTTGCCGAGCTGAGCGACGAGCAGCTCTTCCGGCTGTACCCGGACGAGCAGCTCGAGATCGTCACACCGAACTCCATACGTTCCCGAGACGAACTCGTCGCCGAACTGGTTCGGACACGACTGGACGGTTATGCCGTGAATCGGCAGGAAAGCGAGGACGGCGTGGCGAGCGTCGCGGTCCCGGTCCACGTCTCGTCGGGACTGCGACTGGCGATCAACGCCTCCGCGCCCGTGCAGCGGTTACCGCCGGGCAAGGTCAAGTCCCTAGCGCGGTCACTGCAGGACGCCGCGATCCGCCTCGCCGAACTGTTGGGGTGAACCGGCCCGGGTCGTCGTAGCGCCCATGGATGCGCTGCGCACGCGAACACGCCGCTGATGAGCGTGGCTGCGGGAGCGACCGACCCGCCGCCGTGGGCCTCAGTGCCCGTTGGCCGGATCGTCCGGGTCGCGGGCGGCTTCTTCGCCTTGATCCAGCCCACTCAGCGTCGCCATATCCTCCGAGCTGAGCGTGAAATCGAAGACGTCGATGTTCTGCGCGAGATGCTTCTCATCGCCGGCGCGCGGGACGGGAACGATCCCTTCCTCGATGTGCCAGCGCAGTAGGACCTGTGCGGGCGACTTGTCATACTTCGACGCGATCGCGGTCACCGCGGGATCGGACAGCAGGGCTCCTCCGCGTCCGAGCGGGCTCCACGCCTCGGTCAGGATGCCGTGAGCGCGCTGGAAGCTGCGCTGTTCGACACGGGCGATGTCGACGCTGAGCTGGATCTGATCGACGTCGGGGACGACACCGGTCGCGTCGACGACGCGCTGAAGGTGGTGAGACTTGAAGTTGGAGACGCCGATCGCCTTCACTCGTCCCTCTTCGAGCAGTCTCACCAGACCCTTCCACGCTTCGACGTATCGGTCGAGGGCCGGAACCGGCCAATGGATCAGGAACAGATCGAGGTAGTCGACGCGAAGGGTCTTCAGCGATCGGTCGTACGCGCGCTGCACTCCCTCGACGCTGTGGTCCTCCTTGTTGAACTTGCTCGTGATGAAGACCTCGTCACGAGGGATGCCCGATGCACGCAGACCGGCACCGACGGCCTCCTCATTCGCGTACTTGTACGCCGTATCGAACAGGCGGTAACCGTAGCCGACCGCCTTCTCGACCATCGTTGCGCACTCGTCTCCCGTGAGTGGCCACGTGCCCACCCCGATTCGCGGGATGCGGTGACCGTGCAGGAGGGGGAGGGTGGTGTCGTCAGCTCTCATCGGGCGGCCGCCTTCGCCGGAGCCGTGCTCGAGGGCTCGAGGAGGGCGCGCAGCCGATGTATCAGCTCGTCCGCCTTCGCTCGCGAGGCGACCGAGCGGCGGGCGTCGACGAGGGCACGCGGCCAGTTCACGATGACGGCACCTTCGGCCTGCCCTTGGCTCTCGCCGTACACGACGGCGAAGCGGTCCTGCGCAGGGTCGCCCACCATCGTCCAGTGATCAGATCCGGTATGCCCGACGATCTGGATCTTCCAGTCGTACTGGTCGCTCCACACATACTCCGTCGGGTCGTAGCTGCGCAGGTCATCCGGGTGAGCGATGTTATGCGCGACAATCAGCGCCTGATCCGTCGCGCTCGTCCAGTGCTCCAACCGGATCGGGTCGGGATGCCGTCGGTTCATGAATCGTGCCACGTCGCCGATCGCATACACGTGGGAGACGCCGACGGCGGCAAGCGTGCCTTCGCAGACGACACCGTTATCCAGCGCGAGGCCCGACGACTCGAGCCACTCCGTGTTGACGACCGCTCCGATACCGAGCAGGACAGCGTCGACATCCAGCGTCGCGCCATCGGTGAGCGTGACCTGGACGCGGTCACCCGTGCGCTCGACGTTCTCGACGGAGACGCCGAAGCGTAGCTCAGCACCCTCCCTGCGGTACTTCTCCGCGAAGATACCGCCCACTTCCATATTCATCGCCCGGCCCATCGGAGCACCGATCGGTTCGATGATGGTGACCTTGACACCGGCCGCAAGCGCTGTGGCGGCCGCCTCGGCGCCGATGAATCCGGCGCCGACCACCGCGAGGTGGCGGCCCGGAACGAGCTCCTTGCGCAGCTCGTCGGCATCGGCGCGGGTACGCAGCACGTGGACGCCGGGAGTGGAAGCCCACGGGGTTCGGCGAGCTCGGGCACCCGTCGCGATGACGAGGATGTCGTAGGTCAGCTCGCTGCCGTCGGCGAGCGTCAGCGTCTTGCCGGCAGGATCCAGCTCGGTCGCGGCGACGCCGAAACGGGTCTCGACCCGCAGGCCTTCGAGCGCTTCCGCCGTCGTCAGCGCGATCTCCGGGTCGGATGCGGCGCCGCTGAGGTACTTCTTCGACAGCGGGGGACGGTCGTAGAGGGGATGGCTCTCCTGGTCCACCAGCGTGATCGCGCCGGTGAACCCCTCCGAACGAAGATTCTGTACGAGCTTGACTCCGGCGACGGAAGCACCGACGACGACGACGTGAGACATGCGAATCGGCTCAACCCTCGACAGACAGCGCCGAGACCGGGCAGCTTCGGGCGGCTTCCTCGACGCGAGTGCGCTCCGCGTCCGGCACCTCGAGCTGCAAGAGCACGACCTTGCCGTCGTCGTCGATGTCGAAGTAGTCTCCCGCGGCCACGACGCAGTTCGCGTAGCCCTGGCAGAGGGAGAGGTCAGCCTTCACCGTGGCCATGGTCATTCCTCGTTGATGATGGGTCGGGGTCGGGGAACACGGGCGCGTACGGCGACCCGATCATCGCTGAGAACGTCTGGACGGTCTGCCAGGTGAGCGCCTCCAGCTCGAGCGGGTCGAGTGCGATCCATTGTCCGGATTTCGGAGAGTCGATGAGCAGACGCGTCCCGTTGCGGGTCTCGACCCGGCTCACCGTGATCTCAGAGAACTCGTTGGCGATCGTGAGCGGCTCGCCGACGGTGCGCGCGACCAAACGTGCGCGCTCCTCGGCGGCGGCGATCGCGGCGGCCCGATCGACGTCGGCGCCTTCCCACTCCAGGGTCACAGGAAGATCGCCAGGTTCTGGGTGCGCAGCACCGACTCGTCGACGAGGATGACGCGGCGCGCGAGCTTGTACTCGCCTCCGACGTCACGGAACACATCCTCCCGGTGGGCGGAGATGATCGACGGCTCGTTCACGTCTCCTCGGCTGCGGAACAGCAGCATCGCGGAGTCGGCGAGCACCTCGCCGGGCACGTCGGTCTCGAACACCCGCACGTTGGTCACGAAGTGACGCAGCCGGGACGGAGGGTCCTCGGTCCAGGCATGCTCGGTAAGGAACCGTGCGACGCGCCGGCTGAGCGAGTACTTGTTCTCGTCCCAGTGCGCCATCCCGGGGGACGTGCTGAAGGGCGTGCCGAGTGCGGTGGTCACGCGGACGGGCATGACGTAGTGGATGTCTTCCGTCAGCATGTCCAGCCAGCTCTCATACCGCTGCTGGTCGAGAGTGTAGGCCTCTTCGACGAGCCAGCGATGGATCGTGGCGTGCAGCTCGCTCGTGAAGGGCAGGGACGAGCCCACCCGGTCGGCGAGGGTTGACGACTTGCGAAGCCGGGAGACTTCGGAAACTGCCTTGCCGGTCTCCTCGATCATCGGACCACCTTCTGACCATTGTTCGTGATGCCCGCAGGTCGGGGCTCGACATCCAGTGGCGGCTCGCCGCCGATCGACAGGGCACGGAAGTCGACGCCCTCGTACTCCGACTCCAGGTAGTCCGCCCAGCGGTGGAGCAGATGGCGCTGGTTGTACTCGCCGTAGCCCACGTGCGCGACGCCGGGGCCGGCGAACTGGTCGGGGCCGAGCGGCTCGACGACCGGCGATCCATCCTTGAGGATGCCCATGCGGCTGTTCAGGAGCAGGCGCCGCGCCATTGATCCCTTCGCCGTGTTCGTGAGCGAGACCCAGTTCTCCACGTCGTCCTGCTCGAACATGCCCGTCGACCCGAAGCACATCAGGTAGGCCTTGTACGACAGTGCCTTGAACTCCTCCGGAGCCTCAGCGTCGACCGCGAACCAGGAGTACACCTCGGTCTCGTCCTCGCTGATCGGAAGCCACGTCCGGATGGAGATGAACGGGAGCACGTCCTCGTCCGAACCCTCCTCGACCTTGGGCCAGTTGTGGACGAAGGACATGTTCGGGAAGAGCGAGGCCGCGGAGATCATGAACCCGTCGCGGCCGATGACATCGAGCTGCTCCTGAGACCAGGTCGCCTTCATCCGCTCGACCATCTCGTCCGGGTAGCCGACGTACCGCAGCCGCTCCTCGAGCGTGCCCGGCGGGAGCTTGTAGGTCGTGCCGCCTCCGTTGCCGGCCCAGTATGTGTTGCCGTCCTTGCGCTTCTCGGCCTTCGGCTCGCGGAACAGCCCGATCTCGACGACCGAGGTGTGCGTCTGGGGCGTGTGGTACATGTCGCCGGCGAAGTTCTCGGCGCCGATCTTCCAGTTCGCCTTGACGCGCCACCGCTGCGGGCCCCGGAGCTCGATGCCGCTGGGGCTCTGCCGGGTGTAGTAGTCGAGATAGAACTTGAAGTCGCCGATGTAGTCCTCGAGGCTCGGCGCATCCGGGTCCATGCTGATGAAGATCAGGCCGTTGTACATACCGAGGTTCGGCGCCGGCAGGAGCCGTGCGCCCTTTCGGCTGAACCCGGCCTCGCCGCCGTAGGCCTCCTCGTGGAAGGGGAGTCCGACGATGCGTCCGTCGTTGCGGTAGGACCACCCGTGGTACGGGCAGCGGAAGTGCGAGGCGTTCCCCATCTCGGCCCGGCAGACCTGCATGCCGCGATGCAGGCACATGTTGAAGTGGGCGCGGATCTCACCCTTCTCGTCGCGGACGATGATGAACGAGTCGTCGAGTATTCGCCGGACGACGTAGTCGCCGGCCTGAGGAATCTCGGACTCGTGGCCCACGAACAGCCAGGCGCGGCTGAAAAGGTTCTTTCGTTCGCGCGCGAAGATCTCCGCGTCGTTGTAGATGTACGCCGGTATCATTCCGCGACGGATCTCGTCGTAGATCGTCATGCTGGAAGTGCTCATCGTCGCGCCTATCCGTAGTGTAATGCTTCGACACCGCTCCGACGTCGCACGTCGAAGCGGGCCGAGGCATAGTTTCTGATGTGCAGAAATTGATTCTGCCACACACGCGCGCCTTACGTCAAGTGGGCCCGAGGAAGGCCTTCGCGGCCGCGCTCGGAGGAGGAGGCGATGCGTCGCGGCTGCGAGGACCATCCTCCCGTCCCAGAGGGTGGGCATGCTCCTCTGGAACACAGAAACCGCTTCTGCTGGAAACGAGGAGTCAATGATGAGCCCGTCGACCGATGTCGCAGACCGGGAATGGACCGTCACTCTCGATGGCAAGCCGTGGGCCAGTGCCGCGCGCTACGAGGTCGAGAACCCCACGACCGGGCGTCCCCTGACCTCCGCCCCCGACCTCTCCGAGGAGGAGGTCGGGCGCGCGGTGGCGGCGGCGCAGGCTGCGCAGCCGGCCTGGGGCGCGATGCCGCCCCGAGCCCGGGCCGCCGTGATCCGGCAACTCGCTGCGACGATCCGAGAGCACCGTGAGGAGCTCGCCACTCTCGACGCACTGGACGGCGGGTTCACCCTCTCGATGATGAGGGGCGATGTGGACGCGGCGGCGGAACTCATGGAGATCTTCGCCGACATGGCGCTCGACCTCGGTGGCCGGACGATTCCGGTGAGCACGAACCTCCACTACACCATGCAGGTGCCCTACGGAGTGGTCGCGCGTATCGGTGCGTTCAACCATCCCTTCTTCTTCGCGGCGGCGAAGGTCGCCGCGCCCCTCGTCGCCGGCAACGCCGTGGTCCTCAAGGCCCCGGACCAGACGCCGCTGTCTTCGTTGCGCCTGGCCGAGCTCGCGGTCGGGATCCTCCCGGACAATCTGTTGATCACCGTCAGCGGTCGCGGCGCGGTGACCGGACGCGCGCTGGTGCGTCATCCCGAGGTCCGCCGGATCGGTTTCATCGGGTCCACCGCGACGGGGCAATCGATCCAGCGGGATGCAGCCGAGACCGGAGTCAAGCACGTGTCGCTCGAACTGGGCGGAAAGAACGCTCAGATCGTCTTCGCCGACGCCGATTTGGAGGCGGCTGCGGCCGGTGCCGTCGCGGGTATGAACTTCACGTGGGTCGCCGGACAGAGCTGCGGCTCGACGAGCCGCCTGCTCGTGCACTCCTCGGTGGCCGACGAAGTGATCGGCCGGGTCGCCGAGCGCATGGCCGCGATCCGGGTGGGAGACCCGCTGGACCCGTCCGTGGACATGGGCCCGCTCGTGTCGGAGGCACAGTTCCAGAAGTCCATCAGCGCCATCGCCGAAGGCAGGAAGGCGGGTGCCACCGTGGCGACGGGCGGCGGCCGTCCCGCCGGCCTCGATGAGGGGTGGTTCGTCGAGCCGACGCTGCTCACCGGTGTCAGCCCCGGGTCGTTCGTCGAGCAGAACGAGATCTTCGGCCCCGTCCTCTCCGTCACCACCTTCGACGCCGACGAGGAGGCCGTACGGATCGCCAACGGCGTCCAGTACGGGCTCACCTCGAGCATCTGGACGCGCGACGTCACGCGCGCCCACGTCGTCGCCCGGCAGATCGAGGCCGGCTACATCCTCGTCAACAGTGGCAGCCGGCACTTCTGGGGACTGCCGTTCGGAGGGGTGAAGGCTTCGGGGATCGGCCGCGAGGAGTCCCTCGACGAACTGATCTCGTACACCGAGACGAAGACCGTGACCGTTCTGCTCTCGTAGGGGGGCAGCGCTGCGCGCTGTACGTCGTCGCAGCAAGCGCGGCGCGATCCATGCCGGCGGTGCTGGGAGGCGCTGTTCCCGTCAGCCTCGGGCAAACCCCGTCGAGGCGAAGGCCGCCTGCAGGGATGCCTGGGCGCCGAAAACGTTCCCCGGGCCATCACAGAGGCGACACAGCAGTACACGAAGTGGTCGGCTGAGATCCCCCGGGCGGAGCGGCTTCCGGAGTTCCTCGAGCGAGCGTTCCAGATCGCTTCCACCCCTCCCTACGGTCCGGTGCACCTCGGCATTCCGATGGACTTTCTGGAAGAGGAGATCGAGTTCACCCCGGGACCGGTGACCGAGTATCTGCATGAGGCGCTCGATCCGGATGCGGTAGAGCGTCTCGCCCAGATTCTCAGGACGGCGGCCAGTCCGGTCATCGTGGTGGGGACAGAGGTCGCGCGGTACGGTGCGATTGCCGCGCTGGAAAGGCTCTCCGACCTGGTGGACGCGTCCGTGCTCGGGGAGATCAAGGGCGCCGACCTCGCCTTCCCGAACACCAATCCGAGGTACGTCGGCAAGCTGACCGCATCGAGCCCTGCACTGGAGGGCGCAGACGTCGTCGTCCTCCTCGGCGCCGAGCTCACCGAGGGGCTGGCGATGCCCCTGCCGGATTTCGGTGACAGCCTCGTGGTGCAGGTCACCGTGGACCCGCTCGCTCTGCGCCGGCAGTACGCAGGTCAGGTCGGCATCCTCAGCCACCCCGGGCGCCTGCTCGATGCGGTCGCCGATCGCCTCGCTGAAGGCGGAGCGGTACCCGTGAGCTCGGGCGGGCGGGTGCGAGGGCTCAGAGAGCGCTGGGAAGCGGGCCGCGAAGCCTTGCGGTCGCGCCTGCTCGGCGAGGCTGATGGCGCGGTATCGGCGGCCCACATCGCGGACCTCATCCATCGCCTCGGCGGCTCCGAGACGATCGTCGTCAACCAGTGCGGATCCGCGGAGGGCTTCATCGACACACTCGTCGACTATGGCGCACCGTGGACGTATTTCGGCCTCTCGGGGAAGGCGAGTGCTCAGGGTTGGGGCGCGCCGGCGGCGGTCGGCATCCAGATGGCTCGTCCCGATCGTCGAGTGATCGCCGTCCTCGGCGATGGCGGGTTCATGTTCAACTCCACAGCGATCCACACCGCTGCCGCGTACGACGTTCCGGTCGTCTACCTCGTCCTCGACAACGGGGGCTGGCGGGACGTCGCGACCGTGACGGGAGCGATGGGCAGCTCGCTCGGAGAGCCCGGCGCAGAGGATGCGATGCGCTGGACCTTCCGGCCCCCGATCGACCACGCATCGTACGCCCGAAGCCTGGGACTGAAGTCTTGGCGGGCGTCCAACCCGGAGGAGCTCGAGAGCGCGTTCGCCGCCGCGTTCGCCGAGGATGGGCCGACGCTGATCCAGGTCGCGTCTGCGATGGGCGATGTCCGGGTCTTCGGGCAGGCGTTCGCGTGAGATGTCGAGCAGGAGTGACAGCGCCGTATACGGTGAGTGAGCCGCGTGTTCGGGCTGACAGCGACACGTACGTCTGCAGTAGGGAGCGATGAAGGATGTCAACTGGTGATCGACTAGGGGTTCGAGAGGATCTCGTCGATGCGAATCGCATTCTCGTCCGCCACGGCATCCTCGATGCTTTCGGCCACGTGAGCGTCCGTGACCCCGACGACCCGAGCAGGTTCCTCATCTCCAGAAACCTGGCCCCCGGCCTCGTCACGCCCGACGACATTCAGGTGATCGGATTGGACGGGACGACCGCGGACGACAGACCGAGCTATCTCGAACGATTCATCCACGGCGAGATCTACCGGGCACGCGCCGATGTCCAGGCCGTTGTCCACAGCCACTCCGCGTCGATGGTGCCCTTCAGCATCTCCAGGACGCCTCTGCAGGCGGTGTGGCACATGGCGGGCTTCCTCGGCGAAGCGGTCCCGGTCTTCGAGATCCGTGACAGCGTCGGGTCCTCCAGCGACCTGCTGATCCGCAGCGGTTCGCTCGGCGCGGACCTTGCTGCGACCCTCGGGGGCGCGGCGGTCGCACTCATGCGAGGACACGGATTCGTCGCCGTGGGCGACTCGATCCCGCAGGCGGTCGCCCGCGCGGTCTACGCGGACCTCAACGCCCGAGCACAGGTGACGGCCGGTCAGCTCGGCGGCTACACCGCCCTCACCGCAGAAGAGGGCGCCGCGGCCGCGGAATCCAACAACGGGCAGCTCACGAGGGCCTGGGAGATCTGGAGAGCCAACGCCAGGCGCGGGGAGAGCGTCTGAAAGCGCGCCTCCTCCAGGCGCGCTGAGCAAATCCGCCCGCTCGCGGCCGGCGCGTCATCGCGTCGGCGAAGCCGGCCGTTCGCCCCTGGTGGGGCGGTCCGGCATGCCGGCACACGCCGCCCGCGCCTAACGGCTCGCGCCATGTTGTGTATCTGACACACACAACAGTAGTAGGGGGGGTCGGACATTTGACGGGCCGGGGGGTGGACACGGGAGCGCCCCGCCGGATCGTCTCGGCGGGGCGCTCGGGTGCAGCGTTATCGCGCCGTCCACCACCGCGGGCGCGCGGGACCGGCCGTCGGGATTGCACCGGTGAGGGCGTCCGGAGTCAGTGGACGGGCCTGCCCGATCGTGAGCGGCACGGCCTGTTGCAGGTGCGCCTGCCGCTCCTTACTGTCCTCCCACCGGATGAGGTCATGGGGGGAAGCGAACGTGATCTCGACGACAACCTGGCGCCGGTGCCGTTCCGAGACTCGGACCTTCGACTCCCGGTAGGGCCGCGTCCGTTTGAGTGGTGGTCTTTCGCTTCGTTGCGATGATCAGCTGTCGTTAGTTTAGGCGGCGGTGATCTCGGGGAGTATCACCGCCTC
>NZ_JBFBOP010000014.1:0-31023 GCF_040686395.1 Microbacterium sp. NPDC080220
GCCACCCGCTACGACAAACTCGCGATCACCTACCGGGCCGCTGTCATCCTCAACGCCGTCATCGCCTGGACCCGGCAATTGTCAGACATGCCCTAGGTGCGGATAACACCGCCTCATCGCTACTGTCAGCCCCATGGGGAGATCTACCTATCGAAGCGCCACGGCGATGATCGCCGTGCTCGCGGACTCACGAGCGGGTAGAGCCCTTTGGGCCGGACAGGTTCGCCTGCGACAGATACGCCGCCGCCCGCCGAAGGATCTCCACCCCCTGCTCCAGCAGCCTCACCCGCTTACGCAGCTCACGATTCTCCACGACCTCACTCGAGCTGACTCCAGCGCGGCGGCCCCCGTCGATCTCGGCGATCTTCACCCACCGCTGCACGCACGACTCAGAGATCCCGAAGTCCTTCGCGATCTGCGCGAACGACGACTCCCGCTCGAGCGCGATCGCAACGACGTCGCCCCGGAACTCCTTGGGAAACGGCTCGGGCATGAGGACATCCTTCCAGCCGGCCGTCGCCGGACAGGGAACCCGATAGGAACGAAACCGAGGGCGATTCAGAGTGTCGGAATTCCGGGCCCAGGCTGAGTCCATCGGGTTCGATCGATGTGACCGAGTTCAGACTCGTGAGAGCTGAACCATGCCCTCGTCAGTCATGGCGACCTGCCGGCTCAGCTTCCAGCTTGATCTGATTGCTCGGTGGACCCTCTACGCAGCCGGATATGGCGACTGGACACCCTCGTCGCCTTTGCCACGATATGCTCAACCTCATCCTCGCACCACGGCCACGTGACCGGTCAGGCCGAAGCCGATACCATCCGAGTGCCCATACGGACGGAAACGCCGCCTTCCTCGAAGAAGCTCAGCGCCACCGCTTCCCATTCCTCGTAGTGAGGTGCATCACGGTGCGCGGCAAGGGCAGTCCCGTCGGCGTAGACCTCGTAGATGCCGTAGAGGCAGACGGCGGGATCGAGGGCAACGATGTCGTACTGCAGACAGCCAGGCTCGGTGGCGAGTGATCGCTCGGCGAGGGTCGCGGCGGCGGCGAGGAAGCGAGCTTCCTCGGCCGGGCGCACACGGAGTGTTACCCAGACCACGGTGGCGCCATCGATGTGAGGGATCAGCGTCGCAGCGCTAGAGGCGTCGATGGCACCGGGCGCCGGAGTGGAACGGGAAATGGTCATTGGTTCGAGAAGGCGGCGTCGAAGGAGGCTGCGGGCGTGGGCCAGAGCAGCGATCGCACGAAGCCCACGGCCTCGGCGGCGCCGTGCAGGCGGTCCATGCCGGCGTCCTCCCATTCGATCGAGATCGGGCCGGTGTAGCCGATGGTCTCGAGGGCGCGGAACGAGTCCTCCCACGGCACGTCACCGTGTCCAGTCGAGACGAAGTCCCATCCGCGGCGCGGATCGCCCCAGGGCAGATGTGATCCCATCACACCGGCGCGGCCGTTCGTGGGGCGCAGGCGGGTGTCCTTGCAGTCGACGTGGTAGATGCGGTCCTTAAAGTCCCAGATGAAGCCGACCGGGTCGATGTTCTGCCACATCATGTGCGACGGGTCCCAGTTGAACCCGAACGCCTCGCGGTGGCCGATGGCCTCGAGGGTGCGCACCGAGGTCCAGTAGTCGTAGGCGACCTCGCCCGGGTGCACCTCGTGCGCGAATCGCACTCCCTCGGCGTCGAACACGTCGAGGATCGGGTTCCAGCGCGCCGCGAAATCCTCGTACCCAGCCTCGATCACCGAGGCCGGCACCGGCGGGAACATCGCCACGTACGGCCACACCGACGACCCGGTGAACCCGACGACAGTGTCGACACCCAGCTTGCGGGCGACGCGCGCCGACCGCTTCATGTCCTCGGCCGCGCGCTGACGCACGCCCTCTGCGTCCCCGTCGCCCCACACGTAGGGGCGCAGGATCGCCTGGTGGCGGAAGTCGATCGGCGCATCGCACACCGCCTGACCGGCGAGGTGATTCGAGATCGCGTAAACCTTCAGGCCGTGACGATCCAGGATCTCCAACCGCGACGCCAGGTAGGCCGGATCGTTATCCGCCCGCTGAAGGTCGAGATGGTCACCGGAGGCCGCGATCTCCAGTCCGTCGTAGCCCCAGGAGGCGGCGAGACTGGCGACCTCCTCGAACGGCAGATCCGCCCACTGACCCGTGAACAGAGTGACCGGGTGCGACGACGATCCCGCACCGGCCGCGCCGCCCGCCCCGCTCACGCCGCGCTCGTCTCGACCGGCCGCACCGCGGCGACGTCGACCCACTGGCCGCTCGTCGAGGAGGCGACCACGGCATCCGTCAGCTGCGCCGCCCGCACGCCGTCAGTGAAGGTCGGCAGCCCGTCGACAGCCTCCCCGGAAATGGCCGCGTGCACGTCGCGCACGAACAGGGTGAAGCAGTCCTGGTAGCCCTGCGGATGACCCGACGGCACGCTCACGTACGAGCGGGCGGCGGCGTCGCCGAAAGTCTCGAGGCCCTTGGGCAGCAGGGAGACACCCTCGGTCGAGCCGACCCAGAGTTCGTTCGGGCTCTCCTGGTCGAAGGCGTACGAACGCTGCTCGCCGTCGAGCGAGAGCCAGAGCCGGTTCTTACGCCCGGGGCTGGCCTGCGAAATCACGACGGATCCGGTGGCGCCCCGGTCGGTTTGGAACATCATGGTCACCCCGTCCTCGGTCGAGACCGGTACCTCACCGCCCTGTGACAGTCGAGTGTCGTGCAGCCGCGAGCGCTGGGCGAGCAGCCGCTCGATGCGGTGGCCGGTGGTGAACTCGAACAGGTCGCACCAGTGCACGCCGATGTCGGCGAAGGCGCGCGAGGCGCCGTCATCGACCCGCCAGTTGTAGCTCGACCGCTCGGCCATCCAGTCCTGCAGGTAGTGGCCGTGGGCGAGCCAAATCCGCTCGCCCGAGGTAGCGATGCGAGCGCGGGCCTCGCGCGCGGTCGGGTAGAAGCGGTAGACGAAAGGCACGGCGTGCACCACGCCGGCGGCTCGGGCGGCGGCTTCGAGGCGCGCGGCCTCGCCGGCACCGAGCGCGAGCGGCTTCTCGCACACCACGTGCTTGCCGGCCGCGATGGCGGCCTCGGCGAGCGAGACGTGCTGCGCGTTCGGGGTGCAGATGTGCACGATGTCGACGTCGGGGTGGGCGATCAGCTCCTCGGCGCTGAGCGCGAGCGGCACGCCCGCCTCCCCGGCCGCGGCCCGGGTGCGCTCCGCGTCGCGACCCGCGTAGGCGAGCACCTCGCCGCCGGTCGCGCGCACCGCGGCCGTGTGCACACGGCCCATGAAGCCGGTGCCGATGATGCCGCTGCGCAGCGGCCGGCGGGCGCCGGTCATCACTTCTTCCTCGACAGGGCCACCGCGGCGATGATGATGGCGCCGCGCACCACCTGCTGCTGGGCCACGTCGAGCCCGGCGAGGATGAGGCCGTTGTTGATCAGGCCCATGAACAGTGACCCGAACAGGGTGCCGATGATGGCGCCGCGGCCACCGAACAGGCTGGTGCCGCCGAGGATGACCGCCGCGATGACGGTGAGTTCGTCGCCCTGGCCCCACTGGAAGCGGCCCGACTCAAGTCGCCCGGCGTAGAGCATGCCGGCCAACGCCGCCGCCATGCCCGAGATGAGCAGCACGGTGAACTTGATGCGGGCGGTGCGGATGCCGGTGTAGGCCGCTGCGGTCGGGTTGCCACCGGTGGCGAGCACCTTACGGCCGTACCCGGTGCGGTTCATCACGACCCAGCCCACGGCCACGGCAAGTACGGTCCAGACCAGCAAGCCCGGCACGGGACCGAAGTCACCGCCGCCGAAGATCATCACGTAGAGGCGGTCGGTGATCGGCTGCGGAGCCGAGGAGGTGATCCACTGCGCGAGGCCGGCGGCGAGGCCGAGCATGCCGAGCGTGACGAGGAACGACGGGATCTTGAGTAGCGCCACCAGGCCGCCGTTGATCGCGCCAATCACGGCGCCGGCCGCAAGACCGGCGATGATGCCGGGGATGAGGCCGAACTGCGTCGTGGTCATCGCCGTGACCACCGAGGCGAGGCCCGCGATCGAGCCCACCGACAGGTCAATCTCGGCGGTCGCGATCACGAAGGTCATCGCGATGGCCATGATCGAGATCGTGGCCGTCTGCCGCACGATGTTGAGCATGTTGTTCGGCGAGAGGAAGCCGTCGCTGCCGAGGAAGATGGCGAACAGGATAAACACCACCACGAAGGCGATGTAGATGATGTTGCTGCGCCAATCAAGGCGGGCCGCGACGCGCGCGGCGAGGGAGGGCCGGGGGGCCGTCGTGGGGCTGCTCATGCTGCCTCTCCTTGGATGATGAGTTGGAGCTGTTCTTCGCTCTCGACGTCGGTGCGGGCGAGTTCGCGGGCCGAGCGGCCCTCGCGGATGACGACGATGCGGTCGGCGACGGCGAGCAGCTCGGGAAGTTCGGACGAGATGAAAACGACGGCGTTGCCCTGCGAGGCGAACTCGCGCACGATGTCGAGGATCTCGGTCTTGGTGCCGATGTCAACACCGGCGGTGGGCTCGTCCATGACGAGGATGCGCGGTTCGGTGTTGATCCACTTCGCCACGACGACCTTCTGCTGGTTGCCGCCCGAGAGCAGGCTGACCGGGGCGTACGGATCGGCCACCTTCACGGCGAACCGCGTCACGAGCTGGTCGGTGAGCGCCCGCAGCTTCGCCATGGAGAGGAAGGCGCCCGACTTCACTCGGCCGAGCACCGGCAGGGTGAGGTTGTCGGAGACGGAGTGCTGGAGCACGAGGCCCTGCTCGCGCCGGTCCTCGGGGATGAGGGCAACGCCCGCGTCCTGCGCCGCGATCGGGCTGCCGAACCGAACGGCCTGGCCGTCGACGCGGAGGGTGCCGCGGGTAGGCTTGTCCATGCCGGCCACCACGCGGGCGAACTCGGTGCGACCCGAGCCCATGAGGCCCGCGAGGCCGACGATCTCGCCGGCGCGCACGGTGAGGCTCACGTCGTCGAGCACCGAGTCGCTTGCGATGCCAGCGGCCTCGAGCAGCACGGGAGCATCCGGCGCGAGGGCGCGGTCGCGGTAGACCAGGTCGCTGGCGAGGCGACGGCCGATGATGGCCTCGATGATCTCGGCGGCGCTCAGCTCGGCCACAGCCGAGGAGAGCACGACGCGGCCGTCGCGCAGCACGGTGATGCGGTCGGCGACGCGGCGGATCTCGTCCATGCGGTGCGAGATGTAGACGATCGCGATGCCGCGCGCCTTGAGGGTGTCGATCAGCGTGAACAGGTTCTCGACCTCGTGCTTAGCCAGGCTCGCGGTGGGCTCGTCCATCACCAGCACGCTGGCATTCTTGGCGAGTGCCTTGGCGATCTCGACCAGCTGCCAGTAGGCGGTGCCGAGGTCTTCGACGCGGGCCTTCGGGTCGATCGTTACGCCGAGGCCGTCGAACAGCTCGCGGGCGGCGCGCTCGGCGGCGCGGTCGTCGACGAGACCGGCGGTGCCGCGCAGCTCGCGGCCGAGGAAGATGTTCTGCGCCACCGTCATCGACGGGATGAGGCTGAACTCCTGGAACACCATGCCGATCCCGGCACGCTCGGCGTCGGTGGTGTTGCGGATCTCGACCCGCTCGCCCTTCACCTCGATGGTGCCCGAGGTGATGGGGTGCACGCCCTGCAACACCTTCATCAGGGTCGACTTGCCGGCGCCGTTCTCACCGGCGAGGGCGTGCACCTCACCGGCCACGATGTCTATGTCGACCGACTTCAGCACCTCGACCGGGCCGAATCTTTTCACGATCTGCTGCATGCGCACCGCGGGGGCGGCTGCGGCGGATCCGCCGGAGATGTCAGACATCGGCCGAGCCCGCGGCCGCGGCATCCGGAACCGACACCCACTGGCCGGTGCGACCCGACTCAAGGATGGCCTCATCGACGAGGGCGGCCTGGTAGCCGTCGGTGAAGTTGGGCGAGACGGAACCGCCCTCGACCACTGCCTTGATGAAGTCGTGGGCCTCGATGATCTTGGTCTCGCCGTACCCGATGCCGAGCGCGGGGATGGGCCAGAGGGACTCGCCGTAGGGCGTGTTCGGGCCCGTGTAGACGGTGCGGAAGCCGCGGCGGTCGCCAGCATCCTTCTTGAACGCCACCTGCAGCTCGTCGCGGTTCTCGTAGTTGAAGAAGATCGAGCCCTCGGTGCCGTGGATCTCGAAGGTGATGTAGTTGTTGCGGCCCCACGCGTTGCGGGTGGCCTCGATCGAGCCGACGGCGCCGTTGGCGAACCTCACCAGCGACATGGCCTCGTCATCGACGTCGACCTCGCCGCGCGGGCCGTCGTCGGAGGTGCCCGAGGCGCCGAGGTTGTCGAAGCCGCCGGACTGCAGCGGGCGGGTGGGGATGAAGTTCGACACCACCGAGGTCACGGCCGAAATCTCGCCCACGAGGTAGCGGGCCAGGTCAACCACGTGCGAGCCGATGTCGCCCACGGCGCCCGATCCGGCGATCTTCTTCTGGAAGCGCCAGCTGAGTGGGGAGTTGGGGTCGGCACTCCAGTCCTGCAAGTAGGTGCCGCGGAAGTTGAGGATCTCGCCGATGGCGCCCTCGTCGATGTACTTCTTCGCCAGCGCCACGGCCGGGGTGCGGCGGTAGTTGAAGGCGACCGCGGTGACCACGCCAGCCTTTTCGGCGGCGGCGAGCATGCGGCCCGCCTCTTCGGCAGTGGGGGCGAGCGGCTTCTCGCAGATGATGTGCTTACCGGCCTCAGCCGCCGCGATGGCGATCTCGGCATGCGAGTTGTTTGGGGTGGCGATGTCGATGACGTCGATCGACGGATCGGCGATCACAGCGCGCCAGTCGCTCGAGTAGCCCTCCCAGGCGTAGCGCTCACTGGCGGCGCGGGCGAGTTCGTCGGTGACGTCGACGACGACCTTCTTGACCGGGCGGGCCGGTGCGGGCGAGAAGAACATGGGCATGGTGGCGTAGGCGAGCGAGTGGGCCTTGCCCATGAAGCCGCCACCGATCATGGCGATGTTGATGTCCTGCATGGCTGCCTTTCGGAGGGAGGGAGGAACGATGTGAGGGGTGCTCGGTGGGGGCGACCGGGTCGCCCCCACCGAGCGGATGGGGTGGTGCGAGTGGTGTAGATCCGTCAGTCGACGTAGGCGTCGCGGACCGCGGCGGGGGCCTCGGATCCGTAGACCGTCTCCCAGGCCTCGAGAACGTTGGCGTGGTCGACGGGGAGCGAGCTCAGCGCGACGTAGGCCGGGACCTCCTGGCCCAGGATGCTCAGCGCGGCCAGGTCGGCCTCGGCCACGCCCTGGTCGAACGGCAGCTGGGCGCCGAGGCCGACGATCATCTGGTTCTTCGCCAGCGCGATCGCGACATTGGTACCGAGGTCTTCGGTGGCGATCTTGATGTCGGTGCGGCCGGTTTCGCGCGCCGCCGCCATCACACCCTCGGCCGGGACGTCCCAGACAGCCCAGATGCCGTCAAGGTCGGCGTTCTTGGTGAGCATGGCGTTCGCAACGCCCTGCGCGTCACCGGCGAAGTCGGGGCCGGCGATGCCCTGCTCCTGCACGATCTCGATGTCCGGGAACTTCTCGGTGATGGTGTTCTTGAAGCCCTCGTAGCGCTGCTTCGTCACGAAAAAGTCGGCCTCGTGGAAGATGACGCCGATCTTGCCCTGGCCGCCCAGCGAGCGGGCGAGCAGGTAGGCGCTGGTGACGCCGTTGCCGTAGTTGTCGGCCGAGACCATCGACACGTAATCTTCACCGGCGACGAAGCCGTCGGGCACGTTGTCCATGAAGACCAGCTTCACGCCCTGCTCGGCGGCCTTGCGGTACGCGCTGGCGGTGGCCACCGGGTCGGTGGGGATCGAGACGATGATGTCGGGGTTCTGGGTGAGGACGGTCTCGATCTGCGAGACCTGGGTGGCCGGGTCGAAGTCGGCGTCGGTAGTGGCTATGACCTCGATGCCGAGGCGGTCGAACTCCGAGTTGAGGCCGTCGATCTGAGCGTTGGCCCAGTCGTTGCCGCCGTAGTGCATGACGATGGCGGCCTTCAGGCCCATGCCCGCGATCTCGGCGGCCTGCTCGTCGGTGACGACGGTGGTGTCGACCGAGGAGGGCTCCTCGCCGTTCGGGCCGGTGCTGAGGACGGTACCGGTGATCTCGGCGAGGGCCGCGTCGATCTCGGCCGCGACGTCGCTGTCGACCTCGGTGGTGGTGCCGCCGCCGGCGGGCGTGCAGCCCGCCAGGGCGAATATCGCGGCGGCCGCCGTGACGGCGACAAGCGCGTTTCTGATCTTCATCCGTGTGCTCCTTTGCTGTGGGTGTTCAGGTGGTTCGGGTCGTGCTCGTTCGCGTGGTCGGGCCGGGTGAGCCGTCCGCGACAAGTGCGGCGCTCAGGCGCCGAGCTTGCTGGCCTTCAGATAGTCGAGGCTGCGAGCCGCCGCGGCGGCCTGGTCGCCCGGATAGCCGTCGAGCTCGACGGTGACCCAGTCGTCGTAGCCGGCCGCCAGGGTGGCGTCGATCACGGCGGCGAGGTCGAGGTCGCCCTCACCGAGCGGCAGGAAGGCGTTGGTGGCCAGGTCGATGTCCTTGAGGTGCAGGTAGTCGAGGCGGTCGGCGTACTTTGTGATCACGGCCGCCGCGTCGCCGCCTCCGCCCGCGATGTGCGCGACGTCGGCGCACAGGCCGATGGTCGTCGCGGCGAACAGCGCGTCGATCTGTTCGGGGGCCTGGGCCAGGCTGCCGAGGTGGGGGTGGTAGCTCGCGATGAGGCCAGCCGCGCGGGCCCGATCCGCAACCGTGCTGAGGAACTCGCCGGCGACGACGAAGTCCTCGTCACGACGGCCGGTCGAGCGGATCGAGCCGCCGCCGACGACGTAGTGGCGGGCACCCGCGGCCGCAGCGAGCGCGATGGAGCGCTCGAAGCGGGCCAGCTCGTCGGCGTGGGCGTCGGGGTAGATGAAGTGGCCGCCGCTGTAGACGCCGGTGACCTCGAGGCCCGCCGCGCGCACGGCAGCGGTGAACTCCTCCATCGTCTCCTCAAACGGCAGGAGGTTCCCGTCGAACAGCTCGATACCGGTGTAGCCGGCCGCGGCGATCGTTTCAAGCGTCGCATGCACGTCGCCGGGGGTGACGTAGAACCCGGTGCCGAGATCGGTGACCGCGTTCGGGTTGCCGATCACACCGCCCCAGGCATTGGCCTCGTAAGCAAAGTTCACCACTTCTACCTCCTTGTAGACGCCAGCGACGTCAAGCAGACGCTACCGCTTTTGACATCTGGATGTCAATACTCAGGCTGGAACGCCCACAGTACTAACTAGTAAAGTCACTAACGTGGATGTGACAACCGGCGCCGGGGACCTGCTCCAACTTCTACGTGATGGTCGCCCACGCACGAGGTCCGATCTGGTGAAGGAGACAGGACTCGCCCGCACGAGTGTCGTCAATCGGCTCGGAGCGCTGATATCGGCTGGCCTGGTGGTGCACGCGGGGACGTCGGAAGCCTCGGGAGGACGGCCAGCCGGGCGCGTCGTATTTGAGCAAACTTCGCGCGTCACCATCGGCGTAGATCTCGGAGCGACCCACGGTTCAGTCGGTGTGCTCGATTTGTCGGGCAGGATTCTCCGGCAAGAGGATCGCGGGCTAGATATCGCGGAGGGACCGGAGGCGACCCTTCGATGGGTGAACGAAACTGCCTTGCAGCTGCTCGACCAAACTGGCTATGACCAGACGCGGCTTCTTGGCGTCGGGGTCGGTGTTCCCGGTCCTGTGGAGCACTCAACGGGTCGCCCGATCCGTCCGCCGATCATGCCCGGCTGGGACGGCTTCGACATCCCAAACTTCATCCGTTCGCAGCTCGACACGCCGGTCTTCGTTGACAACGACGTCAATCTTCTAGCCCTGGGCGAGCGAGCCTCTCTGTGGCCAGACACCGATGACCTACTCTTCATCAAGGTCGCCACGGGCATTGGAGCCGGAATCATCGCCGGCGGCGTACTGCAGCGCGGCTCGCGCGGCTCAGCTGGAGATCTGGGTCACGTTCAGGTCCCGGGTGCCTCGGCTGATGGACCCGATTTGGAGGCGACAGCCAGCATCCCTGCGATCGCGAACGACCTCGACTCAAAGGAACGACCGCTCAAACCAGACCAAGTCGTCGACCTCATCCGGACTGGGGACCCTGACGCTGTAGAAGCTGCACGCAACGCCGGGAGAGCGATTGGCGAAGTCACCGCGATGTGTGTGAGCCTCCTTAACCCCTCGGTCGTGGTGGTAGGTGGCCAGCTGGGCGCGAATGTGCAGGAGATCATCGCCGGAATACGCGAGATCGTCTACCGGAGATCCATACCACTGGCTACCCAGCATCTCAATATCGTTCCAGCCCGCGGCGGTTCGGGTGCAGGAATCCGGGGGGCCGGACTCATGGTCCTCAACGAGCGACTCAGCCCAGACGCAGTCGACAAACTTGTCGCAGGTTTGAGCTGACACATCCGGCTGAATCGCCCTGGGCTTCGTTCCTATCGGGTTCCCTGTCCGGCGACGGCCGGCTGGGGTGATTCCTGGTCAGCGTAATACGCGGCCTCGATCTCGGCAGGGGTGCGGTAGCCGAGCTCACCGTAGAGGCGTGAGTTGTTCCACCACCACACGTACTCGAGGGTCGCGAGTTCGACTTGCTCGACCGTCCGCCACGGGCCGCGGCGGCGGGCCAGTTCGGTCTTGTAGAGCCCGTTGACCGCCTCGGCGAGGGCGTTGTCATGCGAATCGCCCACGGTCCCGGTGGAGGGTTTCGCGCCAATCTCGACGATGCGATCCGTGTAGACCACGGAGAGGTAGTTCGACCCGTGGTCGGCGTGGTGGACGAGCTCATCGAGCGGCCCGGTCGCGTTGAACGCGGCCATGATCAACGCCTGGAACGGCAGCACGTCGGCCTTCAACGTCAATGCGACGTTCCAGCCGACGATCATGCGGGAGAACACGTCGATCACGAACGCGGCATACGCGAACCCCGCCCACGTCGCGACATACGTGATGTCCGCGACCCACAGTCGCCGCGGCGCGGGGGCGGTGAAGTTCCGTATCTCCGGGACGAGCAGGTTGTCCTTCAACTGCCGCGCCGAGGCGGGCGGGTCTTCGCGGTCCGATAGCCGCGGGAGGTAAGGAACCCTCGCACCACGTCCCTGAGGACACGGCAGATGAGCTCGACCCCGAACTGAGCCCGGTGCATGTCGATGAACCGGATCATCTCCTCGAGGGTCGGTCGAGCTCTCCTCCACCATCCGAAACGCCTTCTCCGCATCTCGGGCGAGTATCTCTGATTCATCGGTTCCATCCTTGCTTGGAGAACGGAACGAAACCCAGGGCGATTCACACCTCCGGAAACGGGGACCTCACCATCCCTCGCCCAGGCAGAACGCACCCGCCTCAAGTGACCACGTCAGATTCCTCAGTCTCCGAAGTCGCGTCAACGCGCATGCGAACCTGAAACCGAGCCTGCTCGCATCACCCGCCGAAGAGATACCGGCGCCCCCAAGCTCAACGAACGATGTGGCGCGCCCGAAAACGGGCGCGCCACATCGCATTTGAGCGTTTCGGTTCACCACGCGCTCTCCAGAATGACACCAAAGCGAATCGCGGCACGAAAAAGGAGATGGGCACTGGCGCGAAGCCAGTGCCCATCTCCTTTTTCGGCTGTTCTGCAATCAGTATCACCAACAGCCCACCGGTCGGGATGACAGGATTTGAACCTGCGACCCCTTGACCCCCAGTCAAGTGCGCTACCAAGCTGCGCCACATCCCGGTCCGATGCCCTCGCGGACAACTCCCCTATCCTAGCCGGTCCGCAGCCCCGCCGCGAACCGCCACGGGGTTCCGCGTGTCCGAGCACGGGACTACTCTGCCCGGATGACGCAGATCACGATCGAACCGGCGCGGGCCGACCGCTTCGCCGACGCTGAGCACGCCCTCACGGGCGGCGGCGACGGAGCGGATTGCTGGTGCCAGTGGTGGATGCTCGCGCCAAAGGACTTCGACACCACCTCGCAGGCGGAGCGGCGCGAACGACTGCGGATGGACCTCACCGCCGCGGTCCCCTCGGCCATCATCGCCTACGTCGACGGCGAGGCGGCCGGATGGGTCAAGGTCGCTCCTCGCCCTGCCCAGCCGCGACTCGCGCGCACGCGCAACGTCCAGCAGTCCCCCGAGCCCATGGACGACCCATCGGTCTGGGCGATCACCTGCTTCGTCGCCCGCACAGAGCACCGCTCGAAGGGAATCGCGTCGAAACTGCTCGACGCCGCCGTCGAGCATGCTCGAGCACACAGCGCCCGCGCCGTCGAGGGCTACCCGCTCGACACGGAGATCAAGCGGTTCTCGAGCAACGAGCTTTATCACGGGACGCTCTCCGCCTTCCTCGGCGCTGGCTTCACCGAGACCGCTCGCCCCGGCGCCGCTCGTCCGATCGTCGCGAAGGCCCTGTCGTGACGCGCGTCACCCTCGTTCGGGGCGACATCACGCGCCAGCACGTCGACGCCGTCGTCAACGCCGCCAACCGGGCGATGCGCGGCGGGGGCGGCGTTGACGGTGCCATCCACCGTGCGGGCGGACCCGGCATCCTCGCCGACTGCATCGCACGTTTCCCTCACGGCCTCGCCACGGGGGATGCTGGGTGGACGACCGCCGGCGACCTATCCGCCCGCTGGGTGATCCATGTCGTCGGCCCCAATCACACCGCCGGCGAACGCGACCGCTCCCTCCTGACGTCCTGCTACCGTCGGGCGCTCGAGGTCGCCGACGACCTCGGGGCGACGACCGTCGCCTTCCCGCTCATCAGTGCCGGGATCTACGGCTGGCCCCTCGACGACGCCGTCGACGCCGCCGTCTCAACCCTGCAGGACACGCCGTCGCAAGTCGCCGAGGCACGCATCGTCGCCTTCGACCAGGCCATGTTCGACCGCGTCGAACGGCGGCTCGCGGCATCCTGACCCGCCTACGATGGATCCCGCGACCGGGAGGGGGATGACATGGCGGATGCCGTCCGTGTGGACTCCTGGCTGTGGGCCGTCCGCGTCTACAAGACCCGCTCCGCGGCGACGACCGCCTGTCGCGCCGGACACGTCCGGGTCAACGGCGAGAAGGCGAAGGCGGCACAGCAAGTGCGTCCCGGCGATGAGCTGCGCGTGCGGATCGCCGGCTTCGACCGCATCCTCGTCGTGCGCCAGACGATCACCAAGCGCGTCGGCGCTCCGCTCGCCGCCGTCGCCGCCGAGGACCGCACCCCCGAGCGCGAACCCGTCGCCCAGATCGCCGTCCGCGACCGCGGCGCCGGACGCCCCACCAAGCGCGAGCGTCGCGACATCGAGCGGCTTCGCGGCCGCTGACCCCGCGCGGCGACGGGAGAGCGTGCGGCGAGCGACGGCATCCGCTCCGCCGAGGACGATCGCGGTCACCGCGTAGACCGCCAGGTCCCTCGGGTCGAAGGACGTGCCGAGCGCGAGGACGATCGGCGGGAACTCCGCCGCCCACCGGAGCGGCAGTCCCGTCAGCTGGAAGAGTTCGACGGCGACGCTCCAGACGAGCACGACACCAGCGGTCGCCCAGGACGGCCACCGCGGGACGAGCAGCACCAGCCCGCCCCAGATCGCGACCACGTAGAGGGCGTCGCCCGCGATGTCGGATGCCGCGCCGTCCGGCGCCGCCAGATGCACGACGAGTCCCGACACGACGGCGACGACGGCGACGCCGAGCCCGATCAGTCGTCTCACGACGGCAGCTGCCCGCGCAGCCAGGAGACGGAGTGCACGGTCCCGCCGACGCCGGTCACCCGCTCCGCGAGACCGCGATCGCTCGTCACCACGACCGCTCGCTCGCCGCGTGACACGGCCTCCGCCGTGCACTCGACGATCCGATCGTCGCCGGAGCCCGGCGCCCGGACCACCTCGACACGGCCGTGGCCGTCGGGCGCGGATCGCGCCGCCCCCTCGAGGACGGCGACCACGCGCGGGAACCACCGGTCCCCGCCGAGCCCGATCTCGGCCGCGGCCACACCATCGTCCGCGACGCGCTCGAGGCCGGCGAGGAGGCGCCCCGCGGCGCCGGCACGGTCGCGCCACCACCCGTCGGGCGTCGATCCGACGACGTTCGCCGCATCGACGATCAGCGCGACCCGGGTCGACAGCGCGGCGCGCAGCTCGGGCCAGGATCCCGCGAACCCCGGATGCAGCGGCATGTCGTCCACGCGGTCGACCGCCACCCACTCCAGGGCGTAGCTCTCGGGGTCCGCGATGACCGGCTCGAACGGGCGCACGACCACCGCGACGAGGGTCGTGTACGACCAGACACCACGATCGAGGACACTCGTGAAGAGGGGGCGCAGGGCGTCGCCGGGCACGCCGGCCTCTTCCTGCGACTCGCGGATCGCGGCATCCGTCGCGCTCTCACCCTCGTGGCGTGCTCCCCCGGGAATCCCCCACGTCCCGCCGAAGTGGCTCCACGACACCCGGTGCTGCAGCAGGATGCCGCGATCCGGGTCGTGTGCGAGCAGTCCCGCCGCTCCGAATCGGCCCCAGTACTTCTCACCGCTGTCGGCGATCACCCACGCGTCGCCGGGATCGCGCGGCCCGAGCGGGCGACGCGGCTCACCGGGATCGGGCGGGCGGATGGTCACCCGACCAGCCTCTCACGCAGCGCGCCGCGCGGCGCGGCATCCGTCACCGGCCGACGCACGCAGACGAGGAGATGACGGTTCCCGAGGACCGATCCGGACGGATGCCTCCTCGGGACGCGTCATCTCCTCGTGAAACGACGGCGAAGCGACGACGCTCAGCGCTGGCGACGCTCGCGCACCCGCATGTTCGTGACGATCGGGGTGCCCTCGAAACCGAAGATCTCGCGCAGGCGTCGCTGGATGAACCGGCGGTAGCCCGGGTCGAGGAACCCGGTCGTGAACAGCACGAATGTCGGCGGACGGGTCGAGGCCTGCGTCCCGAACAGGATGCGGGGCTGCTTGCCGCCGCGCAGCGGGTGCGGGTGCTCGGCGATGAGTTCGGCGAGGAACGCGTTGAACTTGCCGGTCGGGATGCGCTGATCCCACGACTCGAGCGCGGTCTCGAGGGCCGGGACCAGCTTGTCGAGGTGGCGGCCGGTGCGCGCCGACAGGTTGACGCGCGGCGCCCACGTGACGTGTGCGAGGTCCTGCTCGATCTCGCGCTCGAGGTACCGGCGACGGTCGGCGTTGTCCATGTCGTCGTCGTTCAGGCGGTCCCACTTGTTGAAGGCGAGGACGAGCGCGCGGCCGGACTCGAGCACCAGGTCGATGATATTGAGGTCCTGCACGCTGATCGACTCGGTCACGTCGAGAACGACGACGGCGACCTCGGCCTTCTCGAGCGCCGCGCTCGTGCGGAGCGACGCGTAGAAGTCGGCGCCCTGCTGCAGGTGCACGCGACGACGGATGCCGGCGGTGTCGACGAGACGCCACAGCTTGCCGCCGAGCTCCACGACCTCGTCGACGGGGTCGCGGGTGGTGCCGGCGAGGTCGTTGACGACGACGCGCTCCTCCCCCGCCGCCTTGTTGAGGAGCGAGGACTTGCCGACGTTCGGCCGGCCGAGGATCGCGACCCGGCGCGGTCCGCCGAGCTCGTTCTTCGCGACGGCCGAGATCTCGGGGAGCACCTTCATGACCTCGTCGAGGAGGTCCGCGACGCCGCGGCCGTGGATGGCCGAGACGGGGTGCGGCTCACCGAGGCCGAGGTTCCAGAGCGCTGCAGCCTCGGGCTCCTGGCGGGCGTCGTCGATCTTGTTGGCCACGAGGAAGACCGGCTTGTCGGTCTTGCGGAGCAGCCGGACGACCTGCTCGTCGGTCGCGGTCGCGCCCACCATGGCGTCGACGACGAACATCACGACGTCGCACAGCTCGATCGCGACCTCGGCCTGCGCGGCGACGGAACGATCGATGCCCTTCGCATCGGGCTCCCACCCGCCGGTGTCGACGAGGGTGAACCGGCGGTCCATCCACTCGGCCTTGTAGCTGACTCGGTCGCGGGTGACACCCGGCGTGTCCTCGACGACGGCCTCGCGGCGGCCGAGGATGCGGTTCACGAGCGCCGACTTGCCGACGTTCGGCCGCCCGACGATCGCGACCACCGGCAGCGCCGGCAGCATCTCGACGACCTCGCCGCCGGCGGTGAAACCGGCGAGCAGGTCGTCGTCCTCCTCGTCGAGCTCGTAGTCGGCCAGCGACGCGCGCAGGGCTGCGGCTCGCTGCTCGGCGAGTTCCTCGTCGAGGCCCGCGAGCTTCTCCTCGATCTGGTCGGGGCCGCCTTCGTATTCGTCTTCGGCGCTCATCGTGAGCCTTCCGTTCCCGACCGCACGACGGCCAGGACGGCGTCGACGGTCTGTGCGAAGTCCAGGTCGGTCGAGTCGACGACCGTCACGCCGGGTGCGGCGGTGAGGAAGTCGACGACCTGGGAGTCGGATGCGTCGCGCTTGTGCAGCGCGGCGGCGACAGCCGCGGCATCCTGAGTGGTCAATTCGGCGCTGCGCCGGGCGGCGCGCACCTCGGGGGCGGCGGTCAGCAGGATCCGCACGGGGGCGTCAGGGGCGACGACGGTCGTGATGTCGCGGCCCTCGACGATGACGCCGGGGCGGCCGGACTCGGCCACGAGCCGCCGGAACAGGACGTTGACCTGCTCGCGGATGACCGGCACCCGCGCGACACCGCTCACGGCGGAGCTGACGCGCGGTTCGCGGATCGCCTCGGTCACCGAGGCCTGACCCACGCGCACCCAGTAGTCGTCGGGGTCGAGCGAGATCGCGTAGTCGAAGTCGCCGGCGGCGTCCACGACGGCCGCGGCGTCCGACGTGTCGGCGCCGTGCTCGAGGACATGCCAGGCGAGCGCGCGGTAGGCCGCCCCCGTGTCGAGGTAGCCGAAGCCGAGCCGCCGGGCGGCCTCCTTCGACACGCTGGACTTGCCGCTGCCGGCGGGTCCGTCGATGGCGATCGTGATCGGGTCAGTCATTGAGGCTCGCAATCTTCCACCCGCGCGCCGCGAGTCCGTCGGTGGCGACGGTCACGGCGGACGGGACGACACTGATCTCGCCGAGGCCGAACTGGGCTCCGGGCGAGTGCTCGAGACGGAAGTCCTCGACGTTGACGTCGAGTTCGCCGAGGTCGCCGAACAGGCGCCCCAACTGGCCGGGGGTGTCGTCGACCATGACGACGACCGTCTCGAAACGGCGGTTCTGACCGTGCTTGCCGGGCAAGCGCTCGACGCCTTCGTTGCCGCGACGGATCGTGTCGGCGACCGCGCGGCGCGCGCCGGGCGCATCCGGGTCGCGGAGCGCACGGGCGACTCCGGCCAGGTCGGCGGCGAGGGCGTCGAGCACCTCGACGACGGGGTCGGCGTTGGCGCCGAGGATCTGCACCCACAGTTCGGGGGCGGATGCCGCGATACGGGTGGTGTCGCGCACTCCCTGCCCGGCCAGGCGCAGCGAGGCGTCCTCGGCCCCGACGAACCGGCCGGCGAGGAGGGATGCCACGAGCTGCGGCACGTGCGAGACGAGGGCGACCGAGCGGTCGTGCTCCTCGGGGGTCATCTCGATGAGGCTGGCACCGAGGTCGAGGGCGAGCCCCTCCACGACGGCGAGGTCGCGCGCGGAGGTCTCCTCGTCGCGGCAGATGACCCACGGGCGACCGAAGAAGATGTCGGCGCGAGCGGCGATCGCGCCGCCCCGTTCGCGTCCGGCCATCGGGTGGGAGCCGATGTAGCGCGAGAGGTCGACACCGCGCTCCCGCAGCGTCAGCAGCGGTTCGAGCTTGACGCTCGCGACATCGGTGACGACCGCGTCGGGGAAGGCGCCGAGCTCGCGCTCGATGACGTCCGCCGTCACGTCCGGCGGCACCGCCACGACGACGAGATCCGGACGGTCGTCGTCGCGCGCCAGCCGGCCGGCGCCGTAATCGACGGCGAGGCGCAGCTGGGCGGGCGAGGCGTCCGCGAGGACGACGTCGACGCCGAGGGCGCGCAGCGCGTGCCCGATGCTCGAGCCCAGCAGGCCCGCACCGACGATGCGGACGAGACCGCTCGTGCGGACCGCGCGGGCGCGCGCGTCGATGGCGTCGGTCACAACTGCTCCTGAGTGGGATCCCCGGGCGGGGTGTCCGCCTGGCGCGCGAGAGTCAGCAGCGCACCACGCTCCACTGTAGTCAACTCGCGTGCCCGGCCCGCTGGGAGCGTGCCCAGGTGCAACGGACCGAACTGGCGGCGGACGAGCTCCTGCACCGGGTGGCCGACCGCAGCCATCATGCGGCGGACGATGCGGTTGCGCCCCGAGTGCAGGGTCAGCTCGACGAGGCTCGTGTCGCCGCTCGCGTCGAGCAGCCGGGCCTTGTCGGCGGCGATCGGGCCGTCCTCGAGGTCGATGCCCTTCGTCAGCTGCGCGATCGTCTGCGGCAGCACGCGGCCGGTGACTTTCGCGATGTAGACCTTCGTGACGCCGAAGGAGGGGTGCGCGAGGACGTGGGCGAGCTCGCCGTCGTTGGTGAGGACGAGCAGGCCGCTCGTCTCGGCATCCAATCGGCCCACGTTGTAGAGGCGCTCGGGCCAGTCCTTCGTGAAGCGCCGGAGGTCGGGGCGACCCTGGTCGTCCTTCATGGAGGAGACGACACCGGTCGGCTTGTTGAGGATGACGTAGCGCTTGCTCGTGTCGAGCTGTACCGCGGTCCCGTCGACGTCGACCAGGTCGTGCGCGGGGTCGATGCGCGAGCCCAGTTCGGTCACGACGACGCCGTTGACCCGCACCCGGCCCTCGACGATGTACTGCTCGCAGACGCGCCGCGAGGCGACGCCCGCGCCCGCGAGCACCTTCTGCAGCCGGACCCGGTTCTCGTCGGACTGGTCGTTCATCGGATGGTCTCTCCTTCGAATCCCGCGGAGCCGTCGTCCAGCAGCGGGGAGATGGGGGGCAGCTCGTCGAGGGAGTTGATCCCCAGGTGTCCGAGCAGCGCGTCGGTGGTGCGGTAGTTGATGGCGCCCGTCTCGGGGTCGGTGAACGCCTCGGTGATGAGGCCGCGCGCGAGCAGCGTCCGGACGACGGAGTCGACGTTCACCGCGCGGATCGAGGCGACCTGGCTGCGCGACACGGGCTGCTTGTAGGCGATGACGGCGAGGGTCTCGAGCGCGGCCTGCGACAGCCGCGACGGCGCCTGGCCGTTGACGAACTCGGCGACCAGGTCGTCGTGCTCCTCGCGGACGTAGAACCGCCAGCCCCCGCCGACCTCCCGCAGCTCGAAGCCGCGGCGCGGCCCCGACCGATCGCCGTCGTAGTCGGCGACGAGCTCCTCGATCGCCCGGCGGACCGAAGCGACGGGCGCACCGACGGCCGCCGCGAGCGAGACGAGGCTCTGCGGCTCGTCGATGATCATGAGGATCGCCTCGAGACGCCGCGCGATGTCGGCGGGCTCCTGCGAACGGGGCGGCGCCTCGGCCTCGTCGGCATCGACGCCGGCGGTGTCATCGGTCATAGTCGGCTCCCAGGGTGGCGAGGTTCTCTTCGGACCACCGCTCGGCGGTCCAGCGCAGGGTCAGCTCCCCCAACGGCTCGAGCTGCTCGAACGAGAGCGCGGCGTGGCGGTAGAGCTCGAGGACGGCGATGAAGCGCGCGACGACGACACCGGTCTGGGTCACCCCGGCGACGAGGTCGCGGAAGTTGAGCTGGCCCGCGTCGCGCAGAAGCGTCACCACGACGGCGGCCTGCTCGCGGATCGACACTAGCGGCGCGTGCAGGTGGTCGAGCCCGACGTGCGGGATCTCCTTCGGCGCGAAGGCGAGCACGGCGATGGCGGCGAAGTCCTCGGGCGAGAGCGTCCACACCAGCTCGGGGACCGCCCGGCGGTGCTTCTCGTCGAGGCGCACGGCACGCGTGTGACGTCTGCCCTCGCGCTCGAGGCAGCGCGCGAACCACGCGGACACCTCCTTGAACGCGCGGTACTGCAGCAGACGCGCGAACAGCAGGTCGCGCGCCTCGAGGAGGGCGACCGACTCGGCATCCACCAGTTCGCCCTGCGGCAGCAGACCCGCGACCTTCATGTCGAGCAGCGTCGCCGCGACGACGAGGAACTCGGATGCCTGGTCGAGCTCGGCGTCGTCGTCGAGGCCCTTCAGGTAGGAGATGAACTCGTCGGTCACTTTGCTGAGCGAGACCTCGGTGATGTCGAGCTCGTGCTTCGAGATCAGGGTCAGCAGCAGGTCGAAGGGACCGTCGAAGTTGCCGAGGGAGACGCGGAACCGGTCGCCGCCGGTCTCGGTCGTGTCCGCCTCGGAAGGCGCGGCGTCGGCGTCCGGGACGTCCTCAGGCGACGGCGCCACGGGCGACCAGCTCCCGCGCGAGGCGCAGGTACGCCTGGGCGGCGGAGTGCTCGGGAGCGAACTTCGTGATCGGCACGCCGGCGACCGAGGCGTCGGGGAACTTCACCGTGCGGCCGATCACCGTCTCGAGCACGTCGTCGCCGAACGCATCGACGACCCGCTCGAGGACCTCGCGCGAGTGCAGCGTGCGAGGGTCGTACATCGTGGCGAGCACGCCGTCGAGCTGGATGGCGGGGTTCAGCCGGTCACGCACCTTGTCGATGGTCTCGATGAGCAGTGCGACGCCGCGGAGCGCGAAGAACTCGCACTCGAGCGGGATGAGGACGCCGTGGCTCGCGGTCAGGGCGTTGACCGTCAGTAGCCCGAGCGAGGGCTGGCAGTCGATGAGGATGACGTCGTAGTCCCCCGCGACCTTGCGCAGGACGCGGGCGAGGATCGTCTCGCGGGCGACCTCGTTGACGAGGTGCACTTCGGCGGCCGACAGGTCGATGTTGGCGGGGAGGATGTCGAGGCCGTCGACGGACGTCGTGACGATGACCTCGTTCGGGTCGCGCTTCGGGTCGAGGAGCAGGTCGTAGATCGTCGCGGTCTCGTGCGTCTGCACGCCGAGCCCGGCCGACAGCGCGCCCTGCGGGTCGAAGTCGACCGCCAGCACGCGGCGACCGTACGACGCGAGACCGGCCGCCAGGTTGATGGTGGTCGTCGTCTTGCCGACGCCGCCCTTCTGGTTGCACAGCGAGATGATGCGCGCGGGCCCGTGGCCGTCGAGCTTCGGAGGGGTCGGGAAGCCGTGGTACGGACGTCCCGTCGGCCCCATCGGGGTGTCGGTCGCCGAACCCGCCGCCGTCGATGCGCCGGTGGCCTCCGCCGTGCTCCGCTTGCTCGCCACTGATCTCCTGCCTTCGCCGTGCTCACCCGAGTCTAGTCACCGCCGCGGCCCCGACGAGGGAGCGACTCCCCCGCAGTGCCCGCCCCGGGTTCAGCGGGCGCGCGGATGCGACGTGAGGTACACGTCGCGCAGCGCGTCCACCGTGACGTGGGTGTAGATCTGCGTCGTCGCGACGGAGGCGTGACCGAGCAGCTCCTGCACGACGCGGACGTCAGCCCCGCCCTGCAGCAGGTGGGTCGCGAACGAGTGGCGCAGCGTGTGCGGTGAGACGTGGGCCGTGATGTTCGCGCGTTCCGCCGCCTGCTGGATCACGAGCCACGCGCTCTGCCGCGACAGGGGCGCGCCGCGCGCGCCCAGGAACGCCCGCGGCGTCGCCCGGCCGCGTCGGGAGAGCTCGGGTCGCGCCCGGGTCAGGTACGCGTCGACCGAGGCCCGCGCGTACGACCCGACCGGCACGACCCGTTCCTTCGACCCCTTGCCGCGCACCCGCAGCACGTCACCGTGCCGGAGGTCGTCGACGTCGAGATCGACGATCTCCGACACCCGTGCGCCGGTCGCGTACAGGAGTTCGAGCAGCGCCCGGTCGCGGAGCCCGATGAGCTCGCCCGGTGCGGCGTCCTCGGGCGCGGGGCCGGCGGCATCCAAGAGCCGGATCACGTCGTCGACCGGCAGCGCCTTCGGCAGGCGCATCGGCGCTTTCGGGGGGCGCAGCCGGCTCGTCGGATCCTCCGTCGCGATCCCCTCGCGGGCGAGGAAACGATGGAAGCTGCGGACGGCGGACTGCAGACGGGCGAGAGAGGTGGAGGCCGGGGGCGGATCGGATGCCGCCCGCTCGGCCGCGAACCTCGTGACGAGCTCGGTCGTCACGCCGTCGGTGTCGACGACGTCATGACTCCCGAGCCAGTCGAGGTAACCCGCGAGGTCACGCCGGTAGGCGGCCACCGTGTGTGCGGACAGCCCCCGCTCGATCGTGATGTGCCGGAGGAACGCGTCGACGGCGCGCGCGAGCCTCACGGGGTCTCAGGCCTGCGGTCGATCCGCGCCCACGGGGCGCGAGCGTCCGGGCCAGGGGGCGTCCGGCGCACCGAGCGTCGTCCAGTCGCGTGCGTGGCCGGCAGCGGCGGCGAGGGCGGCGATGACGAGCGACGGGTTCTGCAGCCGGCGCGCGAGGACCGCGTCCACGACCTCGTCGAGGGGCACCCACCGCACCTCGATGTCGGCCTCCTCGTCGGTGCGGGCGAACACCTCGGGCGCGTCGGCGAGGCCACGGGCGAGGTAGATGCGGATCGCCTCGTCGCTCCCGCCGGGGCTCGTGAAGAAGTCGGACAGCACGTTCCACTGCTGAGCGGTGAGATCGGCCTCCTCGGCGAGCTCGCGCTTGGCTGCCTCGAGGGGGTCCTCCCCCGGCACGTCGAGGAGGCCCGCCGGGATCTCCCAGTCGCGGAACCCGACGGGATGCCGGTACTGCCGGATCAGCAGCACACGGCCCTCCTCGTCGAGAGCCAGCACGGCGACCGCGCCGGTGTGGTCGACGTACTCCCGCACGATCGTCCCGTCGCCGTAGGTGAACTCGTCGCGGCGCAGGTTCCAGACGCGGCCTTCGTAGACCATGTCGCTGCGGGTCACCGTGACGGCGACGGCGTCGTCCTGCAGGGCGGCGGCATCCGTCACGGGTCAGTCCTCGTTCTCGACGTCGAACAGCTCGCTCGCGCGGTGCCGCTCGAGAGCCGCGGCGATGAGGCCGCGGAACAGCGGGTTGGCCTCGGTCGGACGCGAGCGGAGCTCGGGGTGCGCCTGAGTCGCGATGTAGTACGGGTGCACGTCCCGCGGCAGCTCGACGTACTCGACGAGGTCGAGGTCGGGGTTGAGGCCCGAGAACCACAGGCCCGCATCCGCGATCTGCTGGCGGTAGGCGTTGTTGACCTCGTAGCGGTGGCGGTGACGCTCGGTGGCGCGGTTCGAGCCGTACAGCTCGGCCGCGAGCGATCCTTCGGCCAGCGCGGCCTCGTACAGGCCGAGGCGCATGGTGCCGCCCATGTCGCCGCGGTCGAGGATGTCGACCTGCTCGGCCATCGTCGCGATGACCGGGTGCGGGGTCTCGGGGTCGAACTCGCTCGACGAGGCGCCCTCGATGCCGGCGACGTGGCGGGCGTACTCGATCACCATGCACTGCAGGCCGAGGCAGATGCCGAGCGTCGGCAGCCCCTGCTCGCGGGCGAACTTCAGGGCGCCCAGCTTGCCCTCGATGCCGCGGATGCCGAAGCCGCCGGGGATCACGATGCCGTCGACGGCCGACAGGGCCTTCGCGGCGCCTTCGGGCGTCTCGCAGAGGTCGGAGGGGATCCACACGATCTGGACCTTCGTCTCCTGCGCGAAGCCGCCGGCCTTGAGCGCCTCGGTGACCGAGAGGTACGCGTCGGGCAGGTCGATGTACTTGCCGACGAGCCCGACGGTGACCTCGTGCTTCGGGTTGTGGACGGCGTTCAGGACCTTGTTCCAGCGGGTCCAGTCGATGTCGCCCGCCTTCGCGCCGAGGCCGAGGCGACGGACGATGTAGGCGTCGAGGCCCTGATCGCTCAGCGTCGAGGGGATGTCGTAGATGCTCGGCAGGTCGACGGTGTTGATGACCGCGTCCTCGTCGACGTCGCACATGAGCGCGATCTTGCGCTTGTTCGACTCCGTCACCGGGCGGTCGCTGCGCAGGACCAGTGCATCGGGCTGGATGCCGATGGAGCGCAGCATCGCGACCGAGTGCTGCGTGGGCTTCGTCTTCTGCTCCCCCGAGGCGCCCATGAAGGGCACGAGCGAGACGTGCACGAAGAAGACGTTGTCGCGGCCGAGCTCGTGGCGGATCTGCCGCGCCGACTCGATGAACGGCTGCGACTCGATGTCACCGACGGTGCCGCCGACCTCGGTGATGATGACGTCGGGGCGGGGCTCTTCGCTCGCCTGCAGCCGCATCCGTCGCTTGATCTCGTCGGAGATGTGCGGGATGACCTGGACGGTGTCGCCGAGGTACTCGCCGCGGCGCTCCTTGGCGATGACCTCGGAGTAGATCTGACCCGTGGTCACGTTCGCCGCCTGGCTCAGCTCGATGTCGAGGAAGCGCTCGTAGTGGCCGATGTCGAGGTCGGTTTCGGCGCCGTCGTCGGTGACGAAGACCTCACCGTGCTGGAACGGGTTCATCGTCCCCGGGTCGACGTTCAGGTACGGGTCGAGCTTCTGCATGACGACGCGCAGGCCGCGAGCGGTGAGCAGATTGCCGAGGCTGGCGGCGGTCAGGCCCTTGCCGAGAGACGAAACGACACCACCCGTCACGAAGATGTGCTTGGTGATGTCGTTGTTTTTGCGTCCCGCGCCCGAAGAGTCCGTCACGGGCTTTCACTCTATCAGCCCCGTCGGGTGCCCCGCCCGGAGTGCGAGCGGGTGTCGCTCAGCGGGCGCGGCCGAGCGCGAGGAGTTCGCGCGCGTGGTCGAGCGCGACCTCCGAGTCGGCCATGCCCGAGAGCAGCCGCGCCATCTCGGCCGCCCGTTCCTCGCCCTCGAGCCGCCGCACGCTCGACGCGGTCACCGACCCGTCGTTGGCCTTGACGACCGAGAGGTGGTTGCCGGCGAACGCGGCGACCTGGGCGAGGTGGGTGACGGCGATCACCTGGCTCGTCTCCGCGAGCTTCGCGAGCCGCCGGCCGACCTCGATCGCCGCAGCGCCGCCGATGCCGGCATCCACCTCGTCGAAGACGAACGTCGGAACGGGGTCGGTCGCGGCGATGACGACCTCGATGGCCAGCATGACCCGGCTGAGTTCGCCGCCCGACGCGCCGCGCGCGACGGGACGGGGCGACGCGCCCGGATGCGGCGCGAGCTGGATCGTGACGACGTCGCGACCGTGCGCGGCCTCGGGGCCGGGCTCGACGGCGACGGTCACGGTGGCGTCGGGCAGGGCGAGGTGACGGAGCTCGTCGGTGACCGCCTCCCCCAGACGGGATGCCGCCGCTCGCCGCGCGTCGGTCAGCTCCGTCGCGCGCGCGTCGAGCTCATCGCGCAGCCGGTCCCGTTCGGCCGTCAGCCGGTCGATGCGGTCGCCGTCGTCGTCGAGCTCGGCCAGGCGCGCGGAGCCGGAGGCGAGCAGTTCGAGGGCGGCCTCGAGCGAGCCGTGCACGCGGACGAGCCCGTTCAGGGCCGCCCGGCGCTCCTCGACGGCCGCGAGTTCGTGGGGGCCGCCCTCGTCGAGGTCGGCGAGGTAGCCGCTCAGCTCACCCGCGACGTCGGCGACGCGGTACCCGAGCTCCTCGATGACGGCGGCGTGAGCGCGCAGCGCCTCGTCGGACCCGGCCGCGCGCTCGAGCGCGCGACGCGCCTCGGCGAGCAGCCCCTGTACGTCGGGCAGATCCTCTTCGGTTGACAGCGCGGCGTGCGCCGTCGCCGCCGCCAGCCGCAGCTCCTCGGCGTTGGCGAGGCGCTCGGCGCGCTGCGCGAGCTCCGTGTCCTCACCGGGCTGGGGGTCGACCGCCTCGATGTCCGCGATCGCGGCGCGCAACTCCTCCGCCTCGCGGACGCGAGCATCCTGTTCGGTCGTCAGGGTCTCGAGGTCTGCGGCGGCGGTGCGCCAGGCATCCCACACCGCGCGGTAGCGCTCCTGCGCCTCGGCGACCGGAGCACCGCCGAACCGGTCGAGCGCCTCGCGCTGCGCGGCGGCCGACGTGAGCCGCAGCTGGTCGGACTGACCGTGGACGACGACGAGCTGGTCCGCGAGGTCGGCGAGCACGCCGGCCGGAGCGGTGCGGCCGCCGACTGTCGCGCGGCTGCGGCCCTCGCTCGAGAGCGTGCGCCCGAGGTAGAGCTCGGCGCGGCCGTCCCCGAGGGGTTCGATGTCGCCCCCGGCATCCCGCACCCGCTCGACGACGGGGCCGTCGTCGGGCACGATCCACACGCCGTCGACCGCGGCCTGCTCGGCACCGGCGCGGACCGCGCCGGAATCGGCCCGCTGGCCGAGCAGCAGGCCGAGGCCCGTGACGACCATCGTTTTGCCGGCGCCCGTCTCACCGGTGATCGCCGTGAAGCCGGGACCGATCGGCAGGGTCGCCCCCGCGATGACCCCGAGGTCGCGGAGGCGGATCTGCTCGATCACGGCGTCGCCTCCGTGGCACCCCGCCAGCCCGCGACGGGCAGCTGGAACTTGCGGACGAGCCGATCGGTGAAGACCGACGGATGCAGTCGCGCGAGGCGCACGGGGCGCGTGGACCGTCGCACCACGACCCGCGCTCCCGGCGGCAGGTCGTGCGAACGGCGGCCGTCGCTCCACAGCACGGCGCGGCCCTGGTTGCGCTCGAGGACGTCGATCGACACGGAGGTCTCGGGTCCCAGCACGACCGGCCGTGCGAACAGCGCGTGCGCCGACAGCGGCACGAGGCACAGCGCCTGCACCGACGGCCAGACGACGGGTCCGCCGGCCGAGAAGTTGTAGGCCGTCGAGCCCGTCGGGGTCGCGACGACGACGCCGTCGCAGCCGAACGACGACAGCGGACGACCGTCGATCTCGATCATCACCTCGAGCATGCGCTCCCGGGACGCTTTCTCCACGGTCGCCTCGTTGAGCGCCCAGGTCCGGTACACGACGGCGTCCTGCGCGTCGCGCACCTCGACCGACAGCGTCATCCGCTCGTGGATCTCGTAGTCGCGCGCGAGCGCACGACCGATCGCCTCGTCGATGTCGTCCGCCTCGAGTTCGGCGAGGAAGCCGACGTGCCCCATGTTGACGCCCAGGATCGGGACGGATGCCGCGCGCACCAGCTCGGCGGCGCGCAGGATCGTGCCGTCGCCGCCCAGGACGATCGCGACCTCGATGTCGGTGACGTCGACGCCGCCCTCGCCGAGGACCGCCGTGTCGAGGTCGCCGAGGACCGCCGCGAGTTCCGGATCGTCGCCGGGGACGACGGGCTGCAGACCGGCCGCGTGCACGGCGGCGACGACGCGCCGCGCGCCCTCGACGGTGTTCTCCCGCAGCGCGTGCGCCACCACGAGGATGTTGCGCGTCGCGTCGGTCATGCGGCTCCCGCCAGTCGGTTCACGGTGTCCAACCATTGTGTCGGATTCGCGTCGTCGGTCGTCCCGGGACGCAGGTGGATGAGGAACTCCCGATTGCCGTGGGTGCCCGCGATCGGCGACGCGATGACGCCGTGCGTGCCGAGGCCGGCGTCCCACGCCGACCAGAGGACGGTCGCGACGGCGTCTGCTCGGCGCCCGGCATCCGTCACCAGTCCTTCCCGCACGCCCGTGCGGCCGACCTCGAACTGGGGCTTCACGAGCAGGACGAGATCGGCGTCCGCCGCGCAGACCGCCGCCGCAGCCGGCAGGACGTGAGTGAGGGAGATGAACGAGAGGTCGCCCGTGACGAGCGAGGGGACGTCGGCGGCGCCGGCCGCCTCGGCAAGCGACGCGGCGGTCATGTGCCGGACGTTGAACCCCTCGACCGCGACGACCTCGGGAAGGGCGGCGATGTCGGCGGCGAGCTGTCCGTGCCCGACGTCGACGGCCAGCACGCGGACGGCGCCCCGCTCGACGAGCACCTGCGTGAATCCGCCCGTCGACGCGCCCATGTCGAGCGCGACGCGGCCCCGCGGGTCGACCGCGAACGCGTCGAGCGCCGCGATCAGCTTGTGCGCGGCGCGACTGACGTAGTGATCGGATGCCGCGACCTCGATCAGCTGATCGTCACCGACCTTGACCGACGACTTCACGACCGGCTGACCGTCGACGCTCACGAGTCCGGCGTCGATGAGCTGCGCCGCGTGCGTGCGCGAGCGTGCGAGTCCGCGGGCGGCGACGGCCGCGTCGAGACGGGTCGTCATGCGTGGGTGTCGCGCGGGCCCGACTCGAGGCGCTTGGCCAGCTCGTCGTGCAGGAGCGCGTAGGCGGCGGCCCGTTCGGCGAGGGGCTGATCCTCGATGACCTCGAGCGTCGAGAGCAGGTCTTCGCGGCGGACCGGACCGTCAGCGGCATCCATCGACATGCGTCCCACCCTACGCGGCGCGACGGCTGCCGCGGGCGGGCGTGCTCAGCGGCGGTGGAACGGGTCGGCGTAGAGCTGTTCGGGCACCCGGAAGCCGTAGATCGCGCGCCCGGTGTTCCAGATCGCCGCGGCACCGGCACGGACGAGATCGATCGGACGGTCCCCCGCGGACAGGATGTGGACGTCCGGGCCGTCGATGCGGACCGACGCGCCGCCGACCGTCGTGACGTCGCCTTTGACGATCGTCTCGGGGTACGGCTCGTGCAGTTCCCGGAGGTCCCCCACGATGAACGTCGGGCGCGACACCGTCGGTGCGGCGAGCACGTGCTTCGGCCGGTCGATGCCGGTCAGGACCAGGACGGAGTCAATCCCCGCCGCCTGCGCGCCGGCGATGTCGGTGTCGAGCCGGTCGCCGATGAAGAGCGGATGCCGCGCCCCGAATCGCGCGACGGCCTCGTCGAAGATCGGCCGTTCGGGCTTGCCGGCGACCGTCGCGAGGCGACCGACGGCGGTGTGGACGGCCGAGACCAGGGTTCCGTTGCCCGGCGCGATACCTCGGGCCTGCGGGATGGTCCAGTCCGTGTTGGTCGCGATCCACGGGATCCCGCCCTGGTCCTCGGGGAGGGCGAGCGCGTAGGCCGCTTCGGCGAGCTGAGCCCAGCCGACCTCCGGGGCGAATCCCTGCACGACGGCCGCGGGCCGGTCGTCGGCGCTGCGGGTGACGGTGAACCCGGCCTTCTCGAGTTCGTACACGAGACCGTCGCCGCCGACCACGAGAACAGTCGCGCCCTCCGGCACGCGGTCGCGCAGCAGGCGGACAGCCGCTTGGGGGCTCGTCACGACCTCGTGGGGCTGCGTCTCGAGGCCGAGCCCGGTGAGGTGCCCGGCGACGACGCTGTCGCGTCGCGACGCGTTGTTGGTGATGTAGCCGAGGGGACGGTCCGCCCGGGCCCGTGTCAGACTCTCGACGGCGTGCGGAATCGCACCGTCACCGGCGTAGACGACGCCGTCGAGGTCGGCGAGGATCAGATCGACGCCGTTGAGCGGCGTCGGACGAGAGCGCGAGAACAGCCCCATCAGGCGCGCTCCCCCGGGCCGTCCTCCTGACCGGATGCCACATCGCCGGCCGGCTCATCGGTCTCGATCTCGTCGATTTCGGCCGGCCCATCGGTCTCGATCTCGTCGATCTCGTCGATCTCGATGGTCTCGGAGTCGGCGTCAATCTCGCCGAGAACCGCGGCGGCGACGTCGGCCCGCTGCTGCCACTGGGCGGCTTCGTCGTCACGACCGAGCTCCTCGAGCACGGCTGCGCGTGCGGCGAAGAGGCCCGGGCTCCACGGGTAGGCGGTGTCGGGGTCGAGTTCGGGGATGTCCAGCTCCTGCAGCGCCCGCTCGGGTTCGCCGAGGTCGAGGCGCGCCCCGGACATCGCGATCGCGAGCTCGACGCGGACCTCGGTCGGCAGGCTTGCGCGGTCGACCGCGCGTCCCACTTCGAGCGCGCGGTCCGGCCGACCGACGCCACGCTCACTGTCGACCATGAGCGCGATCTGGTCGTCGCGACCCGAGATCCGTCGGAACGTCCGCAGCTCGCGGAGCGCGAGGGCGAAGTCGCCCACGGCGTAGGCCGTGATCGCGACGGTCTCGCGGACGACGGCGATGCGACCGGCGCTTCGGGATGCCGCGAGAGCGTGCTCGTGTGCGAGCGCAGGATCCTCGTCGATGAGACGCGCGGCCATCGCGAGGTGCCGGGCGACCTGTTCGGCGTTGTCCTTGCTCAGGGTCTTCAGCTCGTTGCGCGCGGCACCGTTGAGGTCGCGGGCCGTCACGTCGTCGGGGACGACCGGTCCGGCGGGGACGTTCCTGCGGTCCGAACCCTGCGGCGGGCGCGAGGCGCGACGGTCGCCGTCACGCCCCTCGAAGGAGCGACGCTCGCCGTCACGGCGCGGGTACGAGGGTCGGTCCCCGTCTCGACGCGGGTACGAAGGCCGCTCGCCGTCGCGCTTCGGGTACGAGGGCCGGTCACCATCACGGCGCGGGTACGACGGCCGGACATCATCACGGCGCGGGTACGAACGACGCTCCCCGTCGCGCTTCGGGTACGAAGGCCGGTCCCCATCGCGCTTCTCGAACGGACGACGCTCACCATCGCGCTTCGGGTACGAGGGCCGGTCACCTTCACGGCGCGGGTACGACGGCCGATCGCCGTCACGCTTCTCGAACGGACGACGCTCCCCATCGCGCTTCGGGTACGAGGGCCGGTCACCTTCACGGCGCGGGTACGACGGCCGATCACCATCACGCTTCTCGTACGGACGACGCTCACCGTCACGCTTCGGATACGACGGACGATCTCCATCACGCTTCTCGTACGGACGACGCTCACCATCGCGCTGCGGGTACGAAGGACGGTCACCATCACGACGGGGGTACGACGGACGGCCCCCGTCCCGCTTCTCGTACGGACGACGCTCGCCGTCACGACGCTCGGGTGCGCGACGCTCGCGATCGGTGGGCTCCGACCGCCCGCGATCCCGCGGTCGCTCGTCTCGCGATCGCGAGGAAGCAGGCGTGAACTTCCGCTTACCGCCCGACCGTCCTGGGCGCTCTTCGTCCGTCATCTTCTCTGTCCTCCCACGTACGCGTTAACGAGAAATGGCCACCCAACTCTGGGTGGCCATTTCACGAAAGAAGTCCGGCGGTGTCCTACTCTCCCACAGGGTCCCCCCTGCAGTACCATCGGCGCTGTGAGGCTTAGCTTCCGGGTTCGGAATGTGACC
>NZ_JBFBOP010000015.1:0-27071 GCF_040686395.1 Microbacterium sp. NPDC080220
GTGACCTCCCCCGGGAACACCTCGAAATCAACCGCGTTGAGCGCGCGGACATGCCCGAACTGCCGCGAGAGACCCCGCGCCTGCAGAACCGGAACGGCCGTAGTGGTCGTCATGCGTGTGCTCCTTCGTGAGGGGTGGTCTGAGTGAGTCGCACGACGAGGTCGGCGCGTTCGCGCGCGGCCTCGACGAGCAGGGCATTGGGTTCGTCGACCTCTCGCACCCACGCGGCCGCCTCGGCCTCGGGGTGGCCATGCCCGAGTCGGCGCGCCACCAGGCGGCGGCGCCGTTCGTCGGCGTCGACGTCGAGGTACCAGACCTCGTCGAGGAGCGGCGCGACGCCGTCCCAGCCGTGCGCGTCGTGGAGCAGGTAGTTGCCCTCGGTGATGACGAGCGGGGTGGTGGCGTCGACGGCGACCGCGGAGCCGATCGACTCCTCCAGTGAGCGGTCGAAGACGGGCCCGTAGATCCGACCCTCGCGCTGCGAGCGCAGGCGCGCGAGCAGTGCGATGTACCCGTCGACGTCGAACGTGTCGGGGGCGCCCTTCCGATCCCGGCGACCGAGGCGGACGAGTTCGGCGTTCGCGTAGTGGAATCCGTCCATGCCGACGACCACGGCGCGATCGCCGAGGCCTGCGAGCAGTGCGTCGGTCACCGTCGACTTGCCCGCGCCCGGCGTGCCGGTGACGCCGAGGATGCGGCGACCGCGCTCGGCGAGACCGCGGGCGCGCTCGACGAGGTCGGCGAGCGTCGCTGGCTGCGGTGCGGCGGGCTGGGTGGGGAACACTGCTTCGTGGTCTTCCTGGGTCGATGCCGGAGCATCGATCGCTGCGTCGGTGGAGCGGATGGACGGTTCGGGGACCGTCGAACTCCGAGCACGTTACGCCGTCCATGTCACCGGTGTCAAGCGCTCCGATCGACATTCCATGACACCGGCGACATGGCCGTGTTTCTGTGGTTATCATGGCCTCCGGCAGTGACGCCATTGCGGCGCTGATCCCACCCGACACCACCGCGAACAGAGAGCACGACATGACCGATCTGCAGGGCCGCACCATCCTCGTCACCGGAGCCGGCGGCGGCATCGGCGGCGCCACCGTCCGTCACCTCGTGGCCGCAGGCGCGACCGTCCTCGCAGCCGGTCGCACGGCGGACGCGCTCGAAGCGATCACCGCCGAGACCGGCGCCGAGCCGGTCGTCTTCGACCTCGAGTCCGAAGACGAGATCCGCGCCGCCATCGAAGGGCGCGACCTCTACGGCGTCGTCAACTGCGGCGGGTGGGGCGGCGAGATCGCGACCCCGATGGAGACCGACATCGCCGTCTTCGACAAGGTCATCAGCATCAACGCACGCGGCTCGCTTCTGGTGACCAAGTACGCGTCCCGCGAGATGATCCGCGTCGGCAAGGGTGGTGCGATCGTCAACGTCTCGAGTCAGGCGAGTCTCGTCGGCCTCGCCGGCCACATCTCCTACGGCTCCTCGAAGGCTGCACTCGACAACATCACGCGCGTCTCGGCGCTGGAGCTCGGCGGGTACGGCATCCGCGTCAACAGCGTCAACCCGACCGTCGTGATGACGCCGATGTCGGCCTGGTACTGGGGTCGGCCCGACATCGAGGGTCCCTTCCTCGAGCAGATGCCGCTCCACAAGTGGGCGACTGAGGACGACATCGCCGCCCCCATCGTCTTCCTCCTGGGCGACGGCGCCGCGATGATCAGCGGCGTCTCGCTGCCGATCGACGGCGGTTACTCGAGTCGCTGATCCCGAGCGGATGCCGCGGGCTCGTCGAGCCGCGCGGCATCCGAGCGACGGGCGTGATCGTCAGGTCATGCACCCCAGCCGGCCTGCGTGCCGCCGACGCGCTCGGCGGCGATCCTCTGCAGGTGACCGGATGCCGCGTACGCGGCCATCGGGTCGGCGGGAAGTCCGCGCGAAGCTCGCCACTCGGCCAGCGCCGGACGCACGTCCGTGTAGAAGGCGTCCATGAGGATGCCGTTGGCTCCGAGGACGTCGTTGGCCTGCTGCGCGGCGTCGAGCGCGGCGCGGTCGACGAGGAGGGCGCGGGCCGTCATCTCCTGGACGTTGAGCACCGAGCGGATCTGGCCGGGGATCTTGTCCTCGATGTTGTGGCACTGGTCGAGCATGAAGGCGACGTCGGGGTTGTTCAGCCCCCCGCCGCGCACGACCTCGACGAGGATGCGGAACAGCTGGAACGGGTCGGCGGCGCCCACGATGAGGTCGTCGTCGGCGTAGAAGCGCGAGTTGAAGTCGAACGAGCCGAGCTTTCCGAGGCGCAGCAGCTGCATGACGATGAACTCGATGTTCGTGCCGGGGGCGTGGTGGCCGATGTCGAGGCAGACCATGGCGCGGTCGCCGAGCGCGGCCACCTGCGCGTACGACGTGCCCCAGTCCGGGACGTCGGTGTGGTAGAACGACGGCTCGAAGAACTTGTACTCGAGCACGAGGCGCTGGTCGTCGCCGAGGCGCGCGTAGATCTGCTGCAGCGAGTCCTGCAGGCGGTCCTGACGGCCGCGCATGTCGTTCTGGCCCGGGTAGTTCGAGCCCTCGGCGAGCCAGATCTTGAGGTCGCGCGACCCCGTCTCGTGCATGATGTCGATGCACTCGAGATGGTGGTCGATCGCCTTGCGGCGGATGGCCTCGTCGTGGTGGGTGAGGGCGCCGAACTTGTAGTCCTCGTCCTGGAACGTGTTCGAGTTGATCGTGCCCAGCTGCACGCCGAGATCCTCAGCGTGGCGGCGGAGGGCCGCGTAGTCGTCGACCTTGTCCCACGGGATGTGCAGCGCGACACTCGGGGCGAGCGCGGTGTAGCGGTTGACCTCGGCGGCATCCGCGATCTTCTCGAACGGGTCGCGCGGGGTGCCGACCGTCGCGAACACGCGGAACCGCGTGCCGGAGTTGCCGAACGCCCAGCTGGGCAGCTCGATGCCCTGGCCTTCGAGCTGGGTGAGGATCTCGGGGGAGAGCGTGGTCATGACGGATCGCTTTCTAAAGGGGCGTCGACGGCGGCCGTCAACTGGTCGTGCAGGTTGAAGACCTCGACGAGCGGGGTCGCCGCCTGATCGGGGCGGCCCTCGAGGCCGACGAAGAAGCGGCTCATCTCGGGCTCCCACCGGGCGGCGACGGGCGAGGCGGCGAGGTAGGCCTGGGCGGCCGTGTCGTCGTCGACCTCGTAGTAGCCGAACAGGCGACCGCCGTCGCCGAGGAAGAGCGAGTAGTTGCGACGACCCGCGGCGGCGATCTCGGCGAGCATCTCGGGCCACACCGGGGTGTGGCGGGCGACGTACTCATCGATCAGGGCGGGGTCGATCTGCAGCTGGAAGGCGACGCGGGGCATGTCACTCCTTCGTGAGCGCGGGTCGTTGATCGGGGAAGCGTTCTATGAAACGATTCAAGAATCACAACAGTAACGTGGGTCCGAAGCATCCGTCAAGGCAGGTCACGTGGCAGTCAGTGTGAAGGACGTCGCTCGCACCGCGGGCGTCTCGGTGGGGACCGTCTCGAACGTCCTCAACCGTCCGGCGAAGGTCGCCCCGGCGACCGTCGAACGCGTGCACGCCGCGATCTCGGAGCTCGGCTTCGTCCGCAACGACGCCGCCCGGCAGCTGCGCGCCGGCCGTAGCCGCACGATCGGGCTGGTCGTGCTGGACTCGGCCAACCCGTTCTTCGCCGAGGTCGCCCGCGGCGCCGAGGAACGCGCCGCCGAGCACGGGGTGATCGTCCTCTTCGGCAGCAGCGGACAGGATGCCGCCCGCGAGAACACGTACCTGGACCTGTTCCGCGAGCAGCGCGTCAACGGCGTGCTGCTGACCCCGATCGCGCTCGACGAGACGCGCGCCGCGATGCTCGAGACCGCCGGGGTGCCCGTCGTGCTCCTCGACGCCGAAGCCGACGGCGACCTGCCCTCGGTGGCCGTCGACGACGTCGAAGGCGGATACCTGGCCGTGCAGCACCTGTTGCGGCAGGGGCGCCGCCGCATCCTGTTCGCCGGGGGCCCGGCATCCGTCCGCCAGGTGGCGGACCGCCTCGACGGTGCCCGACGCGCGCTCGCCGAGGTGCCGGACGCCACGCTCGAGGTCGCTCCGACCGACGAGCTCACGGTGCTCGCGGGGCGGATCGTCGGCGAGGAGCTCGCCCACCGCGCCGGGGTCGACCGGCCCGACGGCGTGTTCTGCGCCAACGACCTGGTGGCCGTCGGGGTACTGCAGGGGGCCGGCATCCTCGGATCGCTGCGCGTGCCCGAGGACCTCGCCCTCATCGGCTACGACGACATCGACTTCGCCCAGTCGACGGTCGTGCCGCTCAGCTCGATCCGCCAGCCCGCGCGCGAGATCGGCGCCGCCGCCGTCGACGCGCTGTTCGCCGCCCTGGAGGACCCGGATGCCCCGCCCCAGCGCATCCGCTTCCGCCCCGAGCTCGTCGTCCGGGCCTCGACCGGGGGCTGAGCCTCGGCGGGGCACTGTCGTCGTCGGCGGGCCTGCGGCGGGTCGGGCGGCGGGGCTGAGCTTCGGCGCGCGGCACTGTCCGCGGAGATCGACGCTGTCCGCGGCGTGTCGGGCGGAATCCGAGCGGGTTTCCCCGCGAATCTCCGCGGTTCGTGCCGCAGGGCTGTGGGCGGGATGCCGAGAGGGGCGAGGTGCCGGAGCGCTCGCGCCTGCGTGATCCGGACGTCGGTGAGGCGTCGCGCCGCACCAATCGCGGGGTTTTGGCGCAGCCGGCGGCGTGCGGCGCTGCCTCGGCCGCGTTTCGCTCGGATATCCGCGGTTCGTGCCGCGCGGCTGAGGGGGGATGCCGGCATCCGTTGACACGATTCAACACCGCGCCTAGGCTCGGGGTACAGGTCGATGCCGCGCGAGCTTTCCCTATGCCGTTCAGGCGAATCGCGGTCGTCAGCCGATGAGGAGTCGGCCGAGCGCGATGCCGAGCAGGCCCGCTCCGACGGCGAGCACCAGCATCCCGACCGCGTTCATCGCGCCGAGCGCGTACCGGCGCTCCTGCACGAGGCGCACCGTCTCGAAGATCGCCGTACTGAACGTCGTGAACCCGCCGCACAGGCCGGTGCCGATGACGAGCCGCCACACGTCGTCGACGACGCCGGCCAGCGCGAGCTCGGTCACGAAGCCGAGCACGAGCGAGCCGGCCACGTTGATCAGGAGCGTGCCGACCGGCAGCGCCGTGCGCACACGCGCCTTCACGGCGCCGTCGATCACGAGACGCAGCGCGGCGCCGACGCCCCCCGCGAGCGAGAGGGCGAGGAAGAGGCCCGGCGTCATCGGATCACCGCCCTGCGGTGCCGGGCCGCGCCGAGCGCGATGCCGGCGACGGTCGCGAGCGCGCCGACGACGACGGTGCCGAGCGCGTACAGGACGCCGACCACCGGGTCGCCGCCCGTCAACAGCAGGCCGCTGTCGACGGCGAGCGCACTGTACGTCGTGAATCCGCCCGCGAATCCCGTGCCGAGGAGCAGGCGCAGCGCGCGGCGGCGACCGACGTCGGGCCCGCGTCGCGCGAGGGCCTCGAGGAGTGCGCCGAGGAAGAGTGCGCCGACGATGTTGATCGCGAGGATCGCGACGGGGATGCCGCCGACCGAGGGAATCGCGAGCGACAGGCCCTCGCGGGCCGCCGTGCCGACGGTCCCGCCGACGAGCACGAGCAGGATCGACGACCACGCGAGGTGCACCGGCCGCGCGGCATCGGCGATGTCGCCGTCGATCGGGAGTTCGCCGCGCGGGTCGGGCGCGGGGCCGGGCGTGGTCATCGCGTCCACGATAGTCCCGGCATCCGTCTCACCGTCTCTCAGCGGTCGATGACGGGCCGCTCCGAGCACGCCGACGGCCGCCCGTAGACTTCGCACCATGACCGACCGCACCCTGCGTCGACCCGGGCCCTCGGGCGCGGTGACCCTCGACGACGTCGCGCGCGAGGCGGGCGTCTCGCTCGCCACGGCGTCGCGCGCCCTCAACGGCTCGACGCGCAAGGTCGCGGACTCCTATCGCGAGCGCGTCGAGGCCGCCGCGGCGCGGCTGGGCTACACCGCGAACCTCTCCGCGCAGGCGACCGCGCGGGGGACGTCGGCGATCCTCGCGCTGGTCGTCGCCGACATCGCCGACCCCTACTTCGGGCTCATCGCCTCGGGCGTCGCGCGCGGTGCCGACGAGGCCGGGCTCGTGGTGACGGTCGCGATCACCGAGCGCGACCCCGAGCGCGAGGTGCGGCTCGTGCGGGCGCTCCGCGGGCAGCGGCCCCGCGGGCTCATCCTCGCCGCGTCCCGGACCTCGGCGGGCCCGGCGCCCGAGCTCACCCGCGAACTGGACCTGCTCGGCGCGATGGGCGGCCAGGTCGTCGCCCTCGGCCCGGGGGCCAGCGGCGTGCGTTCGCTCATCCTCGACAACCGCGCGGGCGCCGAGGCCCTCGGGCGGGCGCTCGTCGAGCGCGGCTACCGCCGGGCCGTCGTCCTGGCGGCCGATGAGGGCACGGCCACGAGCGATTCGCGCCTCGACGGCTTCCGCGCCGGCTTCACGTCGGCCGGGGGCGAGGAACCCCGCGTCTACCGCGGCGGCTTCACGCGCGAAGCGGGCGACGAGGCGATGACCCGGGCGCTCGCGGACGGCGTCGAGACCGGCACGGTCGTGTTCGGCATCAGCGACGTCGTGGCGATCGGCGCCCTCACCGCGATCCGCGCGGCGGGACGCACGGCGGGCGCCGACATCGCCCTCGCGGGGTTCGACGACATCCCGACGGGACGCGACGTGACCCCCGCCCTCACCACGGTGCACGTGCCCCTCGAAGAGGTCGGCTACCAGGCGTTCCGCGCCGCGACCGACGCCGAGTGGGAGCCGCATCCCGACGACCTGCGACTCGACGTGCTGCTGCGCGAGAGCACCCCGCCGCGCGCATGAGCGTCGTCGTCGCCCTCGACAGTCTCAAGGGCTCGCTGCCCGCAGCCGCGGCATCCGCTGCCCTCGCGGACGGGTGGCGCGAGGTCGATCCCGCGGCCGAGATCGTGCTGCGCCCCATGGCCGACGGGGGAGAGGGGACCCTCGACGCCTTCGCCGCCGCCGTGCCCGGAGCGCAGCGCCGCCCGGTGCGCGTGCGCGGCCCGCGCGGCACGCTCGTCGACGCGGCGTGGCTGCTGCTGCCCGACGGCACGGGTGTCGTCGAGCTCGCCTCGACGAGCGGCATCGAACTCCTCGGCGAGGACCGCCTGCCGTGGGATGCGGACACGACCGGGTTCGGGCAGGCGATCGCCGCCGCCCTCGACGCGGGGGTCGAGCGGCTCGTCCTCGGCATCGGCTCGTCCGCCTCGACCGACGGGGGGAGCGGGATGCTGCGCGCTCTCGGCGCGCGCATGGTCGACGCCGACGGGCGCGACGTCCCCGCCGGCGCGCGCGGGCTCGCTGCCGTGTCGGCGATCGACTTCTCGCGCCTGCGGACCCCGCCGGCGGGAGGTGTGACCGTGCTCAGCGACGTGACGAACCCGCTGACCGGGCCCGCAGGCGCCGCGGCCGTGTTCGGACCGCAGAAGGGGCTGACCGCCGCCGACGTCGAGGTCGTCGACGGCGTGCTCGAGCGGTACGCAGCCTGCATCGCCCGGCGCGTGCCGGCCGCCGACCCGCTCCTGCGGGGAGCGGGGGCCGCGGGCGGCACCGGGTTCGCGCTCGCCGCGTGGGGTGCCGACCTCGTGCCCGGCGCGCAGCGCATCGCCGACCTCGTGGACCTGGCCGGTGCGGTGGCCGCGGCATCCCTCGTCGTCACGGGGGAGGGCGCGTTCGACGGGCAGTCCGCCGCCGGCAAGGTGCCCGCGTTCGTGCAGGGGCTCGCGGCGACGCACGGGGTGCCCGTCGCGGTCGTCGCCGGGCGGATCGCCGCCGACGCCGACACCGCCGGTTTCGCGCACACGATCTCGCTCACCGACCTCGCCGGTGGCGCGGCAGCGTCGATGGCCGATCCGGCGCGCTGGCTGGCCGAAGCCGGGCGCCGCCTCGCGACACGGAGCGCCTGAGCGGGGCACACGCATGGCAGCCGAGGCGGAGCAGGGACGGCGGGAGTAGTCCCGCGAGGACTGGATCGCTTACGCCGACCGGCTGCTGGATGCCGCGCGCCGGCACGCGACGTCGGGACTCTCAGCCCGCTCATAGCAGTCGCTCAGGTCGCTCACAACCCCTGCGGGGGGCCTCATCCGCCGTCCCTACAGTCGGCGGCGACGCTCCGTGCGCAATCCGTTCTGGGCGTCGCACCGAATGATCTGCAGCACCACATGTCTGCAGGGCCGCGGCATCCGTCGCACCAACGGAGGGACACTCGAATGACCAGCTCACCCAACCGCCTCGTCGCCGTCATCTTCGGCGCCGTCTACATCCTCGTCGGCCTGCTCGGCTTCGCCGTCACCGGTGGGGTCGACTTCCTCGCCACCGACGGCGAGCTGCTGCTCGGCATCTTCATGGTCAACCCGCTGCACAACGTCGCGCACCTCCTGATCGGTGCGGCGCTGCTCATCGGCGGCCTGTCGAACGTCCGCGCCGCCAAGGGCGTGAACATCGTCGTCGGTGCCGCCTACCTGCTGCTCGGCGTCGTCGGCTTCTTCCTCGTGGGCACCGCCGCGAACATCCTGGCGCTGAACACGGCCGACCACTTCCTGCACCTCGCCAGCGCGCTCGTGCTGCTCGGCGTCGGCATCGCCGCCGACAAGCAGGTCTCCCCTCGCGCGGCCGTCTGATGTCGCCGTCCGGCCTGGTCCGCTCGTGGCCCGCGCTCGCCGCGTGGGGCGCAGGGCTCTTGCAGCTCGGACTGGGAGCGGGCGCGATCGTGAAGGGCGCCGATGCCGCTGACCGCGGCATCGGCGTCCTGCTCGCCGCCGTCGGGGCGGCGACCATCGCCTGGGGCGTCGCGGCGCTGATGCGGGGGCGCGTGGTTGCGCCGCCCGCGGGCGTCGGAGTCTCGCTCGCCGGTCTCGTCGCCGTGACCGCGCTGCTCGTGATCGGTCCCCCGCAGACCAGCATCTATCCCGTCGTCGTCTCCACAACGCTGGGTCTTTCCGTCGGCGTCGTCTCGGCGATCGCGATGCGTCGCGCAGGTCGGCGGCCGTCGCACCCCGCTGCTCGCACCGCCGCCCGCACGAGCGTCGGCGGCCTGATCGTCGGGGCCTTCCTGCTGGCAGGGCTCGTGACCCCCGCCCTGGCCGCGACGCCCATTGGCAGCGATGCGCCCGGCGCCGAGGTCAACGAGGTCTTCCTCCACGGACACGGCGGGCACTGAGCCTCGCGTTCGCGGATGCAAGAGATCCGCCGCGACACGCCGGTGCTCGAGCGGATGCCGCGGCGTGTCGCGCAGCATCCATTGCATCGCGTGACACCCACCACACCCCACGACACGCGAAACGCCCCGGCGCCAGCGGCACCGGGGCGTTCGTCGCGTGCGGGTTACAGCCCGCGGGCGAGGCGGTAGTACGCCTGGTTCCAGCGGAGCTCCTTCTGGAAGCCGCGCACCGTCGTGTCCTCGTCGATGACGAGCAGCTCGGTGCCGGCGATCTCGGCGAAGTCCCGGAAGACCTCGATGCCCACGGCCGTCGTCATGACGGTGTGGTGCGCGGCACCGGCCGCGAGCCAGCACGAGGCCGAGGTCGCGAAGTCGGGCGACGGCTTCCAGACGGCGCGGCCCACCGGCAGCTTGGGCAGGTCGGGCGCGTCGACGTTCTCGACGACGTTCGCGACGAGGCGGAACCGGTCGCGCATGTCGCTCATCGCCACGACGAGGGCGGGTCCGGCATCCGCCGTGAACACCAGGCGCACGGGGTCGGCCTTGCCGCCGATGCCCAGCTCGTGCACTTCGAGGCGCGGCTTCGAGGTCGTCAGCGACGGCGACACCTCGAGCATGTGCGCGCCGAGGATCCTCTCGTTGCCGGGCACCAGGTCGTAGGTGTAGTCCTCCATGAGGCTCGCCCCGCCGGGCAGGCCAGAACCCATGACGTTCGCGACGCGCACGAGGATCGCGGTCTTCCAGTCGCCCTCGGCGCCGAAGCCGTAGCCCTCGGCCATGAGGCGCTGCACGGCGAGACCGGGCAGCTGCGTCAGTGCGCCCAGGTCCTCGAACGACGTCGTGAACGCCCCGAATCCACCGGCCTCCAGGAACGAGCGCAGCCCGATCTCGATCGCGGCGCCGTCGCGCAGAGATTGGTGCCGCTCCGCGCCCGGCAGCAGCTCGTCGGCCACGTCGTACGAGGCGACGTACTCCTCGACGAGGGCGTCGATCTGCGCCTCGGATGCCTGGGCCACGGCATCCGCCAACTCGTTCACACCCCACGTGTTGACCTGCACGCCGAACTGCAGCTCGGCCTCGGTCTTGTCGCCCTCGGTGACGGCGACGTAGCGCATGTTGTCGCCGAAGCGGGCGAGCTTCAGGGTCTTGACGGCCTGCCACCCGGCGGCGGCGCGCTGCCAGTCTTCGATCTGCCGCACGACGACGGGGTTCGAGACGTGGCCGACGACGGTCTTGCGCGGCACGCCGAGGCGCGTCTGGATGTACCCGAACTCGCGGTCGCCGTGGGCGGCCTGGTTGAGGTTCATGAAGTCGAAGTCGATGTCGTTCCAGGGCAGCTCGACGTTCGCCTGCGTGTGCAGGTGCAGCAGCGGCTTGCGCAGCGCATCGAGGCCCGAGATCCACATCTTCGCGGGGCTGAACGTGTGCATCCACGCGATGACGCCGATGACCGAGTCGTCGGCGTTCGCGTCGAGGGCGAGCCGCTTGATCGAGTCCGAGTCCTTCAGGACGGGCTTCCACTCGACGGTGACCGGAAGGCCGGCGAGGCCCGCGGCGACGGCCTGCGACTGCTCGGCAACCTGGCGCAGCGTCTCCTCGCCGTAGAGGTTCTGGCTGCCGGTGACGAACCAGACGGTGTACTGCTCGAGGCTGGTGGAGAGGGTCATGCTGTTCCTTCGTTCGATGAGCGGATGCCGCGCAGCGGCAGTGCGGTGACGGCGGCGGCCTCTGCGGCGAGTCCGGCGCGGTAGCGGGTGAGGTAGTCGCCGAACCCGGCGACGTCGGCCGGGTCGGGGTCGGCGGTGACGGATGCCGCCCCCGCGAACACGTGGTCGGTGAGGTACGTCGACAGGTCTGAGCCGGTCTTCGCGGCGGCGAACGCGGCGAGCACGGCCATACCCCACGCGCCGCCCTCGGCCGCCGTGTTGCCGACCGTGACGGGCGCGTCGAGCGCGCCGGCGAGGAACCGCTGCGCGACCCCCGCCGTCCGGAAGACGCCGCCGTGCGCGAACATCTGGTCGAGCGCGACGCCCTCCTCGGCGAGGGTCTGCATGCCGATCGCGAGCGTCGCGAACACGCCGTAGACCTGCGCGCGCATCACGTTGGCGAGCGAGTACTCCGCGTCGGGCGTGCGCACGACCAGCGGGCGGCCCTCGTCGAGTCCGGCGATCGGCTCGCCGCTCAGGTGGTTGTACGCGAGCACCCCACCGGCATCCGGGGCGCCGGTCAGCGCTTCGCGCAGGAGCGTCTCGTAGACGGCATCCGTCGTCATCGACTGACCGGATGCCGCGGCGAACCGCGCGAACAGCGACACGAACGACGCCAGCTCGCTCGCGCCGTTGTTGCAGTGCACCATCGCGACCGGGTCGCCCGCGGGCGTCGTGACGAGGTCGATCTCGGTGTGGACGCGCGTGAGCGGGCGCTCGAGGACGACCATCGCGAAGATGCTCGTGCCGGCGCTGACGTTGCCCGTGCGCGGCGAGACCGCGTTCGTGGCGACCATGCCGGTGCCGGCGTCGCCCTCGGCGGGAGCCGCGACCGCGCCGGGCCGGAGCGTGCCGGTCGGGTCGAGCAGGGCTGCGCCTGCGGCAGTGAGCGCCCCGGCATCCGCTCCCGCGGGGAGCACCTCGGGCAGCAGGTCCGTGAGGCTGCGGCCGGCGAGGAACGCGGCGGCGTGCGCGTCGTACGCGGCGACGCGGTCGCGGTCGTACTGCCCGTCGGTGCCGATCGGGAACATGCCCGACGCGTCGCCGACACCCAGCGCGAAGCGGCCGGTGAGCTTCTCGTGCACCCAGCCGGCGAGGGTGTTGATCCTCGACGACGAGGCGAGGTGCGCCTCGTCGTCGAGGATCGCCTGATGCAGGTGGGCGATCGACCAGCGCAGCGGGATGTTGACGCCCAGGAGGTCGGTGAGCTCCGCCGCGGCGGCGCCGGTGGAGGTGTTTCGCCACGTGCGGAACGGGACGAGCAGGGTGCCGTCCTCGTCGAAGGCGAGGTAGCCGTGCATCATCGCCGAGACGCCGATGCCGGCGAGGTCGGTCAGCTCGGCGCCCTGGCGGCGGACGTCGGCGACGAGATCGGCGTAGGCGGCCTGCAGGCCCGACCAGATCGCGTCCTCGGCGTAGGTCCAGACGCCGTCCTCGAGCGCGTTCTCCCACTCGTGGCTGCCGACGGCGAGCACGGTGGTCGGGTCGCTCGCATCGACGAGGCACGCCTTGATGCGGGTCGAGCCGAGCTCGATGCCCAGCACTCCGCGGCCGGCAGCGATGGCGCTCATCGGCGGTCGTCCGAGCTCTGGCCGTACACGTTCTGGTAGCGGTTGTAGAGGGCGTCGATCTTGTCCTGCGGGATCGGGATCAGCTCCCCGCCCTGCCGGGCGAAGTGCACGGTGCGGGCGGCGTCCTCGCACATGACGGCGGCCTTGACGGCATCCTTCGCGCTGACGCCGATCGTGAACGGACCGTGGTTCTGCATCAGGACGGCGCGCGAGCGGTGGCCCGTCAGGGTCTCGACGATGCCGCGGCCGATGGAGTCGTCGCCGATGATCGCGAACGGTCCGACCGGGATCGGGCCGCCGAACTCGTCGGCCATGCCGGTGATGACGCAGGGGATCTCCTCGCCGCGCGCGGCCCAGGCCACGGCGTAGGGGGAGTGGGTGTGCACGACACCGCCGACCTCGGGCATGTTGCGGTAGACATAGGCGTGCGCGGCAGTGTCGCTCGAGGGCGAGCGGTCGCTGCCGGGGCTGCCGGGCACGACGTTGCCGTCGAGGTCGCAGAGGATCATGTTCTCGGGCGAGAGGTCGTCGTACGAGACGCCGGACGGCTTGATGACGAACAGGTCGGTGCCCGGGACGCGGCCCGAGACGTTGCCCCCGGTCCAGATGACGAGGCCGTAGCGGACGAGTTCGGCGTGGAGGGCGGCGACGTCCGCGCGGACGGCGGCGATCGCCTCATCGAGATCGGTCATGGGGTCGATGTTATCGGTAACATCCCGATTCCGCCACGCTCGGATGACGGGTTCTCGCCGCCGGTCCGGCACCAACCGCGGAGAAAACGCACGCAGCCGCATCGGATCGCCCCCGGCGGGCAGATGGCGGCCGAATCTCCGCGGTTGTTGCGGGGCGAGCCTCAACCCGGGCCCGAGCCCAAGGCCCGACCCCGAGCCCCGACCCCCGCCGGCCTCAGCCGCGCGGAGCGGCGGTCGACGCGCGCGCGACGAGCACCGGTTCGGCGACCTCCGCCGTCGCCGGCAGGCCCAGCGCCTCGGCGAGCACGCGCCGTGCCTCGCCGGCCGTGTCGACGTGCACCGTGGTGAGGGCGGGTGTGTAGAAGGCGGCATCCGCGTTGTCGTCGAATCCGGTGACCGAGACGTCCTGCGGCACCCGCAGCCCTTCGGCGACGAGGCCCGCGATGAGCCCGAGCGCCATCTGGTCGTTGGCCGCCGCGACCGCGGTCGGCCCGTCCTCGCGGCGCACCGCCTCGGCCACCTCGCGCGCCGCGGCCGCGCCCGTCGCCGCGCTCCAGTCCCCGCGCCACATCGCCGCGGGACGGATGCCGGCGGTCGCCAGCGCCGCCGCGGCACCCTCGTCGCGGGCCGTCGCCTCGAGCCAGTCCGCCGGTCCCGCCAGCAGCGCGATGCGGCGGTGGCCGAGCGCGACGAGGTGGTCGATCGCGAGCGCCGCGCCGGCGCGCTGCCGCTCGGCGCCCGCACCGGTGTGCAGCGCGGCGAGCGGGGTCCCGCCCGCCACCTCGCGCAGCGCGGGCAGCGTCGCGGTGTGCGCGGCGACGACGATCAGCGCGTCGACCCCCTGCGACAGCAGGCGCTGGGCGGCATCGGTGACGGATGCCGGGTCCGCGGCATCCGCGTAGGCCGTCGCCAACCAGCGGTCCGCCTCGCGCGCAGCCGCGTCGAGCGCGGCGATGCCGGCGCCGGGGCCCCACAGGGTCGCGTCCGAGGCGACGACGCCGACGGTGCGGGTCGTCGAGGTGCCGAGCGCTCGGGCGGCGTTGTTGACGCGATAGCCGAGCTCGGCCATCGCGGCCTCGACGCGGGCCCGGGTCTCGGGGCGCAGGTTCGGGCTGTCGTTGATGACGCGCGACACGGTCTGCGTCGACACCCCCGCCCGCGCGGCGACGTCGCGCACGCCGGCGCGTGTCGTCCCGGCCCGTCCCATGGCGCTCACTGTAGCGGGCGCCATCTCACGTCGATGCGCTCGCTGTCGAGCACTCGGGCGCATCCGGCCCACGCCGTTAACGTGGAGGATCGACGCCGACGCACGGAGGAGGGACCGGATGCGGCTGCTGCAGCGCCTCGCGCTCGGACGCTTCTACGCGCGCCTGCCCGAGTGGGTGCGCCTGGTCGTCGCGGCCTCGGCGGTGGTGCTCGGCGTGGTCATCGTCATCCGGCCGACGACGGCGCTGGGCGTCCTCGCCTGGCTGATCGGCGGCGGCATGGTCCTCACGGGGGTCATCGAGCTGACGGGCCGCGACACGGAGGGGGCGCGTCCGCGCTGGCGCACGCTGACGGGCGGTGCGTGGCTCGTCGGCGGGCTCGTCGTCCTGCTGACCCCGGGACTCACCGTGCGCGTCGTGGCGACCCTCGTCGGCATCCTGCTGCTCGTCGCGGGTGCGCTCGGCGTGATCGCGGTCTTCGCGAAGGGGCGAACGATCGACGCGCGCATCGCGGATGCCGCTTTCTCGGTCTCGGGCGTGATCTTCGGCGTGCTGGCGCTGTTCTGGCCCGACATCACCCTGCTCGTCGTCGCGGTCGTCTTCGGCGCGCGGCTCATCATGAGCGGGGTCGCCGACCTGTGGACGCGCGTGCGTCGTCGCCGCGACACCGAGCGGGAGCTCCGCCACCAGCCGCAGCGCCTGCGCCGTTGGGGGCGCACGGTCACCGCCCTCGTCTCCGTCGCGCTCGCCGTCACGACCGCACTCGTCACCGTGCCGCTGCGCGAAGGATCGACCGTCGTCGACGACTTCTACGCGGCCCCTCGCGACATGCCGGGGGAGCCGGGGCGCCTCATCCGTGCCGAGCCGTTCACGAACGGCATCCCGGTGTCGGCGACGGCCTGGCGCATCCTCTACACGACCACCGGCGTCGACGGCGAGGTGCGGGTCGCGAGCGGTGTCGTGGTGGTCCCGAAGGAGGGCGACGGGCAGTGGCCGATCATCGACTGGAACCACGGCACGACCGGCTACTCCGAGCACTGCGCACCGTCGCTGCACCCGCGGGGGCTCTGGTCCGGCGCGCTCTACAACCTGCCGACGATCATCCGGCAGGGGTGGGCCGTGGTGGCGACGGACTACATCGGGCTGGGGACCGAGGGTCCGCATCCGTATCTGATCGGTCCTCCCAGCGCGACGGCGTCGCTCGACGCGGTGCGCGCCGCCCGCGAACTGCAGGATGCCGACCTCGGCGTCCGCACGGTCATCTGGGGGCACTCGCAGGGCGGCGGCGCCGCGCTGTGGGCGGGCGCGATGGCGCGCGAGTACGCGCCCGAACTGTACGTGCAGGGTGTCGCGGCGCTCGCGCCGGCCAGTGACCCGCCCGCGCTCGTGCAGAACATCTCGAGCGTCACGGGCGGCAGCATCTTCGCCTCGTACGCCTTCGCGTCGTTCTCGGCGATCTACGACGACGTCTCGTACGACGACTACGTGCGGCCGGGCGCCGACACGGTGCTCCGGCAGATGTCGGAGCGCTGCCTGTCCGACCCGTCGATCGTCGTCTCGGTCGCGGCGGCGCTCGGCATGAGCGGCGATCCGCGCCTGTTCTCGACGCCGCCGGCGACCGGTCCGCTGGGCGTCCACCTGCGCGACAACGCGGCACCGCTCCGCCAGAACGCGCCGCTGCTCATCGCCCACGGCGGGGCCGACAGCGTCATCCCGGTCACGACGCAGACCGCGTACGTCGACCGGATGTGCCGGGCCGGTCAGGTCGTCGACTACCGGATCTACGACGGGTACGAGCATGCGGCCGTCGTCGAGCGCCCGTCGCCGCTGCTCGACGAGCTCATCGAGTGGACCGCGGCGAGGTTCGCGGGTGACCCTGTGCCCGAGGAGTGCTCGATTACGAGGGAATGAGCCCCGGGTCTGAGAGCGCCCATAGGGTGGGACGCATGACCGAGAACACCCTTCCCTCCGGCATCCAGCTCGACGAACTGAGTGCCGACATCCGGCCGCAGGACGACCTGTTCCGCCACGTCAACGGCGCGTGGCTCGAGCGCACCGAGATCCCCGAGGACAAGGCGCGCTGGGGGTCGTTCCACCTCATCGCGGAGCAGGCCGAGAAGGACGTCAAGACGATCATCGAGGAGTCGACGGATGCCGAGCCCGGCACCGAGACCCGCAAGATCGGCGACCTGTACGCGAGCTTCATGGACACCGCGGCGATCGAGGCGAAGGGTGCTGAGGCGATCGCGCCGCAGCTGACGTACGTCGACCAGGTCACCGGCATCCCGAGCCTGCTGCAGACCTCCGGAACGCTGGAACGCGAGGGTGTCGCCGGCGTGTTCAGCACGTACATCGAGCCGGACCCCGGCAACCCGCAGCGGTACATCCTCTTCCTCGTGCAGGGCGGGCTCTCGCTGCCCGACGAGAGCTACTACCGCCTCGACAACTTCGAGAAGACCCGTGCGGCCTTCCGTGCGTACGTCGCGACGGTCTTCGGTCTCGCCGGTGTCGCCGACGCCGAGGCGCAGGCGGACCGCGTGCTCGCACTCGAGACCGAGATCGCCTCGCACCACTGGGACAACGTCCGCAGCCGTGACGCCGTCGCGACCTACAACCTGATGAGCTGGGATGCCGCGGTGCAGCTCACCGGCGTCGATCTGGCGCCCTGGCGCGACGCCGTCGCCCCCGGCAAGGCGGGCGTCATCGACGAGGTCGACGTCAACCAGCCGAGCTTCTTCGAAGGACTCGGCACCCTGCTGGTCGAGGACCGGCTCGAGGACTGGAAGGCGTGGCTGCGCCTGCAGGTCATCCGCGCGTCGGCGCCGTTCCTGTCGCAGGCGTTCGTCGACGCGAACTTTGCGTTCTACGGCACCGAGATGACCGGTGTGCCCGTCAACCGCGAGCGCTGGAAGCGCGGTGTCTCGCTCGTCGAGGCCGCCCTCGGCGAGGCGGTGGGCAAGGTCTACGTCGAGCGTCACTTCCCGCCGCGCGCGAAGGAGGAGATGGACGTCCTCGTCGACAATCTCATCGAGGCGTACCGGCAGTCGATCTCGTCGCTCGAGTGGATGACGCCCGCCACGCGCGAGCGCGCGCTCGAGAAGCTCGAGGCGTTCACGCCCAAGGTCGGCTACCCGGTGAAGTGGAAGGACTACTCCGACCTCGAGATCGACGCATCCGACCTCATCGGCAACGTCCGCCGCTCGAACGCGTGGCAGCACGACCAGCAGCTCGCAAAGCTCGGGGCGCCGATCGACCGCGACGAGTGGTTCATGACCCCGCAGACGGTCAACGCCTACTACAACCCGCTGATGAACGAGATCGTGTTCCCGGCGGCGATCCTGCAGCACCCGTTCTTCGACATGGAGCGCGACCCGGCCGCCAACTACGGCGGCATCGGCGCCGTCATCGGTCACGAGATCGGTCACGGCTTCGACGACCAGGGCAGCGCGTTCGACGGCACCGGTGCCCTCAACGACTGGTGGACCGACGAGGACCGCGCGTCCTTCACGGAGCGCACCAAGACGCTGATCGAGCAGTACAACGCGCTCGTGCCGCAGGGCCTGTCGGCGGATCACACCGTCAACGGTGCCCTGACGATCGGCGAGAACATCGGCGACCTCGGCGGCCTCGGCATCGCGATCAAGGCGTACCGGCTGCACCTGGAGAAGGCCGGTTCGACGGATGCCGACGGTCCCGTGATCGACGGGCTCACCGGCATCCAGCGTCTGCTGCTGAGCTGGGGGCAGATCTGGCAGCAGAAGGGGCGGGATGCCGAGACGATCCGTCTGCTGACGATCGACCCGCACTCGCCCAACGAGTTCCGCTGCAACCAGATCGTCCGCAACATCGACGAGTTCTACGCCGCGTTCGACGTGACCCCGTCGGACGAGCTCTGGCTCGACGAGGACAAGCGCGTCACGATCTGGTGACCGCGATGCGCGGCGCGCCGGTGGTCAGCATCGAGCTGGAGTTCGATGCCGCGACCGAGCGCGCCGTGCGCGCGGAGTGGCAGGCGCTCGCCGACGCCGGGCTGTCGAGTCTCGCCGCGCACACGTCGCCCTCTAACGCGCCGCATGTGACGCTGCTCGTGCGTCCGTCGGTGTCGCTGGCGTCGGTGCCGTTGCCGGCTGCCTTCGCCGTGACTCTCGGTGCGGTGGTGGTGTTCGGCGCGGGGGAGCGGCGGGTGCTCGCACGCTCGATCGTGCCGTCGGCCGAGCTGCTGTCGCTGCACGCCGCCGTGCACGAGGCCGCCGGTCCCGGCGACGACGCTCCGCACACCGCTCCGGGCGAGTGGATGCCGCACGTCACCCTCGCGCGCCGCATCAAGGTCACGGACCTCGAGCGCGCGCTGCCGCTGCTCGGTGAGCCGATCACCGGCACGGCGCGCGGGCTACGGCGGTGGGATGCGGCATCCGCCACCGTCACCGAGCTCGGGGTGTTAGCACGCTGATCTGGGACCGCGCCGAAAACGCAGCGCAGAGGTTTCGGCGCGATCCGGTTTCGGCGGGGGTTTTCGGTGGATACATCTTCGGCGTGTCGCGTTCGTCTGCTGTGGACTTTCAGGGTCAACGGCACTGTTCTGTGACCGCTCGGTGGCGCCGGATCTCCTCGACCGCCGAAAGGGTGAACGCTCGGGATACAAATCCTGTGGCCGGAAGTACTCGTCGGGGATGGTATCGAGATCCAGCTGAGCCGGGACATGTATTGCGGCATCCGCTGCGGACGCGGCACGCGCTCCGCGGGGTGCCTGCGCAGCGCTTGGCCAAGCGGATGGAGCATCGCGACGATCTACAGCTCATCGGGGCGCTGCAGCAACCACCGGTCGTCGTCGTCGACTCCCAGGGCCGCGTCCTGGGTGTGGCCGGCTTGCGCGTCGCGGACACCTCAATGCTTCCGTGGGCGCCCTCACGGGGCCCCACTGCGACGGCCGCTGCGCCCCGCGATGACCAACGCCTCTCGGGGGATGGACCTGCCGTGGGTTTATCCACATAGCGGGGACCAGAGGCCGGATCGACGCGATGGGAAGGGGTGATCACCACCCCGCGGAATCGGGGCTCCCTAGCTCGTGCGTGCTTCACGGCGGCTCGCCGGGTGCTGATCGTCTCCCTGCCTGTCCGCATCCTGGTGGTCGGCGGTCCGCTTCGTCGTCGAGCGCTCCCGCCCCTGCTCGAACATCAAGTAGAGCACGGGAACCAGGATCAGTGTCAGCGCGGTGGACGAGATGAGTCCGCCGATCACGACGATCGCAAGATCCTGGCTGATGAACCCGCTTGAGCCGGTGACTCCCAGCGCCATCGGGGTGAGGGCGAAGATCGTCGCGAGGGCGGTCATCAAGATCGGGCGCAGTCGCTGCCGTGCCCCGTTGAGTACAGCATCGCGCACGGTTTGACCCTGCTTGCGGTACTGATTGACCAGATCGATGAGCACGATGGCGTTCGTGACGACGATGCCGATCAGCATCAGCATGCCGATCAGCGCGGAGATGCCCAGCGGGCGTCCGGTGATGAGCAACAGCGCGATTGCCCCGGTCGCGGCGAACGGTATCGACACCAGAAGAATGAGCGGTTGCGCGAGCGAGCGGAACGTCGCTACCAGGAGGAGGAACACAATGGCGATCGCCACGAGCATCGCCAGACCGAGCTGCTGGAACGATTCCTGCTGCGTCTGAGCGAGACCACCGATTGTGGCCGTCGTGCCGGACGGCAGGTCGAGGTCTTCGATGCGCTCTTCGACTTCGGTCGTCACAACACCGAGCTCGCCCTCGGCGGGGGTCACCGAGATGGTGGCGACGAGGTCGCCGTCCTGGCGGGTGACCGAGGTCGGCACGGTGACTTCTTCGACGGTTGCGAGATCGGTCAGCGGCACGAGACCGGTGGGCGTGGGGATGGGCATGGCCGCGAGGTCGCCCACCGTCTGCGGCGCAGGGGCGGCATCGATGAAGATGTTGTACTCCTCATCGTCGATCGTCACGCTGCCGACGCTTTGGGGTGACAGGATGTTGCCCACCAGGCCGAGCAGCTGTATTTCGGTGAATCCGTTTTCGAGCGCGACGGTGCGGTCGACGGTGATCTGGACGATCGGCTGTGCAGGCGCGAGGTCGCTGGCGACCTCCGTCGTTCGGGGAGTGTCCTCCAGAGCTGCGTACACCTCGTCGGCCGCTACGGCCAGATCCGCTTCGTTCTCGGCGCTCACGACCACATCCACCGAGCCGCCGAAGCCCCCGGCCATCGCGGCGGCATCCGACAAGCTCACGTCGCCCGGAACGTCGATTTCCGCCAGCTGTGCGCGCACCTCGTCCTTCAGCGCCGTCTGGTCTGCGTTGGGGTCAGTGTTCACGATGAAGGTCGCCGTGCCCCCGCCACCCCCGAGCAGGGCCGAGAAATCGCCTGCCGCGCCCCCGCCCGAGCCGGCCATGAGCATGACCTCCTCGGTGCCGTCGATCCCGAGCAGGGTGTCCTCGACGTCACGAGTGCCCTCGGAGATCGTTTGGAGGTCAGAGCCGGCCGGGAACGTTTGAGAGACCATGATCATGTTCTGGCCCGTGCTGCCCAGAAAGTCGACCTTCAGCAGCGGCACGAGCGACACCGTAATCACCAGCAGCAGGCCCGAGGCGACGAGCGTGATGATCGGATGCTTCTGCGTGCCACGGAGGATCGGCTTGTACCCGCGTTGCAGCCAGCTCTTGTGCTCCTTTTCCTCGGCGGCGGCGCGCACCGCCTCGGGGTCCGCGACGTCCTTCGGCTGACGCAGGAACCAGTACGAGAGCACCGGCACAATGGTGAGCGCGACCAGCAGCGAAGAGAGCATCGCGATTGTCACGGTCAGTGCGAACGGAGCGAACAGCTCCCCAACCAGGCCACCGACCAGGGCGATCGGCAGGAACACTGCCACCGTCGTGAGTGTCGATGATGTGATCGCGCCAGCGACCTCGCGAACGCCCGCAAGGATCGCGTGTACCTTCTCCTCGCCGTATGAGAGGTGTCTCTTGATGTTCTCGATGACGACGATCGAGTCGTCCACCACGCGTCCGATCGCTATCGTTAGCGCTCCCAGCGTCAGCATGTTCAGCGAGTAGCCACCGAGGTTCAGTCCGATGAAGGTGACCAGCACCGACAGTGGGATCGAGATCGCCGTGACCACTGTCGCGCGCACCGAAAGCAGGAAGACGAGGATCACGATGATCGCGAACAGCAAGCCCAGCAGACCCTCGATCGCGAGGTGCTGGATCGACTCTTCGATGAACGGTGCCTGATCGAACACGATCGTCAGCTCGAGCCCGGGGATCTCATCGCTCAGCTCGGTGACCGCGTCGGTTACGGTGTGCGAGATTGCGACGACGTCGCCGCCCTGATTCGCGGTGATCGAGATCGACAGCGCCTCTTCACCGTTCATACGGGTGATCGAGGTCTGTTCCTCAGTGACCAGGTCGACGGTGGCGACGTCGCCGACGGTGACGACCACGCCCGGTTGGGTCTGGCTCGCCATCGGCAGCGCCGCGATGGCCTCGGTGGAGACGACCGCCGTGCCGCCCTGCACTGGAACCAGTGAACCGTCGTCCCTCACCGAACCTAGAGGGAGTGTCATCCCGTTTGCCTGCAGCGTCTGGGAGATCGCCTGCACGCTCAGTCCGTTCGCCGCGAGAGCGGCTTGATCGGGGCTGATCACGACCCGTTCGACCGCGCCGCCGGACACCGCGGCCGAGCGCACGCCCTCGATTGCCTCCAGGCGGGGGACCACGGTGTCGCTGAGCGTTGCCGACAGCGTCGGCAGGTCCTGGTCGGCCGCGGAGGCAGTCATGAAGATCACCGGGATGTCGGCGGTGCTTCCGGCGACCAGGTTCGGCTCGGCACCGCTGGGAAGCGCCGCAGCGATCGAGTCGATCGCCTGTTCCACAGACGCGCGGAAGTCGTCAACGTCGGTACCGTAGGCATACGCGATCGAGACGATCGACATGCTCGACGATGACGTCGCGATGACCTGTTCGACATCGTCCAGGTCCGCGACGGCCTGAGAGACCGGCACACTCACCTGCTCGTCAATGACTTCAGGACTGGCACCTGGCACCACAGTGACCACGGTGGTTCGCGGCAGCTCGATCGACGGGATCAGCTCCTGCTTGAGCTGCGTCATCGAGAAGACACCGAACGCGGCGATCAACAGCGTGACCAGGGCCACCAGCGTGCGATTGGCAAGACTGAAACGGGCAAGACGGAACAAGAGAGCACCACCGGAGGGTCGACGTGAGAAGGGTGCGGACGTGAGCCCGAGAACGAGATCTGCTTCAAGCGAAGCTTAGCCGAAGGCTACGCATCGTCGGCTGTGCCGAGTCTGTGAGAACGATCCAGGGATACGCTCAAGAACGTGGACACCGATGACAGGCTCGAACGCGAGGCACTGCTGGCGGAATTGCTCGGCATGCAGGAGGACCTCGAAACATCGCTCGCCCCCGAGATCATCGAATCCGTGCTCGCCCTGCGTCTCACAATGCAGCAATTGAAGGTGCTCACGCTGCTGGTCACCGAGCCCGAGGGAAGCACGATTCAGGGGCTCGCCAGGACCGCCGGCGTCTCGCTTGCGACGATGTCGGGGATCGTCGTCCGCCTCGAATCACAAAACATGGTCGAACGCACCATCGACCCTCGGGACCATCGCGTCCGACGCGTCACGGCCACCGCGACCGGCCGAGAGACCGTCCGGCGGCTGCTAGTGGGGAGGCCCGAGCTCAGCCGCACCCCCCTCAGCCGGCTCGCTCTGGACGATCTTCGAGCGCTCACCCAGGGCATCCGGGCGCTGTTGCGTTCTCTAAACGACAGCCCCTTCGCCATTGCAGTTCCCCCGACAGACAAACGTTCCCTCGAACCGCGGTAGAGTCTCTCCCGAAATAATTGGGGCGATCCACCCAGGGGAGGTGCCGAAATGGCGGAGAAGCCCGCGCGGGTACGAGACCCGATGCGTCGTGAGCGCATCCTGACCGCGGCGGCCGCCCTCATGGCACAGCACGGATACCACATGGCCAACCTGAGCGACATTGGCGCCAAGGCGGGCATCGTCGGTTCAGGAATCTACCGGCATTTCGACGGTAAGCCGGCGATCCTCCTCGAATTCTTTGATCGCGTAATGGATCGACTGATCTGCGATGCTGAGGACTCGCTGCGACATGCTGGTGACGGGATCTGGACCCTCGAACATCTCGTGACGGCGCAGGTGCAGTTCACGATGGACGAACGACAGCTCTACCAGGTCTACCTCAATGAGGCGCGCAACCTCCCGCCCGCCGACCTGAGCCGGCTTCGTGAGAAACAGCGAACCTACGTCGGCATCTGGCAGGAGACGCTACTTTCGCTGCGTCCCGAACTGAGCGCGGCGGAATCGCAGGTCCTCGTTCAAGCGGCGATCAATGTCATTCACTCCGTACTGCTTTATCGCCCCGCGCTCGAGCGCGGCGATCTGGAGACGCTCCTAATCGATGCCAGCATGCGCACGCTCGGCGTCGAGGGTGCGCAGACCGGTTGCCGCGATGTGGTTGAGATGTGATCGCGTCTCGGCGACGGCTGCCCGTAGGTTATGACCGTCGAGGCTGTTCCAGCCTCTCGACCAGGTGAGAATCTGTGCGATGTCCCACGCTGTCGCGCCAGGATTGTCCGCCAACGCGGTACGCACTTCCAGTCCTCGCTCGAGGTGATGGTCTCGCAGCTCACGACAGCGTTCCGCCAGGCCGCGGAATCGGTACTCGTGGGCTGGGCATACCTCCCACGCATCCCACACTGCAACTGCCTCGAGCGACGCGAAGTACTCGGCGACGGCGTCCCGGTCTGGCTCGTTGGCTTCGGCGCCGATGTTGGGAGTGATTCCGGGCAGGACGTGGTCGCCCGTCAGCACCAGGCGAGAATCGTGATCAAGGAGACAGATGTGCCCCGCGGTATGCCCCGGAGTCCACACGATGGTGATATCCCGGCCGGCGAGCGGGATCGCGGATCCGTGGTGAACTTTCAGGCTGCTCGGGCGAACGCCAGGAAACATGCCCAAGTACTGCTCAGGGTGCAACAGGACCCCGTTGAGGATGTCTGATGGCAGCCCGCAGGACACAAGAAACGCCCTTTCGCGTTCGATGAGTTCGTCGAGACCCACGTCTGCGAAGAAGTCACTCTCGCGCGGATGCATAGCAAGCCACGCCCCATGCATGTCAGCGAGTTCAAACGCCGCGCCAAGGTGATCCGGATGGAAATGGGTGATGACGACCCCGACCATCGACTTGGAGTCGAGACCTGCGTACTCGATCCCCGCCATCAGGTGTGCATGGCCGGTCGCGCTGCTCCAGCCAGGATCCACGACAACAAACTCACCGACTGCATTCGCAAGCAGATACGAGAACGTAAAGCGGACCGGGAACGGACAGTCGACAGGAACCGACCACACCAACTCAGCGACCTGCTCACAAGGGGGTCGCGACCGCGAAAGCGAAGCGTCCTTCTGCCGGGTGCCCGTCACTTCGATCATCCCGCCACCCTATTCGAACCCCTTCGTAGTGACTAGTGTTTCACTAGCGGGCGTGGCAGGTGGTGACGGGAGTTCGAGAACGCCAGGACCGGCGCGAAATTGGCGTCGCACTCCGCAAGAGGCGGGCGTCATTCGAGGGTCCTTCTCTCAGAGCGATGTCTGAGCTGGAGAGCCCGCTGAGCAGTGTGCGACGGCGCGTGATTCGCGCCCCTCCACAACCCAGAAGAGCACCAATGGCAGGACGAAAGGTATAGATCATGGCAGGACGACTCGAGGGCAAAGTAGCTCTCATCACCGGAACCGCCGACGGACAGGGCAGGGCGGCGGCGCTCGCCTTCGCTGCCGAAGGCGCCAAGATCGTGGGTTGCGATCTCAAGGCTGAACTCACCGAAGAGACCGTAGACCTGGTGCGTGCGGAGGGAGGCGAGATGGTCTCCATGCAGCCGCTCAACCTGAGCGACGAAGCTGCTGTCCAGAACTGGATCGACTTTGCCGTAGGGGCGTATGGCGATTTCGATATCCTCTACAACAACGCCTCAGGCGTACGAGGTGGCACCATCGAGTCCCTCACTCGCGCTGACTGGGACTTTGACATGACCAACGAGGTCACCATCCTGTTCCTGGCGATTCAGAAAGCGCTGCCGGTATTCAAGCGCAAGGGCCACGGCGTCATCCTCAACACTGGATCGGTCGCCGCCATGGTCGGCTCGGCGATGCCCGGCAACGTCGCGGGCAACCTCGTGCACAACGTGGCCAAGGGTGCCGTGCTGCGGCTGACGACCAATCTTGCTGTTGAGCTGTCACCGTGGAACATTCGCGTAAACACCGTCTCGCCAGGGTTCATCGACACCCCCGCGACGCGTTCGCTTCTCGAGGCCGGAGGGCGCGAGCCGGTCGAGAAGTCGCTGCTCAACCCGCGCATCGGGCGGCCCGAGGACATCGCTATGGCGGCGGTGTACCTGTGTTCTGACGAGGCCGACTATGTCACCGGGTCCAACCTCGTGGTTGATGGTGGGTGGGTCGCTGGTGGCGGCGTTGGCCGCCCTGACCCCGCGATTGACCGAATCTTCGGCGAAGTGATGAAAAAGCTGGCGAACGTCCCTGAATCGCCCCGGGTTTAGTGGAGGGCGAGTTCTCCCAGCGCCGGCTGGTGCTGGGGGTTGTTCTCACGGTAGTACTCGTTCTCCTTCTCGATGGGTGTGAGGTATCCGATCGATGAGTGCAGGCGGTTCTCGTTGAACCAGTGCACCCAGGAGAGCGTGGCGAGTTCGAGCTCATCGGCGGTGCGGAACGGGCCGTCGATCTTCACGCACTCGGTCTTGTAGAGCCCGACGACGCTCTCGGCGAGGGTGTATTGAGCTCCCGCGTCCGAGTGCTGAATCACTCCCGCGACGTCTTGACCGGCCCGGTCTCGGACCCAGAGCGCCATCTCCAGCGCGTCCAAGGGCAGATCGGTCGACATCCGGTCCATGGTCCGCCAGCCCACGATCCTCCGCGAGAACCCGTCGGTGACGAAAGCGGTGAATGCCATGCCCGACCACGTCGGCACATACGTGAAGTCGACGACCCAGAGCTCGTTCGGCCGGTCCGCGCGGAAGCAGCGTTGCACGTGATCGGGGGGCCGGAACGACGCCCCGTCCGCTCTCGTGGTGATGAACTGCTTCCCACGACGGACCCCGCGCAGCCCCTGCTCCCGCATGAGTCTTTCGACCGTGCAACGGGCGACGATGATGCCCTCGCGGCGCAGCAGCCGCCAGATCTTCCGGGCTCCGCTGATCCCGCGGCCCAGCTTGCGGTCCCAGAACACCCGCTCGATCTGCACGATCAACTCCGCGTCCGCGATAGCTCTCGCCGACGGCGCACGCTTCTTGAACGCGTAGTACCCGGACGGGGCGATCGGCACGGCATGCGCGGTGAGCACCCGGCAGATCGGCTCGACCCCGAACCGGTCACGATGATCGTCGATGAACTGAACTACCACGGCAGTCGCGGGTCGAGCTCCCGCGCGAAAAACGAGGACGCCGCCAACAGGATCGGCGGATTCAACCGGTGGTCGCAACGAGTTCCGCGAACTTCTCCGATGGTGTCAGATAGCCGAGTGTCTTGCGTGGTCGACCGTTGAGCGAGTCC
>NZ_JBFBOP010000016.1:0-18556 GCF_040686395.1 Microbacterium sp. NPDC080220
TCTTGGTCGTTCTCACTGACCATCGCACGATGGCTCACCCCGTCGCGGTCACGACGCCGCGGGCCCGAAAGACCACCACCCCGCGGGACTCCAGGTTGGAATCCGGGTTCGCAACGCCCGAGACCTTCACACGCGCGTTCGTGCAGCGGTTCGAGATCAGTCCATCGGAGTATCGGAGGATGCTGCGCGCGTACCGCGAGCACGCGGACCTGGCGCAGCAGAGCACGACGTTTGCGGGCTTCGCAGAAGAGACGCCGCTGACACTCCGTTATGACCTCGATGCCGTCCCGGTACGGGTTGAGAGCACCCCCGAGCGGCACCTGCTCGTCCTCCGTCATCGCGGGTACAACGGCCTCGGCATCGGGCACCCATCGGTCGAGCCGTGGCAGCAGCTGAGGGCCTTCGCGATAGAGCACGGCATCGCCCACTCCTCCGACCTCCTCGTGGGCATCACCCCAGATGACCCTTACGTGGTGGACAACGAGCAGATCCGCTTCGACGCTGGCATCCCCATTGCCGCACCGATAGATCCACCCCACCCCTTCACCTACCGCCAGATGCCGGCGCAGGTGTGCGTCGCGCATCGGCACACCGGCGGTGCAGAGCAGATCGCGAAGACCTTCGCGGCTATCGGGGTGCAATGGATGCCCTCAGAAGGGTGGCGGTTGCGCTGCGCACCGCCCTTCGAGATCCATCACGTCGACCAGCGCGCGAACGACGCCGTTCGCGTCAGCTGGACAGACGCCTATGTGCCTCTTGATCACCACCCCGACCATCACCCAGGAGAAGGCCCATGATCGCTTTCGAGTTCACCGAGCACATCGACAGATCGCAACAGGAAGTGTTCGCAGTGCTGGCAGATCCCACAAGGGCGGTCGACTACGTCGACGGTGTCGTGAAGAGCGTGAAGGTGACGGATGGCCCGCTCGCTGTGGGGTCCGTCATCGAGGAGACGCGCCGAGTGAAGAGCAAGGAGGCGACGGGGCAGCTGCAGATCGTGGCTCTCGAGCCGCCCACCGCTTTTGCGGTCGCCAGCGAGGCGGAGGGCATCACCGCGACCTACGTCTACCGGCTGCACCCGGCCGGCACCGGCACGCGGATCGAGTGGACGTGCGAGCTCGCCGCCGGCGGACTGCGGCGGATGATGCTGCCCCTGGTGGCCGCGATCACAAAGAAGGAGGACGGCGACCATCTGGCCCGACTCAAGGCATACATCGAATCGCAGCGAGCAACGGAGACCGCCTCGTGATGCCTTCCGACACCAGCGTCGACGAGGCGCTGGACCGGGCAACCGGGCCACGACGCGGCGAGGTAACCGAACTCCTCGAGCTCTTCGAGCACGTTGCACAGCGCCCGCCGGTGGTGTGGGCGGAACGGATTGTCGGGTTCGGCCAATACGGCTACGCGTACGACAGCGGGCGAGAGGGTATCGCGCCTGAGATCGCCTTCGCTTCCGGGTCCAAGCACACGCTTTACCTGGTCGAGGGGTTTGCCGAGCGGTGGCCCGACCTGCTCGAGCGGCTCGGTCCACACCGCACCAGTAGCGCGTGCCTCTACCTCCCCCGATTGTCGGGGGTGGACCAAGATGCGCTGCGGGAACTACTCGATCGCTCCCTCGCCGTCATTCGAGACGTGCACGGCGACGGCAAATGAGCATGGCGTCTCTCGTCCAAGTAGCCCAGCGCGTGGTCGATCTGGAACGCGCCACAGCCTTCTATTCCGCACTGCTCGGCTCCGCCCCTGTGGCCCGATTCGATCCGCCCGGTTTGGTGTTCTTCGATCTCGACGGCGTCCGTTTGCTACTCGAGAGCGCGGCACCGTCAGCGCTGCTCTACCTCCGCGTCGATGATCTGGAGTTAGCCGTCGACCGAGCCGGCGAGGTCGAAATCGTATCCCCGGGGCGGCCGATCTTCACTCACACCAGAGATGCGCTCGGACCAGCAGGGCGAGAAGAATGGCAAGCATTCATTCGCGACCCCGAAGGAAATCTCGTAGGTCTAGTGGCGTTCAGAGATCCAGCGGAAATCAAGTACTGACGGCTTCGACGAAGCTGGCCGCAGCCGTCGTGGACAACTCAGCACAGAATCTGGCCGCACTCCGGTGGACATCTTCGGTGGGAGATCCCGGCTCTGTGGCTGGCACCGCGGACAACTCTGAGCGGTTCCTACATCAGGCCGCGTCGAGCGGCGTCCAGTCCCGCTCGTGGGCGGGGGTGTAGTCGATCAGCGCGGCCAGGCGGTCGCGTGCGGCCTGTAGCGCCTCGATCTCGGCGTCGTTGCTGTCGCCCTCGGCCGCGGCGAAAGTGTCCTCGATCAGACCGGCGATCTCCTTCTGCGCCGCCTCGTCGATGAGGGTGATGCGGGCGATCTCGCCGTCCGGGTAGCGGGCATCCAGCGCGGCTGCGTCCTGGTAGTCGAAGGCCCACTGCTCGCCGAGGATCGCGAACGCCGCGGCGATGTCGCGGCCGCGGTCGCCGGTGCTGATCGCGACGTAGCCGCGGTTCAGTCCCGTACCGACGTGCGGGTGCAGGTCGGCGTGGTCGGGGCCGAAGGTGATGTAGGTGGTCATGGCGTCCTCCCGGATCGCTTGCTAGTGAATGTGACGTTCACAGCCTACGGGTGGGGTCGGACATCGCAGCAGAGGGTCGGTCGTGGCGTGCGTGAGCGCCCCGGCAGAGGCGCGGGGCGCTCATGTCGCAGGGGTGCGGCTACGCCTTCCAGACGCCTTCCCAGCCCTCGGGGAGACGCACGCCGTGCTCGCCGTGCGCGTCGGTCTGGTGCAGGTACACGAGCACGTCGCCGGGGTCGGGGTCTGCCTCGTACTGCGGCACGGTGCGCTCGATGGTGTTGATCTGGCCGACGCTGTTGTAGCGCACGTCCATGTCGATCGCGCGCAGGTAGCCGTCCTCGACGTTGACGTGCTGATCGCAGCGCGGGCACCACAGCACGGTGCGCTCGCCGTAGTCGGTCGGCTCGTCGAGCTCGACGATGCGCAGCGCGGGGAAATCGGCTGCCTCGATGTCGTGCATGAGACTCCACAGCCGGTCGATCAGGTCGTCGGCAGGGATGCGGGGTGCGGCTGAGGCCGCGGGTTCGGTGGTGGTCATTGTGTCCTCCTGGGGACGGTGAAGGCCTGCGGCGAGCGCGGGCGGGGGATGGAACTCGAGGTGCTCCCGCCGAGGGGAGGGGCGTGTAGCCGGCTCCCCTCGGGTGGGTGGTGCTCGCCGCCGCCGGGGTAGGTGTGCACCCGGCGGCGGCGAGGGGGTCAGACGGCTTCGACCAGCCCAGGGCTGACGCGCCAGCCGTTGGCGAGCGTGTATGACTTGGGGTTGGTGCGGACGATGAGTGTCTCGACTCCGGCCAGCCCGTCACGGGTGGTGCGCGGGTTGGCGACGATGCGCACGCGGGTTCCGGGGATCAGGCTCGGCAGCGCGGCCGCGGTGGCTTGCAGGGCAGCGGCGAGTGCGTCGTCGCTGTGCCCGGTCGGCTCGACGGTGGCGGTGCGGGCGAGGGTGTACACCTTGCCGGGTTCGGTGAGGGCTGCGATCTTCGCCTTGGTGCGGGCGAAGTCGATCAGCACGTACTCGGTGCCGCGGAAGCGGAACGTGTCGCCGGGGGTGCGGGTGATGAGGGTGGTGGTGTCGGTCATGGCGTCCTCCTTGGACTCTCGACGGTGAATGTGACATTCACAGGCTACGGGTGGCCTCCGACATTGGGCGGGGCGGGCGGCGCGGTCTGCGCGCCCGCCCCGGCGTGGGTCACTGGGCGGCGATCGCCGCGGTGATCTCGGCGGTGACCCGCTCGCGCTTGGCGTCGGCATCGCGCCCCGGCTCGAAGTGACCGAACGCGGTCAGGTACGCCTCGATCTGCCCGCGCAGGTACTCGGTGTTGCTGGCGTCGGCGTTGAGGCCGATGATCGCGTAGCGCGCTGCGCTCGCCGCGGCCCGCCAGCCGCTCTGCGTGAGGCCGTGGGGGTCGCCCTCGGGGAGCGAGTAGGGCTGCTCGATCTGGCCGTCGCGCGCGGTGTACTTGGTGACGGTGCGCTCGGTGACCACGACGGCATCCAGATAGTCGGGGTCGCCCTGCCCGCCGAGGGGCACCCACACCTGGGGGTCGTCGTCCGGGTGGTCGGCGTCGATGCGAGCGAGCAGGGCGGGCATTGCGGGGTCGAGGGTGAACGGGTCGCTGAGGCTGTAGTCGTCCCAGGCCTGGCGCAGCTCGTCCGGCTCGATGGTCGTCCATCCCTCGTCGAACTCGGCGCGCAGCGGAGCGTGGAAGCGGATCGCGCGCTCGACGGCTGCGCGGATGTCGTGGACGTTGTTGATGGTCTCGGTCATGGAGTCCTCCCGGAACGATTGCTAGTGAATGTGACATTCATAGGCTACGGGTGGCCTCCGACATCGCGCGGGGACATCGCGAGTGCGTCACGGGCGAGTGCCCGCCGGGGTGACCGGCGGGCACTCGGTGACGCTCAGCGGGCGAACGCCCAATCCGGGAGCACGGCTGCCGAGCAGAGGGTCGCGACGATCTGGCTCATGCCGTGGTCGGGGTCGATCGCGAGGGCGCGGTCGGTGTAGACGGTGGCGTGAGTGGATCGGCCCAGCGCCCAGGACAGCCAGGCGGCGGCGGCGAGCAGGTTGGGGCGCTCCTGGTCGTCGGCGTAGGCGGCAAGGTGGCGCACGAGCGCGAGTCCCGCCGTCAGCCGGTCGGCGTCGGGGCGGTCGCCCTGTCCGTAGAGGGTGCGGGCGATGCTCTCGGGGACGGGTGCGCCCATGATCGAGTGGCCGATCTGCGCGGCCAGGGCACGGGTGCCGTTGCCGCGGTCGGTGGCCCACTGGATGAGGGCCACGTCACGCCACAGCGGGATGCCGATGCCGGTGAGCAGGATCGCAGCCTGGCGGGTGTCGAGGTCGGCGGGGTCACCGGTCAGGGCGTCCTCCGCGACGGCGACGAAGTCCGCGAGGGCATCGTCGTCCATCCGCGCGGCCGCGAACGCGATCCGGGCGGCACGCGCCGGGTCGGCGTCGGGGATGCTCGCCCCGGCGGTCTGGGATGCTGCGACCTTCTCGCGCAGCGCGTCCGGGGTCGCGATCTCGGCGACGGGGCGCGGTGCCTCGCCGGTCAGGTGGCTGCCGTAGCCGTCGCTGGCGACGTAGAGCACGTCCACCAGGTGCAGTCCCTGCCGGTCGGCGACATCGGCGATCTGCTGGCCGAGATCGCGGGTGCTGTCGGCGTCCTCGGCGGCGTAGATCACGGCGGCTACCCCGGTCACGCGCGGCACTCGGCAGACCAGCCCGAGGCCGGTGTGCGCGAGCGTCGCGGCATCCGCGTCGAGGTCGAGTCGCATCGCCCCGATCGTGCGCGACGCCTCGAAGGGCACGAGCACGAGCGAGTCCTGCGGGGTGAAGCCGAGCAGCGCGGGCACGAGGCCGAGGAAGTCGCGCGGGGTGCCCGCCTTGATGGTGGTCGGTGTGGTGGCCATGGTGTCCTCCCGGAACGTTGGCTAGTGAATGTGACATTTACAGGCTACGGGAGGCCTCCGACATTGGTCGATGCACGCCAGGAGCCGACTCCCGACTGGCTCGTCGAAGGAGCAACCCTCGGAGAGCTCGCCGGGAAGATCGACGTTCCCGCCCAGGCGCTGGCCGAGACGGTCGCGCGATTCAACGAGCACGCCGCCCGTGGGGAGGATCCGGACTTCCACCGCGGTGCGAGCGCGTACGACCGCTACTGGGGAGACGAACAGAACCCGTATCCCAATCCCAGCCTCGCACCGCTCGAGCAAGGCCCCTACTACGCTCTCGCCGTGGTGAACGGCTGCTTCGGCACCAGCGGAGGGATCGCCACCGACGGCCTCGGAAGGGTCCTCGACGCAGACGGCGATGCCATACGCGGCCTGTTTGCGGTCGGCAACGCCTCCGAGAACGCCTTCGCCGCCGGCTACCCCGGCGCCGGCGCCACGCTCGGTCCGATCATGACCATGGCCTACCTTCTCGGGCGTACCGCCAGCGGCGCGTCGATCGGCGACCTGAGCCTTGCCGACGGAGCCGGGGCACGATGATCCGTCACGTCGTGTTCTTCTCGTTCGCAGCGAACCATGATCCTGCCGTGCTCGAGGAGTGGCGCGACCTGCTCGATGGTCTGCTCGGAAAGATTCCCGGCCTGGTCCGACTGTCACACGGCCCCGACGTGATGCGCAGCGAACGCGCATGGGACTATGCACTCGTCGCCGACTTCCGCACCCTCGACGATGTCCGTGCCTACGCGACGCACCCCGCGCATCTGCCGCTCTTCCCTCTCTCCGGAGCGATCTCGGAGCAGATCGCCTCGGTCGACTTCGAGATCGACGAGCAGTAGAGGAAGTACCCAGGCGCCGTGAAGAGCGAGGATGGTTTCTCGATGCCCCGAGTACGTGCGGTCACCCCCACCGTGGCAGAGGAGCTCCGCGACCTGAAGGCACGCTATTTTCACTACGTCGACCTGAAGCAGTGGGACGAACTGCGCGGACTCTTCGTGGACGACTGCGTCTTCGAAGGACTGTGGGCCGCCGCGCCCGACCCCGACACGTTCGTGGAGAACCTGATGCGCAACATGACCGAAGAGGTCGTCAGCGTCCATCACGGGTTCATGCCGCAGTTTCGGCGGATCGATGACTTCTCGGCTCGCGGGCGCTGGGCCATGACCGACTATCTGACGTGGCCACGCGGGTCACGAGGGTATATGGGGATCACCGTGCCGGAACAGAGGGGGATGCGGGGATATGGCTACTACGAGGAGCTCTACCGACTCACCGAGTCCGGCTGGCGCATCGCCTTCATGCGACTGAGCCGGATCCGCATGGATCCCATCGTTGGCGACGCGCCTGCGATCGACTACCCGGTGGTTCCCGCGGTCCCCGGCTGGCTGGACTGACGCCGACCCGCGGGTGCCGCACCCTCTGGTCCGAACCGTGAGCGCCGGCTCAGGTGAGGGTGTGGAGGGGCCAGCCGGTGTATGCCTCGGCGAGGAAGCGGCGGCCGGCTTCGGACTCGACGACGGATTGGAGCTCTCCGAGCTGGCGGAGGCGGTCGAAGTCCCTTGCATCGGGGGCGACGTGAAGCATGCTGGTCATCCACCAGGAGAAGTGCTGGGCCTTCCAGATGCGGTGCAGCGCCGTCTCGGGGAAGGCCTCGACGAGGCGGCTGTCCCTCTCGAGCAGAAGCGCGCGCAGCGCGCGCTCGAGAACGAGGACGTCGGCTACGGCAAGGTTCATGCCTTTCGCGCCGGTGGGCGGCACGGTATGGGCGGCGTCGCCGATGAGTGCGAGGCGGCCGCGAAGCAGTTCGAGGGCGACGAAGCTCCGGAATCGCAGCACGTCGCGTTGGAAGACGGGGCCTTCCTTGAGCGTCGTCCCCGGCACCCGCTTCTGCAGTTCTTCCCACAGTTGCTCCTCGGTGAGGGTGCTGGGGTCGGTGCGGGGATCGCATTGGAAGTACATGCGCTGCACGGTGGTGCTTCGCTGGCTGATGAGCGCGAAGCCATCGGGGGAGTTGCTGTAGATGAGCTCGTCGGCGCTGGGCGGCGCCTCGCAGAGGATGCCGAACCAGGCGAACGGGTACTCGCGGAAGTGCCCGCCTGTGTGGGAACCGGTTACGGCCTCCCGCACGACACTGCGTGACCCGTCGGCGCCGACGACGAACTCGGCCTCGATCTCGAGAGGCGATCCGTCTGCGCCGGTGGCGATGACGCGTGGGCGGTCGGACGCGGGGTCCTCGATACGATGCGCCGTCACGCCGAAGCGCAGGTCTTGGCCACTGGAGAGCCGCGCGGCGATGAGATCCTTCAGGACTTCGTGCTGCGGGTACAGCCACACACCGCGGCCGACGAGGTCGGCGAAGTCGATGCGGTGTCCGCTGCCGGCGAAGCGGAGCTCGATGCCGTCGTGGCGGTCTCCCAGGGTGCGGGCGCGGCTGAACGCGCCGAGCGTGTCGAGCACCTCGACGGTGCCCTGTTCGAGGATGCCTGCCCGGATCGTGGTCTCGATCTCTTCACGGGAACGCTGATCGATGACGACTGACTCGAGGCCGGACGCCGCGAGCAGATGCGACAGCAGCAGTCCGGCGGGTCCAGCGCCGACGATGGCGACGCGGGTGCGGATGGTGGACATTGGGGCGTCTCCTTCGACGTGACAACGGATGCCTCGCTCAGTGTGAACCCGGTTCAGACGGTCGAACGCCGCATTCCCGTTGAACGGGAGACGCCGACTATCGGGGGGACCGCAGCGTGGCCTCGATGCCGGTCACGGCTTCTCGCAGAGCGATGATCGCCGCCGTGTGCGGCGCTTGTCGTGGTAGCACCACGGAAAGCGCGGCGACGACTTCACCTGCGTCGCGGATCGGCACGGCCACGCCGGTCGAGACGGATTCGATCGAACCTTGCGCGATCGCCACGCCATCGCGACGCACGCCAGCGAGGAGACGGCGTAGACGTCCGGGATCGGTCACCGTCTCGGGTGCGAGAGCGCGCAACGGCTGGGCGAGCACGCGTTCGCGGAGATCGGCGGGAGCGTGCGCGAGCAGGACGAGGCCCGACGAGGAGGCGTGCAGCGGTAGCCGCCCAGCGATCCGTGTGATGTTCGCACCGGCGTCGGGGTGCGAAAGGCGTTCGAGGAACAGTGCTTCGTCCTGTTCGAGAACGGCGAGTTGGGTGTGCTGGCGGATGTGCGTCTGCACGCGCTCCATATAGGGGAGCGCCGCCTGGCGCAGACGTAGCGCGGTCGACCCGCGGAGGGCCAGTTCCCACAAGCGCATTCCCAGGTGGACGCGGCGGTCCTCGTCGCGTCCGAGCAGTCCGGCGTCGACCAGCTCGTCCACGATCCGGTGCGCGGTGGACGACGGCAGCGCCGCTCGGCGCCCGATCTGACTGGCCGACTGCACCGAACGATCAGCTGTGAACGTCTCGAGGACGCGCACGATGCGGTCGATCATCGAGTCGCTGGAGGGCGAGTTCGCCATGCGCTCAGGATGACACGGCTCGCGTCGACGGTGTTGCGGCGATGGTTGGTCCCCTGCCTGACGCGACGGCGGTAGCCTCGGCTCATGGTTTCTGTTCCGGATGCTGCAACGGCTTGGGAGCCCCTCACGCCTCATGCTGTCGCTGAGCTCCTTCGGGTCGGTAGCGCCCGCTGGTGGCTGTCGGGCGGGGTGGCCCTGGAGCACTGGCTGGGCCGGACGATCCGCGAACGGCCGAACACGGACGTGAGCACCACCCAAGGCGGGCTGCCGCAGCTGGTCCGGGCGTTGCCTGCCGGTTTCACCGCCTGGGCGCCTGCGGGGGAGGACGCCGTCATCCCCTGGGCCGACGCGCCCGACGATGCCGATGTGCAGCCGGTGCGGATTCAGGACGAGCGCTCCGGCGCCTGGGTGCTTCAGGTGAACGTCGAGGATGGGACGGAACATGCCTGGCTGTACCGGCGAGACCCGCGGCTGCAGTTGCCGTGGGATCGCGCCGTGCTCGAGGTCGACGGCATTCCGACCGGTGCGCCCGAGGTGCAGCTGGTCTGGAAGGCGTTGCGGCCGCGGCCGGAGGATGACCTCGACAAGGACGTGGTGCTGCCGCAGCTCTCGGACGAGGCCCGGTCGTGGTTCGAACGGGCGATCCTCTCCGTCCACCCGCACTCGAACTGGTCGATCCACGTGCGCAGCCCTTTCGCGCCCGCGAAGGCAAGCTGGAACCGCAAGAACGGCTAGGTCGGCCGGTGGTCGTCGGCGGCCACCGCATCCAGCACCACCGATCGGAACCACGTCTGCGCGGGAGACATGCTCAGTTCGCGTCGCGTGTAGAGCGCGACCGGGGTGCTCTGGCCCGGCCACGGCAGCTCGGCGATGCGCAGACCGGGGAACCATCCGCAGAACACCTCGGCCACGTGTCGCGGCAGCAGCACGACGAGATCGGTCGCCTCGAGCACCGCGGGCACGGTGGCGTACTCCTCGACCGTCAGCGTCACCTGCGGCATGAGTCCCTGTTCGATCATCGCCTGGAGCGGGTACACGTGGCCGCCGCGGGAGGACACCCGCACGAAGCGGCGCCCGACGAACATGTCCGCGGCGGTCGGAGGCAGCGGATGGGCACGCGAGGACAGCGCCACGTACTCCACGTCGCGCACCGGTGTGCGCCACAGCCGCGGCGAGTCCAGCAACGACACCGTGATCGCCAGGTCGATGGTGCCCCGGACGAGCCCGTCTTCCACCTGATCCGCGTCCAGCCGCCGCACCTGCAGGTGAAGGTCCGGCGCCTCCTTCGCGAGCACCGGCATGATCGGCGGCAGGAAGGTCTGCTCGCCGATCGAGGTCAGCGCGAGCGAGAGCTCCCCGCCGAAGCTCGCGGGATCGAAGGCGTCGGGCGCGCTCACCACGGCATCGATGCGCGACAGTGCCTCGTGCAGCGGTCCGAACAGCTGCCGGGCACGCGGGGTCGGCACCATCTCGTTCCCCTGGCGGCGGAACAGGTCGTCGCCGAACCGCTGCCGCAACCTCCTCAGCGTGTAGCTGACCGTCGGCTGCGTGACGTGCAATCGCTCGGCGGCGGCGGTCAGACTGCGCAGCTCGTACAGCACGACGAAAGTGCGCAACTGGTTGAGATCGGTGAGCGACATCGCATTGATCCCATCTATACGGTTCGGCTCCTACATCTATTGGACCATACCCATAGAGCGAACTAGAGTCAGGGTGACAGCACCGGCACCGCTGCCGACGTGGCACGCACCACCCGGCACCGACCCGATCACAGTGACGAGGACGCACGTTGATCATCGACATCCATGGCCACTACACCACGGCCCCCGCGCAGCTGGGAGCGTGGCGCGATCTGCAGATCGCGTATGCGGAAGGCGCGGGCGAGGCGCCCGACCCGGCCGCGCTGCGGATCAGCGATGACGACATCCGCGAGACCATCGAGGCGAACCAGTTGCGGCTGATGGACGACCGCGGCAGCGATGTCACGGTGTTCAGTCCCCGTGCATCGTTCATGGCCCACCACCTCGGCGACCTCGCCGTCAGCGAGACCTGGGCGCGCATCTGCAACGACCTCGTCGCGCGGGTGTCGCAGCTGTTCCCCGACCGTTTCCTCCCGGGCGCGATGCTCCCGCAGTCGCCGGGCGTCGACCCGAAGACGACCCTCGCCGAACTCGACCGGGCGGTGAACGATCTGGGCGTCGTGACCGTCAACATCAACCCCGACCCGTCCGGCGGACTGTGGACCGCCCCGCTGCTGACGGACAAGAGCTGGTATCCGCTCTACGAGAAGCTCGTCGAGTACGAGCTGCCCGCGATGATCCACGTGAGCACCTCGTGCAAGCCGCAGTTCCACACCACCGGCGACCACTACCTGGGTGCCGACACGACGGCATTCATGCAGCTGCTCAAGGGCGACCTGTTCCGCGACTTCCCCGACCTGAAGCTCGTCATCCCGCACGGCGGCGGCGCGGTGCCCTATCACTGGGGACGCTTCCGCGGCCTGGCGATGGCGCTCGGCAAGCCCGAGCTGGAGGAGCACCTCCTGGGCAACGTGTACTTCGACACGTGCGTGTACCACCAGCCGGGCATCGACCTGCTCACCGGGGTCATCCCGACCGAGAACATCCTCTTCGCGAGCGAGATGATCGGCGCCGTCCGCGACGTCGACCCGCGCACGGGCCACTACTTCGACGACACGAAGCGATACGTGGATGCGACCGGGAACCTCACCGACGAACGACGCGGACAGGTCTTCGAAGGCAACGCCCGCCGCGTGTACCCGCGCCTGGACCGCGCCCTGCGAGCCCGCGGCCTGTGACCTCACCCTGGAGAACCCGATGACTCAGCGACTGAACGACCTCGGCATCGTCCGCACGCGCATCGAGCGGCCCGACTCCGCCGACGTCGCGCGGCTCTCGCGGTTCGGGGTCGCCACGATCCACGAGGCGATGGGCCGGGTCGGCCTGCTGCGGCCGTACATCCGCCCGGCGTACAGCGGGGCGACGCTGTGCGGCCCGGCCGTCACGGTGCTCCTGCAGCCCGGCGACAACTGGATGTTCCACGTCGCCGCCGAGCAGGTGCAGGAGGGCGACGTCATCGTCGCCGGCTGCACCACGGAGAGCGAGGACGGCTTCTTCGGCGAGCTGCTCGCCACCTCCCTCACCGCCCGGGGCTGCAAGGGCCTGGTCATCGACGGGGGCGTCCGCGACGTCGCCGACCTCGAGAAGATGGGCTTCCCGGTCTTCTCCCGCGCCATCAGCGCGAAGGGCACCGTCAAGGCGACGCTGGGCTCGGTCAACATCCCCGTGGTCGTGGCGAACGCCGTGGTGAACCCCGGCGACGTGGTGGTCGCGGATGTCGACGGCGTCGTGGTCGTCCCCCGCGAGCTCGTCGGCGCCGTCGCCGACGCCTCGCAGAAGCGCGAGGACAACGAGGAGGCCAAGCGCCAGAAGTTCCGCGAGGGCGTGCTCGGTCTCGACATCTACGGCATGCGGGAGCCGCTGGCGGCCGCGGGCCTCGAGTACGTGGAGGATTGACGATGGCTCACGCACAGGCGATCGCGCACGGCGACACCAGCGGCGGCTTCGAGAAGACGCCCGGTTGGCTGGACTGGTACGACGGCCCGACGACCCCGACGTTCCGGCTCCCCGCCGGCGCTGTCGACGCGCACTGCCACGTGTTCGGCCCCGGCGCGGAGTTCCCCTACGCCCCCGAGCGCAAGTACACGCCGTGCGACGCGTCGGCCGCGCAGCTGTTCGCGCTGCGCGACCAGCTCGGCTTCGACCGGAACGTCATCGTGCAGGCGACCTGCCACGGCGCCGACAACCGGGCGCTCGTCGACGCGCTGCGCCGCAGCAAGGGGCGTGCCCGCGGGGTCGCGACGGTTCGTCGCGACGTGACCGACGAGGAGCTCGCCGAGCTGCACGAGGCCGGTGTGCGCGGCGTGCGGTTCAACTTCGTCAAACGCCTCGTCGACCGGGTGCCGACCGACTCGCTCGACGCGATCGTGGAGAAGATCGCCCCCCTCGGGTGGCATGTCGTCATCTACTTCGAGGCCGAGGACCTTCCCGACCTCTACGACTTCTTCTCGGCGATCCCGACGGACGTCGTGGTCGACCACATGGGGCGTCCGGATGTGACGAAGGACCCGGAGGGTCCGGAGTTCGAGCTGTTCCTGCGCTTCATGCGCGAGAACCCCAACGTGTGGACGAAGGTGTCGTGCCCCGAGCGGCTCAGCGCCACCGGTCCGCGCGCGCTGAATGGCGAGCAGCACGCCTATACGGATGTCGTGCCGTTCGCCCGTCGCGTGGTCGAGGAGTTCCCCGATCGCGTGCTGTGGGGCACCGACTGGCCCCACCCCAACCTCAAGGACCACATGCCTGACGACGGGCTGCTGGTCGACTACATCCCACAGATCGCGACGACCCCCGAACTGCAGCAGAGGCTGCTCGTCGACAACCCGTCGCGGCTGTACTGGCCCGAAGGAGAATGACCATGGCACTCGACAAGCCGTACAAGGACATCCCCGGCACGACCATCTTCGATGCCGAGCAGGCCCGCAAGGGCTACCACCTCAACCAGTTCTCGATGTCTCTCATGAAGCCCGAGAACCGCGAGCGCTACCTCGCCGACCGCGAGGCGTACCTCGACGAATGGCCCCTCACCCCGGTGCAGCGTCAGGCGGTGCTCGATCTCGACCTGAACACCTGCATCGCCGAGGGCGGCAACATCTACTTCCTGAGCAAGATCGGCGCCACGCACGGTCTGAGCTTCCAGCAGATGGCCGGCTCGATGACCGGGATGTCGGAGGCGGCGTACCGCGACATGATGGTCGGAGGTGGCCGACGTCCCGAGGGCGTGCGCCTGAAGGATCTCGACGGGTGGACCCCGCCCTCGAACGAGAAGTCCGAGGTGATGCGCCCGGACGCCCCCGCGAAGTTCACGTCGGCGCTGTTCACGTCGCACGTGCCGGCGATCGGCGCCGCGATGGACCTGGGCAAGACCGAGGAGCCGTACTGGAAGAAGGTCTTCGACGGGTACCAGTGGACCCGGAAGTGGGCCAAGGAGAACACGCCCGACGTCATCATCCTGGTGTACAACGACCACGCCACGGCGTTCGACTCGAACATCATCCCGACCTTCGTCCTGGGCACGGGCGCGCACTATCCCGTCGCCGACGAGGGTTACGGCCCGCGCCCGGTGCCCGACGTGAAGGGGTATCCCGAGCTCGCCGCGCACATCGCCCAGTCGGTCATCCAGGACGATTTCGACCTCACCCTCGTCAACGAGATGGTCGTCGACCACGGCCTGACCGTGCCGCTGTCGCTGGTGTTCGGCGACGTCGAGGAGTGGCCGTGCCGGGTCATCCCGCTTCCGGTGAACGTCGTGCAGTACCCGGTTCCGTCCGGGCGTCGGTGCTACGAGTTGGGCAAGGCGATCCGTCGCGCGCTGGACAAGTGGGACGGTCCCGAGCTCAACGTGCAGATCTGGGGCACCGGGGGGATGAGCCACCAGCTGCAGGGCCCGCGCGCGGGACTGATCAACGAGGAGTGGGACAACGCGTTCCTCGACCACCTGATCGCCGACCCGCTGGGCCTCACCGAATGGTCGCACATGGAGTACGTCGACGAGGCCGGATCCGAGGGCATCGAGCTGGTGGACTGGCTCATCGCCCGTGGGGCGATGGACGACCAGTTCGGCGGCGGGGCGCCCGAGGTGAACCACCGGTTCTACCACGTCCCGGCGTCCAACACCGCCGTCGGCCACCTGGTCGTCACCAACCCCGTCGCGCCGCGGCCCGTCGAGTCCGAGAGTGTGAGCCTCCCCCTGGAGGAAGTCCACGCATGAGTGACAAGGTTCGCGTCGCCGTCGTCGGCGCCGCCGGCGCCTTCGGCATGAAGCACCTCGACGGCCTCGCGAACATCCCCGACGCCGAGGTGACCGTCGTCAGCGGCACCAGGCCCGAGCCCACGGAGTCGGTGGCCGAGAAGTACGGCGTGCCGAATGCCGTGCTCGGTCTCGACGCCGTGCTCGAGCGAGACGACGTCGACGCGGTGATCCTCGCGACGCCGACGCAGCAGCACGCGGATCAGACGCAGGCGGTGCTCGCCGCGGGCAAGCACGTGCAGGTCGAGATCCCGCTCGCCGATTCGCTGGCGGATGCCGAGGCCACCCTGGCCGCGGCATCCGCCTCCGACCGGGTCGCCATGGTCGGGCACACGCGGCGGTTCAACCCGTCGCATCAGCTGGTGCACAACCGGATCGCGGCCGGCGAGTTCGCGGTGCAGCAGATGGACGTGCAGACGTACTTCTTCCGCCGCACGAACACGAACGCGAAAGGCGAGGCGCGGTCGTGGACCGACCATCTGCTGTGGCACCATGCGGCACACACGGTCGACCTGTTCGCCTACCAGGCGGGTCGGATCGTGCAGGCCAACGCCATCCAGGGCCCGATCCACCCCGACCTCGGCATCGCGATGGACATGTCGATCCAGCTCAAGAGCGAGACCGGCGCGATCTGCACGCTGTCGCTGTCGTTCAACAACAACGGACCGTTCGGCACGTTCTTCCGCTACATCGGCGACACCGAGACCTACATCGCGCGCTACGACGACCTCTACAACGGTCGTGACGAGCAGATCGACGTCTCGCAGGTCGCCGTCAGCCTCAACGGCATCGAGCTGCAGGACCGGGAGTTCGTCGGCGCGATCCGCGAGGGCCGCGAGCCGAACTCGTCGATCCGCCAGGTCATCGACTGCTACCGCGTGCTCGGCGCGCTCGAGGAGCAGCTCGCGTGAGGCTTCCCCGCATGGGGCTCGGGTGCATGTCCCTCAGCCATGCCTACGGCACCCCTCCGTCTCTCGAGGACGGAGTGGCGCTCGTGCGTTCCGCGCTCGACGACGGCGTCCAGCTGCTCGACACCGCCACGCTGTACGGCGGCGGCCGCAACGAGGAGCTCGTCGGGCGCGCGATCGCGGGGCGTCGGGACGAGGTCGTGCTGGCCAGCAAGGGCGGCATGGCGCTCGTCGACGGCGTGAAGGTCATCGACGGGCGCCCCGAGACGCTGCGCGCACAGGTCGACGCCTCGCTGCGGCGGCTCGGCGTCGAACACATCGATCTCTACTACCTGCACCGGTGGGACAAGAAGGTGCCGATCGCCGAGAGCGTCGGGGCGCTGGCCGAGATGGTGGCGGCGGGAAAGATCGGCGCCATCGGGCTGTCGGAGGTGTCGGTGGACCGTCTCCGGGAGGCGCTCGCGGCGGCGCCCATCGCCGCGGTGCAGAACGAGTACTCGCTCTGGAGTCGCAATCCCGAGCTCGGCATCCTCGACGCCACCCGTGACGCCGGGGTGGCGCTGGTCGCGTTCTCACCGGTCGGACGCGGGTACCTCGCCGACTCCATCACCGACCCGGAGCAGTTGCCGCCGAAGGACATCCGCCGCGCGATGCCGCGCTTCCAGCCGGAGCACTGGGCCGCCAACGCCGCGTTGCTGCCCGCGTGGCGAGCCCTCGCCGCCGAGGCCGGCCGCACGCCGGCACAGCTGGCCTTGGCGTGGCTGCTCTCCCGCGGCGATCACGTCGTGCCGATCCCCGGGAGCACGGATGCGCACCACGTGCGCGAGAACCAGCGCTCTCTCGGCACGGTCGTCGATCCCGCGGTGCTCGTGCGCGCGGGCGAGCTGATCGACACCGCCACGGTGTCGGGGCCGCGCTACAACGCCACCGGGACGAGCGAGGTCGACGCCGAGTCGTTCGAGGCGGCCGTGTGAGAGCCATCTCCTCCATGGCGACGCGTCAGGTCCTCGCCGACCTGGCCACGGCGGCAGCGGACAGGGGGTTGCCCCTCGTCGAGATCGAGTCCGTCGGCGGAGTGGACGCCGCCCAGCGCGTGGCCGGGGGTGAGCAGCTCGATCTGGTGTTCCTCGCCGCCGACGCTCTGGACCGGCTCTCCGGAGACGGCCACGTGGACGCGGCGACGGTCACACCGCTCATGCTCTCGCGCGTCGCGGTCGCGGTTCCCTCGGGCACGCCCTCGCCCGCCGCCCGCCCCGACACGGCGGCGTTCGCGGACGCCCGCGGGGTCCGCGAGGCCCTGCGCGCCGCCGCTCGCATCGGCTACTCCACCGGCCCGAGCGGCACGGCGCTCGTCCGCACGATCGACGACTGGGGCCTCACCGGCCAGGTGGGCGATCGTCTCGTGCAGGCGCGACCCGGCATCCCGGTCGCCCGGCTGCTCGCCGACGGCCAGGTCGACCTCGGCTTCCAGCAGCTCAGCGAGCTCGTCGGTCAACCCGGGGTGCGCATCCTCGGTGTCCTGCCTTCGGACTGCGCCATCGAGACCGTGTTCTCGGGCGCCGTCGCGACCACCTCATCCGACCCGCGACGAGCCCGCGACGTCCTGGCGTTCTTCGCGTCCGATTCGACGGCATCCATCAAGACAGAGCACGCCTTCAGCCCGCCTGCACGACGGGACTGACCGGGATTCGGCGCCGCTTCGCCCGGTGTGCCGGATGGCTCACGCGGCCGTCAGGCGTCCGGCGTCTGCTCGGGGCCGAACCGGGCGGTGAACTCGTCGACGTCGAGAACGTTGCGTCCGAGCCGGCCGGACACCTGGTTGTAGGTGCCGGTGATCTCGAGGTCGCGGGCGCTGCGGAGCGTGCCGACGTAGCGGGGCTGCCAGCCGGTCTGCGCCAGCAGCGGGCGGACCTGCGCGGATGTCTCCGCCGAGTCGGCCAGGTACGGCAGGACCGCCTTCGGGCTCGCCTCGGCGATCGCGGAGCTCGCGACCGCGGCGGTGGCGAGGTTCGAGAACGCCTTCACGTGTCCCACGTTCGCCGGAAGGAGCGACGCCAGGTACTGCCCCGCAGACCCTTCCACGGGTCGCCGCAGCTGCACGCCCGTGGGCGTGACGTCCAGCGGGTTGGCGACGTCGATCAGGATCTTGCCGTCCAGGAGGTCCCCGAGTGCAGAGACCACCGCCTGCTGCGGGGCGCCCCAGAGGGTGGTGAGGGCAAGGAACGGGGATGCCTGGGCGGCTTCCTCCAGGGATGTCGCTATGTCGATGCGGGCATTCCGCGCGATCGGTCGGAGTCGCCGGGCGGCGGCCTCAGCCTTCGCCGGCTTGTAGTGGAACAGGCTGATGTTCACGCCGTGGGAGGCGAACAGGCCTGCGATCGCTGTGCCGTGCCGACCGGGGCCGATCAGCGTCAGCGTCGGCGTCTGCGTCGTGGACATCTGGTCACGCCTCCTGGGGCAGGTGCGGGTTGTCGGAGAGGTCCACGACGGTCTTGCCGACGGCGTGGTGCGTGTCGAGGATCCGATGGATCTCGACGATCTCGCTGAGCGGGAGACTCGTGACCGGCATACGTACCGACACCAGCCACCCCGAGACCGCCAGCCAGAGGCACGCACACCGCACCCAACCGGAGGGCCGCGCAGCGGCCCGACCCCGCGCGCAGCGCCCGGCCTGCCGGGCGCCCGTCCCTGCGAGCGCAGCGAGCGGGGCACTCGGGAAATCGGAAGAGCGTCGTGAGGGAAAGAGGGGCATAGAGATCGTGTAGATCTC
>NZ_JBFBOP010000017.1:0-12511 GCF_040686395.1 Microbacterium sp. NPDC080220
GTGACCTCCCCCGGGAACACCTCGAAATCAACCGCGTTGAGCGCGCGGACATGCCCGAACTGCCGCGAGAGACCCCGCGCCTGCAGAACCGGAACCGTAGAGCTGGACGACATCGTCAGATCCTTTCCAGGTGTTCGATGCGGCCGGAATGGCCGGAGAGGAACGCCGCGGCGACGCCCTCGAAGTCGGTGTCTTCGCCGGCGGCGAAGGCCGCGAAGAGCGCCGCCCCGTAGGCGGTGCCCTCTTCGTGCGACGAGACGGTGACGGCGGGCAGCACCAGCTCCCGCGCCCGGACGACGCTCGCCATCGACGACCATCCCCCCGTCAGCACGGTCGACGTCGGCGGCGGCACCTCGCGGTCCATGACGTCCATCAGCTCGACGCACATGTCGTTGCCGTGCAGGAGCGTCGCCGCGAACAGTTCCGCCGGTGCCAGACCGTCGCTGTTCGCCGTGATCTTCAAGACGCCGTCGTCGTTGCGGGCACCGTCGACACGGATGCCGCCTTCGACCAGGGTGCCTGCGACGGGGAGCGCAGCCGCAAGATCGTCGATCGCCGATCGCCCTGCGGCATCCGTGATCCCGAGGAGCTGGAGCACGCGACGCATCAGCAGGCCGGACTTCGTGCCCGCCAGCAGCACCCACTTGCCCGGCAGCACATGCCGGACGGTGTTGATGCCGGCGTGGGCGAGGCGCTCGCGCGCATCGAACGGCAACGGGTGATCGAGCACCCGCACGAGGGCTTCGGCGGTGCCCATCGAGTCGTACAGCTGCCCGCTGCGGGTTGCCCCGGCGGCGACCGCCGAGACCAGGTGGTCGTGCCCGGCCACGGTGAGCACGGCACCGCGGAAGCCGAGCGGTATCCGCCCGTCCGAGATCGTGCCGAGCGCAGTACCCGCACCGACCCGCTCACCGAGCAGGCTCTGGTCGGCGCCGAGCACGTCGAAGGCGGCCGCCCAGGGCGAGCTGTCGTCCTGGTCGAGCAGGCCGGTGCGCGATGCGAGCGAGAACTCGGCGACGCGCGGGCCGCCCAGCACGTGCACGATGTACTCGGGCACGTTCAGGTAGGTGCGCCCGGTCATGTCGATGCCGGTGCCCTGCAGGTACAGCAGCTTCGAGATCGAGGCGAGCGGGCCGACGGGGAGCCCGGTCCGGCCGGGGAACTCGGCACGGAACGCCGCGGGGCTCGCGGCGATCTCGGCCCCGCCGCGCGGGTCGAACCACGCCATGATCGGCGCGGCCGCGGCGCCCGCGGCATCGAGCAGCACACCTGCCTCGGCCATGCCCGAGACACCCAGCGCGCGCACACGGTACGGGCCGTGGTGCGCCAGCGCCGCATCCGCCTCGGCGGCGAGTTCGAGCACCGTGTCGACCGCACGAGCGGCCGGCATCTCGGTGCGGCCGTGCTCGAGGTTCGTCCACGGCGAGCGTCGGCTCGCGACGAGCACCTCGCGGCCGTCGGGCGTCGCGACGAGCATCTTGATGCTCGTCGAGCCCATGTCGACGCCGACGACGTAGTCGCTCATGCGACCCCTCCTCGCGTGAGCGACTGCGGCCAGCCGGCGCCGGGCTCGGCGACGAGGACGGATGCCGCTCCCTCGAGCCGCCAGTCGCCGAACGCGTGCGGCACGGCGAAGACCTCGCCACGGGATGCCGGCACCCGGCCGCCCGCACCGACGAGTTCACCGGCGCCGTCGGTCACGAGCACGACGGCGAATCCCGCCGCCCGCACGCTTGACGCACCGCCGCGCACCGCGGCATCCGAGAGTCGGAAGTAGGCGTCGGCGGCGGCGGGGAGGAGGGAGCGGAAGGTCGACCCCGCCGGCGTCGTCCCGGCGTCGCTGATGAGGGACGCGAGGGCCTCGGGGGCGAGCCGCGCGTGCGAGACCGCCGACATGACGGTGTCGAAGCCGAGGTCGAGGTGCGACTCGTCGCGAGTGGAGGTGGTCACCGACCACTCCAGCAGGATCGAGAAGTCAGTCGGCTCCTGCACTTCGGCGACGAAGATGCCGCCGTCGATCGCGTGCGCGGTCCCGGCGGGGACGAGCACGCCCATGCCCTCGCGCACGACGACGCGGTTCATGTGCGCCAGCATCCACTCGCTGTCCTGCGCGTCACGGCGACGGGCCAGCTCGTCGGCGTCGAGGTCGGTGTTCCACCCGACGTGCACCGCACAGTCGGCCTCGGTGTCGAGCACGTACCAGGCCTCGGTCTTGCCGTAGGGACAGTCGAGGTGACGAGCGGCGAAGCCGCGGTCGGGGTGCACGTGGACGGGGAGCCGCTGACGCGCGTCGAGCAGCTTCACGAGGATGCCCACGTCACCGGCATCCCGCCCCCGGTCGGCACCGATCCAGCCCGCAGAATCGGCGGAGACGAGGTCTCGCAGGACCTCGCCGGACTCGGTGACGGCCAGCCCGGTGACCGGGTCGCCGAAGCGCGAGACCGTCGCGGCGAGCCACTCCTCGGGCTGCCGGTCGGTCTCGGGCACGATGCCGCGCAGCGCCGCGATGCGGTCACCTCCGAGATAGAAGTGCTGCACCGGGTTCGGCGGCAGGAGCAGGGGGATCATCGCAGGGCTCCGATCGGGGAGGGGGTGGCCTCGGACTCGGCGAGGAGCTCGCCGGAGCCTCGGCGGATGAGGCGAGTGGGGACGACGATGTGCTCGGGTGCCGAGCCGGGCTCGTCGGAGAGGGCGATGAGGCGGCGGAACGTGGCCTCACCGATGAGTCGGGGGTCCTGATCGACGCAGGTGATGCCCGGCGTGAACACGCTTGCGAATTCGAAGTCGCCGAACGAGATGAGCGCGGGCATGGGCGCCGTCCCCTGCCGCAACGCGTGGATCGTCGCGATGGTCGCGGGGCTCGAGGCGCAGAAGACCGCGGTCGGCGCATCGGGTCGGCCCAGCAGCTCCGTGACCTCGTGTTCCTCGTGGGAACGACCCTGCTCGACGACGAGGGAGTCGTCGATCGGGATGCCGGCCGCCGCCAGTGCAGCGCGGAAGCCGTCGAACCGCGCGCTGACGGTCGGGTACGGCGTGTGCTCGCCGATGAAGCCGATGCGGCGGTGACCGCGCTCGATGAACGCCTCCACGGCTTCGACGGTCGCGCCGAAGTCGTCGACGACGATCGAGTCGATGCCCTCGCGCGCGCGATCGACGCAGACGACGGGGAAGCGGCGACGCAGGAGCTGGAGTTCGCCCGCACCGATCTCGACGGGGGCGACGATGAGTCCGCGCAGCCGGTCGCCGGTGAGTCGGGCGAGCTGTTCGCGTTCACGGTGCCCGTCGTAGCCGGTGCTCGCGAACAGCACGCTGAGGCCCTCGGCGAGGGCGAGTTCTTCGACGGCACTGACGAACGCGGCGAAGAATGGGTCTGAGATCGCGTCGATCAGGATGCCGATGGTGTCGGTGCTGCCGCGCTTGAGCGATCGCGCGCGGCTGTCGGGCACGAAGCCGAGCTCGGCGATCGCCGCGACGACGCGATCACGGGTGTCGGGGAGGACGCCGGCCTCGTCGTTGACCACGCGCGACACGGTCTTCATGCTGACGCCGGCGAGCTCGGCGACGTCGATGATGCGTGCCCGCCGCGGCACGGAGGCGCGGGCGGCATCCGTTCCTCGCATGTGCGTCATCGCATACCTCGACAGCGTTGTCATAAGCGGATCTTCGGGCTTGTCGATCCGGTGAGTGACAGCATGAACCCGGAAAGACAACGCTGTCAAGCACGTGTGGCCGATTCGTTACCGAGCGGGCGTCACGCCCGGGAAGGCCTCGATCTCGACGCCGAGCGACAGCGTTGCACCGGGCGCCAACGGACGCAGCAGCCCGCGCTCGCGGGCGTCGGCACGTCCGAGGATCGTCGGCGTGGTGGCCGGCTCGACGCCGAGGACGACATGCCCGTCCTCCTCGGCGACCCGCCACTGGAACAGCGCGGGCAGCACTGCCGTGTCGAACGCGATGCGCACGGACGGACCACGATCGCTCTCGACGCGGACCTCCGTGCGTTCGCCCGCCGGGAGCTCGTGGCGGAACACCTGCTCGGGGAAGTGGGCGACCGGCGTCGGGAACCGTGCCCAGCTCGTGAGACCCGCGGCCGCCTCGGCATCGCGAGGCTCGACGCGAGTCGCGGGCGTCGACAGCGTCGTGCCCTCGTCGACCACGGGCCAGCCGAGGTTCAGGTGGTAGAGCACCATCGGCTCCACCTGCGTCGCCGCCCGATTCACGATGACATCGTCGATGCGCAGGGTGCGACTGCCGACGGCGCTCGAGATCCGGCGGCGCACCTCCAGGTGCGCGCCGAACACCTCGGCCTCGCGCACGACGCCTTCCACGACGAGCTCGTCGGCGCCGGCTTCGGCGCGCACGACGTCGGCACGCAACGACGAATACCGTCCGTGCAGCGGATGCGGCGTGCCCGCATCGACCGACGGGGCGCCGTAGCTCAGCAGTCCACACGTCGTGACGAGCCCACCGCCGAAGGCCCGCATCCAGCCGCCCGGCTCCGCCGAGAGCGCGCCGAAGCCGGTCGGAGAGATCCAAGCGAGCGGCACGCCGGCGATCCTGACCTGTCCGATGTCGAGCCCGCGGTCGGGCAGCACCTCCACGTCGAGGTCGCCGTTGACCAGGTGGATGCGACGCGACCCGGCGTCCGCTCCGTCGGTTCGGATCGACGACTCGACCGACACGACCTGCGCCCTGCTGCCGACGCGCTTCCACACATCGTCGGTCGGCGTCCCGTACAGCTCACCCGTCATGCCCGCTCCTTCGCCTCAGCGATCCCAGCGTATGAGGTCGCCGATTGACAACGTTGTCTCGGCTCCGCATACTGATCGCAGGCGCACCGCAGCGCCCCGAACTAGAGCCGACGGAGAACGACCTCCCATGCCGAAGCCCCGCTTGCAACGCCTCTTCCACGCCCGTTCCGGACGAGCACTCGACGTCGCCGTCGACCACGGTGCATTCCACGAGCACTCGTTCCTCACCGGCATCGAGGACATGGCCGCCACCGTGGCGACCCTCGTCGACGCCGGCCCCGACGCCATCCAGCTCACCCTCGGCCAAGCACCGCTGCTGCAGTCCGTGCCGGGCAAGCAGAAGCCCGGGCTCGTGCTCCGCACCGACATCGCGAACGTCTACAACGACCCGCTCGAGCCCGTGCTCCACTCCATCCACGTGCCCGACGCGATCGAGGTCGCCGTCCGCCTCGATGCCGTCGCGGTGTGCGTCAACCTGCTCGACCTGCCGGGACACCCCGAGGTACGGGAGCAGTGCATCCGCTCGATCCTCGCGCTCCGGACGGATGCCGAGCGGTACGGAATGCCGCTCATGATCGAGCCCCTCGTCATGCAGACCAAGGCGGGCGCCGGCGGGTACGCCGTCGACGGTGACACCGCCAAGATCGTCACGCTCGTCCGGCAGGCGCGCGAGCTCGGCGCCGACCTCATCAAGGCGGATCCGACCGACGACATCGGCGACTACCACCGCGTCGTCCAGGCCGCCGGTGACACCCCCGTGCTCGTGCGCGGCGGAGGGCGCGTCGACGACCGGACGCTCCTCGAGCGCACAGCCGCGGTGCTCGCCCAGGGCGCCCGAGGCATCGTCTACGGGCGCAACGTCATCCAGCACCCCGACCCCGCGGGGATCACTGCGGCCCTCATGGCCGTCGTCCACGAGGACGCATCGGTCGATGACGCCCTCGCCCTGATCGGCGGCGCCCGATGAGCGGCGAGCGCGTGAACATCGGCATCATCGGCGGCGGCCTGATGGGGCGCGAGATCGCGGCGGCGATCCGTCGCTGGCCCGCCCTCGTCGACCACCCGGTCGACCCGCAGCTCGTCGCTGTGTGCGACATCAATCCCGCCGCGCTGGAGTGGTTCGAGCGCATCGACACGGTGCGGCTGACCACCACCGACCATCACGAACTGCTGGCCGACCCCACCATCGACGTGGTCTACATCGCGGTGCGGCACGACCTGCACGAGCAGCTCTACATCGACACGATCCGCGCTGGAAAGGCGCTGCTGGCCGAGAAGCCGTTCGGCATCGACCGGGCCGCCGCCGACAACATCCTCGCCGCGATCGACGAGACCCCGGGCGCGTTCGTGCGCGTCTCGAGCGAGATGCCGTTCTTCCCCGGCGCGCAGTGGGCGGTCGACTATGTGCGCTCGGGCGCGCTGGGACGCATCATCGAGGCGAAGTGCACGTTCCTGCACGCGAGCGACATCGACGTCGCCAAGCCGCTCAACTGGAAGCGCGCGCGGAAGTTCTGCGGGGACGCGGGCGTCATGAACGACCTCGGCATGCACACCTGGCACGTCCCCCTGCGGCTCGGCTGGACCCCCGAGCGCCTCATGGGCGTTCTGCAGGACATCGTCACCGAGCGCCCCGGGCCCGACGGGAACCCGGCGCCGTGCGACACCTGGGACAACGCCGTCATCCACTCCTGGGCGACGCACGACGGTGCCGCATTCCCCCTCGCCACCGAGACCAAGCGCATCGCGCCGGGCGAGAAGAACACCTGGGAGTTCGAGGCGATCGGCATGGACGGCGGCGTGCGCTTCAGCACGAAGAACCCGAAAGAAGTGCAGGTTTTCGCGTTCATCGACGTCCCCGGCGTCGGCCGCGAGCAGAGCTGGCAACGCGTCGACGCGGGGAGTCAGTCGGTGTGGCCGACGGTGACGGGCGCGAACTTCGAGTCCGGCTTCTCGGACGCGATCCTGCAGATGTGGGCGGCGTTCCTCGCCGAACGGGCGGGTAGGCTCGGCGAGCGCTTCGGCACCGTCCGCCCCGAAGAGGCCGCACTCACGCACCGCATCTTCGCGGCCGCGGCGGCATCGCACGACTCGGGAGCCTTCGCCTCAGTCTCCTGAGCGGACCGGTGGGGAGTCGCATGCGAGGCACGGGCAGGCCGACGATGATCGACGTCGCCGCGGCCGCAGGCGTCAGCCTCAAGACGGTCTCGCGCGTCATCAACAACGAACCGAATGTGGATGGGGCCATGGCGGCGCGAGTGCTCGGGGCCGCGGAGCAGCTGGGGTACCACCGCAACGCCCTCGCGGCGAGCTTGCGCTCGGGCACGAACGACACGATCGCCTTCGTCTCGGCCGACCTCTCGAACACCTTCTACATGCAGATCGCGGCGGCGTTGTCTGCGGTCGCCGTCCAGCGCGGCATGCACGTCGTCATGGCGTCGAGCGAGGAGGACGCCGCGACCGAGCGTCGGCTCGCCCTCGACCTGTGCCAGCGCCGGGTGGGTGGGCTGATCGTGGTGCCCGCGGCATCCGATCAGTCCTACCTCGCACGCGAGGTGGAACGTGGCACGCCGGTGGTGTTCCTCGACCGACCCGGCACCGGCGTCGCCGCCGACGCGGTCCTGCTCGACAACCGGGGCGGCGCCTGCGCGGCGGTGGCCGAGTTGCTCGACGCGGGCCACGAGCGCATCGCCATCCTGCTCGACTCCCCTGACATCTTCACCATGGCCGAGCGGCTCGCGGGTGCCCGAGACGCATTCGCCGCGGCAGGGCGCGAGTTCGATCCGGCCACGGTGATCGCCGGCATCCACACCCCCCGCGATGCGCGCGGTGCGATGGATCGGCTGCTGGATGCCGCGGCGCCGCCGACCGCGGTGTTCTGCGGCAACAACCGCGCGACCGTCGGGGCGCTCGAGGCGATCCTCGCCCGCGAGGCCGACGTCGCCGTCAGCGGGTTCGACGATTTCGAACTGGCGTGGATGCTGCCCCGCCGGGTCCGCCTCGTCGCGTACGACGTCGCGGAGTTGGGCACGAGGGCGGCGACGACGCTCCTCGATCGCGTCGCGAACGGGACGCCCGCGGCATCCGCTGCGCAGCTCGTGCCGACGACGCTGGTCGATCGCGGCGGTCGCCGCTGACCGGCGCCACCCGGCGCGCGACTAGCCTGTCCCCATGCCACCCATGCTGAGCGCAGAGCGCCGGGCGCAGCTGCTCGAGATCCTCACCCGCGACGGCAGCATCCGCCTGGACACGACGGCAGAGATCCTCGGCGTCTCGGCGATGACCGTGCGACGCGACCTCGACGACCTCGAGCGCGAGGGCCTGGTGCGCCGGGTGCGCGGCGGCGCGGTCGCCGCGATCGTGCCGCAGGGGTTCAGCGCGCGCATGGCGAACCGCAGCGGGGCCAAGAGCGAGATCGCGCGCAAGGCGCTCGATCTGATCCCCCATGGTGGTGCGGTGGCCCTGGATGCCTCGTCGACGGTCGGCGCACTGGTGGCCCAACTCGACACGAGCCACGAGCTGCTGGTGGCGACGAACTCCTACGACAACCTGCGCACGGCGCAGGGCCGTCCGGGGGTCGACGCGATCCTCATTGGCGGCCGCCTCGAGTTGCGCACCGACAGCTTCGTCGGTGCCGTCGCGTGTGCGACCGCGGCGAGTCTGCACTACGACCGGTTCTTCACGAGTGCCGCGGCGCTCGATCCGTCGTTCGGCACGAGTGAGGCGACGATCGACGAGGCGCAGGTAAAGCGCGTGTTCGCCGACAACGCCGACGAGACGGTCGTGCTGGCCGATGCGACGAAGCTCGCACGTCATGCGACCGCCCGTGCGTTCGCCTGGGACGAGGTCGCGCTCCTGGTGACCGAACTCGACCCGGCGGACGAACGGCTCGACCCGTTCCGAGATCTCGTCGAGCTCCGCTGACAGTCGACATGGGCGACTTCCCATGTTAGTTTCTGTTTGATCTCACATGATCGATCAGGATCCTTCACGATCACTCCCGGGAGCCCCAATGACGTCCTCCACCGCAGCCGAGCTCATCGCACGCAGCAACCGCCTCGGCGCCGACCCGAAGAACACGAACTACGCCGGCGGCAACACGTCCGCGAAAGGCACCGACACCGACCCGGTGACCGGTGAGCCCGTCGAGCTGCTGTGGGTCAAGGGGTCCGGCGGCGACCTCGGCACCCTGAAGCCCGAGGGACTCGCCGTCCTCCGTCTCGACCGGATGCGCGCGCTCGTCGACGTCTACCCGGGCGTCGAGCGCGAAGACGAGATGGTCGCCGCCTTCGACTACTGCCTGCACGGCAAGGGCGGCGCCGCCCCCTCGATCGACACCGCCATGCACGGACTGGTGGATGCCACCCACGTCGACCACCTGCATCCCGACGCCGGCATCGCCATCGCGACCGCCGCCGACGGCGAGAAGCTCGCCCGCGAGATCTTCGGCGAGAAGGTCGCGTGGGTCCCGTGGCGCCGCCCCGGCTTCCAGCTCGGTCTCGACATCGCCGCCATCAAGGCCGAGAACCCCGACGCGATCGGGTGCATCCTCGGCGGCCACGGCATCACCGCCTGGGGCGACACGTCCGAGGAGTCGGAGCGCAACAGCCTCTGGATCATCGAGACCGCCCAGGCCTACATCGACGCCCACGGTGCCCCGCAGCCCTTCGGCGGCATCCGCTCCGGCTTCGAGGCCCTGCCCGACGCCGAGCGCCGCGCGAAGGCCGCGGCCCTCGCGCCCACCATCCGCGGGCTCGCCTCGACCGACAAGCCGGTGGTCGGCCACTACACCGACAGCGACGTCGTGCTCGACTTCCTCGCGTCCGAGAAGGCACCGGCGCTCGCTGAGCTCGGCACGAGCTGCCCCGACCACTTCCTGCGCACGAAGGTCAAGCCGCTCCTGCTCGACCTGCCCGCCTCGGCGAGCGTCGAGGACGCGATCGCGCGCCTGCACGAGCTGCACGCGGCCTACCGCGCCGACTACCAGGCGTACTACGACGCCCACGCGACGGCGGACTCTCCCGCCATCCGCGGAGCCGACCCGCTCATCGTGCTCGTCCCGGGCGTCGGCATGTTCAGCTACGGCGCGAACAAGCAGACCGCCCGCGTCGCCGGCGAGTTCTACGTGAACGCGATCAACGTCATGCGCGGCGCCGAGGCGCTCTCGACCTACTCCCCTATCTCGGACGCCGAGAAGTTCCGCATCGAGTACTGGGCCCTCGAAGAGGCGAAGCTGCAGCGGATGCCGAAGCCCAAGACGCATCAGGGGCGCATCGCTTTCGTGACCGGCGCGGCATCCGGCATCGGCAAGGCGATCGCGACGCGCCTCGCGGCCGAGGGCGCGTGCGTCGTCGTCGCCGACCTCGACCTCGAGAAGGCGCAGGCCGCCGCAGCAGAGCTCGGCGGCACCGACGTCGCGATCGGCGTCGCCGCGAACGTGGCGGATGCCGCGGGGGTGCAGGCCGCGATCGACGCGACCGTCCTCGCCTTCGGCGGCATCGACCTCGTCGTCAACAACGCCGGACTGTCGCTGTCGAAGCCGCTGCTCGAGACCACCGAGAAGGACTGGGACCTGCAGCACGACGTCATGGCCAAGGGCTCGTTCCTCGTCGCGAAGGCGGCGGCGAAGGCGCTCATCGAGCAGAAGATGGGCGGCGACGTCATCTACATCTCGTCGAAGAACTCGGTCTTCGCCGGCCCCAACAACATCGCGTACTCGGCGACGAAGGCCGACCAGGCCCACCAGGTGCGCCTGCTGGCCGTCGAGCTCGGCGAGCACGGCGTGCGCGTGAACGGCATCAACCCCGACGGCGTCGTCCGCGGCTCGGGCATCTTCGCCGCCGGCTGGGGTGCCAACCGCGCCGCGACCTACGGGGTGAAGGAAGAGGACCTCGGCCAGTTCTACGCGAACCGCACGATCCTCAAGCGCGAGGTCGTGCCCGAGAACGTCGCCGACGCGGTCTACGTGCTGACCGGACCCGAACTCTCGCGCACGACAGGTCTGCACATCCCGGTGGACTCCGGCGTCGCCGCCGCGTTCCTGCGATGACGGCTGTCGCACTCGCGGCTGTGGGCCTCGCGGCATCCCGACCCCCTCGTCCGGATCATGTCCTCTCACCGAACGCACACGACGTGCGCGCGCAGAGGGTGTGGTCTCGGCGAGAGAACATGATGTCGACGAGTGGATGCCGCGCGGGGGCGGCCGCATGAGCGCCGCGACCGTCGCGGCGGTCGACCTCGGCGCGACGAGCGGGCGGGTCATCGTCGGCCGCGTCGGGCCGAAGCAGCTCGACACGGAAACCGTCGCGCGCTTCCCGAAAGACCCGGTGCGTCTGACCGACGGCCTGCACTGGAACCTCGTCGGCATGTACGGCTCCGTGCTCACCGGGCTCCGCAAGGCGCTGCGTGGGCCCCCCGACATCGCGAGCGTCGGCGTGGACTCGTGGGCGGTCGACTACGGCCTGATCGCCCGGTCCCGCCTCCTCGGCGAGCCGTTCCACTACCGCGACGAGCGCACGGCCGCAGGCGTCGAATCGGTGCACGCGCGGCATCCCCATGTCGACCTGTTCGCGCGGAACGGCCTGCAGTTCCTGCCGTTCAACACGCTGTACCAGTTCGCCGCCGAAGACCCGGAGCTGCTCGGCATCGCCGACCACGCCCTGCTCATCCCCGACCTGATCGGGTACTGGCTCACCGGTCAGGCCCGCACCGAGCGGACCAACGCGTCGACGACGGGGCTCCTCCGCGCCGACACCGGGGAATGGGATGCCGCGCTGCTCGCCGACCTCGGAATCCCCGCACGCATCCTGGCCCCCCTCATCGCGCCGGGCGAGACGCTCGGCACGATCAGCGGCGGTGCTGCCGAAGTGCTCGGCGCACGCAGCTCGGTCACCGCGGTCGGGTCGCACGACACGGCATCCGCCGTCGTCGCCGTCCCCATGACCTCCTCCGATGCCGCCTACATCTCGTGCGGCACCTGGGGTCTCGTCGGGGTCGAGGTCGAACGGCCCGTGCTCACCGACGCGGCTCGCGAAGCTGGTTTCACCAACGAAGGCGGCGTCGACGGTCGCGTCCGACTGCTCCGCAACGTGATGGGCCTGTGGATCCTCAGCGAAGCCGTGCGGGGCTGGCAGCGCGAGGGGCACGCCATCGACCTGCCCACGCTGCTCGACTCCGCCGAGGAGATCACCGCTCCCGTCGCCGTCTTCGACGTCGACGACGCTCGTTTCCTGCCGCCGGGAGACATGCCCCGCCGCATCGCCGACTGGTGCGAGGAGCACGGGGTGCCGGCCCCGCGCACCCGGGCGGAGTTCGCCCGCAGCATCATCGAGTCGCTCGCGCAGGCGTTCGCCGACACCGCGCACGATGCAGCCCGCGTGGGCGGCGTCAACCTGCGCGTCATCCACATCGTCGGCGGCGGTGCATTGAACGAACTCCTCTGCCAGCGGACCGCCGACCGGTCCGGCGTCCCCGTGCTGGCAGGGCCTGTCGAAGCGACCGCACTGGGGAATATCCTCGTTCAGGCACGCGCGACCGGCGTCCTCTCCGGTTCCCTCGAATCCCTCCGCGACCTCGTCGCTCTCACTCACCAGCCCCGCCGCCACCAGCCGCGGGCGTAAGGACGGAACTCCCATGGTTCAGCGCCAGTTCCCCAAGCCGCTCGAGCTCCTCGAGCTCATGCAGTTCAAGAAGCCCGAGCTCAACGGCACGAAACGCCGACTGGATGCCGCGTACACGATCGCCGACCTGCGGAAGATCGCGAA
>NZ_JBFBOP010000018.1:0-11881 GCF_040686395.1 Microbacterium sp. NPDC080220
TGGACGGGCGGCCGGACGGGACCCCGTCCGGCCGCCCCGTCTCTCCACGGTTTCCCTCGTCGAAAGGCCCACATGAACTTCCCCGATCTCGCAGGACGCACTGCGGTCGTCACCGGTGGTGCGCGTGGCATCGGCTACTCGCTCGCCTCCGCACTCGCACGCCAGGGCGTGCACATCGCGCTCCTCGATCTGCTGCCCGACGTCGCAGCCTCGGCCGAGCGCCTCGCCGCCGAGACCGGGGTGATGACCGCGTCGGCCACCGTCGATGTGACAGATGCCGCATCCGTCGAAGCGGCCTTCGCCGCCGTGCGCGAGGAGCTCGGCGTCGCCGACATCCTCGTGACCGCCGCAGGCATCACGATCTGGGGCGACTCCGCCGAGGTCGAGCCGGCCGCGTGGTCGAAGGTCATCGACGTCAACCTCAGCGGGACCTTCTACGCCACCCAGTCCTTCGCCCGCCCGTTGCTGGCCGAGGGCCGCGACGGCTCGGCGATCCTCATCTCCTCGATGTCGGGCCGCGTCGTGAACGTGCCGCAGCACCAGGCTTCCTACAACGCCTCGAAGGCCGCGGTCGACCAGCTCGCGAAATCGCTCGCAGTCGAGTGGGCCCCCGCGGTGCGGGTCAACGCGATCGCGCCCGGCTACATCCTCTCCGACATGACCCGGCAGTTCACCGAGCAGAATCCCGACCTCGCGGCCGAATGGGTCGGGATGATCCCGGCCGGTCGCATGGGCGAGCCGGCCGACCTCGACGGCATCGTGCTGCTCCTCGCCTCGTCGGCGGCGTCGTACCTGACCGGCCAGACGCTCGTCGTCGACGGCGGCTACACCGCGATCTGACCGTGCGCCTCGCCTATCTCGCCGTCGACCTCGGGTCGGCCAGCCTCCGCGTGATGCTGGGCCTGCTCGATGAGGTCGACGGCGTGCCCCACCTCACGATCCGTGAGGTGCACCGTCTCGCGAACGTGCCGGTCCCGAGGCCCGAGGGGCTCGGCTGGGACGTGCCCGCGCTGTGGGCAGGGGTGCTCGACGGGTTGCGAGCGGGCATCGCCACCGCGGACGCAGCGGGGGCAACGCTCCGGGGGATCGGCGTCGACGCGTGGGGTGTCGACTATGCGCGCCTCGACGTCGGCGGGTCGCTCCGTCCGTTCATGCGCCACCACCGCGATGCCGATCCGGTCCGCGCCGCGCAGACCTCGGCAACGCGCGACCTCCCGGCCGACTACGCGCTCACCGGCGTGCTCGACCAGGCGATCAACACGTCGCACCAGCTCCGGCAGGACGCCGCGGCCGGCATCGGCGACCCGTCGGACGTGATCCTCCTCACGGCCGACGTGTTCGTGCATCTGCTCACCGGGCGGGTGGGGGCCGAACCTTCGCTCGCCTCGACGACCGCCCTGGTCGACGCGACCACCGGTGATTGGGCCGACACGCTCATCGCCGACGCGCACGTCCACCTCCCCGGCATCGTCCCCACCGGGGCGTCGGCCGGCGAGACGACCCCCGAGGTGACGCAGGCGATCGGGGCGCGGCATCCGATCCCCGTCTGGTCGGTCACCGCGCACGACACTGCGGCCGCGTTCAGTGCCGTGACGGATGCCACCGACGTCGGCACCGGTGTGGTGTCGAGCGGGAGCTGGGCGGTGGTCGGGGTCGCGCTCGCGGAGCCGCTGTTGAACGAACGGGCCCGTTTCGGCGGATTCACGCAGGAGATCGGCGTCGGGGGCGACACGCTGCTCGTCAAGAACCTGAGCGGGATGTGGCTGCTGCAGCAGACCCTCCGGGAATGGGCCGTCGCCGACGGCGAAGCGCCCGGCTCGCTCGACACCCTGCTGGGATTGCTCGCGGACGCCGAGCGCAGCACCTACCGAGGCCGGTTCGACCCGGCGGATCCGGCACTGCAGGCGCCCGACGACCTCGCCACACGGCTGGCGGATGCCTGCGCCGCCTCGGGAGCGGAACGTCCTGCGTCGCGGGGAGATCTCGTGCGCGCGATCCTCGACAGCCTGGCGACCGCGTGGGCGGACACGTTCGACGAGATCGAGCAGCTCACGGGCGTCGCCCTGGAGCGGGTCCGCATCCTCGGCGGCGGCGCTCGCGGTGACCTGCTGTGCTCGCTCGCCGCGGCGCGCACCGGTCGCACGGTCATCGCGGGCCCCATCGAGGCGTCGGTCCGTGGCGTCCTCCTGCAGGCCGCGGTCGCTGCGGGAGACCTCCCGAGCCTCGCCGCAGTGCGGGGGATCGCCGTCGACGACGGCGAAGGCCCCGACCGTTCGTTCCCACCCCCGACCCGATCGGAGATCCAGCATGGATCCGCGTGACCTGCTCACCGACCTCAGCCGCCGCCTCGGCGCACCCGCCATGGACGCAGCCCTCCTCGGCGAGGGCAACACCTCGGTCCGCGACGGCGACACGATGCTCGTGAAGGCTTCCGGTGCCGTCCTCGGCGACGCTGAGCCGGGCGACTTCGTGCGCGTCGACCTCGCCGAAGCGCTCGCCCTCATCTCCGACGATGCGGCGGGCGACGCCGAGGTCGCCGCCGTGTTCGACGCGGTCGCCGCACGCGAAGGGCGCCGCCCGTCCGTCGAAGCGCTCCTGCACGTGGTGCTGTACGAGGGCACCGACGCGCGGGTGATTGCCCACTCCCACCCGACCGACGTGAACGCGTTGCTCTGCTCGCAGCATTCCGAACTCCTCGTCGCGGGCGGGCTCTTCCCCGACCAGCTCGTCGTGCTCGGCGCGCACCCGCTGCTCGTCCCGTACGTCGATCCCGGGCTGAAGCTGGCCCGAGCCGTCCGCGACCTGCTGCGCGCGCACATCGACCGGCACGGCGAGGCGCCCGGGGTGGTGTACCTGCAGAACCACGGCATGTTCGCGATCGGCTCGAATCCGTCGCAGGTGCTCGGCATGACGGCGATGGCGCAGAAGTGCGCTCGCGCGATCATCGGGGCGCAGGCCGTGGGTGGCGTGCGGTTCATGCCCGAAGACGAGGCGACGCGCATCGTGACACGCCCCGACGAACAGTACCGGCGGGCCCTGCTCGCAGAAGGAGCACGATGAACCGCACGACCCTCGAGGGCAAGGTCGCCCTCCTCACCGGTGCGAGCTCGGGCATCGGCCTCGCGACCGCCCAGGCACTCGTCGCCGAAGGCTGCCGCGTCGTCGCGGTCGCCCGCGATCAGGCTCGGCTCGCCGAGCTCGCGGCATCCGCCCCCGAGCTCGTCACCACGATCGCAGCCGATGTGTCGGATGCCGCATCGGCGCAGCGGATCGTCGACGAGACGGTGCGCCTGCACGGGCGACTCGACATCGTGCTCCCCAACGCCGGGGTCTACGTCGGCGGCGACCTCACCACGTCGTCGATCGACGACATCGCGGCGCTCGTGGCGACCAACGTCACCGGCGTGATGGCGCTCGTGCGTGCTGCGCTGCCGACCCTTCTCGAGCAGGGCTCGGGTGACGTGTTCGTCACGAGCTCGGTCTCGGGGCACCAGGACATCGAGTGGGAGCCGGTGTACTCGGCCTCCAAGCACGCCGTCCAGTCGTTCGTGCACACCGTGCGCAGGCAGTACGCCGAATCGGGGGTGCGGATCGGGGCGATCGCCCCCGGTGTCGTCCTCAACCCACTGTGGGGCTACACGCACGGGTCTGCCGAAGAAGCGCAGAAGATCGCCGAGCGCACCGGCATCCGCTCGACCGACGTCGCCGACACGATCGTGTTCATGCTGACGAGGCCCGCGCACGTCGTGATCCGCGACCTCGTCCTGCTGCCGACCGGACAGGTGATCTGATGGCCGCCGCGATGCGAGGACTGCTCGAACATCGCCGTGCCGTCGCCGCGTTCAACTTCATCCAGCTCGAGGTAGCCGAGGCGATCGTGGCGGGTGCGGAGGCCGCCGGTCATCCGGTCGTGCTGCAGCTCTCGCAGAACGCGGTCGCGTTCCACGGTGGGCTGGCGCCCGCCGCGACAGCGGCGCTGCGGCTGGCCGAGGGCGCATCGGTGCCGGTCGTGGTGCATCTGGACCACGCGACCGAGGAAGCCCTCATCGACGAGGCGCTCGCGCTCGGCGTGCCCTCGGTCATGTACGACGCGGCGTACCTTCCCGACGCCGAGAACGTCGCACGGACGGCCGCCGTCGTCGAACGCGCGCACGCCGTTGGCGCGTGGGTCGAAGCCGAGCTGGGCGAGGTCGGAGGCAAGGGTGCGCACTCCCCCGGTGTCCGCACGAACGTCGACGACGCGGTCGCATTCGTCGCCGCGACCGGCGTCGACGCGCTCGCGGTCGCGGTGGGCAGCGAGCACGCCATGCGCGAGCGCAGCGCGTCGCTCGACGAAGGATTGATCCGCTCGCTCGCCGCACGCGTGCCCGCACCGCTCGTGCTGCACGGGTCGAGTGGCGTGTCGGATGCCGGCATCGAGGGGGCGATCACGGCGGGGATGCGGAAGATCAACATCGGCACCCACCTGAACGCGGTGCTCACCGGGGTCGTACGCGCGGAACTCGACCGCGATCCGTCGGTCATCGACCCGCGGGCGTACCTGCGCCCCGCCCGAGACGCGGTCACCGCCGAGGTCGCGCGGCTGGTGCGACGCATCTCGGGTGCCGCGTGAGCGTCGTCACCCTCACCCCGGCGGGCGCGATCGACGCCACCTACCGGGTCGGGACGCTCGCTCGCGGCGACTTCATGCGAGCCTCGTCGTACGAGCGCGAGCTCAGCGGGAAAGGTGTCAACGTCTCGGCGGCGCTCGCTCGTGCCGGTGTCGACACGGTGGCCGTCGTCGTGCTGGGGGAGGACGATGTCGCGTTCGCCTCGGGGACGCCGCTCGCCGGGATGCTGCAGGTCGTCACCGTGCCCGGTGCGACCCGCGTCAACACGTCGATCATCGACGCCGGTGGTGCGACGACCAAGGTGAACGCGCCGACACCGCCCCTGCCGCCGGGTATCTGGGCGCACGCTCGCGCCGCGGTGACGGCGGCGGTGTCACGCCTCGACGCACGCTGGCTCATCGTCTCGGGGTCGATCCCCGTCGGCGCCGACCTCGCGGAGGTGCTTGCGGACGCGCGCCGCCGCGGTGTGCGCGTCGCGCTCGACACGAGCGGCCCGGCGCTGACGGCCGCGGCATCCGCGCCCGCCGGGATCGCGCTCATGAAGCCGAACACCCACGAGCTCGCCGAACTCGTGAGGCGGCCGCTCCGAACCGTCGGCGAGGTCGCGGACGCGGCACGCTCGCTCGTCGAGCGAGGCGTCGAGACGGTGTACACCAGCATGGGCGCCGACGGCGTGCTCGTCGTGTCGGCGGTCGGCGTCGTCCACGCCCACGCGGTCGCGACGGCCGTCGTCAACACCGCGGGCGCCGGGGATGCCTCGCTCGCAGGGCTTGTCGCGGGGCTCGGCGACGACGACCCGCGGAGTCCGGATGCGCTCGCCCGCGCCGCGGCGACAGCCGCCGCATGGGGTGCGCACGCCGTCTCGCAGGCGACGACCCTGCTGCCCGGAGTGGACGGGCTGCCCGTCGCCCGGGTCACGCGCGACCCCGACCCGTCGACGCAGCTGACCGAGCCCGCGGGCTGAGGTCGCGTCAGCGCACGCGCAGCCGCAGGCCGTCGCCGGTCGCTTCGAGCTCCACGACGTCGAGCCCGTCGAGGACGACGTCGCCCGGGAGTTCGTGCGCCTCGACCGTGCCGGTGAGCGCGAGCACCGAGCACCCGGCGGCCCGGGCTGCGGCGATGCCGGCGGCGGCGTCCTCGACCACGAGGCACCGGGCGGGATCGACCCCCAGCGCCGCCGCCGCGGTCAGGAACGGCTCGGGGTCGGGTTTGCCGCGGGTCACGTCGTCGGCCGTCACGAAGACGTCGGGCGGGGTGAATCCCGCGGCTCCCAGGCGTGCTGACGCGAGCCGGTGCGTGCCCGAGGTGACGATTGCGCGTCGCGCGACCGGGACGGCATCGAAGAACGCGCGGGCGCCCCGGACGGGCGCGAGATCGACGGCATCGTCGACCTCGAGATCGGTGACCCGGGAGAGGCCCTCATCGAACAGGTCGGCCGGCAGCAACTTCGAGATGAGTACCCGCGCCGGCTGGCCGTGGTTTTCGTGCAGCGCCTCCGCGGAAACGCCGTAGTGCTCTGCGAAACGCCGCCACGACCGCACGACCGAGGCGGTCGAATCCACCAGTGTGCCGTCGAGGTCGAACAGCACCGCGTCGAAGGTGCGCGAGAACAGCGCGGCGTCCGGGTCGAGGTGCCGACGCAGGCCGAGCTCGGGGAGGAGTCGCGCGATCTGCTGCGATGTCGAGAGCTCGGCATCGATCGTGATGACCTCGACGGCGGGTGCGGCCGGGGCGATGTCGTCGCGGTGCGCATCGCGGGCTTCGCCGCGCGCCGCGCGCCGTGCCGCGAACAGCTGCGGATCGCCGCTCAGGTGCACGACGCGGAGGTCGGCGGCCGCCACCGCGTCGTGCAGTCGGCGCCAGTCGTCGCCCCCGGCGAGTTCGGCGGTGAACGGTGCGACGAGCACCGCGCCGCCCGCCGACGAGACCGCGTCGGCGGCCACGGCCCGCAGGGCCGCATAGCGTCCGGCCCGGATCGCCGGAGCGTGCGCGGAGGTCAGCCAATGAGTACCGAAGATCGTGTCACCGAGGGCATCGAGCAGAGGCGTCGTCACCGAGTCGAGGTCGACCAGCGGCAGGGCGAGCGCCTGTGCGAGCGTGCGGCCAAGCGTCGTCTTGCCGCTTCCGGCCACGCCGGTGACGGCGACGACGGTCGGGCGAGGTATTTGACAGGACCGAGTCATACCCCCACCATAGACGTAGCAAGTCACCGGTGTCATGCTTGATTTCACGCGGTTCGTGAATCTGGGATACGCACCGCTGCGAAGGGCTCGCCGGAGAGTCCGAGAGAGGAATCCCGTGTCCGACGAAGAACGCGCCGCACCCGATCAGCGCGTTGCCGCACCCGTCGCCGAGCCGCTCGTCGCGGGCATCGACCTGGGCAGTACCGGCATCAAGATGCTCGTGCTCGACGCCGACGGCGCCGAGGTCGCGAGCCGTCAGGTGCCCACCCCTTGGCGCGTCGGCGACGGCGGCACCACCGAGATGGATGCAGAAGCGCTGCTGCGTGGCATCCGCACCCTCACCGAAGAGATCGACGCGGCCCTCGCTGTGCACACCGACGCGCCGATCGCGGCCCTCGCGATCGCCGGCATGGGCGAGACGGGCATGCTTATCGACGCCGAGGGGACGGCCGTCGCTCCCGGGTTCGCGTGGTTCGATCCGCGCGGCGTCGCGCAGGCGGCATCCTTCCCCGACACCGTCCGCGACGAGTTCGCGGGACGCACCGGACTGCCGCTCGGGGCGCAGGTCACGGTCGCCAAGCTCGCGTACCTCCGCGACAGTGGGGTCGACCTCGGCGGCCTCCGCTGGCTCGATCTGCCCGAGTTCGTCGCGGCCTCGCTCGGCGGCGACATCGCCCTCGAGTACTCGCTCGTCTCGCGCACCGGCCTCATCGACCAAGACACGGGCGCCGCCTGGCCAGAGATGCTCGCGGCGCTCGGCATCTCGGAGCACTTCCTGCCCGCGCTCCGAGGCGGCGGCACGGCATGGGGTCGGATCGACGAGCAGTGGGGTGCGCGACTCGCCGGAGCCGCGTTGACCGTCGCCGGCCACGACCACCTCGTCGCCGCGGCAGCCGCAGGAACGCTCGACACCTCGGGCTACCACGTCTCACTCGGCACCGCGGAGGTCCTGTTGCGCGTGCTCGACGCCCCGCTCGGCTTCGACGCCCGCCGGCGCCTGGCCGACGCCCTCATCAACGAGGTGCGGCACATCGTGCCCGGCAAACACGTGCTCGTCGCCGGCGTGAAGACGGGGCTGCTGCTGCGTCGCGCGCTGCAGTCGGTGGGCATCGGCGACCGTGCCGGTCGTGACGCGCTGGATGCGGCGGTGTCGGCCCTCCCTCTCGAGGGGGCGCTCCCCGCCGGCTCCATCGAGGTCGCCGGCGCCCGCAACGACGACGGTGTGCTGCGCCTCGTGCTGCACACCGACGCCGTGACGCCAGCCGAGATCTTCGGCGCCGTGCTGCGGCACAGCAACGACGAGATCGTCCAGCTCATCGAGGCCATGGACCGCGAGGTCGCTCCGGCGACGCACGCGACCCTGACCGGCGGGTGGGCGGGGATGGCGTCGGTGCGCCGTGCGCGCGCCGCCGTCCTGCCAGACCTCCGCGTCTCCTCGCGTGAGGAAGAGACCGCGTACGGTGCCGCGCTCGTCGCGCAGGCACTGCTGACCCCGGTCGCCGCGCCCGCGGCGACCGTCTGACCCGCACGACCCATCCCTAGGAGACCCATGAGCACGCTCACCGCAGTCAACCCGCTGACCACGCTGGAGCGCCGCGCGCTGCAGTCGATCTCGACGTCCGACGGCAACATGCTGATCGTCGCCGCAGACCAGCGCAACAGCATGAAAGCCGTCATCAAGGACGCGCCGAACGGCTCCGACGCCATCACGCGCGAAGAGCTCATCGAGGTGAAGGCCGACCTGGTGCGTCACCTCGCCAACCACGGCCCCGCGATCCTCCTCGACCCCGAGGTGGCCGTCCCCTACGTCGTCGACGAGGGCGTGATCGCCCGTGACACCGCGCTCGTCGTGGGCCTGGACGCCTCGGGCGCCGAGACCGTCGACGGCCTCAAGTACACCCGGTTCGTCCCGGGCGTGACGCCCCGTACCGTGCGTGACCTCGGCGGCGGCGTCGCCAAGATGCTCTACTACACGCGCCCCGACCGACAGGGGACGGATTCCCGAATCTTCGCCGAGATGCGCGACCTCATCGCCGAGTGCAATGCCGAGGGCGTGCTGCTCATCGTCGAGCTGCTGACCTACCAGCTCGAAGGCGAGAGCGACGAAGACTACGCCGCCGCGTTCGCCGGTCTCGTCGCCGACGGCGCCGCGCTCGCGGTAAGGGCCGGTGCGAAGATCCTGAAGCTGCAGTACCCCGGGTCGGCCGAGGCTTCGGCCGCGGTCACCGAGGCCGCCCAGGGCGTGCCGTGGGCCGTGCTGTCGGCTGGTGTCGACCACGAGACGTTCATCGGTCAGGTGGCGACCGCCGTCGCCAACGGTGCGTCGGGCGCGATGGCCGGCCGCTCGCTGTGGAAGGACAGCCTCTCGTACGATGCCACCCTGCGCGAGGAGCTGCTCACCGGCCGCGCACTCCCGCGCCTGCGCGAGCTCGCCGACGCCGTCGACGGCCGCCGGGGCTGAGGACGCGAGTGGCCCCGGTAGATTTACCGGGGCCACTGCACACCATGAGCGGGAGGGAGACGCCGGTGACGACGATGCGAGATGTCGCCGCGCGTGCGGGCGTGAGCACGAAGACCGTCTCGCGCGTGTTCAACGACGACCCGCACGTCCTGCCTGCGACGCGGAGCATCGTCGAGCAGGCGATGCGCGAGCTGAACTACGTGCCGAACGTGCTCGCGACGACCTTCCGCGCGGGCCGTACCTCGGTGATCGGCGTTGCGGTGCCCGACATCGTCGACCCGTTCTTCGCCGCGATCTCGCGTGCCGTCGAGGACACCGCCCGTGAGCGCGGCATCTCGACGCTCGTGACGAGCCTCGGCGACCCGGAGGACGAGCGCGCGGCGATCGAGTCGATGCTCGGTCGTCAGCTCTCCGGGCTCGTGGTCGCACCGGTCGGCACCGACCATTCGTGGCTCGACCGTTGGCGCGAGCACACCCCCATCGTCTTCGTCGACCGGGCCCCCGTGGGGCTTGCGACCGACGCCTTCACCGAGGCCGATGAGGCCGGCGCCGTGCTCGCCGTGCAGCACCTCTTCTCGCACGGTCACCGGCGCGTCGCGTACATCGGCGATGTCGTGCACCTGTCGACCGAGACGAAGCGCTTCGAGGGGTGGCGGCGCGCACAGCGCGAGGCCGGCATCGACATCGACGACGACCTCGTGCGCGTGTTCGTTTCGGATCGGGATGCCGCACGTGACGCGGTCGCCGCGCTGCGCGCGTTGCCGGACCCGCCCACCGCAATCTTCTCCGCGAACGCCCGCTGCTCGATGGCGCTGGCGTACGAGCTGCGCGAGACGCCGATGGCGATGGTCGGATTCGGTGATTTCCCGATGGCCGACGCACTCACGCCCTCGATCTCGGTCATCGATCAGGATCCACGGCGCCTGGGCGCCCTCGCTGCCGAGCGCATATTCGCCAGGCTCCAAGGCGCGCCGGGCGAGCCCGAGTCGACCGTGCTCGACGTGGCGCTCGTCGAACGCGAGTCGTGCGCGGTGGCGTCGCGTCGGTGACCGCGCGAGATGCCTCAGGCTCAGGCCAGCGCGGCGATCGCGCCGCGTGCGCCGCGCGAACGCAGCGATGCGCGCGCCTCGTCGAAGGCAGCTCGCAGGGCACCGTTCGCGCCGAGATCCCCGAACACCGGGCGGTAGTCGAGGAGCGTGTCCGCTGCGACGGCCGCCTGCAGGTCTGCGAGTCGTCGATCCGACAGCGGGGTCGGCTCGCCCTGTTCGGTGCGCCCTTCGAGGAAGACGCCCCACGCGGCCAGCACGAGCGCCGCGTGGTCGATGCGGCCGCCGTCGGCGAGCCGAGCGCGCACGACGGGCAGGAGGAACTTCGGCAACCGGTCCGAACCGTCGACCACCTGGCGGGCGAGGGTGTCGCCCACCGCTTCGCTGCCGAAGCGCGCGAGCAGCGACTCGACGTATTCGCCGAGATCGATCCCGGGCACCGGCTGCAGCGTCGGGATCGCCTCGTCGTGCATGTAGTCGCGCAGGAAGCCCGCGAACAACGGATCGGCACAAACCTCGTGCACCGTGGTCGCGCCGGAGAGGATGCCGAGATAGCTCATGGCTTGGTGCGACGCGTTCAGCAGCCGCAGCTTCATGAGCTCGTAGGGCATGACGTCGGCGACCAGCTGGACGCCGACCTGCTCGAACGGCGGGCGGCCGAGCGAGAAGTCGTCCTCGAGCACCCACTGTTCGAACGACTCCGAGCGCACCGGCCACTGGTCGTCGACGCCGAAGCGTGCACTGACGGCTGCGCGGGTCTCGTCGGTGGTCGCCGGGGTGATGCGGTCGACCATCGAGTTCGGGAAGCGCACTGCGGCCTCGATCCACGCCGCGAGCTCGGGATCCTGCTGTGCGGCGAAGCCGAGGACGGCGGTGCGGGCGACGGTGCCGTTCCCCTGGATGTTGTCGCATGACATCACGGTGAACGGAGGGATGCCGCCGGCGCGGCGACGCGCGAGCGCGGTGACGAGGTAGCCGAGCACGCTCTGCGGGGTGCTGGAGTCTGCGAGGTCGGCGAGGGTGCCGGCATCCGTCGGAGCGAAGGTTCCGGTCGCGTCGTCGACGCCGTATCCGCCTTCGGTGATGGTGAGCGAGACGATGCGAGTCGCCGGGTCGGCGAGCTTGGCGAGGACGGCCTCGGGGTCGTCGGGCGCGTAGAGGTACTCGACGATGGAGCCGATGACGCGGGCCTGTTCGGAACCGTCCGGGGCGGCGGTCACGAGGGTGTAGAGCCCGTCCTGCGCGCGCAGCGCATCGCGCATCGCGAGGTCGAACGGCATGATGCCGACGCCGCAGATGCCCCAATCGGTCTCGCCGGCTGCGAGCAGGCGGTCGACGAACACGGCTTCGTGGGCACGGTGGAACCCGCCGACGCCGAAGTGCACGATGCTCGTGCGGACGGCGCTGCGGTCGTAGCCCGGGCGGGCGACGTCGGCGGCGAGGGAGTCGAGGGTCTCGGCGGTGAGGGCAACCATGGGGGCATCCTTGCGGCAAATGGTGACCCGCGGGGCGCTTATTCCAGCGCCCCGCGGGTGGTTCGTGCCCTGTGGGACGCCGGGAACGGCGCCCCACAGGTGCTGC
>NZ_JBFBOP010000019.1:0-8554 GCF_040686395.1 Microbacterium sp. NPDC080220
GTCCCCTTCATTCCTGACCGTGTAGGCGCAAGGCGCGTAGGGCGATGATGAGTTCAGCCGACTCGGCTGGATGGGAGATACGGCGTCCAGTGAGTTGAGTAATACGTTGCAGGCGGTAGAGCACGGTGTTCCTGTGGCAATGGAGTGCATTCGCGGCCGCCGCGGTGGACCCGCCCGCATCGAGCCACGCGTCCAGGGTGTCGAGCAGCGCGTTCGCTCCGCTGGAATCCAGCGAGAGCACTCCTCCCAGGACTTCGCGGATGAGATAACGAACAGGATCGGGATTCGAGATGAGCGTCAGCTCAATCGGGCGATCACCGTAGAGACTCAGCCCGTGTTCGCCGGGAGTCAGACAGCGAAGCGCACTGCGTGCCTGATCAGCTGCGCGCGGGAGGTGGGAGACATGCTCGAAGGGATGACTGGCGCCCGTTGGTACGACGGTGGTGGCCGTTATGGCGGCGAGAGCTGCCTCAAGGTTCTCGAGCGTGGAGGCTCCCGCCAAGCCAATGTGCATCCCGACATCTTGTGCCCAAACGATCGCCGCGAACTCTTGTGCGCTCGTGTAGCGCGGTTCCGGATCGTCACCGCCTCCTCCGAGCGACGACGCAAGTGCTGTGTACCAACCAGTGTCGGGCAGTCCGAGGATCCGCAGGGAGTCCGTCGGATGCGGGGCCATTCCCGAGAGCAATGCCAGCAAGTGAACGCGACGTCCTTGCTCGCTGCGGCGTTCGCTCTCGTCGATGACTTCGCGGTAGGCCTCAACCGCAGCGGTTGAGAGGTGATCCAAGACCTCCCACAGCTTCGCGGTGGTCGCCATGGCGGCATCAGTCTCGCCGGTGCTCCGCGTGACTTCGTCGACCTCATGGAGGAGCGTGATGCCGGCGAGTCGGTAAGCGTGTAAGAGGCTCGCCATCGGAATGCCGTTCTCGGCTTTGGTGCGGCCCGCACGCCTTGCGGGACTCAGGCTCGGTGGGCCGCCTCGCAACTCCTTGAGGATCTCTTTGAGGTTCTGGTCGACAATGTCACTGAGATCGTACTGAAGTTCGGGATCGCGGTAGACCGGCTCGTTTCGCAGGATTGCTTCCACGATGCGGTCAACCAGGGTGCTCCGTCGTTCATCGATGTGTGTGAGAAACGACAACCCGTGGGCCTGGGGTGTGAGTGGACGAATCTCCGACGTCGTTCTGTCCATGCTTGAGCGTAGCCCCTAGCTCTGCCCCTTCGCAGGAGTTCCCATGTGCGTGTGCACAAGGGAACTCCTGCGAAGACTGGACGGCCGCCTCTGGTGGGACGCCTAGACAACCCGCAAGATTGCGTGAGAAACCGGCTCGTGCTCGAAGGAGAGAAGAATGTCGGACCTGCAGCAGCTAGATGAAATCGTTCCTGCGCGAATCGATGAGTTGATCACAGATTTGGCGGTCGGCGCTCAAGCCTGGGCTGTTCTCCCATTGACGCGACGAGCTGAGCTGTTGGCAGAGGTGCACGAGACGGCTGAGGGTGTCGCGGAGCAATGGGTGCGTCTGGCGTGCGAGATCAAGGGAATCAACTTCGAGGACCCGTACGCCGGTGAGGAGTGGATCTCCGGACCATATGCGGTCCTGGCAGGCGCGGGCACGCTTGCTCACACGCTGTCGGCGTTGGCTCAGGGTAAGAGTCCGATTGGGCGCGACCGCCTGGGTCAGGCCACTGGGGACCGAGTGGTCGTGAATGCACTGCCTCGCTCGGTGCAGCAATGGACGCTGATGCACGGCTTCACCGCTGGCGTGTGGCTTCGGCCGGGAATTAGTGCGGAGCAGGCGAAGGCGCGAGCTGGCCTCGGTGCACTGGACCGGACTGGCGTCAGCGCGGGTGTAGGAGTGGTGCTGGGCGCGGGCAACATCACTTCGATTGCACCTCTTGATGTGCTCTATGAGCTGGTCGCGTCGAACCGTTCGGTGATCCTGAAGCTGAACCCGGTGCTGGGGCGATTGGAACCGGTGCTGAGCGCGGCGCTGGCGCCGCTGATCCGGGAGGGTTTCGTGCGCATCGTAACCGGCGGGGCGGAGGTCGGTGAGTACTTGACCTCGCACGCGGGTGTCTCGCACGTTCACATCACCGGCAGCGCCGCCACACACGATGCCATTGTCTGGGGTACGGGGGAGGAGGCCGGGCGCCGCCGCGCGAGTGGCGAACCGCGGCTGACCGTGCCGATCACGAGCGAGTTGGGCGGGGTTTCGCCGGTGATCGTCGTTCCAGGCCGGTGGAGCAAGGCGGACCTGAGATTCCAGGCCGAGCACGTGGTAACCATGCGGATGCATAACTCGGGACACAACTGTGTGGCTGGCCAGGTGGTAATCGTGAGCAGCGATTGGAGCCAGCGTGACGAGTTCGTCGCTGAGGTCGAGCGGGTGCTGGCGGAGCTGCGTCCTCGTCCCGTCTGGTACCCGCGAGGAGAGGAACGGCTCGCACAAGCGTGCGACGTGTATCCCAGCATGCAGCGCGTCGGGCCCGATGGCAGTCGTGCGCTGATCGATCTCCCGGCCGGTGAGGACGCCACCGCACTCGAGCAGACCGAGTTCTTTGCGCCAGTACTCGGCGTCGTCTCCGTGCCCGGAACGGGCTCGGAGTTCCTCCGGGCCGCAGTTGAGCATGCCAACGAGAAGCTCGCGGGAACCCTCGGGGTCAATGTCCTCATCGACCCGCGCACCCGCCGTCGCGTCGGCGAAGCGTTTGATGACCTTATCGCCGAGCTGCGGTACGGCACGGTCGCGATCAACACCTGGACGGGTCTGGGCTTCCTCACCGCCACTGCCAGTTGGGGAGCATACCCGGGCGCTACGATCGACGACATTCAGAGCGGAACCGGGATCGTTCACAACGCACTGCTGCTGGACGATGTTGAACGCACAGTGGTCGAGGGTGCCTTCCGGCCTTTCCCCCGGTCGATCGCGGGCGGGGAGTTCTCGCTGTTCCCGAAGGCGCCGTGGTTCTCCACCGCCCGCTCCGCGCACACCACGGGGCGTCTCCTGGCTGGGTACGCGGCTCATCCGTCGTGGGCGAAACTGCCAGGTATCTTCCTGTCCGCGTTCCGTGCCTGACCGGACCTATTCCGATCACCTCACCCACTCACCAAGTCACGAAGCTTCACCCCCACTGCAAAATAGGAGATCGCGTATGTCCACTCATCCCACCCCCGAGCGCTATGACTTTGTCGTCGTCGGCGCTGGTTCCGCAGGCTGCGCCGTCGCCGCCCGGCTGAGCGAGGATCCCGAGACGACGGTGCTGTTGCTGGAGGCCGGTGGAACCGACCAGCGCCAAGAGGTGCAGATTCCGGTCGCCTTCTCGCAGCTATTCAAGTCGGACGCGGACTGGAACTACCAGACCACCCCGCAGCGGCAACTCGACAGCCGCAGTATCTACTGGCCACGCGGCAAGGTCCTCGGCGGCTCCTCGTCAATGAACGCCATGATGTGGGTGGTCGGCTTCGCCGCCGACTACGACCACTGGGCCGAACTGGCCGGTCCCGAATGGTCGTGGGAAGCGCTGGCACCGCTGTTCGCCGACAACGGCATCACCGTGTCTGCGCAGCGGGACCCACGCAGCCACACAGCGGCCTTTCTGCGGGCTTTCGAGGAAGCCGGGTATCCGGTTGAGGAGGCGAACAAGCCCGAGCCTGGAGGGTTCACTCAGACTCTGGTCACACAAAGCGGTGGTGCGCGCTGGAACTCCGTGCGCGGCTATCTCGATGCCGCCGCGGGCCGCGAGAATCTCTCCGTTCTCTCCGAAGCCCATGTCGACCGGGTGCTTTTCGACGGGCAGCGCGCCACCGGGGTCCGTTACCACACGGACGGACTGTGGCGCGAGGTGGTCGCCGATGCAGAGGTCATCCTCGCCGCCGGTGCGGTGAACACGCCGACCATCCTGCTGCGCTCAGGAATTGGCCCGGCAGACGATCTCGACAAGCTCGGCATCCCCGTGCTGGTCGACTCGCAGGACGTGGGTCGGCAGATGCGCGATCATCTCGTGACCTTCCTCACTCGTGAGGCGTTCGAGGACACCCTGTTCGATGCAATGACACCAGAACAGCTCGAGAAGTACGGCACCGAACAGATGGGCATGCTCACGTCGAACGTCGCCGAGTCGTACGGGTTCGTGAAGACCGATCCGGGTCTTGAGCACGCGGACATTGAGATCCTCGCCGCGCCGGCTGCATACGTGAAGGAAGGGCTTGAGGGCATCCCCGGTCACGGTCTCACGATCGGCAGCATCCTGCTGCTGCCGGAGAGCCGAGGCTCGGTGACCCTCGCCGACGCCGATCCCTTCAGCGCACCGCTCATCGACCCTGGCTATCTCACTGACCCGGGTGGAGCGGACCGTGCTCGGCAGCTAGAAGGTGTACGCATCTGCGAACGCATTCTCGCCACGGATGCCATGAGTGGGCACATTGGGGCCCACTACATCGCGCCCGAGAACGGCGAAACGCTCGAACCGGAACAGCGGGCGGAGGTCGCGATTAGCACGCTCTCGCACACGCTGTATCACCCGACGTCCACGGCGCGCATGGGTTCTGACGAGGGATCGGTCGTCGACCCGGAGCTACGCGTACGTGGTGTACACGGCCTGAGAGTCGCCGACGCGTCGATCATGCCCGAGATCATCCGGGGGCACACGCATGCTCCGTCCGTGGTCATTGGGGAAAAGGCAGCGCAATTCATTCGTCGTAGCGTTGTTGAGAATGCCCGCAAAGGAGCTTCTCGTGTTTCCTAGTCCGTACCCCGACGTTGAGATCCCCGAAGTGAGCATCTACGACCACCTCTTCGGGAGCCTTTTGGAGGAAGACCTCAAACGGGTTGCTTTCATCGATCCTGACTCCGGGGCACCGACCAGCTACGGTCAGCTGAGGGACGATGTCGATGCGCTGGCTGGCGCACTCGCCGCGCGCGGGGTCCGAGAGGGCACTGTGGTCGGCCTGCTGAGTCCGAACGTCCCCGCTTTTGGGACCGTCTTCCACGCAGTGTTGCGCGCCGGGGGTACCGTGACCCCGCTCAACGCGCTCTACACAGCGCCGGAAATCGAGAAGCAGCTGCGTGATGCGGGCGCGACCCTGCTATTCACAGTTGCACCGCTTCTTAACAACGCAGAGGATGCGGCCGCGGCGGTCGGGATCGGCGCGGATCGGCTCATTCTGATGGACGGAGCGCCGGGCCACCCTGACCTCTCCGACCTGCTGGCCGAGGCCAGAACTGCGCCGCGGGTCGACATCGATCCCACGACCCACGTCGCCGTGCTGCCCTACTCTTCAGGAACGACCGGAACACCTAAGGGAGTCATGCTCACCCACCGAAACCTGGTCGCGAACGTCGAGCAGTGTCGTGCTGTGATCGACGTCTCGGCGGAGGATCGGGTATTGGCGGTGCTGCCGTTCTTCCACATCTACGGCATGACCGTCCTGCTTAATCTTGCGTTGCGCGCCCGCGCAGCGCTCGTGACAATGCCCAGGTTCGAACTCATGCGATTCCTGGAACTCATTCAGCAACACGCGTGCACCTTTGTCTTTGTGGCTCCCCCGATCATGGTCGCCTTGGCGAAGCACCCGATGGTCGATGAGTACAACATCTCGAGCCTGCGGACAATCTTCTCGGGCGCGGCGCCGCTTGACGCTGTTACCGCAGAACGCGCGGCCGCAAGGATCGGCGCTCGGGTTCGGCAGGGCTACGGCATGAGCGAACTCAGCCCGGTGTCACACGTCATCCCGGATGACCGTGACGACATCCCGCGATCATCGATCGGCGTGCCCGTTCCCAACACCGTTTGCATGCTGGTCGACGTCGAGACCGGGGAAGAGATCGTCGAGACGGACGAGCAGGGTCTCACCCGTCCGGGGGAGTTGTGGGTGAAAGCACCCAACGTCATGCTCGGCTACCTAGGGCGTGACGACGAGACCGCGCAGGCGATCACGGCAGACGGCTTCTTGCGCACCGGGGACATTGCCGTCCGTTCCGACGCGGGGTGGTTCGCGATTGTCGACCGGGCGAAGGAACTCATCAAGTACAAGGGGTACCAGGTGGCCCCGGCCGAACTCGAGGCGTTGCTGCTATCGCACCCGAAGGTGATGGATGCCGCCGTGATTGGGATACTCGATGAAGACGGCGAAGAGGTACCCAAAGCGTTCGTCGTGCCAGCGCCGGACAGCGGGCTCGCCGACATCGAGGTCATCGAGTACGTCGCCGACCGCGTTGCACCGTACAAGAAGGTCCGCGCCGTGGAGTTCATCGACGCGATCCCCAAGTCGACTTCGGGTAAGATCCTCCGGAAGGACCTCCGGGTACGCAAAGATTGAGACGACGAACATCGATCGTGCCGTCGAGGGGCTGACGCAGTGATGAGGGGCCTGGCCTGCTGGATGCCTGGCGCAACTTCGACCCAGCGGCCCACCCGACCGCGAGGAGAGGCCAATCGTGCAGATTTCCGAGAGGTCTCGTCCAACGGACGTCTCATCGCGCCGCGCACCGGCCCATCGTGACCGCACTGTCAAACGTGTTGCGCGTGCGGCTCGCGTTGCCTTGTCAGCAGGGCGGGGTGTGTCGCCGGAACTCATCGCCGATGTCTGCGCGCAGATCGGACTGCACCCTCATGCCTTCCGCACTTTGCTTCCGACGGACGACGATCTCCTCGACGAGGTGAACGAAATCCTCGTGTCGGAGTGCGCCGATCGGCTCAAGGCCGGCATCGCTCGATTTCGCCCGGTCGGATCGGGCGACGCGGTGTTCGTCCAGGCAGCCGAAGCGCTCGCCGCGTCCTGGCCACTCGACTGCGCCGGCCTGACGATCCGCGCCGAACGACGCTTTCGAGCACTCCGCGACGGGCGCCACGGTAACGCGGCGGTCGCGGGCGACCGGCGATTTGCTGCCGAACTCGCGGGGGTGTTCGAAGACCTGATGGTCGTGCTGGGCCGGAAGTTCGCTTGGCCGCCGCGGCTCGCGGTCCGTGTGATCATCGACACTTATGAGCGATCCTTCGAGGCATGGGTGCTGGACGGCAACCCGGAGAGCCAATTCGAGGAGTCGCCCTTCGTGCAGCGCACGCTGCCGACCCTCCTACGCGAGATGAGTGTTCCCACGTGATCCGATCGCGATCGCCCGGTCACGCAGGAACGCATCAGAACTGGGGCTGTCCGACCAACGGTGGATCTGGTCTGGCCTGACCGAAAGGACGGGCGATGACCGGTGTTATCGAGATGATAGATCCTGTGACGGGAGAGATCATCGACGAGCAGCAGCTCGCGGAGCAGCTGCTGAAGCAGGCGAAGGAACAGGGCGTCGACTTGATCGGCCCCGACGGGTTGCCGAACGGGCTCACGAAATGGGTGCTGGAGACCGCGCTCGAGCCGGGGGTGACAGAGCACCTCGGATACGAGAAGCACGCATCGACGGTCGGCGAGAACGCGCGCAACGGCACCAGGTCCAAGATAGTGCTGACCGAGGTCGGCCCGGTCGAGATCGACGTCCCCAGAGACCGTGAGGGGTCATTCGAGCCGAAGATCGTCAAGAAGCACAACGGCGGCTGAATCTAGGGCGTGTCTCCTAAATCTGGGTGCTGATGCGCGGATGCTGGAGCGGTGTCGCGTTTCCAGTTGCTCTCTGATGCTCAGTGGGATCTGATCGGCGGGTTTCTGCCCGGGCCGACCGGTCGGAAGGGTCGTCCGTTCTCGGATGCTCGGACGATGGTCGAGGCGATCGTGTATCGCTATCGGGCCGGGATCGCGTGGCGGGATCTTCCTGCGGTGTTCGGGCCGTGGCAGACGGTGTGGAAGTGGCATCGGCGGATGGCCGGCGATGGCACGTGGGATCGCATCCACGCGGTGCTGCTGGCCCGTGCGGACGCGGCGGGCAAGGTGGACTGGTCGGTGTCGGTGGATTCCACGATCGCTCGCGCCCATCAGCACGCGACGAACATCACCCGCGTCATAGGGGGCTTCGTCGAACTACAAGAATCTGCTGGCCGAGCCGCCTGATCACGGGTTCGGCCGCTCCCGTGGCGGTCTGTCGACCAAGCTCCACCACCTGGTCGACGGATCCGGCCTGCCGCTGGTGATTGCGGTGACGCCGGGGCAGTCCGGGGATTCGCCGATGCTGATCCCGCTGCTGGAACAACTGCGCGTGGCACGTCCCTCCGGTCGCCCCAGGACCCGACCCGACCGGGTTCGAGGCGACAAGGCCTATTCGTCGCGAGCGATCCGCCAGCACCTGCGCGACCGCGGCATCCAGGCGGTCATCCCACAACCATCGGACCAGATCGGCCACCGACTGCGGCGCGGCTCCCGAGGCGGACGACCCGTCAGCTACGACCGCGACGACTACCGGAACCGGAACGTCGTCGAACGCCGCTTCGCGGCCCTGAAGCAGTGGCGCGGCATCGCGACCCGCTACGACAAACTCGCCACCGTCTATCGATCAGCAGCCGTCCTCACCGCCGTCATCGCCTGGACCCAACATTTAGGGGACACGCCCTAGGTGTACCCGGTCATGACGTTGGTCTCAGTCGGCTGGTCGGGTGCCGCCGATGGCTGAGTGGA
>NZ_JBFBOP010000020.1:0-5925 GCF_040686395.1 Microbacterium sp. NPDC080220
TCGCCGCGGCCACGGGCGTCAGCACTCAAACCCTTCGCTTCTACGAACGCGAGGGCCTCCTGCCGGCCCCGAGCCGACAAAGCAACGGATACCGGTCACCGCACTGCCCGGGCATGTCGACGTGCAGCAGCCCGACGTTGCCGCTGTGCTCTCGTCCCTGCCCGCGGGCCGGGCCGCCGTGATGGTGCCCCTGCTGCTGAGTGCGGGTTTCCACGTTCACGTCGACCTGGTGAACGAAGCATCCGTCGACGACCGCATCGTGACCGTCGCCCGTGCTCTGGGGCCCGACGACCGTCTCGTGCGCGTGCTCGCCCGCCGCCTCGGGCAGGCGGGCCTCCGCTCTGACGATGCCGTCGTGCTCGGCTGCGCCGGATCGAGTGATTCGCGCGCCGTCGACGACTGCTTCGAGATGGCCCGCCGCCTCGGAGTGGTGCTGCATCGGCCGGTGACAGTCGGATTCATCAGCGCCTCCGCACCCGCACTGCCCGCCGCCATCGCCGAAGCGCGGCGACTGAACCCGGGCCGCAGGGTGGTCGTCAGCACCTATCTGCTCGCCCCGGGGTACTTCAACGACCTCGCCCACGCGATGAATGCCGACCTGGCCACCGACCCGCTGCTGGTGCAGGATGCCGCGGCGCCACCCGAGATCGTCTCGATCGTGCTCGATCGCTACGCCGAGTCCGCCGCCGAAACCGCTGCCAGGCAGAGACCTCACACGCGCCTCGTGGCCTCGTGAGCAGAACGTTACCGGGCGGCAATCGCCACGAAACCGACGCCGGTGGTTGCCGATGGTCGACTGTGACCACGACCCACCCACGCTCCGCCCCATCCTCTCCTCACACTCACCCGCTCTCGAAAGGAACCCGATGCCGAATCTCTTCACCCCCTACACGCTGAAAGGCGTCACGCTGCGGAACCGCATCGCGATGTCGCCGATGACCATGTACCGCTCCACCGATGGGAAGCTCGACGACTTCCACCTGATGTACCTCGGGGCCCGCGCGGCCGGCGGCTTCGGTCTCGTGTTCCCCGAACAGATCGCCATCACCCCTGACGGGCGCACCACCACCCACTGCGCCGGTCTCTACAACGACGATCAGATCGAGGGCCACAAGCGCACCGTCGACATGATCAAATCGATGGGCGGCGTAGCCGCCATCCAACTCGGCCACACCGGCCGCAAAGGCAGCCTCGTCACCCCCTGGGAAGGCGGGCACATGCTTCCCCCGGAGCACGAAGCCGGCTGGGAGACCCGCGCGCCCTCCGCGATCGCCTACGGCGGGGACATGCCCTACGTGCCCCGCGCACTCACCGTCGAGGAGATCGCGCAGCTGATGCAGGACTATGCAGACACGGCAGCGCGGGCGGTCGAAGCCGGCTACGAGTGGATCGAGATGCACTTCGCCCACGGCTACCTCGGCAGCGAGTTCTTCTCCCCCCTCGCCAACCAGCGCACCGACCAGTACGGCGGCAGCCTCGAGAACCGCACCCGCTTCCACCTCGAAGCGCTCGACGCCGTGCGCGCGGTGCTGCCCGACCGCATCCCCCTCACCATGCGCCTCGGCATCGACGACCTGCACCCTGACGGCGTCACCGTGGACGAGTCCGTGACCGCGATCGGCTGGATGAAAGACCACGGCCTCGACCTGGCCGACCTGAGTATCGGATTCAACACCGACAACATGAGCGGCGACATCCCGATCGGCGTGCTCGGCGGCATGGTCAAGAACGCCACGCGCGTCAAAGAGGAGGTGGGCATTCCAGTCGCCACCAGCTGGAACCTCGGGCAGCCCGAGATCGCCAACCGCGTCATCGAAGAGAACCTGCTAGACCTCGTCTACCTCGGCCGCCCGGCCCTGGCGAACGCGCACTGGCCGGTCTACGCGGCCCGCGTGCTGGGCTACGCCGACCCCTTCAGCCTGGTGCCCGAGGACTGGGCCTGGTGGCTCCGCAACCTCCGCGGTGCCGATGAAGCCATCGGCTGGCCCGCCGCCACCAACGGCGCCTCCCTCACCCAGGTCGCCGGAGTCGCCGCATCGGCCCCGGTCATCGAAGAGTCGCCGGCCCCCGTGAGCATCGACTTCGCCGAGGAGCGCGAAGAAGAGCTCGAGGTCGCCTGACCTCCAGGCTGATAAACAATGAAGGCTCGAGCCCCCGGGAGGGCTCGAGCCTTCATTGTCTTACCGCAGACGGGTCCCAGTTGAGGAGCTATTGAAGCTTGCGTGTCGATCCTCGGGTCGACTAAGACTCGTAACCAGCGCCCCAGAAAGGTAAAGTTTTCCGAGGCACGCGAAACCCCTTCCGAGCAGCCGAGGGAAGTGGCGGATTTCCGGGACGCCATTTGTCTTGGAAACATGTCTTACCGCAAACTGTCTTTCCTTCGCCGCTTCTAGCAGTTATTGAGGCACAATGGTCGGGTGAGGCATCTCGGGTACACGCGGGTCAGTACGAGAAGCCAAGACGCGAAGTTGCAGGTCGACGCCTTGGTCAAATCCGGCGTGCAGGAGCGCGACATCTTCGCCGACGTCACCTCAGGTAGCCGAACCGCGATCTCCCGGCCCGGAATGAAGAAACTCCTCGACTACGCCAAGCCCGGCGACACGGTCGTCGTCTGGCGAGTCGACCGCCTCGGACGGTCCCTGATCGATGTTCTCAACACCGTGAAGCTCCTTCGGGAGCGAAACGTCCAGGTGCAGAGCATCTCTGATGGCATCGACCCGTCGACGACCTCGGGCCGGCTGATGCTGAACATGCTTGCCACTTTGGCTGAGTACGAGCGCGAGCTGATCACGGAACGGGTGAATGCCGGGATCACTGCTGCTCGGCAAGGCGGCACGAAGTTCGGCCGGCCCTTGTCGGATCCTGTCGTCGTCGCTGACAAACTCAAGCTCGTCACCGAGGCCAGGGCCAAGGGCCGGACCGCGGCAGATGCCGCGAAACTCGTCGGCTGGAGCCGAGCCACCCTCTACCGCCACCAGCAGGCCTTCGCGGCCCGCGAGAGCACCACCGTGTAAGTGACTCATGGACGCGGCCGAACGGTGGCGTGTTCTTCGGCTTCATGTCGAAGACCAGATCCCGCTCGCCGTCCTCGCCCGGGAGACCGGGATCTCCGCCCGCACCCTCCAACGCTGGCACCAGCTCTACCGCGCAGGCGGCATCGCAGCCCTCTAACCTCATGACCGCAACGACAAGGGGGGCCGCCGAACATCAGCGGAGACTGTCGCGTTCATCGAACGATTGGCGCTGACCCGGCCACGCCCAAGCATCGCCACCTTGCACCGGCTCGCCTCCGCGGAGGCGGAAGCTCACGAACTGCCGGTGCCGAGTTACGCGACCGTCCGCCAGATCGTCCAGGCACTCGATCCGGCCCTTGTCACGCTGGCACTTGAGGGACCGGTCTCGTACCGGGACAAGCACGAGCTCGTCTTTCGGCGCCGGGCGGAACACCCCAACCAGACGTGGCAGTCCGACCACACCGAGCTCGACATCCTCATCGTCGGCGCGGACGGGAAACCCGACCGGCCCTGGCTCACCACGGTCATGGACGACTACTCCCGCGCCATCTGCGGATACATGGTCTTCACCGGCGCACCCTCAGCCATCAACACCGCCCTCGCTCTCCGACAGGCGATCTGGCGGAAGACCGACCCGGCGTGGGCAATGTGCGGCATCCCCGAAATCCTCCACGTCGACCACGGCTCCGACTTCATCAGCCATCACCTCGAGCAGACCGCACTCGCCCTGCACATCAGGATCGTCCACTCCGCCGTCGGGCGACCCCAAGGCCGCGGGAAGATCGAACGGTTCTTCGGAACCATCAACACCGAACTCCTAGCCACGCTCCCCGGCCACCTCGGACCCGGCAGCCGAACACCAATGCCTATGCTCGACCTCGCAGGCCTCGACCGTGCCATCGGCGACTTCATCGGCACCTACAACGACCGGCCCCACAGCGAGCTGGGGATCTCACCCCGGGATGCGTGGGTCGCGGACGGCTGGCTTCCGCGGATGCCCGAGAGCCTTCAAGAGCTCGACGGGCTGCTCCTTACTGTTCCGAAGAACCGGGTCGTGCAACGCGACGGCATCCACTTCCAAGGCCAGCGCTACCTCGCCCCAACCCTGGCGCCGTTCGTCGGTCACACCATCACGATCCGGTACGACCCCCGGGACATCTCCGAGATCCGCGTCTACGACCGCGACACGTTCATCTGCACCGCCATCGACGAGGCCCACCCCAACCTCCGCCTCAGCCTCCGCGACATCGAAACCGCCCGCCGCGCCCGCCGCAAGCAGCTGCGTCGTGCAATCCACGATCGCATTCCGACCGTTGCCACCCGCCAGGAACCTCGCACCCCCGAACCGATCAAGCGGCGGCCACGGCTTCGCACCTACGAAGAGGACGAGTGATGAACCAGGCATTCATCGTCACCAAAGAACACCGACGCTTCACCGAGTTCGCCAACGCCGTCCGAAAGGAGAAAACCATCGGGATCTGCCACGGCGCCGCCGGCGTCGGGAAAACCAACTCCGCCCGCCGCTACGCGAACTGGGACGCCCTCGAGCCCTACATCAACGCGTGGGGACCGAGAGGCGATCACGACGCAAAGCACTATGCCCTGGCGAACCGATCCCGCACCGTCTTCTACACACCCGAAGTCCTCTGCCGGCCCAAGGACCTCATGCACGACATCGACCACTGGCAGATCAAAGTCGGACTCTGCGCCGACGAGCACCTCCGCTCCCTCATGCCCGACGGTGAAGTGGTCAGGCAGAACGACGTCACCCGCCTGGTCGAGCTCCTCATCATCGACGAAGCCGAACGGCTCACCCCGACCGCCTTGGAGCTTCTCCGCGACCGTCACGACCGCACGCATCTCGCGATGATCCTGATCGGCATGCCCGGTATCGACGAACGCTTCCGTCACTACCCCCAGCTCTACAGCCGCCTCGGCTTCTCACACCACTACCGCGCCCTTGGCCGGGAAGAGCTCCTCTTCGTTCTCGACCGCCACTGGAAGCGACTCGGCAGGACTCTCGACCCTGACGACTTCACCGACGCTCAAGCCATCGCCGCCATCGAACGCATCACCCGCGGCAACTTCCGCCTGCTCGAACGGCTCTTCCCCCAGATCAATCGCGTGCTGAAGATCAACCAGCTCGACACCATTACCGACGACGTCATTGAAGCCGCCGCGAGCATTCTCGTCATCGGCAACTAGCGACACGAAGCGATCACAGAACACCGCCAAAGAGCGGCAAACTCCACAGTGCGGGGTTTCGGCACGGCGGGTCGGTGTGGGGAGTCGATCAGTTCCACGCCGAGCGACGGAGTAGCCGGAGTCCGTTGAGGGCGACGATGACGGTCGATCCCTAAGCTCCACACGATCCGTCGCGACCTAGGGCGTGTCTGACAAATAGTTCGGCGGCGCGCTGAGAGTCTGAGGTCGTGACGCGGTTTCAGGTGCTCTCGGATGCTCAGTGGTCGTTGCTCGAGGAGATGCTGCCGCGCCCGACCGGGCGCAGGGGACGGCCCTTCGCGGACGCGCGGTTGATGGTCGAGGGCATCGTCTACCGGTATCGGTGCGGGATCGCGTGGCGGGATCTGCCGGAGGTGTTCGGGCCGTGGCAGACGGTATGGACCTGGCATCACCGCATGGCCACGGAAGGCACCTGGGACAAGGTGCTCGCCACACTCACCGCCGCCGCGGACGAGGCGGGGCTGGTGGAGTGGTCGCTGTCGGTGGACTCCACGATCGCCCGCGCGCATCAGCACGCGACGAACACGAAGCGCCTCACAGGGGGCTGGATCGAATTACACGAATCCGGGCGTCGAGCCGCCTGATCACGCGGTCGGCCGCTCCCGAGGCGGCCTGTCGACGAAGATCCACCAGCTCGTCGACGGCAACGGGCTCCCGCTGGTCGCGC
>NZ_JBFBOP010000021.1:0-4306 GCF_040686395.1 Microbacterium sp. NPDC080220
ATTGTTCCGCGCTCAGGCGGGGGTCGGCAGCCCGTCGATCAGTGCGGCGTCCTGCGCGGGGGCACCCGCGTCGCCGCGCGCGGCGAGGTAGTGCTCGAGGTCGAGGGCGGCGACCGTGCCGCTGCCGGCCGCGGTGACGGCCTGGCGGTAGGTCGGGTCGATGACGTCGCCGGCGGCGAAGACACCGGGGACGGAGGTCTTCGAGGTGCGTCCGTCGACCCACACGGTGCCGTGCTCGGTGATGTCGAGGACGTTGTGCACGAGGTGCGTACGGGGGTCGTAGCCGATCGCGACGAACACGCCGTCGAGGGCGAGGTCGCGCTCGGACCCGTCGACGGTGTCGCGCAGACGCACGCCGGTCACGGCATCCTCACCCAGGACGTCGATGACCTCGGCGTTCCAGACGAACTCGATCTTCTCGTTGGCCTTGGCGCGGTCCTGCATGATCTTCGAGGCGCGCAGCTCGTCGCGACGGTGGATCACGTAGACCTTCGAGGCGAACTTCGTGAGGAACGTCGCCTCCTCCATCGCCGAGTCGCCGCCGCCGACGACGGCGATGACCTTCTCGCGGAAGAAGAAGCCGTCGCACGTGGCGCAGTACGAGACGCCGCGGCCCGACAGACGGGTCTCACCCTCGATGCCGATCTTGCGGGGCGCGGAACCGGTGGCGAACACGATCGCCTCGGCCTCGTGCGTCTCGCCGCGGCCGAGCGTGACGGTCTTGATGTCGCCCGACACGTCGAGCGACACGACGTCGTCATAGACGACCTCGGCGCCGAACTTCTCGGCCTGCTCCTGCATCTTGGTCATGAGGTCGGGGCCCATGATGCCCTCGGGGAACCCGGGGAAGTTCTCGACCTCGGTCGTGTTCATCAGCTCTCCGCCGGCCTCGACCGAGCTGGCGACGACGAGGGGCGACAGGTTCGCGCGCGCCGCGTAGATCGCCGCGGTGTAGCCCGCCGGACCCGAGCCGATGATGATGACCTTGCGCACGATGAATCCTCTCTTCGTCTGGGCGATGTTCGCGCCCGGACAGTTCAACCCATGGTAGCCGCGTGGCATTCCACGGAGGGGGGGCTCACCGGCCCGGCAGGAAGCGGCGGACGGCACGGAACGCGACGCCCAGCTCGGGAGTGCGGAACAGGGCCAGGATGCCGCCGTAGACCAGCAGTGTCACACCGCCGATGAGCGCGGCGCCGAGGAATCCGAAAAGGCCGTTCGTCACCGTCCATCCCGAGACGCCGCCCGTGAGAAGGAAGACGGCGACGCCGGCACCCGCAGCCGGAATCGCCGCGAGGAGGAAGCGCAGCACGGCGCGAGCGGCCCCACTCAATCCCAGCGGACCGATCTTGCGCCGCAGCAGCGAGACGGCGAGCGAGAACTGCACGATGTTCGCCACCGACTGGCCGAGCGCGATGGCCACGGCCAGCAGCGTCACGGGCAGGACCCCGCCGCGCAGCAGCGCAGCAGCGGTGAGGGCGGAGACGATGACGAGGACGGCCTGGACGAGCGTGTAGAAGAAGGGCGTACGGGTGTCCTTCAACGCGTAGAACGTGCGCTGCAGCCCGAACTGGAACGACAGCGGCAGCAGTGCGACGAGATAGGCGGCGAGGACGGCCGCGAACGCGACGGCATTCTCGGAGCTGTCGGTGAAGATGCGGGAGAGGGGGACGATCGCGGCCACGATGGCCGCGAGCACGCCCACCATGAAGATGCCGACCGTGCGGGTCAACGACGCGAGATCCCGCGTCACCTCGTCGGTGCGTCCTTCCGCGACGTGCTCGCTGAGCCGTGTGTAGTACGGGGTGCCGAGGGAGAGCACGATGACGGAGAACGGCAGCATGAACAGCAGCCAGGCGAACTGCAGGCTCGCATTCGCTGCGCCGGTTCCGGACGCGGCACCGACGATGTTGACCTGGAACACCCCCGCCACCTGACCGACGACGACCATCAGGAAGGTCCACCCGGCGAGACGACCGATGTCACCCAGGCCGAGACCACGCCACTGGAAGTCCGGGCGGACGCGCAGACCCGCACGACGCCAGAAGAGAAGCAGGATCAGGGCCTGAACGACGATGCCGAGAGTCGCGGTGCCGCCGAGGAGCGCCACCATGCCCGGGGTCCATCCGGTGACCTCCTGATGAGGCCCGAAGATCCAGATGAACGCGCCGAAGCCCACGATCGACACGAGGTTGTTGGCGATCGGGGACCACGCGAAGGGTCCGAACACCCGATTCGCGTTGAGCACCTCGCCCACGAGGGCGTACAGGCCGTAGAAGAGGACCTGCGGGATGCACCAGTAGGCGAGGGCGAGTGTCAGGGCCTGCTTCTCGGGCGAGAACTGTCCGCCGTAGAGCAGGATCAGCAGCGGCGCCGCGATCACTGCGATCACCGTGACCGCGGTGAGGACGACCATCCCCAGGGTGAGCAGCTTGGAGACGAACGCGTCACCGCGGTCGTCGTGCGTCCGTACCGCCTTCACGATCTGCGGCACGATGACGCCGGCGAGAAGGCCGGACGAGATCAGGTTGAACACCGTGTTGGGGAGCGCGTTCGCGACCGCGAAGGCGTCGGCCGCGCCGCCGGCGACGACCGGGAGGGCCGCCGCCAGCACGATGTTGCGGATGAGCCCCGTGATCCGGGACGCCATGGTGCCGGCGGCGACGGTGGCGCTCGCGCGTCCGAGGCCGGCCATCAGGGGGCCACCGGCATCCGCTTGCGCCGTCGGACCGTCCGGACGACACCGAAGACGAGGAGGGCGGACACGAGGACCGTGAGGATGACGAGGGCCACCGACTCCCATTCGGCGCGCACCGACACCTCGACGGTCTCGCTCCGCCCGATCTCGACGCCGGACGGGGTGCGCAGTTGCAGGTCGACGGAGGATTCGCCGCTGCCCACGAGGGCGGAGACGGGGATCGCGACGCGGCTGGTCTGCTGGGCGCCGATCTCGACCTCGGTCGTCGACTCGATCACCAGACGCGCGTCGCCGGGCGAGGCGATCAGGTCGACACGGGCCGGCCACGGCAGGTCGTTGCGGACGGTGAAGACGAGGGGCGCGGAGGCCCCGGCGAGGGTGATGGGGCCGCCGAGGACGAGGGCGACGCCGTCGGTCCACGAGGCGATGCGCTCGCGCTGCGCCTGGATCGCGGCATCCCATCCCTCGCGGTCGTCGAGCCACGCGTTGCCGAGCAGCTGCAACTCGGTCGCCCGCTCCGAGGAGGTGAGCAGCGTCGGGTCGTCGAGCACACCCGAGATGCGCTGCAGACCGCCCTGCGCGGCGCGGAACCTGTCGATCACCGCGACGCGGTCCTGGTCGGCGGGGACGGAGTCGACGTCGACCGCGGTGGCGGGGGCCGCGAGGAGGCCGTCGAGATCGGTCGCCGTCCAGCCGGGGAGCCCGGTCGCCGCGTCGATCGCGCCGCGCAGGGCGGCCTGGGACCGACCGTTCGCGCGGTCGACCGTGACGAGCAGGGGGTCGGCGAGGTCGCCCACGGCCGCCCGCGCCGTGAACTCCGCCAGGAGCGCTCCGCGGGCGGTGTCGGCATCGGTCGCGGAGGCGTCCTCGAGCAGGCGCGAGAGGCCGGCGTCGTAGACGAGCAGGTCCGTGTCGGCCGCGACGGCGTGCGCCCCGGCATCCGATCGCACGACCGAGCTCGGCAGGAGCGTGACGGGCGCGTCGTCGCCGCCCGTCACGGCGCCCAGGGCGGCGACGGTCTCGGCGCCGGCCGTTCCGGTCGCGGGCCAGAAGACGCTGTCGCGGTCGGCGCCGACGTCGAACAGCTCCTCGAGCGTGGGGAGGGTCGGTTCCTCGGGGGTCGGCGTCGGGGTCGGGGTCGCCTCGCCGTCGACCGCGGGGGCGCCGAAGTTCGCCGGGTCGAGGTAGGCCGCGAACGAGACCGGCCGGAGGGGGGATGCCTCGCCCGCGCCGATCTGCGCGGCGAGATCGGCGTCGCCGTACTGCAGCGCGAACCGGTCGTTCGGGAGCGCGATCAGGTCGTCGAGCCACGCGACCGCGTCGGCCGGCGCCGCGGAGCCCAGGGCGCGGATCGAGGCGGTGATCGCGGGATCCACGGCGAGGATCGCCGGCGTGCCCGTCACGGCATCCACCTGCTCGCGCAGGTCGCCCCCCTCGGCGGTGAGCTCGGTCAGTTGTCTGGAGCTGAGGACGCCGGTGGACTGCGGTCCCGCGGTGATGGGCACGACGACGCCGATCTGACGAGCCGGTGCGCCGGTGTCGGGGACGACGAGGACGGTCCGCGCGCGGAGACTGTCCTCGCCGGTGCCGTAGACAGCCCGGACCGGG
>NZ_JBFBOP010000022.1:0-1698 GCF_040686395.1 Microbacterium sp. NPDC080220
TCTCTGCGGCCACCACACCCTTTCCGGAGCAAGTCCGTATAAGTGGATGGCCCCCCTTCTCCCGAAGTTACGGGGGCATTTTGCCGAGTTCCTTAACCACGATTCTCTCGATCTCCTTGGTATTCTCTACCTGACCACCTGAGTCGGTTTGGGGTACGGGCAGCTAGAACCTCGCGTCGATGCTTTTCTTGGCAGCATAGGATCACCCACTTTTTATCCGCATCGTGTCTCAGCCTGAATGAGAGACGGATTTGCCTATCTCTCGGCCTACGCACTTGCCCCGGGACAACCATCGCCCGGGTTGGGCTACCTTCCTGCGTCACACCTGTTAATACGCTAGCCGCACCAGAACGGGTTCGAGCGTTAGACCGGCCGGCTTCACCCCGAAGGGATCCACTCAGCCGGGTTAGGACTCTTAGCACTACTGGATTAGCTGGGGCGGTTCTTCGCCGGTACGGGAATATCAACCCGTTGTCCATCGACTACGCCTGTCGGCCTCGCCTTAGGTCCCGACTTACCCAGGGAAGATTAGCTTGACCCTGGAACCCTTGGTCTTTCGGAGGACGTGTTTCTCACACGTCTTTCGCTACTCATGCCTGCATTCTCACTCGTGTAGCCTCCACGGCTGGTTCACACCGCCGCTTCGCTGGCCACACGACGCTCTCCTACCCATCAACACGGCTGGACCACGAAGGCCTACCAATAATGTCAATGCCACAACTTCGGTGGCGTGCTTGAGCCCCGTTACATTGTCGGCGCGGAATCACTTGACCAGTGAGCTATTACGCACTCTTTCAAGGGTGGCTGCTTCTAAGCCAACCTCCTGGTTGTCACAGCAACTCCACATCCTTTCCCACTTAGCACGCGCTTTGGGACCTTAGTTGGTGGTCTGGGTTGTTTCCCTCTCGACTATGAAGCTTATCCCCCACAGTCTCACTGCTGCGCTCTCACTTACCGGCATTCGGAGTTTGGCTGACGTCAGTAACCTTGTAGGGCCCATCGGCCATCCAGTAGCTCTACCTCCGGCAAGAAACACGCAACGCTGCACCTAAATGCATTTCGGAGAGAACCAGCTATCACGAAGTTTGATTGGCCTTTCACCCCTATCCACAGCTCATCCCCTCAGTTTTCAACCTAAGTGGGTTCGGCCCTCCACGACGTCTTACCGTCGCTTCAGCCTGGCCATGGATAGATCACTTCGCTTCGGGTCTAGGACATGCGACTGAATCGCCCTATTCAGACTCGCTTTCGCTACGGCTACCCCACACGGGTTAACCTCGCCACATATCGCTAACTCGCAGGCTCATTCTTCAAAAGGCACGCTGTCACACCTACCAGGGGTGCTCCAACGGTTTGTAAGCAAACGGTTTCAGGTACTATTTCACTCCCCTCCCGGGGTACTTTTCACCTTTCCCTCACGGTACTTGTCCGCTATCGGTCATCTGGGAGTATTTAGGCTTATCAGGTGGTCCTGACAGATTCACACGGGATTTCTCGGGCCCCGTGCTACTTGGGATACTCTTCGCGTCAAGAGAAGCATTTCGACTACGGGGTTGGCACCCTCTATGACCCGCCTTTCAATGCGGTTCGTCTATACCTTCTTGTAACGCCGACAGATCGGCAGAACTGTCTGAAAAGTCCCACAACCCCCAACGTGCAACGCCTGCCGGCTATCACACACGCTAGGTTTAGCCTGAT
>NZ_JBFBOP010000022.1:1795-3270 GCF_040686395.1 Microbacterium sp. NPDC080220
GTCAAATGTTCCACCCATGAGCTCCGGTCGAGAACATTCGTCTCGAAACCGGCTCTGTCACTCCGAAGAGTGCAGTGCTCCTTAGAAAGGAGGTGATCCAGCCGCACCTTCCGGTACGGCTACCTTGTTACGACTTAGTCCTAATTACCGATCCCACCTTCGACGGCTCCCTCCACAAGGGTTGGGCCACCGGCTTCAGGTGTTACCGACTTTCATGACTTGACGGGCGGTGTGTACAAGACCCGGGAACGTATTCACCGCAGCGTTGCTGATCTGCGATTACTAGCGACTCCGACTTCATGAGGTCGAGTTGCAGACCTCAATCCGAACTGGGACCGGCTTTTTGGGATTCGCTCCACCTCGCGGTATTGCAGCCCTTTGTACCGGCCATTGTAGCATGCGTGAAGCCCAAGACATAAGGGGCATGATGATTTGACGTCATCCCCACCTTCCTCCGAGTTGACCCCGGCAGTATCCCATGAGTTCCCACCATTACGTGCTGGCAACATAGAACGAGGGTTGCGCTCGTTGCGGGACTTAACCCAACATCTCACGACACGAGCTGACGACAACCATGCACCACCTGTTTACGAGTGTCCAAAGAGTTGACCATTTCTGGCCCGTTCTCGTATATGTCAAGCCTTGGTAAGGTTCTTCGCGTTGCATCGAATTAATCCGCATGCTCCGCCGCTTGTGCGGGTCCCCGTCAATTCCTTTGAGTTTTAGCCTTGCGGCCGTACTCCCCAGGCGGGGAACTTAATGCGTTAGCTGCGTCACGGAATCCGTGGAATGGACCCCACAACTAGTTCCCAACGTTTACGGGGTGGACTACCAGGGTATCTAAGCCTGTTTGCTCCCCACCCTTTCGCTCCTCAGCGTCAGTAACGGCCCAGAGATCTGCCTTCGCCATCGGTGTTCCTCCTGATATCTGCGCATTCCACCGCTACACCAGGAATTCCAATCTCCCCTACCGCACTCTAGTCTGCCCGTACCCACTGCAGACCCGAGGTTGAGCCTCGGGATTTCACAGCAGACGCGACAAACCGCCTACGAGCTCTTTACGCCCAATAATTCCGGATAACGCTTGCGCCCTACGTATTACCGCGGCTGCTGGCACGTAGTTAGCCGGCGCTTTTTCTGCAGGTACCGTCACTTTCGCTTCTTCCCTGCTAAAAGAGGTTTACAACCCGAAGGCCGTCATCCCTCACGCGGCGTTGCTGCATCAGGCTTTCGCCCATTGTGCAATATTCCCCACTGCTGCCTCCCGTAGGAGTCTGGGCCGTGTCTCAGTCCCAGTGTGGCCGGTCACCCTCTCAGGCCGGCTACCCGTCGACGCCTTGGTGAGCCATTACCTCACCAACAAGCTGATAGGCCGTGAGCCCATCCCAGACCGAAAAATCTTTCCAACTGCTGACCATGCGATCGCAGCTCATATCCGGTATTAGACGCCGTTTCCAGCGCTTATCCCAGAGTCA
>NZ_JBFBOP010000023.1:0-2034 GCF_040686395.1 Microbacterium sp. NPDC080220
CAAATCCACCACCGCCACCTACCCCTCCCTCGGCTCCGACCTCGGCTCCCTGCTTTAACCGAGCAAAGCAGAGAGTCAACAACCCTCTGCTTTCAGCCAGTTACCGAGCCCGACGCACCCGCCAACGAGCGATCAAAAAACACTGCCAGAGAGCGGCAAAGTCCACACCCCGCACCGACTCCATCTGTCCCGAAACGAGGTTCTGAAACGGTGCGGGGTTTCGGGGGCTCACTTCGCGATCGCCGCGGCGCATGCCACAAACGATCGTTTTCGGCGCAGCCAACGTGATGACGCTCGCTCCTAGGTCATGACCGCACTCGGGTCATGCAGATCTGGACGAGCTACTCCTTGGGGCACTCTCGCAGAGCTGTCTCATCGAATGTTGGGGCGGGACGTGCCTGCGCCTCTTCGGGGGTTCCAGCGATTCCATTGCTCGCAATGTCGTCGATGAGCCAGTTCATCTCGAGGATTTCGTTGCGCTGCGCCGCACTGATTTCGGCGGCTAGTTCGCAGACGCGAACGTCCTGGATCTGTGCACGTTCGGAGCGGGTGATGGCGAGGGAGTGATGGGGGATCATCGCGTTCATCCAGGCGGTGTCGTCCACGGTGATCTGACTGCGGTCAAGCGCGACTCCGCCGGCGAGCAGCAGGACGCTAACTGTGGCGACGGCAATGTTCGCTTTGACGCTCTTGTACATGTTGAGCATCCACGCCAGCATCACCAACCCCATCGCACCGCCCATGGTCAGGGCCATGAAGACGCGGCTTTCGCTGAAGCGGACGTGGCTCCACTCCCACGAGCCGACGAACATCACCCAGTACATGACAACCATTCCGGTGAGGATCATCGCCCCGAATCGCAGATACATCTTCCAGGGCGTGGAGTGACCTTGTTGGCTGTGATCGCCGGTCGCTGCGCTTCGGTCGTTCTGCTGGGGGTCGTGGTGGTCGTTCGAGCTCATGACGTCTCCTGTTCGGATGGGAGCGGATGCGGCGACAGTGACGGGGGGGCGATGGCGACATCTAGCGTCCCGTCAGCGACCGCCAATGGCAGGTCGTGTTCACTGGGCGACTGCGAACCTGGTCGACTTATAGAGCGGCGAGAAGGTCGGTGCATGCCTGCTCGCAGCGGCGGCAGGATTCGGCGCACACGCGGCAGTGCTCGTGCATGCCTGCGTGCTGTTCGCACTCGGCGGCACAGGATGCGCAGGCGGTGCGGCAGGCTTCGAGCAAGGCGCGAACTGTCGCGACATCCGGCACGGTTTGGCGGGAAAGCACTGCACCGGTGACGGCGCAGATATCTGCGCAGTCGGAGTTCTTCCGAATGCACGTGACGAGCTCCGCGACCATGTCTTCTCCGAGGCATGCATCTGCGCAGGCGGTACATGCCTGGGCGCATTCGACGCACGCCTCGATACAGCGCAGAAGGGCGTCCTGTGCTGCGGCGAAACCGACTTTCGGGTGGGTGGCGAGCATGTGATCTGCAACAGTCATGGCGGCTCTTCCTTCTTCGGGGGCACTTCCCCCAATGCGGTCACGCTAAAGCGAGGTCGAGGATGGACGGAGGGGCTTGTAATTTTTCGATAAGTGGAGAACAGCTGGCTGGGTCCGCTGTCATCGACGATGAGGATGTCGCCAGCGTCGGTAATGGCGAATGCCTGCGCGGAGCCGTGCGCCGTGCCGATGTTTCGCCACGATAGATCGCGGGTCGTGCTCCTCTCCGAGCTGCCTTTGCTTCCCACGCCGATCAGTTGCTGGCCGTCCGGGGACACAGCGATGAGGGACATGGTCGGGCTGTCTGGCAGCGGTCCGAACGTCGCCCTTGGTCGATACCGACCTGAGGCCCGTCGGGCGTCGTGGCGATGATGCGTCCGGTGCGGCGGTGAGAACGTGGAAGTCATTCTCGCCCGTGAAGGCCACCGGCTCCCATGTCGTGCCGCCGTCGCGACCTAGGGCGTGTCTGACAAATAGTTCGGCGGCGCGCTGAGAGTCTGAGGTCGTGACGCGGTTTCAGGTGCTCTCGGATGCTCAGTG
>NZ_JBFBOP010000024.1:0-1505 GCF_040686395.1 Microbacterium sp. NPDC080220
ATCGGCTGCTTCCTTGATGCCGCACTCCATCGAGATGTAGAACTCATCTCCCGCGACACCCTGCACGAACGCGATGTTGTACGCATCATCACCACTGTCACCGCCGTCACCGCCGGTGCCACCCGGGGCGGTCCCGGTCGAACAGCCCGCGAGGACGAGGGTTGCGCTGGCACCGAACACGGCGAGGCCGATGGCCTTCTTGCTCCACTTCATTGTGATTCCGTTTCTTCTGTTGGTGGTGGGATCTCGGCCGCGCGCTATCCGCGCCGGCCTCCGCTGACGAACTTGCGCCAGAGGCTCTGGGTGTTGCCGCGCATTGCTGCGGTGCGGCGCACCTGGTCGATGTAGACCGCGGTGATGAGGACGGCGCCCACGGCGACCTGCTGCCAGAACGGCTGCACGCCCGTGATGACGAACCCGTTCTGGAGGACGGCCGGGATGAACAGACCGACGACGGTGCCGAAGATCGTCCCGAGCCCCCCGAACAGCGAGGTCCCGCCGATGACGACGGCCGCGATCACGTTCAGGTTCGTCTGCGACTGCCCGGCGATCGCGGTCGTCGAGAACTGTGCGAGCGACAGGATGCCCGCCACACCCGCCAGCCCCCCCGAGAGCGTGTAGACGGCGATCAGGTGCCGGTCGACCTTCACACCGACGCGTCGGGCGGCGAGCTCGCTCGAGCCGACCGCATACGTGTGCAGGCCGAACCGGGTGAAGTGCAACACGATCGCACCGACCACCACGAACACGAGGGCGATGACCGAGATCGTGGGGATGGTCCCGAACACGTTGCCGTAACCGATCGTGGTCGTGAGCACCGATGGCACCGAGCGGACGTCGACACCGCCGGTGAGGATCTGCGCGAGACCGAGCGCCATTCCGAGTGAGCCGAGGGTGACGATGAGCGGCGGGATCTTCGCCTTCGCGATGAGGAAGCCGTTGAACAGCCCCCATGCGATGCCCGAGGCGATCGACACGAGGATGCCGATGGTCGCCACACCCCAGCCCTGACCGCCGAGTTCGCGCATCACCATGGCCGACACGACACCCGAGAACACGAGCACGGAGCCGATGGAGAGGTCGATGCCGGCGGTGATGATGATGTACGTCATCCCGACGCCGAGCACGGCGAGGATCGACGCGTTCTGGATGATGAGGCGGAAGTTCGACCACTGCGCGAACGTGTCGGGCGCGAGGGCGCAGAACGCCAGCACGATGGCGACGAGCACGAGCAGGATCTGGAACGCCTGCGCCTTCAGGAGCCCGGTGAGGAAGCCGCCCTTCGGGGTGTCGATCGTGCCGATCGCGACCGTCTCGGTGCGGGGCTTGATGGAGTTCATCGGTCTGCCTCCTGCTCGATCGCTGTGACCTCGACCGCATCACCGTCGGGCGTGAGATCGGCTGCGGGCGTGGTGTCGGTGTTGCGGGTGACGGCGCCGGTCATGAGGCCGACGAGTTCTTCCATCGAGGTGTCGTTGGAGGCGATGTTGGCGACGCGGGTGCCG
>NZ_JBFBOP010000025.1:0-1441 GCF_040686395.1 Microbacterium sp. NPDC080220
CGGCACCCGCGTCGCCAACATCGCCTCCAACGACACCTCGATGGAAGAACTCGTCGGCCTCATGACCGGCGCCGTCACCCGCAACACCGACACCAAGGGGGACACGCTGTGACCGCCGTCAAGCCCCGCACCGAGACCGTCGCGATCGGCGCCATCGTCGACCAGCAGGAGAGCGTCGTCAAGCGCCTCGTCAAGGCGCAGGCCTTCCAGATCTTCCTCGTGCTCGTCGCGATCGTCTTGGTGTTCAGTGTCCTCGAGCCGGCCACGTTCGCGCAGTGGTCGAACTTCCGCCTCATCATCCAGAACGCGTCGATCCTCGCCGTGCTCGCGGTCGGCATGACCTACGTCATCATCACCGCCGGCATCGACCTGTCCATCGGATCGGTCCTCGTCTTCTCCGGCGTCGTCGCCGCGATGGTCATGCGCACGATGGGCGGCGACGGGTGGGGAACGGCGATCGTCGGCATCCTGGTCGCGATTGCATCGGGCCTGTTCTGGGGCATCTTCAACGGCTTCCTGATCGCGAAGGCGAAGATCCCGCCGCTCATCGTCACGCTCGGCACCCTGGGCATCACCCTGGGTCTCGCGCAGATCCTCACCGGCGGTGTCGACGTCCGCTCGGTGCCATCGGTGCTCACGACCACGATCGGTTACGGCAACGTGTTCGGCACGATCCCGACGATCTCCGTGATCGCCCTCGTGGTGATCCTCATCGGCGGCATCGCACTGCGCTACAGCCGGTTCGGGCTCTACACCCTCGCGGTCGGCTCGAGCGAGATCGCGGCGCGTCGCGTGGGCGTGAAAGTCGATGCGCAGCTCATCAAGATCTACGCCCTCTCGGGCGGCCTGGCCGGTGTCGCAGGCATCCTGTCCCTCGCACAGTTCTCGACCACGGCGATCGCCGGGCAGTCGCAGACGAACCTGAACGTGATCGCGGCCGTCGTCATCGGCGGCACCTCGCTGTTCGGCGGCATCGGCACCATCGCCGGGACGGTCGTGGGCCTGTTCATCCCGGCCGTCCTCCAGAACGGGTTCGTCATCACGGGCGTGCAGCCGTTCTGGCAGCAGGTCGCCGTGGGCGCCGTGTTGATCACCGCCGTCTACGTCGACCAGGTGCGCCGCACCGCGGCGACCCGCGGCAACACCCAGAGCCTCTGGCGCAAGTTCGCCAGCGGAGGCCGGCGCGGTTGACGCGCGGCCGACCAACACCACCAAGAGAGAATGGGGAATCACGATGAAGTGGAGCAAGCCTGCTCTGGGGCTCGTCGCGCTGGGAGCGGCGACGACCTTCGCACTGGCCGGATGTTCGACCGGCGGCACGCCTGCCGGCGGCGACGGCGGTGATGGTGGTGATGATGCGTACAACATCGCGTTCGTGCAGGGTGTCGCGGGAGATGAGTTCTACATCTCGATGGAGTGCGGCATCAAGGAAGCAGCCGAT
>NZ_JBFBOP010000026.1:0-1417 GCF_040686395.1 Microbacterium sp. NPDC080220
CCTGGAGTCCCGCGGGGTGGTGGTCTTTCGGGCCCGCGGCGTCGTGACCGCGACGGGGTGAGCCATCGTGCGATGGTCAGTGAGAACGACCAAGAACTCACACAGAAAGACGACACCGCACGATGGCTCTTGACCAGTCTGCCCTCCTCGAGCTGCTCGGGGAACTGAAGCTCACCGGCACCACCGACCGCATCCGAGCCGCGACCGAGCGGCTCTACCAGGAGCTGATCGACGCGGAGACAGCCGCATTCATCGGCGCCGCCCCCTACGAGCGCACGAGCGAGCGCACGACTACCCGCAACGGTTCCCGGCCGCGGGTGCTGTCGACCACGGCTGGGGATCTGGAGTTGCGGATCCCGAAGTTGCGGCAGGGGTCGTTCTTCCCGTCGCTGCTGGAGCGGCGCCGCCGGGTCGACCAAGCCTTGTTCGCGGTCGTGATGGAGGCCTACCTCCACGGCGTCTCAACCCGGAAGGTCGATGACCTCGTCAAAGCGCTCGGCGCTGACACTGGCATCTCGAAGTCCGAGGTGTCCCGCATCTGCCAAGGGCTCGACGCCGAGGTCGCATCGTTCCGCGACCGCTCGCTGTCTGACATCGCCTACCCCTACGTGTTCCTCGACGCGACCTACTGCAAGGTCCGCATCGACCACCGTGTCGTGTCCCAGGCGGTCGTCGTCGCGATCGGCGTCGCCGCTGACGGGCGGCGGGTCGTGCTGGGCTTCGATGTCGGAGACAGCGAGACCGAGGAGTTCTGGAAGCAGTTCCTGCGCTCGTTGAAGACACGAGGTCTGGGCGGGGTGAAGCTGGTGATCTCCGACGCCCACGCCGGACTGAAGAAGGCCGCAGCGACCGTGTTGCAGGGCGCCGCCTGGCAGCGCTGCCGCGTCCACTTCATGCGCAACGTCCTGACCGCCCTCCCGAAGGGCCGGCAGGAGATGGTCGCCAGCGTGATCCGCACGATCTTCGCCCAACCCGACGCCGAGCACATCGATGCCCAGTTCGACGAAGTCGTGCGCATGATCGAGCGCGTCCACCCCAAGACCGCCGTGATGCTCACCGACGCCCGTGACGACATCCTCGCGTTCAAAGCGTTCCCCGCCCGGCATTGGCGACAGATCTGGTCCACGAACCCGCTGGAACGCCTCAATCGGGAGATCAAGCGCCGCACCGACGTCGTTGGCGTGTTCCCGAACAACGCCGCCCTGCTCCGCCTGGCCGGCTCCGTCCTCGTCGAGCAACACGACGAATGGGAAGCCGCCGACCGCCGCTACTTCTCCGAAGCCTCCATGACCGAGCTCACCGCGACCACCCCCACCATCGACGAGGCGGTGATACTCCCCGAGATCACCGCCGCCTAAACTAACGACAGCTGATCATCGCAACGAAGCGAAAGACCACCACTCAAACGGACGCGGCC
>NZ_JBFBOP010000027.1:0-1136 GCF_040686395.1 Microbacterium sp. NPDC080220
CCCGAAGGTATGGAAATCTCATCTTGAGGCCGGCTTCCCGCTTAGATGCTTTCAGCGGTTATCCATCCCGAACGTAGCTAACCAGCGGTGCTCTTGGCAGAACAACTGGCACACCAGAGGTTCGTCCAACCCGGTCCTCTCGTACTAGGGTCAGATCCTCTCAAATTTCCTACGCGCGCAGCGGATAGGGACCGAACTGTCTCACGACGTTCTAAACCCAGCTCGCGTACCGCTTTAATGGGCGAACAGCCCAACCCTTGGGACCTACTCCAGCCCCAGGATGCGACGAGCCGACATCGAGGTGCCAAACCATGCCGTCGATATGGACTCTTGGGCAAGATCAGCCTGTTATCCCCGAGGTACCTTTTATCCGTTGAGCGACAGCGCTTCCACAAGCCACTGCCGGATCACTAGTCCCGACTTTCGTCCCTGCTCGACCTGTCAGTCTCACAGTCAAGCTCCCTTGTGCACTTACACTCGCCACCTGATTGCCAACCAGGTTGAGGGAACCTTTGGGCGCCTCCGTTACTTTTTGGGAGGCAACCGCCCCAGTTAAACTACCCACCAGGCACTGTCCCTGAACCGGATTACGGTTCGAAGTTAGATATCCAGAGTGACCAGAGTGGTATTTCAACAACGACTCCACGGTAACTGGCGTCACCGCTTCATAGTCTCCCACCTATCCTACACAAGCCACACCGAACACCAATACCAAGCTGTAGTAAAGGTCACGGGGTCTTTCCGTCCTGCTGCGCGTAACGAGCATCTTTACTCGTAATGCAATTTCGCCGAGTTCGCGGTTGAGACAGTTGGGAAGTCGTTACGCCATTCGTGCAGGTCGGAACTTACCCGACAAGGAATTTCGCTACCTTAGGATGGTTATAGTTACCACCGCCGTTTACTGGGGCTTAAATTCTCAGCTTCGCCTTGCGGCTAACCGGTCCTCTTAACCTTCCAGCACCGGGCAGGCGTCAGTCCGTATACATCGTCTTGCGACTTGGCACGGACCTGTGTTTTTAGTAAACAGTCGCTACCCACTAGTCTCTGCGGCCACCACACCCTTTCCGGAGCAAGTCCGTATAAGTGGATGGCCCCCCTTCTCCCGAAGTTACGGGGGCATTTTGCCGAGTTCCTTA